>DAOUAL010000019.1:0-98391 GCA_034433515.1 Anaerolineae bacterium | reverse complement strand
TCTGATAGCTACTGGCGTGGAATAAAAAATCGAGTGCACAAAAACGCAGAAATGTGACTGAAAAGATGTTTGCTGCCCAACACCGGGTTACAGCCGACGTTGCTCCGCTCCGCAACGCGGCTGAGCCCGATGCCGTTGGGCGGCGATGACCGCTGCAGGAGGATGCGAAGATGAAACGCACGTGGATGATGGTCTTGCTGGTCAACCTGATGCTCTCGGCCTGTGCGCCCGTGACGGGGCCGACACCTACGCCCAGTGCGACGCCGATGTCCGTCGCCGTCCTCGCGCCGACAAGCACCGCTACGCCGACCGCCACCGTCACCGCCACACCCTCGCCCACGCCGACGGACACGGCCACGCCGTCGCCAACGGCCACCGCCACGCCGACGCCCATCCCGACGCTGCCGCCGGAGCAGGTCGGCGGGCTGAGCGGCGTGCCCGACCCGCGCGTCACCAACCCCGAGCTGTTCGACCTGACCCGTCGCGATGCGCCGATTCCGCAGTTTGTCAATGCGATGAAAAATGCTGGGATTGGAGTCTCAGCGGAGGAAGTGTTAAGCAATCTTCAATTCATCTCAAAAAAAGGTGATGGAACTCCTCTTTTGGATAAAGATGACAGGCCATTCGTTGTTGCTGCTTACAACCTTGATCCCAATCCCAATCAAACTGGTGAAACCCTTGAAGGCCCTATCCCTCTTTTTATTGCTACACAAAACGAGAATGGAGAGTGGGGATGGAGAAAATTAACTCCAAAAGAAGCAAAAAATAAAGGCATTAACACGGGTTTAACTTGGTTTATAGACTTTACACAATCATGGCATCCTGATCATTCAACATACACACGAATTTTCAATCAATTCGATACTAATTTAATCGATGCAGAAATGCAATGGTACATTCCATGGTCGCCAAATTCGAGCCTTAGACCCTCTGAAAATGAATTTAATTTTAATGTTTTGGACAGAGCAATAAAATATAACAATATGAATATTATTGTACAATCGCTCATATCGCCTCATAGAAGCCACACACCCGAATGGTTAATTAATTACAGAAATCAATTTGGTTCTGTAGATGAATACAGAAATGCTCTTCGTTCTTTAACTTATCGGCATACGGAAACAACTCTTTCTCATATTAAAACAGTTCTTGGAAGTCAGGCAAATGATAGGATTTTAGCAATAGGTATCATTTCTGAATTAACTTACAACCCTTATGCTAGTGGTCCAAATTTCTGGAGAGAGGCTTTTTCTATTCAAAGAGTTGATCAATTATCGCAAGAAAATATAGATTGGTTGGTAAGAAATTACCAAATAGCCAGAGAAATTTTTCCTGAAGCAAAACTTTATTATTCAGATTTTCTTATCGAATTTGGTGGGGAAAAAGCCGATGAAGTTTTTAGTTTTCTTAATGCATTAAGAGAGCACGGAGCCCCAATAGATACCATTGCTTTTCAAATGCATCTCCAAGGTAGAGATTTTGACACAGAGGGTGAATTAAACAAAAATATTGCTTTAATAAGACAACAAATTCAAAGATATAGAGAGGCTGGTTTTAATACAATAGTAACAGAGCTAGATATAAACATGCGTCAAGTCAGTAGACCAAACCAACAAAAAAACATTATTCAGGCAACTGCATACCAAAGGGTGATTGAGGCTTTAATCCATGAAGGTATTGATATTATCTCTTTCTTCAATCCAGGTGATACTCAATATAACTGGCTTGAACAAATGAATAGCCAAGCTGATCCAACAATTCTAGATGAAAGTGGAAATCCAAAGCTTGCTTATTACACCACGTTACGGGCTATCTTTCTGCATTAGTGCATTTATACTTAACAAAGTGTGTGCTACTCTGAGTTTGCTCTACGAGAAAGCCAACGAAGGTCTTGTGTTGAACCCCTGAGAAAGGAGCAATCACCTGTACGCAACTTAACTCTTTATGATGAAGCCACCCAACCACTCGCTGCAGCCGACTGCTCCCTCGACTCGCTGTGCTCGCCTCGGTCGCAGCGGCCGAGCTCGGTGCCGTTGATGCGCCCAAGGAGTTTTGAAAACTGATGGAAGAAGTCAAGTGTTCTGTTGAACAATGTGACATCTTTGACTTTATGGCATACCACGTCGGTATGACCGTGCTTCATCCTGGCGGCTTGTGGGCGACAGAAAAACTTGCCGAGAGATGTGGCATTACCAAAGAGAGCAAGGTCCTGGATATTGGCTGTGGGAGGGGCACAAGCGCGATATACCTGGCAGAGCGATACCACTGTCAAATTACGGGCGTGGACATTGACGATGAACTCATAGGGCAGGCGAACAGGTTAGCGCGCAAACGAGCGATTTCAAGACAGGTTGAATTCCGGGTAGGCGATGCGCTCAATTTACCGTTCTCTGCCGATGAATTTGATGTCACCTTGTCGCAAGCCTTGCTGGTGCTGATAGCCGACAAGGAGCAGGCAATCCGTGAAGCCATCCGGGTGACCAAACCAGGCGACTTTCTTGGTTGGTTGGAATTGAGTTTCTACAAGCGACCACCCGATAGTCTTTTTGATGCGGCGGCATCTTCGGCTTGCGTCGCTTGCATCCGCAACACGCTCACTTTTGATGAATGGAAGGGGTTGTTCCAGGAATGTGGAATAAGGGATGTGGAAGTCGTTATTGGTGAGATGGGAATGCGTCAACGTCGTATGTTCCGGGATGAGGGGCTTTGGAATGCAGCAAAAATTATGGGGAAATGGTTATTCAACACAAGGATACGAAGGCGAATGAATGCCGTGTTCGAGTTCTTCCGTGAACATAGCGAGTATATTGGGTAGGGAATCTACGTAGGCCGAAAATTGTAGGCAAGGGGTGCGCCCAACCAGCGGCTAGAGCCGACGCCGCTCCGCTGCGCTGCGCGGTGCAGGTGAAGCGCAGGCCATTGGGCGGCATGATCGCAACCGCGCAGAAAGCAAGTGATAGAATTATCACTGGAAGTTAGAGAAATGACAACGAAGATACAGCAGACACAAACAGATTTGGTGAAAGCGATTACTGACATCGCCACAGCTATGCCGCTGGCGCGAACAGTGCAACTTTATCAGTTCGCGCTTTTCCTCAAGACACATCCCCGGCCCACCGAAGAAACATTTGAAGAAACTGTGGCAGATGAGGCACTGTGGGCTGAGCAGTTTGCAGCCACTGACCATGGCAAGTTGGCTGCGCTAGTGGCGGCCGTAGAAGCCGAAATCAACGAAGGTAAAACGTTGCCGATGTTCGATGAACACGGTGAATTCATCGAACACCACTGAAGTCACAGACGACCGAATCGTTCTGGAAACATTATTGGGCTTTGCCTCCAGAAATCCGCTAACGCGCACAAAAAGCCTACAGGCTATGGAGAGATAATCCAGCGCATTCCAGCCTTTTCTTCGAGTGAAAGAAGACCAGCCAGTTTATTCGGTTCGCATTGACTTGGGATATAGAGCGCTTGGGTTGCTCAAAGCGGATACCGTTATCTGGTTTTGGATTGGCACTCACGATGAGTATGATCGTCTTCTCAAGTGAGCAAAGCCGTCAAAGTTACCGTCCAACATCTCGCTACTAAGAACGTGCATATTGCTCGTTCATTCGGTAGGAAGGCAGGTCCCGCCAGCCAGGGAGTGTTGCAGCGAACGCTCGCGCCGCTGAAGCGCGAGTCGTTGGGCGGCACGCAGCGATGATGGCACCAAGCGTGCCTCGTTGGCACTAAATATAGCCGTAGCCTAGATTTCGCACCTGCGCCATCAAATAGACCATGTGGCTAGTAGTGCACCAACATGAAAGGGCGTGGTAGAAACTCGATTTTTAGCCACGTCTGTCAACGTCTTCCCATCAGTCTGGTATGCAACTATTTCATGTTGTTGCACTAGTCCAGCCGCTCAATGGACGCGCATTCTTATTGGTCAGGCGAGGGTGCGAAAGCGAGGCTTAGGGGACGCCGCCAGCCAGACCTTAGCATTCGGCAAAAATCAACGGAAAAAACACGGTTTTGCGCATCGGCAGTTTTCGCAAGTGGCTCTCGCGCGATGATTTGTCGCTTAATTTGGGCAAAATCTAGGGGGAAGGTTTGGTCAACCTTCCAGGGGCGGTTCCTTCCATGTGCCACGTACTTTTTCCACCCACGCAAACTTGCGTTGCAACGCTTTGGTGTACAATCTCTTCCAATCGAACCCCACATGATCGCCCCACAGTTTATAGACCGATGGGTCAATGTAATTCTTGAGCGATGTGCCTAGGTTATAATCGCGCGTGCGTTTGGCTAAATCGAGTTGGAGCGTTGCGCGCTCCACCCTTTCGGCATAATTCTTTTGTGCAAGGATTGGTGCTTGCTGGGCTTGCTCCAACGCTTGGCGTGCCTTGGCAACGCGTTCCTCATAACGTTGCGGTTCTTGGATCAATGCTTCTTGGGCGCGTTTCAGTGCGGCTTCGGCTTGGGCAATCCGTTTGGCAGCATGGCGTGGCTTGTCGTGTTGGGCTTTCAACGCCGCGTCCAAGGCGCGCCGCGCGCTGATGACGCGCGCCTTTGCCCGTTTGATTTTTTCTTCGTTCGATTTCTTGGTAGCGGCAATTGCTTGACGCGCGGCGCGCAAGCGTTTGTTGTACTCCGCTAGCGCTTTTTTCGCCTTGGGCGGCTTGTTCGATGTCAGTGCCTCGAGCGCGGCTTGTTTCTTTTTCAACGCCTCTTGCGCCGCCGCTTGAATTTTTTTCTGATCTGCTAATGCCTGCTCAAGCGCGGCTTGTTTTGCTTCGACCAGTTCATCGAAATTGGGCAACGCGGCTTGTGCCGCGCGCGCTTTGGCAAGCGCATCTTGGCACGCCTTGACGCGTGCCTGCAGTTTTTCTAAATCCGGTTTTGCCGCCAGCAATTTTTCCAACGCCTTTGTGCGCGCCGCAATTTGGGCTTGCCATCGGCTCGTATCTGGCTGCACGGCACGCAAGCGTTCCACTTCTTGTTCGCGCTTGGCAAGACTTTCTTGCCACGTCTTGGGCGGCGTGCGTTTGTGATTGCAAACGATTGCCGCTTCGAGGTTTGCCAATTTTGCCACATACTCTTTGCGATAAGCCGGCGTTTCGGGAGCCAGATCGCCATCGCGCAAGAGGGCGGTGCGAACGGCGTGGGTGGCGTGATAGGTACGGAATACCTTTGCCGTCAATCCCTCCACAATGCTCCCTAGGAAACGATTGACGTGCGTGGAATCAATTTTATCAAAGAGTTGATCGCCCGGTTGCTTGCCGCGCGCCAGGTCTTGCAAATTGCGTGCCAGCACCAGATCATCGCCTTGGAGGGGCAAAGACTTTTGCCATTGCACGCTATCCTTACCTAAAAAATCGAATTCGATGCGATCATTGCCGACGTGGACGTGTTCCACGCGCAACGTGGAGGCACCAACTGTATCCGCTTCGTCTTCATCCTTTTCATCGCCCACGCGCATCGCCAACCGATCAATGAGATAGCACACGGTGGCGAGTTGGCGCGTTTTCATTTCTTCGGTGTGAATCTTGGCTTCGCGCTTGGCAAGTTTTTCTTCTGCCAACCGAAGGCGGTCCAAAGCGTTTTCCAATTTCGTGCGCGTCTTGGTATCGCCGGCTTGCGTGGCTTGCAACAAGCGCGCTTCAAGGGCTTGGCGTTGGGCGTGCAATTCCCGGCGTGTTTTTTCCAACTCGGCACGGGCAACCGTGTCTTCAAAGGTCATTCGTTTGGCGATTTCCGCGCGCACCTTGTCCACATTCTTTTCCAGCGCGGCGGCTTTGATGTACTTTTCCTGATCGCGTTCTTGGCGCAAGGCGGCGGAATCGGCAAGCCAGATGTACTTGCGCTTGTCCGATAGTTTATCGTACCACGAGGCGAGCCACATTGAATCGTGCTCGTGGACGATCTCTTTCCAGTGATGCCCGGGTGGTGCGGGCGGCACCGGCGCGTCTTCGTCCAGATTGAGCGTGACATCTTCGGGTTGAACACGCTCTTTCCATTTGCCGCGCAACGGGTGATTGCCACGTCCCATCAAAATGCCCGGCGGCTCAACCAGGTACGCGCCTACTTCGGTCTCTTTGCCGTCAATGATGGCAATGCCATACTGGGCTTTGAGTTCTTCGCGCTCGCGTTTGCGTTGCGCCGAACGCTTTTTCCGTTCTTCCTCGGAGAGGTTTGCGGTTTTCTCGCGTTCGGCAATCGCGTGCAATTCGGTGAAATCAATGTCGTCGAGCGTAATGTCGGCAAAACGGGCATCCAGTTTCGTTTTGAGATCGCCTAAAAAATTTTTTTGAAAAACTGGATCAAGGACGTACGGCGTATCTTTTTTCTTCGCCCACGCCATCAACATTTCTTCTTGGTCGGGCGTGAGTTTGACCATTTCGTTTTTGATTTTGATCGTCAGCCCGCGATAGTCGTACTCGGGCGGGAAAGCGACCCCGTTGTGCCGTAAAGTGGTCCACTTCAAAGCGATTTTCTCCCTCAAAAAATGTGGGACAAATTTGAAATTTGTCCTACCCGTAGTCCATTTTCATTCAACTGCTGGTACACCAACAGCGGAAGAACGACTCTCAAACAAATTGCTGGGCGATTATAGCGCAAAATGCGATGGGCGACAAGCAAAGAAAAACGCGCAAGCATCCTTGCGCGCTGAGCAGGCGAGGAGGGACTTGAACCCCCAACCTCACGTTTTGGAGACGCGTGCTCTGCCAAATTGAGCTACTCGCCTATCCAGTTGGCATTCTAGCACAAAAGAGAGCAATGCGCAAATTGGGCAGAAAATTGGCTGACAGCCGCGCCGGATTGTGCTATAATCACCTTTGCCGTTGGAGGTAAACGATGCAGACAACCCGCGAAGAACTCGAAGCCCAAGAAGCCGCGCGACTGGCGCCCTATGGGATGAAAAGCCGCGACTCGCGCGGACGAAAATATCCCGACCCCGAACATCCGTATCGCACCGCGTTTCAACGCGACCGTGACCGCATCATCCACACCACGGCGTTTCGCCGATTGGAATACAAAACCCAAGTGTTCGTGATCACCGAAGGCGATTACTATCGCACGCGGCTCACCCATACGCTCGAAGTGGCGCAGATTGCACGCACGCTAGCACGCGCGCTGGGAGCGAACGAAGATTTGACTGAAGCGATTTGTCTCGCGCACGATTTGGGGCATACCCCCTTTGGTCATTCCGGCGAACGCAAGATGAACGAGTTGATGAAAGAGTACGGCGGATTCAATCATCAAGTTCAATCCTTGCGCATCGTGGAAGAGTTGGAAGAACGTTTTGACGATTATCGTGGTTTGAATCTCACGTACGAAGTGCGCGAGGGCATCGCCAAACACGAGACCGAGTACGACACGGTGAATCCGGCGGTCTACAATCCCCACGAAGCCGCCACGCTAGAAGCCCAATTGGCGAGCGTGGCGGATGAAACCGCGTATAGCACCGCCGATCTGGACGATGGCTTGCGGGCGGGCATTCTCGATCCGCGTGATCTAGAGCAACTGGAATTTTGGAAAGAGTGGTGCACCATCAGCAACGATTGCGCGGATCGGTTCAACGATTTGATGCGTCATCGTTTTATTCGCTGGCTGGTCAATTATCAAGTGAGCGATTTTGTTCAAGCCACTGACCAAATATTGCGCGCCCGCAAGATTGATTCGGTAACCAAGTTGCGTGCGCTGGGCAAACCGATCGTAACCTTTTCCGAGGAGGTCGAACGCAAGAATCGCGTGCTAAAAGATTTCTTGATGGAAAATTTCTATCGCCATTATCGGGTGGCGCGAATGGCGGCAAAAGCCGAACGCGTGTTGGAAGAACTCTTTACCGCGTACGTGCAAAATCCTCGCCTCTTACCCAAATCGGTGCAACGCAAAATGAACGGCGAACATCCCGCGCGCGTTGTGTGTGATTACATCGCCGGGATGACCGATCGGTTCGCGTTGCAAGAACACCAACGTTTGTTCGACCCCGGCACGCAAGTCTAAATAGTTGCGACCGGGCATCATACCCTTGACGGAGCAAAAATGAATCCCCAATTCGTCGAACTCAAAACCCGCCTGATGGAAATTGCTGATCTCGGCAAGATTGGCGCAGTGCTTAGTTGGGATCAGCAAACGATGATGGCGCCCAAAGGCGCGGCGATGCGCGCGGAGCAAATGGCGACCTTGGGCAAAATCGCGCACGAAAAATTTACCTCCGACGAAATCGGCAAACTGTTGGACGATTTGCGCGATTATGAAGCCAGTTTGCCCTACGATTCCGACGAAGCCAGTTTGATTCGCGTGGCACGCCAAGATTACGAGAAACAAAAAGCTGTCCCCACCGAACTGCGCGCCGAAATGACCCGGACCGCCGCTCTGGCGCGGATGGCATGGATCGAAGCGCGCAAACAATCGAATTTCAAAATCTTTTTACCACATCTGGAAAAAATATTGAACTCAAGCGCCGGTACGTAGAATGTTTTGCCCCCTACGATCATGTCTATGATCCCCTGCTCGATGATTTTGAGCGCGGCATGAAAACCGTTGAAGTGAAAACAATTTTTGACGCGCTGAAAAAAGATTTGATTCCACTGATGGCCCAGATTCGTGAGCGCGCGGATACCGTGAGCGATGCCTGCTTGCACGGACATTTTCCAATCGAAAAGCAACGCGAGTTTGCGTTGAGTATCCTCGAACGTTTCGGTTTCCGTTCCGATTCGTGGCGCCTCGATCCGACCGTCCATCCCTTTGCCACCAACTCCGGCATCACCGACATCCGCATCACCACACGCTATTACGAAGATTTCATCAGCCCCTCGCTCTTTGGCGCGATGCACGAATGCGGGCACGGCTTGTACGAAAATGGCGTTGACCCGGCATTGGAACGCACCTTGCTTGCGCGCGGCGCTTCCAGCAGTTTGCACGAATCTCAGAGTCGAATGTGGGAGAATTTGGTTGGGCGGAGCCGCGCGTTTTGGAAATTCTTTTACCCCAAATTGCAAGCCACTTTTCCGGCGCAATTCCAAAACGTCGAAATGGAAACATGTTATCGCGCGATCAATCGCGTGCAGCCGTCCTTCATTCGCGTGGAGGCGGACGAGGCGACGTATGGTTTGCACATCATCATCCGCTTTGAACTAGAGCAAGAAATTATGGAAGGCACACTGGCATTGAAGGATGTGCCGGAAGCGTGGAATGCGCGGATGAAGCAATACTTGGGTGTGGATGTCCCCAATGACGCGCAAGGATGTCTGCAAGATATTCATTGGTCGGGTGGGATGCTGGGCTATTTCCCCACGTATCAACTGGGCAACATTGTGGCGGCGCAGATTTGGGAAAAGGTGCTTGCCGACATCCCGGATTTGTACGCCCAATTTGAACGCGGCGAGTTTATGCCGTTGCGCGAATGGTTGCGCGAGAAACTCCATCGCCACGGGCGCAAGTTTACCCCCAAAGAAACTCTCCAACGCGTGGTGGGCGGACCAATGGATGTCGCGCCCTACCTCCGATACTTGAAATCCAAGTTCGGTGAAATCTACAATCTCAAATAAAAAGTTTCAAGCTTTTTTACTTGCGATGATTCGACTCAAACGTCTCTACGCCCACAATTTCAAACAACTCCAAGAAATCGAATTGCATTTTCCGGATCACGCACGGATTTTGGTGCAAGGCAAGAACGAAGCCGGCAAATCTACGCTGTTCGAAGCCGTGTTCTTTGCGCTGTTCGGTGCGGCGCTGGCGACCGAAACCGGCGCACGGGGTCTGGAAGATTTGATTCGTTACGATGTTGAAAAGGCGCGCGTGGAACTCGATGTGCAAATGGGCACGCGCCTGTTCAAGATTGTGCGCTCGATTGTGCGCGGCAGACAAAATGTCTGGGAACTCGATATTGTGCGCGGCGAGAACGAGCGCGAGGAAATTCGAGGCAACACGGCGGTCAATAGACGACTCGTCGCCGAACTCGGGTTTGATGGCGATGCGTTGCTCAACACCTGTTTTGTTGAACAAAAAAAGTTGGAGAAACTCGAAGGGTTGAGCAAAGCCAAGCGCGAAGAATCACTTGCCAAGTTGCTCAACCTCGATGCACTTGTGCAAATCGAAAGCGACCTCAAGATTACCGCCGAAGACAAACGCGAACTCGAGCGGTTGAAAAAGCGCGCCGACCTCGCCGCGATTCAAGCCGAGTTGCCAACTTTTCAAACCCAACTCGCCAAGACCGAAGAGCAAATCACGTTGATCGAACTGCGCGGCGCGGTGAATGGGACGCTCACCGAATTGCGCGCGGTGCAACAACTTGATGCCACGATCCAAACTCTCGCGCGCGAACGTGAGAATGTGGCACAACGGGTGGAGCGCATCGAAGCGCTGAAACAAGCCATGCTCGATGTCAAAGCGGCACGCGACACCATTGAACGGAGCGTGGATAATGCGCGCGAGATCGAACGCTTGAAACAAGAACACAGCGAAACGCAACGCGCCATCGGTGAAATTCCAAATCTCAAAAACCAAATCGCACGACTCGATTGGCTGGCGCATCGGTTGGTGCGGCTGGAGCAGTTGCGCGCCGCGCGCGAACGCTACGCCCAACGCGCCGCACAAATCGCCAACATCGAAGCACGGCTCATGGAACTGGATGCTTCGGTGGCGCACGAGGAAGCGGCGCTCGCGCAAATCGAAACGCGCTTGCACCAGTATGCCATCGGCGAAGCGCTGGGCGAATGGATCGCCGCACAGCAAGAGATTGGAATCGCCCCGGCAGAAGAAGCGGTTCGCGCCCAACAACGCGCGCGCGATCAATTGGCGCAACAGTTCAGATTGCAACTCTATGGCCTTGTGGTGATGCTCTTGGTGTTTTGGATAGCAAGTGTATGCGTTCCCTCCGCCGCTTTGGTTTTCTTTGTGCTGGCTGTCGTGGTGGGCATCGGGTTGGCAATGCGTGCCACAATGCTATGGCGCGAGATGTCGCGGGCAATTGAAGAACTGGGTCGTGTGGAAGGGCAGGTGCAAGCGCGGGCATCAGCAAGCGAAGCCCAACAGGCGCGTGTGCGTGAGATTCAAGACCGTTTGACGCAACTGGGCACTCCAATTCCGGAAACGATTGAAGCCGCCCAAGCCCAACGCGTGATGATTGCGCGCGAGATGAACAATCAATCGTTGGACGATTTGCGCGCGGAGCAAGAAGCCACACGCGCACGATTATTGGACGCGCGTGCCGTGCGAGGCGAATTGCGCCGCCAAAATGCGTTGGACGAAACGAGCGATTTATCGGCGGAACGTGTTCGCTGTGACAACGCTGCGCAAAAAGCAGAACAGATTTGGAGGCGTTGGCAAACGCACGCGCAAGCGATGGCGCAGGCATGGCGCATCGAGTTGGACGCAAACCTTGTGCAACGAGCGCGCTTTCAACTCCAAGCCCAAATCGAGCAATTGCAGAAACGCGCAAATGAGGCGAACCGCTTGGCGCAAGAAATCGCACGGCGCGCCCAACAAACGCAAACTTGGATGATCCAAGCCCGCGATTTGTACGAACGCGCGCGCACCGTCCAAGCCGATGCCCCGGCATGGAATCCCGCTCTGGAATTGAATGGCTATAATGACTTTGGCAAAGCATTGCGCGCCGAATACGATGTGTTGGGTGGCGATGGGTTGTTCAAACAAGCGCGCGAATTGGAAGGCGAACTGGGACGCCGACATGGCGAACGCGCGACTCGACAACAAAATGTTCAAGTGTTGTATGCGCGCGTTCAAGAATTGTTAGGCAACGCGACCCGTTTGAGTGCTTCGCCGAATGTAGCCGAGTTGGAGTCTTTGGCAGGGCGGCTGAGCCAACTCGATTTGGGTGATGAAGCCACCTTGCGCGCGCAACAACGCGAGTTGGTGGGGCGCGTGCGATCGTTGAGTGATCGGCAAGCGCAATTGGAACACGAATTGGGGTTGCAAAGCCAAATCTTGGATCGTGCCGAATGTCAGCGCGAATGGGAACAAAAAATACGCGAGATGATGGTGCGTGAGCGCGGCATCGAAATTGCTTCCGTCGCGCGACGACGCATCGTGCAAAAAATCTTGCCGGCAACGATGGACTATATGCGGCGGATGTTGCCCACCCTCACGCGCAATCGTTATCACGATGCGCAACTTGATCCCGAGACGTACAAAATCCAGGTGTGGGACGAACGCGTGGGAAAGGGTGGTGCGTTCAAAGAAAAGAATATTTTTAGTGGCGGAACCAAAGATCAATTTTCGCTCGCGTTGCGCCTGGCGTTTGCACTGGCGACCTTGCCTTCCGAACGCGGAACGGCACCATCCTTTATCTTTCTCGATGAGCCGCTCGGTTCGTTTGATGATGAGCGGGCGGAGGCGCTGATCTATTTGCTGACAGAGGGTGAAATTGCGCGCGCGTTCGATCAGATTTTTCTGATCAGCCACGTTCACGTCAACGAGCGTTTGTTCACCCATCACGTTGTGTTGGAGAATGGGCGCGTGGCAGAAACCGATTTGCCGGGCTAGTAGTGCACCAACATGAAAGTGCGTGGTGAAAACTCGATTTTTCTGTTAAGGTCTTCCCATCAGTCTGGTATGCAACTATTTCATGTTGGTGCACTAGTCAAAACGAAAACAGGCGGGAATTGCCCCACCTGATAGCGCGATGAATCGCGCGACGACAAACCGGGAGAAGGTGTGATGACTGTGACTCTCAGTTTGGGACCGTGGATTGATAGGGTATGCCTCGCGTTGGATTTGAATCCATTGGAACGTGGTTTGCAAATTGCCGACGCTCATACGTTGGCGCGCGAACACTTTCCGCATCTTGACCCGGACACGCCAGCGATCATCGCGCGCGCAAGTAATGCCATAGCCGCTGATTGCAAGCGTGTGTTGATGGTGTTGTATCCGCCCGACCATCTGATTACGCGGTTGGAGGCGGTTGGAACGTCGGCACAAAAAATTGAGGCGATGCGCTTGGCAGAGTTGGATAAGGTCGCCAGGTTCGAAGGCGAGGTAATTTGGTTTGTACCTCCACTAGCGCGTCCCAGTTCGCTCAATGCGTTGGGTGAGGTGGTGGCGCATTTGCGCGCCCCCGAGGGTTGTCCCTGGGATCGCGCGCAGACGCATCAATCGTTGCGGAAAGATTTTTTGGAAGAATGTTACGAAGTGCTGGAAACGCTCGATCAAGGAGATGTTCCCCATTTGCGGGAAGAGTTGGGCGACTTGCTCTTGCACATTTTCTTGCAAACGCAGATTGCAACGGAAGCCGGCGAGTTTTTGTTGACGGAGGTTGTGGCAGACATTGTCGCCAAATTGATCCGCCGGCATCCGCACGTCTTTGGTGATGTGAAGGTGAATGGGGTCGAAGAGATTGTAGGTAATTGGGAAAAGATCAAGCAAGCGGAGAATGGCGGCAAGCAAAGCAATATTCCGCGTGCGTTACCGGCGTTGGCACGCGCCCAAAAGATCGCCAAGCGCGGCAAGGTGCAGAGCAATGTCAAAGAGATTGCCAAGGCGGTGGAAAAATTGACGCGTGCTAGAAAATCGGAACAAGCCTTGGGCAAAGTGTTGTTCGCGTTGGCGGCGTATGCCAACACGAGACGGATTGACGCCGAAAGTGCTTTACGTCAAGTCGCTGAGCAAGCACAGGCATAAAAAATGCACGCGAGGAAGGTCGCGTGCATGTTTGTGGGTCCACCAAATTAGCGGCGTCCAGCCATCAGTTCGTCCTGAAGTTTCTTTAGTTCGTCCAGCTTGCCCTCGGCAGCCAGTTTGGCTTGTTCGGGCCAAGTGGTCGGATCGCCTGGCAATTGATTTTCGCTTAGCAACTGGCGCAGTTGATCCACCGAAGTTTCTGCCAACTGCGTAAAGGTCGTGATGCCGGCTTTGTAAAATGTTTTGGCGATCTTGGGCCCAATCCCCTCGATAATCTCCAGATCATCTTTTTTCATGGGCGCTTTGCTCCCCAAAATCGCATCCTTGGCGGTTTTGGTAAAGCGGAACTTGAGAACTTTTTTCGCCGGAACTTCGATTTCCTGTCCGGCTTTGGGTCCAAAACGCATCACCATCTTGCGGGCAGGGCGTTCGTGGAGCATCACCATGCCCAAGCCTGGCACTTGGAAAGTGTTTTTCGCTTCTTGGTATGCCAGGTTTGCCAACTCCTCAAGCACCGACGCCACTTCTTTTTTCTTCAGTCCGGTTTTATCGGCAAGGTACGCCAACGTTTCGGACTTGCTCATTCGATCTGCCATACGTGTCCCCTCCTTGGAGATGTAATCAAAAATCGGCTCAACTACTATGCTCAGTATATCACACGGGAATGCCAAGTCAATACCTTTATCCACAACTTGTGGCTGTCTTTCGTTATTTTTCGGTTAATTTTTACCAATTTGACCAAAAATCGGTTTAACATAAACAGAACAGGGGTTTTACCGCCAAGAATATCCAAGGACACCACGCAGAAAAAAAGACAGCCGATTGCTCGGCTATCTTCTGGCTTGTCGGGGCGATTGGACTTGAACCAACGACCTCAGCGTCCCGAACGCTGCGCGCTACCAACTGCGCTACGCCCCGTATGCGGGCGCATTATACTCCGATTTGTGGAAATTGCAAAACGATTTAGCGTCCCAACGCTTTTTTTAACTCATCTGGTTTGTCGCTCGTGATCGCGTCCACTCCCCAACCGGCGAGTCGGCGCATATCCGCTTCGACATTCACCGTCCACACGCCGATTTTAAGACCGCGCGCGTGAACCACCCTCACCAAGTCCTCGAACACGGTGCCGAACGGCGGCATAAAATACTCCGCCCCAGTCGTGTCAATCGCCTCGGCGACGATTTGCTCCGGCGCGGCCAGTCTCCGCGTCATCATCCACGCTGCATTGACGAGCGCGCCGGTGTGAATGCGCGCATCCATCGCCTTCACTTGTTTCAGCGTTGGAAAATCAAACGAGATGAGGATGACATCGTTCGTCATGCCGCGTGCGTTGACAAGGTCAATCACTTTTTGTTCGATGCCGGGATAGCGTGCATTACCCGCGCCAACTTTGATTTCGATTTGGACGCCGGCTTTGCCCTTGACCAGATCGAGCAACTCGGCAAGAGTGGGCACGGGTTGCGGGGGAAAATTGCCGCCGGTGAATTTTGCTGCGGCGTTCAGTTGCTTGAGTTCCGCCAGCGTCAAATCGCGGATTTCGCCGGTGCCGTTCGTTGTACGTGACACGGTGAAATCGTGCATCACGATCAACTCACCCTCTTTGCTCAGGTGCACATCGCACTCAACCATATCCACGCCGAGTTTAAGTGCGTTCTCAAATGCAGCGAGGGTATTCTCCGGGGCGAGCGCCGCGCCGCCGCGATGCGCAACGACGAGCGTTTTCGGAGCGAGCGTTGGCGCGGCGGTGGGTGTGTTTGTCGCGCCGATTGGCGGCGTTGCTGTTGGCGCGACTGGTGCGCTGCATCCCGCGAGTCTGCTCGCGACAAGCACGGCGAGTAAAATCATGATGAGAATGAGTGACAGATTTTTCATGGTTCGCCCACCAATAGGACGCGGATGAGCGCAGAGAAATAACCTGCGTTCATCCGCGCTCGTCCGCGTCCTAGCATCATTTCTCGGTTTGCACCAAACCCTTGACAAACCATTGTTGCATCAAGACGACGACCAACACCGGTGGCAACAACGCCAGCACCGTACTCGCCATGATGAGGTTCCAATCGGTTTGCGCTTCACCGGTACCCATCATCTTGACGATGCCGATGACAATGGTTTCCATATCGCGGCTCGTCGTGATGAGGAGGGGCCACAAATATTGATTCCAGCCGTAAATGAAGAGGATGACGAAGAGCGCGGCGATGTTCGTGCGCGAGAGGGGCAGGACGATGCTCCAGAAAAAGCGCAATGGTCCCGCACCGTCAATCTTCGCCGCTTCGACGTACTCGTCGGGAATCGTCAAGAAGAATTGACGGAACAGCAGCGTGCCGGTCGCAGACGCCATCAGCGGAATCGTCAAGCCGGCGAAGGTGTTGATGAGACCCAGATCGCTCATCACTTTGTACGTCGGCGCGATGCGCACCTCGATGGGGAGCATCAACGTCAGAAAGATCAACGCAAAGAAGAACATCCGCAAGGGGAAACGGAAAAACGCGACCGCGTACGCCGAGAGAATCGAAATGATGATCTTGCCGATGGTGATGGCGAGCGCCATCTGCAGACTGTTCCACAACAGGACTTGGACCGGATAGCCGCTGACCCGGGTGCCGCGCGCGCTCGTCAGCGCATTCGTGTAGTTTTCGATCAGCAGGGGCCCGGGCGTGAGTGGCATTTGGCCGCGTCCGATGGTGCCGGCGTCCCACGTCGAGCCGATGAACGCCAGGAACACTGGAAACGCAAAGATGATGACCGCCGTCAGCAGGATTACATGCACCGGCAGATTACGGAGAGGTTTTGGACTGATCATGCGTAATGCACCTTGCCTTCCACAAAGCGGAATTGCAGCCAGACGAGCGCGCTCACGATGATCATCAGGATGACCGATTGCGCGGCAGAAATTCCCAGATTCAGATTGACATAGCCGTCGCTATACACCTTGTACATCAACGTCGTCGTGGAACGTCCGGGTCCACCGTCGGTGAGCGCGTGAATGACGCCGAACGTATCGAAAAAGGCAAAGACCAGGTTGATGGTCAAGAGATAAAAGGTCGTTGGTGAAATCAAGGGGAAGAGAATCGAACGAAATAATTTCCACGCACTGGCGCCATCAATCATCGCGGCTTCGACGATGGCAGGCGGAACCGATTGCAAGCCGGCGAGGAAGAACAAAAAGTTGTGCGCGATTTGTTTCCACGACGACGCGACCACGATGAGGATGAGCGCGTCGACGCCGTTGAGTTTATAGTCCCAGTGGACGCCCCACTCGTTCAGCGCACGCCCGATAATGCCGATGGAGGGATGAAAGATGAAATTCCACAACACGGCGGCAACCGCTGGCGCGAGCGCGTAGGGCCACAGCAAGAGCGTCTTGTACGTCTGCGCGCCGCGAATCTGCCGGTCCGCCATCACCGCAAAGAGCAGTGCCAGCGTCATCACAAAGAGTGTGACCGAGACCGAAAAGATGATGGTCACCTGTACCGCTTCGATGTACAGCGGATCGCTCAGCACCGTACGAAAGTTATCGAGATAGACAAAGGTCGTGCGCAATCCGAACGGGTCCTGGCTCAAGACGGATTGATAGATGGCTTGGCTGGCGGGCCAGAAAAAGAAAATGATCGTGATGATAAGTTGCGGCAAGAGCAAAAAGTAGGGCAAGATACGATTATTAAAAACTACCCGGCGTTGCATCAGACTCCTATGGGAGACCTGTCAGGTCTTCCAGACCTGACAGGTCTTGAGTACGCTTATTTGTACGTCTTTTCAAACTCGCGCAGGATTTCGTTGCCGCGTTTCACGGCATTGTCCATTGCCTGCTTGGCGGTTTGCTGTCCTTGGAACGCCTTTTCCCATTCCTCGTAGACGACGATGCGGATCTGCGGCATATTGCCCAACCGGAGTCCGAGCGAGTTTTCGGTCGGTTCGGTGCGGGTCAATTGCAGATAGGGGAGGTCAGCGCCCGGGTTCTTTTGATAGTAGCCGTCCGCTTTGGTCTTGTCGTTGCCGGCGTGCGTGATCGGCAAGTAGCCGGTCTCTTGATGCCAGCGGGCGTCCACTTCCGGCTTGCTGATGTACTTGAAGAACTCGGCAACGGCTTTGTACTCATCTGCGGTGCGACCCGGCGAGTTCATTACCCACAGACTCGCGCCGCCGATGATCGAGTTCTTGGGCGCGCCCGGTACATCGTCATAGTACGGCAGGTAGGTCACGCCCCATTCGAACTTGGATTCGTTCTTGATGCGCGCGCGGGCGGCGGACGATGCGTGAATGATGCCGCACTCGCCAGAGGGGAAGAGCACGGTCGCCGCGCCATCCCGCCCACCATACTTGAACGATCCTTCTTTTTGCATATCCATCAAGGTTTGCAGATGGCGAACGTGCAGGTCACTGTTGAACTTGAGTTCCGCGTCCATTCCCAGCATACCGTTCGCTTTGGTTGCGAGCGGAACATTGTGAATCGCGCTAAAGTTCTCCAGTTGCGTCCAGGTGGGCCACTCGAAAGTAAAGCCGCACTTGGTCGCGCCTGTGTCCACCAGTTTCTTCGCGGCAGCGCGCAATTCTGCCCACGTCTTGGGCGGCTTGGCGGGATCCAAACCGGCTTTCTTGAACGCGTCAATGTTATAGTACATCACCGGCGTTGAACTGTTCAGCGGCATCGAGATCATCTTGTCGCCTTCGCTGTAATAGCCGCGCACTGCCGGGATGTAGATGTTGGGATCGAGATTCCAGCCGGTCTCTTGCGCCAGTTGGTACACCGGCTTGATCGCGCCCTTGGCTGCCATCATCGTCGCGGTCCCGACTTCGAACATCTGGACGATGTGCGGGGCTTTGCCGGCGCGGAACGCGGCGATGGCGGCGTTCATCGTATCTACGTACGCGCCTTTGTAGATCGCGTCCACGTAGTACTTGTCTTGCGACTTGTTAAAGTCCATCACGATGGCTTCGAGGACATCGCCGAGCGGCTTGCCGAGACCGAACCAGAATTCGACGGTGACGCGACCCGGCGGTGGGGTTGGGCGTGGCGCGGTTGCCTTAGGCGCAGGAGCAGAGGATGCACTGCTGGATGCCGGCGGTTGGGTTGGCGCAACCGAACTACTGGCTGAAGAGGATGCCGGCGGGGGAGCTTTGGTCGGCTCAGGGGTGGGCGTGGCGCACGCCGCCACCAACACGAGCAAGACCATCAAGAACATGAACGTACGCTTCATCGGAACTTCTCCTCCTTGAGATTTAGATGATTAGGTGATTAAGCGATTGGATGACCTTGGAAAGGGCATCACCTCCTCCTTTTTGTCAATGCCAATCTTTATTGATTTTATCATAATCACCACAAAATACCAAATTCGGGGAACGGTAATGTACACGTGTGCAATCAGGCGACCTCAATGTCCACAACGGCATGTTCATCCAGCGTCAATCCCACCGCCACGATCCCTTTGCCGACCAGGCGATGCGGCGATCGGCGTCCTTCTACGCGCGTGGCAATGACCTTCTTCGATGCCGGAACGGCAAAGATCACTTCGCCGGTTTGATTGCCTGATTTTTCCAACTCGACACGCACGACAAAAGTCGTTTCGATGCTTGGTTGTGTCCGGCGTTTACCCGCGCGCAATGCTTCACGCCGTTCGATGCGTTTCACTTCACACCAACCTTGCGCCAGGTGGAACGTGGTGGTCAACAATTCGACTTGCTCCGACACCGGCTTGAACAACAACACGCGCGTTTCGTGGGGCTGGTGGCGTTTGATCCGAATGCGCTCGCGCACCACACCCACGTAACGCCGATGCCAATAGTTGTACACGTGATACGCGATCGCTGGGTCAAGCCCCAGTTTTTCTAAACTCATTTCCGTCGTCGTCGTTTGATCGCGCCAATTGACGATGCCCGCCACCAGCCATTGCCCCCACTCGCGTTCAAGCGGCAACGCAAAAATTTGCGGTAATTCGGTTTCGAATAAATCGAGAGGGCGCGCCGCCAGATTGGTGGGCGGCAGAATTTGTTTGAGATATTTTAACCGACCACGCCGCAACGAAGGCAAATTGTCCGAGTCCAGGACTGCGCCGCCGGACAAGCCAATCAGTGAAACCATCGTCCGCATTTCGTTCAACTTGAGATCGCTCTCGTCGTCGCGGCGGCGAACCAGGACGCAATCCGGATCGTTGTGCCAGAAACGCTTGTGCATAAACGCGCGCGCGAGGGTGTTGCGCATGGCGTACGCGGTTGCCGGTGCAGTGAGATCGGATTTGAAGATCGGTTCCCACGTGATCGCGACATCGGGTCCGATGCGCATGGCATCAACGATGCCAATGCTGAGCGCGAGCGGCGCGCCACAGCCGAGAATCATTTTGTTGCCAACCGTCTTGCGAATGATTTCAAGTCCGCGTCGCAACGCTTGCGCGCGCGTCATCCTTGGATCGTGATGAATGCCGGGCACGGCGGCGGTGTACAGAAAATCGAGTTTGAAAAAATCATAGCCCCAATCATCGCTCAACGTACGAAATAAATCGCGCAGCCACGCTTGCACGTCCGCGCGCGATAAATCAAGCGAGAAACATTTTTGTCCCCAATGAATCCATGACACGACCGGTGCGCCGCTGGCATCGCGCAACAAAAATTCGGGATGCTCGCGCGCGAGTTGCGAATTTTCGTTTGCCGCAAACGGGGCAACCCAAATACCCGGCACAAAGCCGGCTTGGCGAATTTGATCGGCGAGGAGCTTCATGCCGTTGGGAAATTTTTCATCGTTCACGCTTGTCCAATCGCCATCGGAGGTTTGATAGCCATCGTCAATCACAATGACGTTGAGCGGCAACCGTTCCGCGCGAATGCGTTCGAGATTGGCAATCACATCGTGTTCGGTATTCTCGCCATAAAAATAATACCACGTGCACCAGCCGGTCAACGGTTGCGTCAGGATGCGCGCGTGCATATTTTTGCCGAGTTGTTCGGCGTAGCGATCCAGCAGAGCCAGTCCATCGCCAAATGCAATGAGCAATCTTTCTGAGGTGAACGATTCGCCGGGATCAACGCGCACACCATCGCCGTAGGCAATCGCATCGAGCCGCAAAAATCTTTCGCCGTCGAGTTGCAAACGAATTTCACTCAGTTGAGCGGCGGTGGTAATAAAGCCCAGAAGAAGAGACGGACGTGAATCGCTTCGGTCATTGGTCATCCGTCCTCCGTCTGCAACAACGGTAAACCACTCACTTGAAAAAGTTTTGGGGGATGCCGGGATGGCGTGTGGTTGATGCTTGACGCGATATTCGTAGGTTGCCGGGTCAGTGTGGATGCCGTTGCCGCAATCGCGCGCAAACGCCGCTGACCACGATTGCCAGCCATTTTGAAAGAATCGCCAATCCAGCGGCACCGCCTTGAAATTGATCCGCGCACCGTTCGCCGCGTCCATCGTCAGCACGCGCAGTTCGTCAACTTGAATCGGCACGCGACTGTGATTGGCGATTTCGATCCACGCGATCCATTCCTCACCGATGAGCGCGTGCCACGTCAGTGAGATGGTTTCATCGGCACACGTGAGCGTAATATGATCGCCGGCAATGTTTTGCGTAACACGATTGCCGGCGAGTGTCAGCGTGTGCGATGGCTGGCGATCATCGCGATAGAGGATGGAAGCCGTGGCGTTGTAAAGGAGCGGTGCAAAATCAAACGTACCGCGCGAAGGAGCGCTGGCAAAAGAAGTCTGGGGCATGCATCCTCCGTCCTCTGTCAGGGTTTCACACGCCACTCGTTCAGATTCCAAAACTCGCCGGCAAACGAACTGGGCGCAAGGTTCAACACACGATTGCGTGCCATCAAATATTTTTTCGGGGCGAGGAGGAACACCCCCGGCGCGTCCGCGACGAGCGTGCGATGAATCTCGCCATAGATCACCGCGCGCGTGTTCATCTCACAACCCGGCACGCGCAATGCTGCGTTGAGTAAAGCATCCACGCGCGGATTGGCATACGAACCAAAATTGAAACCATCGTTGGGCATGTTTTGATCCGATTGCCAGTACCATCGTTGATCCGGGTCGAGTGGAATTTTGCGCGAGAGCAAGAGCACATCAAACCGATGGGAGAAGGCGCGTGTGATCCAGCCCGCGCGATCATCGAGTTGCAAGACGACTTGGACTCCCACGTTGGCAAGCATCTCACGAATGCGAAACGCGAGCGGCTCGAGAATTGGATCATCGGCTTGGGTGTACAGTTCAAGGCGTAACGGTTGATTATTCTTGCGCAGAATGCCATTGCTATCGGTGCGCCACCCGGCATCGGCGAGGAGTTGGCGCGCTTTGGCTGGATCGAACGAATAGCGGGGCAGGTTTGCCGGAAATGCCCAATGTCCCGGCAACATGCTGGTATCAACGAGTGTCCCTTGCCCACCGAGATCGCTGAGTAACACGTTGCGATCAATCGCATACGTGAGCGCTTGGCGGACGCGTGGATCATTGAGCGCGATGGTGTCCACGTTGAACAAGAGCGTGATAAATTCATTGGCATCGAACGCGAATGTTTTGGCATCCGCGATGTTTAGACTTGGATTGTTGAGCATCACATCAATTTGGTTTGCCGTAAAAGCAGCCTGCACGGCGGACGCATCGGCAAAGACGCGCACGGTCAACGAATCAAGGTGTGGCGCGCCACGAAAATAATTCGCGTTGCGTTCGAGCGTGAATTGCCCATTGCTCATCGAAACAAATTTGAGCGCGCCCGTACCGATCATGTGCGCGGGCGTGAGTTTGGGAAAGTTCGCGCTCGAAGCGATGGCGCGCGGCAGAATTTTGAGCGTGCCGATGCTTGCCAGCGCGGGGCAATACAAATCGGTGAAGGTGAGTTGAAGTGTTTGCGCGTCCAGCGCGGTTGCGCGAACCAAGTTGGTGAAATCGGTGATTGGCGTGCCGCGAAAATCCGGCGATGAAAATGCGCGGATCGTTGCGGCGACATCATCGGCGGTGAGCGGCGTGCCATCGTGCCATTGGATTCCCGGGCGCAAGCGAAACGTGATCGTCGGCGAATCGTTTGCCACTTGCCACGCCTCCGCGAGCGATGGTTCGAGCGCGCCGTTCGTTGGGTTGACGCGCAAGAGCGAATCGAACACGGCGTCTTGGACGATGCTCGGCATCACGTTCATTTCGAGCGTGGTGTTGCCGATGACGCCGATAGCGAGCGAGCCACCTTCAGGTAACGCGACCGTGGGGGCGGGCATCGTTGGTACGTTTGTTGCCGGGGTTTGTATGGCGATGCTTGGTGTGGCGTGCGGTGTGGGTGTTGCGTCCGCGGTGGGGACGGGGCGCGGCGCGCAAGCGGCGACGAAGACAAGGAGCAACAACCACCAAGCCATCCTCAAACTTTTGGGCTTGGGTGGGGAAAAGAACTTATTCATCCATTTCACAGTGGAGCATATCCTCAATCGTTTCGCGGCGGCGGACGAGGCGTGCGTTGCCATCGCGCACGGCAATCACCGCAGGACGCGGAATCAAATTATAGTTGCTCGCCATTGGAAGTTGATACGCGCCGGCGCACGGAATTACAATCACATCGCCCACCTTCACCTGCGGTAGCGCGACCTCTTCGATCAGCACATCGCCTTGCTCGCAATATCGTCCGGCGATCGCCGCGCGCATCGTCGGCGCGTCGTTCATTCGATTTGCAACGCGCGCGGTGTACTTGGCGCCGTAGAGCGCGGGACGAATGTTATCACCCATCCCACCGTCTACCGAAACGTACGTGCGAATGCCGGGAATTTCTTTGATTGTGCCAACGGTGTAGAGCGCGATAGCGGATTGAGCGACCAGAGCACGACCCGGCTCGAAAAGCAGGCGGCAGTTGGCGGACGGCAGTCGGTGGTCAGTCAACGCGGACACAATCGTATCAGCAACCGATTCGACCGGGAGCGTTTGCTGGTCATCGGTGTACGCCACGCCCCAGCCGCCGCCTAAATCAAGTTCCTGTAATTCAAAACCAATCGCATCTTTCAACTCGTGCGCGAAATCGAGTAAGAGGTGCATTGCATCGCGGTACGGTTCCAGTGCAAAGATTTGCGAGCCGATGTGAGCGTGCAAGCCAACCAGGGTTAAACGGGGCGCGTGTTGCGCAACCCGCCGCGCCGCCTCCAGCGCCATCCCCGTTGAGATGGGCAAGCCAAACTTGGATTCAGCGACACCGGTGGCAAGGTAGCGATGGGTATGTGGATCAATCGCCGGGGCAAGCCGCAACAACACGCGCGGCGTCACGTTGAGTTCGCCGGCGATCTGTACGAGTAAATCAATTTCGTCAAGGTTATCAACGATGATATGATTGACACCCATCGCTAGCGCCGCGCGAATTTCGCTGGGCATTTTGTTGTTGCCGTGCAAATAGATTTTCGCCGGGTCGAGCCCAACCCGCCGCGCGATCTCGAGTTCGCCTTCGGACGTAACATCAATGCCGAGATCGGCGTCTTTGAAGATGCGCGCGACGTACGGCGAATAGTATGCTTTGGTCGCGTAGAGAATCAGCGTGTTGCGCCAACGCGATTGGAACGCCTCGCGGATACAGCGCGCTTGTTCGCGGAGATGCTGATCGTCAAAGACGTACAGTGGCGTGCCGTACTCGCGTGCAAGCGCGACCACATCACAGCCGCCGAGGGTAAGATGATGATTGTCGTTGATGCGTGCAGAGTGAGGGAAAATTTTTAGATGATTCATGGATGGCTCGCAAAACAACCACAGATTGCAAACCGCCGACCACAAACATTACTGCGGTCGGCGGTCCGTTGTCCGTGGTCGGGTTGATCTAGTGTGACCAAACGGGCCGATCCCCACCGGTCGTGGTGAGGCGCGTTACGTTGCCGCCGTTTACATCCATCATATAAATATCCGTCGAGTTGTTGCGTACAGAAGCAAACGCAATCCAATTGCCGTCCGGCGACCACGTGGGCGAGAAATCCGGGAAATCGCCTTGACTTATTTTGCGCAGGTTACTCCCGTCCGCATTCATCACATAGATTTGCGGCTTGCCATCGCGATTGGAAGTGAACGCGATGAGTTTGCCATCTGGACTCCAGATCGGCGTGCTGTCATCGGCAGGATGGTTGGTAAGATTCGTGCGTCCACCACCATCCATAAACATCGTGTACACGTCGTTCGCGCCGGTCGAGTTGATCGCCAAGACATAGATGCCTTGACTTGACCACGCCAAGCCGCCGCGGAATTGCTCCCCTTGCGTGTTCGTCGTGATCTCGCATTCGAATTTTTCACCGCACTTGGTGCCATCCGCGTTCACCACATCAATTGCCCAGACGCGTTGATTGCCGGCGAGTCGAATGAACGCGATCTTTTTGCCGTCGGGCGACCAGGTGGGACTGGAGAGACCGCCGCCGGCATCGGAAGAGTAGAGTGAGCGTGTGGTACCGGACTTGAAATCAATCACACGCAAAATGTTCGATCCGCCGGGCGAGACGGCGGAGATGTACGCAAACATCGAATTGTCCGGCGACCATGCCCCGTACGCGGCATTCGTGCGATAGGTCAAGTCCATCACGGGTCCAATGTCCACGAGTGGCGTCGTCGAGTTGTTGTCCAAGTTGATCACGCGCACGCGATCAATGCCGTTATCGTTCCAATGATACGCAATCGAACCTTTGGGTGCGGGCGGACGCGTGGCGGTAACAGCGACGGTGGCGGTAACCGTTGGCGTCGCGGTAATCGGTACGGTGCCGGTGAGCACAACGGTTGCAGTGGGCGTGGCGGTTATGGTGATCGTAGCCGTTGTTGTTACTGTGGCAGTCGTCGTGATCGCCGGCGTAAGCGTAATCGTTGGTGTGGCGGTGAGCGCGGGCAAATAGGACGTACGTACCTCCATCGTTTCATTGTCGTTGCAGCCAACGTTGAAACGCATTTTGCTTACAACGGTTGGGGTGAATTCGTCGGTCTCGCGCACATCACCCACGCGCAGGGTGAGCGAGGGATTGTTGACTGGAATCCACACATCATTGACAAGCCAGCCCGCACCCATCGAGGTGCAACAATAAAACGAAATGATGCGATCATCGCCGCCGCCGGCAAGCACTTGGAAACGCAACTTGCGCCCGGTGACCGGGTCGAACGTGATTTCGGTGGTGCAGCCGGCTTTGTACTGTCCGATGGTCATCCAAGGATTCGGCGTGGCAGTATTGGTGGGCGTGCGTGTCAAGGTTGGCGTAGTCGTCGAGGTGGGGGTGCGGCTGGGTGTGGCAGTTGAACTAGGAATGGGTGTGATGGTAGGCGGTAGGGTCGGGTTTTCGATGACAGTAACCACGGTTTGCACGGCGGCGGTGGGAGTGTTGGCGGGTGCGCGCGCCGTGAAGAGATTTTGCAGTGGCGCGAGTTGAGCGAAGAAGAAAGCAAACAAGCAAATTCCAACGAGCAACGCAACGACGAGAATAAGAATCTGGAGAAAACGAGGATTGCGAATCAGGTCGTTCAATGGCGATGATTGCATACGTCCCCCTGTGCGACACAATTTGCTCGCGAAAAACTAGAGCGAGTGTACTATGATTTAGAGCGAATGTCAAAGGGGCAAAGCAATGCTCTGCCCCTCTCGCTTGGTTACCGCGACCACGCCGGACGATCACCGCCATCGAAGGTTAATCGCCGGATGTTGTTCCCCTGCAAGTCCATGATGTAAATGTTCGGTTCGCCGTCCCGCACCGAGGTGTATGCCAACCACTTGCCATCCGGCGACCACGTGGGTGCGTAATCCGTTGAATCGCCGCGACTCACGCGCCGTAGATTGCCGCCGTGTACATCCATCACGTAAATCTGATAATGTCCATCGCGCGTGGAGGTGAATGCAATCTGTTTGCCATCGGGACTAAATGCCGGCAAACTATCGTCCGCCGGATGCTGGGTGAGATTGAACATTCCCCAGCCATCGGCGAACAGCGTAAACACATCATTCCCGCCAGTCGAATTTGATCCAAGTGCCAAGACGCCGGCGGATGACCACGCCAAGCCACCGTGATATTGTTCGCCTTGGGCATCGGTGCGCAATGTGCAAACCGCTTTGCCCGCGCAGAGCGAGCCATCGGCGTTCACGAGGTAGATGGACCAGCCGGTTTGATTTTCGCGCAACGGCACCATCTCAACAAAAGCGATTTGTTTGCCGTCCGGCGACCATGCGGGACTAAAGAGCAATCCATTTTCGCGTGTCCAGTACAACGCCGTGTTGGTTCGATTCCGAAAATCAATCACACGCAGGGCATTGGGTCCATCGCGCTTGAAGGTGGAAATGTAAGCAAAGCGGGTATTGTCCGGCGACCACGTGCCGATGGGCGCGTGCGTGTTGAACAACAAATCGCCAACCAAGCCCACATCCACCAATGGTGTGATCGTATTATCTCGCAAATTGATCGAAGCCAAACTTTCAACGCCGTTGACCGTTCGATGATAGGCAATGCTACCAAATGGTACAGCAATCGCCGTTGTTGTTGGCGTGAGCGTGGCGGTTGCCACCAACGTTGGCGTGAGGATAGCCGTGGCGGTCATCTGGGATGTGGCAGTGGGCATCGGGGTTGGTACGATGACAGCGGTCTCAGCGCGAATCACGCTGGTGGCAGTGGCGGCTGGCGTTGACGTCAGCGTGGGGGTGGCGGTGAAACCGGGAGTGGGTGTGCGCATCGCCGTCGCCGAAGGTTTGGGTTGCAGTGCTGTCATGATCGCTTGACCTTGCGTGATCCAGAAAATCAACAACAACCCAATCAACGCAATCAATGTGAGTAATACCAAGATCGTCTGAAAACGTTGCGCGCCACGATCTTCAATTTGAGCCATGCTTCACCTCAGACGTGTGTGGTTGACTTGGTGGGGATTTGGTTTACAATGCGAACATTGCTGATCCAAGACAATGGTAACACAACCGGGTGTTCAAGTCAAAAGAGGGAAGGGAGCCTAGCTATGCGTGAAATCGTCATCGCCATCGCACAGTTTCATCCACGTTTGAACGAATTGCAAAAAAATCTAGATCGCATGGGCGACATCATTGATCACGTTTGCAATGTGCAAAAAGTGGATCTGATTATTTTCCCGGAACTCGCCACGACCGGCTACGAGTGCGGCGTCAAATTCACCGAACTCGCTGAACAAGTCCCGGGTTATACCATTGAGACACTCGGCGCGCGCGTGGCGCGGTATGAGACACACCTGGCGTTTGGGATGGTGGTCAAGCACAAAGTAGAAAGCGTGGTGTACGATGCGGCAATTTTGTTGGGTCCCGATGGCGCGTTGCTGGGACAGTATCACAAGGTTCATCTCAAGCCGGAAGAGCGCCCGATCTTTCGCGGCGGATTTCGCTTACCGATTTTCCCGGCATCGTTCGGCACGGTGGGAATGTTGCTGGGTTGGGATTTGGCATTTCCGGAAGCGGCGCGTGCGCTCGCGCTCGATGGTGCAGAATTGCTCGTTGTCCCGGCAAACTGGGAGACACAGGCGATCGAAGAATGGAAAACCTATTTGCGTGCGCGCGCGTACGAGAACTCGATTTTTGTTGCCGGCGTCAATCGCATCGGTGATGAGTACACCTACTCGTTCGGCGGCGAGAGTGCGGTGATTGGTCCGCGCGGTGAAACGTACGCGAGTGTGGGACGCGACGAAAATGATCGCCCCAAAGAAGCATACACCATTGCCAAGATTGATTTGGATTTGGTGAAAAAGTATCGCGAGGAATTGCAAACGATGCAAAGCCGGCAACCGGCGGTGTATCGGGCGGTGGTGCGGAACTACTAAAACGTGATGCGTGAGCATCAAACGGAACACGCATCACGGATCACTCGACTGGGAGACTTTTCATCGTGAAGAAAATTGATCTGCGTTCTGACACGGTTACTTTGCCCACACCCCAGATGCGCGCGGCGATGGCAAATGCCGAACTGGGCGATGATGTGATGGGCGAAGACCCCACGGTGAATCGTTTGGAAGAAATGGCGGCGGCACGGATGAACAAACCCGCCGCGCTGTTCGTTGCCAGTGGGACAATGGGCAATCTGGTTGCATTGCTCACGCATTGCACGCGCGGCGATGAAGTGATTGTAGGCGACAAGGCGCACACGTTCATCAACGAAGTGGGTGGAATGGCGGCGCTGGGCGGCATTCATCCGCGCACGATTCCGAATCAACCGGATGGTACGCTCGCGCTCGATGATATTCGCCATGCGATTCGCGGCGAGAATGTGCATTGGCCCCGTACCCGGCTCATCACGTTGGAGAATACGCACAATGCGTGCAATGGCTCGCCACTCGAACCGGCGTACCTGTGGTCAGTGCAACAGATCGCGCAGCGGCACAATCTCAAGATTCACACCGATGGTGCGCGCATCTTTAACGCCGCGATCGCGCTCGGCGTTCCGGTTTCCGAACTGACACGCTACACGGATACGATTTCGTTTTGCTTGTCGAAAGGGTTGAGCGCGCCGGTGGGATCGCTTCTGTGTGGATCGAAGGAATTCATCGCCGAGGCGCGCCGCAATCGCAAGATGGTCGGCGGCGGAATGCGTCAAGCCGGCGTGCTGGCGGCGGCAGGCATCGTTGCGTTGGAGACGATGATTGATCGCCTAGCCGATGATCACGTGAACGCAAAACGATTAGCGGAAGGGCTTGCCGATATTCCCGGCATCGCGCTCGATCCAGCGTGCATCAAAACAAACATTGTCTTTTTCGATGTGCGCACGATGCCGGCAGCGCAATTAGTGGAACGCCTTGCACGCGAAGGGGTGTTGATGGGCGCGGCGGGCGAGAAACGCATTCGCGCGGTAACACATTATGGGATCGAGCGTGAGGATATTGAAGAGGCGTTGAAGGTCGTGGAACGAGTGATACGTTCGTAATCAGGCACGGAGCGCCGTAAAGAACGCGACTCCGCTGCGCTGTGTCGCGTACTACGAACGACGATTACAAATTCACAATTCTTGATCGTGCGCCCGCGACCGAAATTTTCACGAGTGTTTTTACCATCAACCCGGTTTCCGCTTGCACGCGCGCCACGCCACCATACTCGATCTTTTCCGCGACGCACACCACGTCGCGGATTTTTGCGCCGGCTTGTTGCACCGCGCGAATCAGCGCGACGAGCGTGCCGCCAGTGCTAATCAAATCATCCACGATGAGGACTTGATCGCCCGGCTCGACGCCATTGAGATACAGCGTGCCTTGCGTGTACTCCATTGCAAAATCAATCGCGATCTGACCCGGCACGCCGGACGGATTCCACCGCGCGAGCGCAAGCGGCAAGTCTGCTTGCAAACTCACCGCCGCGACCAGAATTGCACCGCGATCTTCCTCGCCTACGATTTTGTTGACCCCATTGAGATTGGTGGCTGCCAGTATGCGCGAGGCCGCTTCGCGCAAGAGTGCCGGCGAGGTTGCCGGCACTTGCTCGGTGAGTGGATTCAGAATGAATTGAAACTTGCCGACCGTAACGAGCGGCTTGTGATCGAACGCTTCTTCGAGCAAACTCATTCGATCACCTGTCGAAGGGTAACCGGCAATCGTGTAATCAGATCGCCGGCAACCACGCCCGCGCGTCCAATTTCTTTTTCCGCGATGACGCCGGCAAGCCCGTGCAAGTACGCGCCGGCAATCGCCGCATCGTACGGCAATAATTTTTGCGCCAGCATCGCCACAATCGTCCCAGCCAGCACATCACCGGTGCCGGCGGTAGCAAGCGCGGGCGTTGCAAACGGTAGCATCGTCGCGCGTCCGTCCGGCGAGGCAATCACGCTGAATGCGCCTTTCAAGACGATGATCTGTTGCCAGCGCGCCGCAAATTTTTTCGCCACCTCAATGCGATTGGCTTGAATTTCATCGCGCGATAAACCGGTGAGCGTGGCAAACTCGCCGGGATGCGGTGTGAGAATGGCGGTGCTGGGTTTCAAGTTCGTCCACCACTCGCCGGATTGGGCGAGCGCAAAGAGGGCATCGGCGTCAATGACAAGTGGCGGCAAGGGAGGCGGTTCTGCTTTTCGATCCTCGCTCTTGGTGGGAAACCCCAATTGCGATTTTGGTTTGAGGTCGAGCAAGCGTTGCACAAATTCGACGGTCTTGGGATCGCGGCCAAAGCCACAACCGATGAGCAGCGCATCGTAATCACGCAAGCGTTCGCGCAAAACGTTCACCGCCTCCGGGATGAGCGCGCCAAGATCATCGGGCAAGACGACAAACGTCGTTTCGTGCGACGCGGACGCGATCATTGGATAAATCGTGCGCGCGAGCGCGAGGGTTACCAAGCCGGCTCCCGCGCGCGTTGCCGCCGCCCCAGCCAGAAACGCCGCGCCCACATAATTCGCCGAGCCAACACACAACATCGCTTTGCCGAAGGTGCCTTTGTGTGAATCGCGGGGACGTGCCGGCAAGAGAGTTTTGATTTCGTGCGCGGTAGCAACCTCCGGCAAATTCGGATCCGCCCACTCGGCGGGAATGCCAATATCAGCGATGACGAGTTCGCCGATGGCGTTTGCGCCGGGAAACATCAATTGTCCGATTTTGGGGAACGCAAACGTAACGGTGAGATCAGCGGCGAGCGTGGCAGGATCGAGTGCGCCGGTGTCGGGATTCAAGCCGGAAGGAAGATCAACGGCGACCATGTGAAACGATGGGCGAGAAGCGATGGGCGAGGGGAGTAATTGGGTAATTGGGTGATTGGGTGATTGGGATTTGATGACGGTGAGCAAATCTTTCAAGAGACCATCAATCGGTCGCGTAACGCCGGTGCCCAGCAAGGCGTCCACAAGCACATCGCATTGTTTGAGTTGTTCTTTGAGGGCGACGAATTGAGCGTCTTGTTCCGCGCGGGTGACCGGCATTTGGCGTTCGACGCACAAGCGATAATTTTCATCATCGGCGCGCGGTTCGCGTTTCCAGAGATAGAGGGCAACGGTTGCGCCGGCATCGTGCAAATAGCGCGCGCAGACCAGACCATCGCCGCCGTTGTTGCCGGGACCCACAAGGACAAGCACGCGTTTGTTTTGCGCGCCCCAGCGTGCGAGGATGGCATCGGCGACGGCTTTGCCGGCACGTTCCATCATCATCGCGTAGGTGTTGCCGGCTTGATCGGCACGTTTTTCCAATTCGCGCATTTGAGTCGCGTTGACAAGTTTCATGGCAATACTCCGAACGTCGGTTTATTCTTTACATTTTTCTGAATGCGCTCCCAGGCATCCCGTACCGTTTTCACTTGAGCGGCTGTTGCGGTTTGCTCCGCATAATGCACCGCCACGTATGCCTCGGTGATCGTACGAATGTCGTCAGCGTGTTCCTGCCATTGTTGTTGCAAACGCGGTTCAAATTCGTACGGCGTTTCGGCGATGCGACGCACGATGCCGGCGTGGGCGGCATGGGCAACCAATGCGGCATAGATTCGGCGAATGGATTCGGCGGCGATCTGGTGCGCGCGCGATTGTGCCGGTTTTTTTCTTTGCGTTGACTTGCGTTGCGCAGTAGCCAATACCTCCTCATCGCCGAGCGATTCACGGATGTATTGTTCGGTTTCGATGCGTTGCATCCGGCGATTGAGTGCACGCCGGATGAGTTCTAAAACGACCAACACAATCGCCACGCTGATGATGGGTTGGATCAAGGTTGTCCACGGAAACGCGGTGAATGCCTCAACGCGGGGGCGGATGCTTTCTGTATTCAACACCGGTTGCATCGCATCAATCAATTGATTGATGGCGTTGAACACCGGCTTGAAAATCTCGACCAGTTGATTCAGGAGATAGCCCAACGGAATTGCCAACAAGGTGATGAGGATGCCAAACAACCACACGATCGGTACAAAGATGAGCATCATCGTGCGCACCACATCCACCCTGAGGAACTGGAGCATACCTAGCCCCAAGAAAAGTACGAGTGCGACCGAACCGAGCAATGTGACTGCCCAACGCGGCGTGTAATGAATATCGCTTGTCATTTCTTCGATGCGGGCGAGCGCGATGGCAAGCAAAGCGATAAAGAAATAGACAAAGATCCACGGCGCGGCGTCGTACTGTGGCAACGCCAAAGGGCTCAGGGTGCGTGTCATACCAGCGACCAGAAGCAAGGTAAAAAAGACGACGATGCCAATTCGAAATTGCAAGCCGACAAACCAGAGTGTCAGCGGTCGTTGTGCCAACCTCAAGCCGCGAATGAAAACGTACAATGTGCCGATGCCAACGATGTGTTCGACCACAATGCCGTGCGCCAACGAAAGGATCGTGAGGAGCAAGCGAGGCAACCACGAGAGGTCAAACCAATCGAGTTGGGGATACAACTCGGCGCGCGCAACGGCAAGCAAGGCGCCCAGCGCAATCAGGATGGCGAGACTTTGCAAAACAATCCAGCGTTGCCGGGATTGCGGCAAGAGACGCCCCACGATCATCGCCAGCCAGTAGGTCAAAAAGAACGGCACGGGGGTCAGCGGGCGCGGCGCGTTGGCGATCTCGGCAAAAAAGACCACGACTGCAAAGACCCAGCACGTTTCCATCGCGGCGAGGAGCGCAATGCGGAGTTCGCGGCGAAAATTCGGTTTCAGGTTCCAAGTTCCAAGTTGCATAGTCGTTCTAAAACGTAAAACGTGAAACGTAATGTAGTCTTTACATTTTACGCTTTACGTTTCGGATTGTGATTCCTTCTAGTTCGCTCTCATCCAACTCTTGATTTTCATCCAAAGAAATCAGCGCAAGTTTTCGCCCCACACGACGCAACCGCAACATTTCTGCGAGCAATGAATTGGTGATGATGCCGGTGATCACGACGAAGGTCGCACCCCACGCCAAGTGAGCACTTTCTTGACGGAGCAACACTTCGATCGGTGTGGTCACGAACGACGTAATCGCGGCGAGGGCTTCCAAGATGTGGCGCAAATGATTCGGATCGCGGCTGGGCAGAATCTTTAATCGCTGATCGGATTCGGGCCAGGTGCCGTTCGCAATCAACCCAATCGAATATTTTTGATCGGCGGCAAAGTACGCAATTGAGGCGGCAAGACTGATGACCTGTTCGAGCAATTCTGGATCGGTGCCTTGCCACGCGTGTTCAAACGTAGCAACGTTGACAAACAAAGCCCATTGGTACGCCATCGTGGGATCGTACACTTTGACTTGGAGTTCACCGCGTCGTGCGGTGGCGCGCCAATGAATGTGTTTGGGTGCATCATCGGGACGATAATCGCGGATGCCGCGTGGGCGTGTGGCGTCTTCAAAGATGGGGAGGCGTGCTTGGGTTTCCCCCAACGGGTCTTTGGGCGGCAAATTCCAATCTTCCATCGTCATCACGCGCGGATAAACGATCAAGCGATCCGTGTGCGGGCTGAGCCATTCACGTTCAAAGAGTCCGAACAAATCGCCGGATTTTATCCGCGCGGGACCCAAGGTGTAAAAACCACGTTGCTTGCACGGAAGACGATAATTCCAGCGCGCGCGTTCGTTGCCGCCCAGCGCGGCGCGATGAGTCAAATAAGCGGTTAAAGGGATATGCGATGGCGCGAGCGGTTTGTTTTCCGGCGCAAGCGTTTGCGGAAAACGATCATCAACGGTAATCCACGCCAGGGGCAAAATTTTTCGATTGTTGATGCGCACGCTCAAGTCAACCGTCTCGCCGACAAAGACGCGGGACTCGCTCAAGTGACGTTCGTAACTCACCCGATAAAGCGCGAGGCGATTCCACGCCCATGCGACTGGGATGACGACCAGCAACAGTGCGGCGAGCACCAGCAGTGAACTGGATTGCACGGCCGCACCCAGCAGAATCATCAACGCGGCAAAACGAAGCCAGGATTCGTTAAACATAGTCAATAGTCAATAGTCAATAGTCGCTAGGCGCTAGTCGCTAGGCGCTAGTTGACTGTTTACTGCTCTATCGGCACCGGCACCGAATCAATTACTTCTTTGACGATTTGCTCTGCATCACGTCCGCGTAGCCGGGTTTGCGCACTGATGATGAGGCGATGGGTGAGTACGAACGGCGCAAGATATTTCACATCGTCCGGCAAAACGAAATCACGACCCTGCAACGCGGCATAGGCTTGCGCGGCGTGATAGAGATACAACGATCCGCGCGGACTGGCTCCCAATTCCACCGAAGCATGCGCGCGGGTCGCACGCACAATCGCTACGATGTACTCGCGCACCGATTCTTCGACGCGCACGGTGCGCACAAGGCGTTGCATTTCCAGAATCGCCTCCGCTGACACAACGGCGTGCAAATGTTCCAGCGGCTCGTCACGCTCAAAGCGAAGCAGAATCGCATTTTCTTCTTCTTCGGTGGGGTACCCCAATTTGAGTTTGAGGAAAAAGCGATCCACTTGGGCTTCGGGCAGCGGAAATGTCCCTTCCAATTCGATAGGATTTTGCGTGGCGAGGACGAGGAACGGACGGGGTAAGTGTTTCGTTACACCGTCCACTGTGATTTGGCGTTCTTGCATCGCTTCCAGCAACGCCGATTGAGTGCGTGGCGTGGCGCGATTGATTTCATCGGCGAGAATAATTTGCGCCATCAATGGTCCCGCGCGGTATTCGAACTCTTGGGTCTTTTGGTTGTACACGTTCAAGCCGGTTATATCGCTGGGCAAGAGATCGGGCGTGAATTGAATGCGACGAAACGTACAGCCGAGCGAGCGTGCGAGGGCTTTGGCAAGCGTCGTCTTGCCGATGCCGGGAACATCTTCAAAGAGAATGTGCCCTTCGCACAAGAGTGCCACAAGCGCAAGATCAACGATAGCGTTTTTGCCAACGATTACCTTGCCGATGTTTTCACGAATCTGGGTTGCGACGGTTTGAAGGTCTGCAATCGTGAGTGATACCATAAATCCTCGAGATACGTATTTCGTAGTGCGTGATGATTTTACCATACAATTGGCGAATGGGCTAGCGATTTAGATGTGTTATAATTCGGACGGATAACTTCCGCATTGTTATTGCGAGCGAAGCAATCCCAGTGCTTTGCGAGATTGCCTTGTCGGCGCCAACTGCCTCCTCGCAATGCCATGACTGTGGTTTGATCATCCGTCCTTCGTCTTCCGTTTGGAGGTCTTGCGTTGAAATTCAAACTGCGCCTGCTTATCGGTCTCGTGCTGATCGCCGTTTTCTGGACGGCGTCGTGGATGCATCTGGGTGTCCTGGGCGAGTATTCCTTCTTTCCCCTGTGGCTGGGGTATATTCTCACGGTAGACGCGTTGGTCGCGTGGCGCAAAGGCACCTCGTTGCTCACACGTCATCCGCGTGAGTTCATTGCGCTGTTTTTGTTGAGTGCGCCGGTGTGGTGGATTTTTGAATTCCACAATTATTTTTTGCTCAACTGGCATTATCTTGGCACGCACGATCCATCGTTTTGGGAAATGCTCATCGTTGGCACGATAGATTTTTCAACGGTCATCCCCGCAGTCTTTGAGACCGCCGAGTTGATTGCAACCTTTCCGTTCATCAAGCGTTTTCAGTGCGCGCGGCGTATCAATGTACAAACGCATCATCTTTGGCTCGTGATGTACATCGCTGTAGGATTATTTGCCGGCGTGTTGTTCTTGCCACGTTACTTTTTCCCCTTTACGTGGATATGGCTTTTTCTCTTTGTGGACGCACTCAACTTGATGCGCGGGCGCACGTCGCTGATTGAGCAGGCAGCGCGCGGCGATTGGCGCATCATCGGCACGCTGGCGATGGCGGGCGTGGTCTGTGGCTTGTTCTGGGAGATGTGGAATATTCGGGCGATGCCCAAGTGGTACTACACCATCCCCTTTTTCGATGTTGCCAAAATCTTCGAGATGCCGCTGCTCGGCTATGGCGGCTACATCCCGTTTGCGTGGGAGTTGTACGCGATGTACCAGTGGGTGTGGGGCATCCTCCGGCAGCCAACGCATGTTTTGCAATGAAAGTTAGTGACCGTTCGGAATTGGGCGAAACAACTTTAGATTTCTGGCGACGCTTTCAATTTGCGCCCAGTACGCTTAATTCGTTTTCGTGCCCTTTCATGCCAAGCCAGCCCCTCAAACGGCTGACGTTCAAAATGGAGGCATCGCGCTTGTAGCCGCGCCGGGCGCGATAGCGTTCCTTAACGCGTTGCCCAATAATCTGTTCCGTCGCATTGTTCGTGCCATCGTGGCTAGTCCAGCCGCTCAGTGGACGCGCATTCTTATTGGTCAGGCAAGGGTGCGAAAGCGGGTCAAACGGTTCCAACGCTTTTTCACCACGTGCGCCCATCAGACACATTGCAGTTGACGTGCGCACAACCGATTGGCTGGTGTACATCTAAATTATCGGCAACCGTCAAGCTCTCGGCATCGTCGGTGACAACCAGTTCTGCACTGACCCAGCGAAGTTACGCAGCCGCAGATTCAAATGCATCAGACAACTCCTCAATGAGATACCTGATTTTATCTGCGGCAAGTATTTTCACCCATCGGTGAACAGTCACTCGTGCTGCTTGACGAGAAGCCAAGCCGATGATTTAATTATGGCTAGTAGTGCACCAACATGAAAGTGCGTAGTGGAAACTTGATACTTGGCCGTTTCGGTAACCATTTTTCCATCGGTCTGGTATGCAACTATCTCATGTTGTTGCACTAGGAATAGATCGTTAAGGAGGTGCACTATGTCAGGGTTAGTCATTTGCATGCTTTGCCTCGCTTACCTCATCGGCTCGATTCCGTTTGCTTATCTCATGACCTATCATCTGCGCCATGTGGACATTCGCACCTTGGGCGACGGCAATCCCGGCGGCAAAAATGTTTTTCATCAGGTCAGCCCGCTTGCCGGCATCCTCGTTACGCTCCTCGACGTTGGCAAAGGAATGGCGGCAATCTTCTTGGCACAGGCATTCGGAATCTCTGATCTCGCGTTGCTCTGGGTGGGCGTGGCAGTGATTGCAGGACATAACTGGTCAATCTTTTTGCATTTGAATGGCGGACAAGGTATGGCAACGACGGTTGGTGTTTTCTTTGCGCTAATGCCAGTGCAAACCCTTGCCGCAATTCTGATCATCGCCGTCATGTTGCTCGTCTTGCGCAACTGGGACCTGGCTTGCGCGATTGGCTTTGGTTCGCTCCCAATGTTGGAATGGTGGTCGCATCAATCATCCGAGTTGATTGTGTACACCATCGCCCTTTTGCCTTTGATTGGCATCCGTAAATGGATGCAACAAGGGAGCCGCGTTCCCAGCATTCTGGCACGCCGGACGCATCGGTTGCATTAGAGTGGTTTAGTTCATCGGCGCGTTGCCAAAACCCGCAAAGCGGGTTTGAATTTCAAGCCGACTGGTTCTAGCCTGCGGAGGCACGCTTGCGGATTTATCTTTTCTTCCGCGTTCGTCTGCGTTCGTCCGCGTCCAATTTTTATTTTCCCCTCACCCGTGCTTACAACGTATCCCCAAACGAGTTGAATACTCACTGTTTATCCTTGCCAGGTTTGGGGATGCGTTGTATACTCCGTGCTATGCAAATCGGCATCATCGGACTTCCCAATTCTAGCAAGACCACTATTTTCAACGCGCTCACGCGCGGACAAATCGAAACGGCGGCATACTCGTCCGGCAAATTAGAAGTGCACACCGCGATGGTTGATGTACCCGACCCACGCGTGGACACACTCTCGAAAATGTTCAACCCGCGCAAGACGACGCGCGCCCAAGTGCAGTACAACGACATCGCCGGGCTCGCGCGCGGCATCGGCGAAAAAGGCGGCCTGGATGGCACACTGCTCAATCAACTGGTGCAAAGCGATGCGCTCCTCCACGTCGTTCGCGCCTTTGAAGACGAAACCGTACCACACATCGAAGAGACGGTTGATCCACAACGCGATCTCGAAATCCTCGACACCGAATTAATCCTCTCCGATCTTGCAATGACCGAACGCCGGCTCGAACGCATTGCCACGCAACTCGCCAAGCGCGGCGGCACACCGGCTGAACGCGAGGCGATGGCAAAAGAACAAGCGTTGCTCCAACGCTTCAAGCCACAACTTGAAAACGGTCAACCTTTGCGCGACCTTGATCTCAGCGCCGATGCCTTGAAAATCGTCAAGAACCTCGCCGTCGTTACGCACAAACCACAACTCGTCGTCCTCAACACCGGCGACCGCGCAGTACCAGATGCGCGCGAACTTGTGCGGTACAATCACAAGCAAACGATTCTCGTTACTCTGCAAGGCAAACTCGAAATGGAACTTGCGCAAATGTCGCCGGAGGAAGCGCGCGAATTTTTGGGACATTACGGCATTGATGAACCGGGACTCGCCAAAATGATTCGCTTGTCGTACGCGTTGCTCGGCTTGCAAGCGTTCTTCACGGTCGGCGAGGACGAGGTGCGCGCGTGGACGATTCCGGTCGGTGCAACAGCGGTAGATGCAGCCGGCGTGATTCATACCGATCTCGCACGCGGATTCATTCGCGCCGAAGTGATTGCGTACGCTGATCTGATCGCGTGCGGTGGAATGGCACAGGCGCGCCAACGCGGGCTGTTGCGCTTGGAAGGGAAAGAGTACATCGTCAAAGACGGAGATATTTTGTCCATTCGATTCAACGTGTCGTAAAACGACCGCCGATTGTCATTGCGAGCCGCAAAGCGGCGAAGCAATCTCTCATCCTGCTCGAATAGTCAAACGTGTATTTGCAATGCATTTGTCCGCCGTCGGCGGTCTGCACGTGGGAGGCACAATGACGAGCCACACCGACCAGTATGTTCTCGCAATTGATTTAGGCACCTCCAGCGCCAAAGTCGGACTCTTTTCGATCTATGGTGAAGCATGCGGCTGGGAGAGCGAACCGATTCCGCTCTATCTTTTGCCGAATGGCGGCGCGGAGCAAGACGCGCACGATTGGTGGAACAAAATCGTCATCGCGACGCAACGCTTGCTGGCGAAAAATCTCGTGCCGCGCGAAAAAATCGTTGCCGTGTGCGCGAGTACGCCCGGCGCGAGTACCGTCCCCGTTGACCGCGACGGCAATTGTCTGATGCGTGCGATGTCCTGGCTCGATACGCGCGGCGCCGAGTACACGCGCCAAATCGCCGGCGGACCGCTTGCCGGGTACAACCCGCTCAAACTTTTCAAATGGATTCAACGCACCGGCGGCGTCCCCTTTCTTTCCGGCAAAGATGGTTTTGGTCACCAACTTTACATCAAGCACGAACACCCCGACGTTTACCGCGCCACGCACAAATTCCTCGACGTCGTTGATTACATTGATTTTCGTCTCACCGGCAAATTTGTAACAACCGCCGATGCCGTTGTCGCTCGCTGGGTAACCGATAATCGCCATCCCGCGCTGATCCAGTACGACGACGAGTTAATCCGCTGGTCGCAAATCGAACGCGAAAAATTTCCGGACATTGTGCGCAGTATGGATGTGCTTGGAAAAATTTTGCCGCGCGCGGCTGACGAACTGGGATTATCACGCGATGTCCAAGTGGTTGCCGGCGCGTTCGATATTCCAGCGGCGGCGATTGGTTCCGGCGCGGTCGAAAACTATGCCGCACATCTCTACATCGGCACCTCGTCGTGGATTGCCACGCACCTGCCGTTCAAGAAAACCGATTTGCTCAGTTCGATGGCATCGGTGCCGTGCGCGATTCCGGATCGCTACCTGCTCATCGCCACGCAAGAGATGGCGGGCGGCAATCTCACCTGGTTGCGCGACAATATCCTGTTCCCCAACGATGCGTTCGCCTTAAAATCGCCGGATAATTTCTTCGCTGCTCTTAATCAAATTGCAGAACAATCGCCGCCCGGCAGCCGCGGTGTCATCTACACACCTTGGCTCTTTGGCGAACGCGCGCCGGTGGACGATGCGTGGATTCGCGCCGGCTTTTACAATTTATCGTTGCACAACACCCGCGCCGATCTAGCGCGTGCGATGATGGAAGGCGTCGCATTCAACACGCGTTGGCTACTCGACCCGGTGGAAAAATTTTGCGGCAGACCAATGAACCCAATCAATATGGTGGGCGGCGGCGCAAATTCAAATCTGTGGTGCCAGATTCACGCCGATGTGTTGAATCGCACGATTCGCCAAGTGCAAGACCCGGTACTGGCAAACGCGCGCGGTGCCGCGCTGATCGCCTCGGTCGGACTCGGCTACATTTCCTTCGATCAAGTGGGCAAGCACGTGCACATCCAGCGCGAGTACCAACCGAACCCGGCAAATCGTGCACTCTACGACAAACTGTTCGCCGAGTTTGTGAACATTTACAAGCAGAACAAGAAAATCTACGAGAGATTAAATCGCAAAGGTTCGTAGTGAGCGATTCATCACTCGACGCGCAATGAATTGCGCACTACGAACCATAGATTGGAGTTGTCAATGGATTTCTCAGCATTTGCAGACTTGATTCCCCAATTAGAAAAATCGCTCAAGCCGTACAAAGAGGGGTACCTCACCTTTCCGCAACTCCCTGCCGCCGGGTTGCCGCGCGAAGAAATTTTGCGCGAGATGGAGAAATTGAAATCCATCGAAGAGGCGCGGTGGAAAGACGGCAAGGTTTCCGGGGCGGTCTATCACGGCGACAACGCGCACATTGATTTCGTCAATCGCGTCTACGCGCTACACTCGCAAAGCAACCCGCTCCACGCCGATATTTGGCCCTCGACGACCAAGTTTGAGGCGGAAATCGTTTCGATGACCGCGCATATGCTCAACGCGCCAAGCGGCGCGTGCGGCACCGTTACGTCTGGCGGCACGGAAAGCATTTTGCTGGCGATGAAAACGTACCGCGATTGGGCGCGCGAGACCAAAGGGATCACCGCGCCGGAAATGATCGCGCCCACTACTGCACACGCCGCCTTCGACAAAGCGGCGCAGTATTTCAACATCACAATGCACCGCATTCCGGTTGGGCCCGATTTTCGCGCGGATGTTGCCGCGATGCGCGACGCAATCACGCCCAACACGATTGTGATGATCGGCTCGGCGCCGCCCTTCCCGCACGGCATCGTTGATCCGATTGAGGAACTCTCCGAACTCGCGCGCGCACACCACATTGGCTTTCACACCGATGGTTGTCTGGGCGGCTTTTTGCTACCCTGGGCAGAAAAACTTGGCTACCCGGTACCGCGTTTCGATTTTCGTTTGCCCGGCGTCACCTCAATTTCCGCCGATACGCACAAGTACGGCTACGCGCCCAAAGGCACCTCCGTCGTTTTGTATCGCGATGCCGAACTGCGCCACTTTCAATATTTCACCTCCACCGATTGGCCCGGTGGCTTGTACTTTTCGCCGACCTTTGCCGGCAGTCGCCCCGGCGCGTTGAGCGCGGCATGCTGGGCAGCGATGGTTTCGATGGGTGAAGCCGGCTATTTGCGCGCTGCCAAAGCGATCTTAGAAACCGCATCGAAAATCAAACAAGGCATCCGCGAAATGCCGGAATTGCAACTGTGCAGCGATCCATTGTTCGTCATCGCGTTCATGTCCGACTCGCTCGACATCTTTCAAGTGATGGAACAGATGACGCGCAAGGGGTGGGGGCTAAATGGACTGCATTCGCCGCCCGCCGTTCACCTCTGCGTAACCTTGCGGCACACACAACCCGGCGTTGCGGAACAATTCCTCACCGATTTGAAAGAGGCAATCGCGTACGTGAAGGAACATCCCGACGCGCCCTCCGGGGTGGGACCCATTTACGGGATGGCGTCCGCAGTGGAACTACGCGGGATGGTGAGCGACTTGCTCAAGATGTATATGGATTTGCTGTATCAAGTGTAACCATCGGTCTAACAGCGACGGTGAACAAAGCAATCTCCAAAATCAGGGGCTTGCTTTTTGTTTTTAGCGTCCAACTCTGACCCAAATCTGACCAAACCTTGACCTGGCCTCCTTGACGCCCGTCTATTGTTAGTATATACTAATATTGAAAGTTTGCACGATATTATGGCAGAGGTTTGGATGCTTAACCGGATGAAATCGTCGCAAGCCACGCTCGGTGAAACCGCCGAAATGATTCTGCTCACGCTGGCGCGCGCAGAGGAGAACCAGCGCACGCTGACCATCGGCACGCTTGCCGATGAACTTGATGTGCCCTTTGCCTCTTCGCTGCAAGCGCTCGTCAAACAATCGCTGGTTCGTGTGGACGTTGGCCGCAAACTTGGCTTGACCGATCTAGGCCGTGAGCGCGCGCTCGCCCTGTTGCGTCGGCATCGTCTCGTTGAACGCCATTTCACCGATGTGCTGGGGCTTGACTGGGCACAAGCGCACGAACAAGCCGATCAGGTCGAGCATCACGTTTCCGATCAAACCACCCAATCGCTTGCAGAACAACTAGGCAATCCAGCCACGTGTCCACACGGCAACCTGATTCCCAGCGCGCGTCCGATGGAACGTGGCACGCAAACCTCGTTGGCGGAGTGCGCGCCCGCCACGCGCGCAACGATTGTGCGCATCAATACCGAGACGCCAGCGGCATTGCGACACTTGGCAACTCTGGGCCTATTGCCCAACACGGAAATCGAACTTGAAAACTGTGCGCCGTTTGGAGGTCCGGTGTTGGTGCGTGTGGGGCGTGCGCATTATGCCCTAGGAAGAAATCTTGCCCAAAGAATTTGGGTCAAAGAAATCCCAAATCTTCAAAATTCCGTTGGCAAACTAGTGCAACAACAGACAGAAGTTGACAGACATGGCTAAACATCGAGTTTCCACCACGCCCTTTGCACGATAGATTTTTGATTTTGGATTTAAAACTTGGAATTCTGAAATGTCTTTTTGTCACACACTCACGCCAAAATTTGCAGACACGGATTTAACCATTGCACTTGCCGGCAATCCCAATGTGGGCAAGTCTTCGTTCTTCAATCGCTTGACCGGCGGCAACGCCGAGACCGCGCATTATCCCGGCAAAACCGTTTCGCTCAACTTTGGAGTAACCCACCACCGCGGCAAACGCATCGGCATTTTGGATCTGCCCGGCACGTATGCGCTCGGCGCATTGAGTGAAGATCAACGCATTGCCCGTCAAGCGGTGTTGGACAATCCCCCCAATGCCATCGTGGCAATCACCGACGCGACCAACTTGGAACGCAATTTATATCTGGTCTTGCAATTTCTCGATCTTGGACTGCCGCTCGTTGTCGCCGTGAATTTGATGGACGAAGCCGCTCGGGCTGGCATCGCAATTGATTTCGCTCGGTTGGCGCACGATTTGCAGGTGCCGGTCGTGCCCACCATTGCGACGCGCGGTATCGGCATAGAAGAAGTATTGACAACCGTTGAGCAACTACCCTGCCAGTCGGCTGCCCCGACGTACGACCCTGAAATCGAAACAGCCCTTCATGCCCTTACCAAAACGATTCAGGCAACCTTGATCGAAATCCCGTCGCATATGAAACCGCGCACACTCGCGATTCTGTTGCTGGAAGAAGATGCGGAGATTGGGCGCGCCGTCGAACAGTTGCCCAACGGCACGGCAATCCTTGCCCAAGCGCGCGAGCTAAGCACAGCAATCGAAGCACGGGTGGGCGAGCCGCTTAGTTTGCATCTGCCGCGCGTGCGGCACAAACTAGCCCAAGCGATTGCACGAAACGCGCAAATCCAACAACCCTTGCATGACCCCCTTTCGGTCAGACTGTGGCGTTGGTCTATTCAACCGATCACCGGCGTTCCGATTCTGATCGCCGTGTTGATCGCCTTGTTTGGATTTTTGTTTTGGATGGGCGGCACACTCAGCGAAGCCTTTGCCGGTCTTTGGGAAACATTCGTCTCACCGCCCATTCAAACCATCGTAGGTTTGATCTTGGGCGAAAGCATTTGGGCAAACATTGCGCTCTGGGGTTTGGATGCGGGACTCGAAGCCGCGTTCGAAATCGGCATTCCGTACGTGCTCACCTTTTACGCCCTCTTGGCGATTCTTGAAGACACCGGCTATATGAACTCGATTGCGTTTCTGCTCGATGCATTGATGAAACGTTTGGGCTTGCACGGACGCGCGGTGATTCTTTTGCTCGCGGGCGCGGGTTGCAATGTCCCGGCAATTATGGGGACACGTGTACTGACAACGCTCCGCGAACGCATCATTGCGAGTACACTCATTGTCTTGACGCCGTGCAGCGCGCGCATCGCTGTCATCGTTGGAGCAACCGCCATGTTTGCCGGCTGGCAGTATGGCGTTGCCTTGTTGTTGATCTCGCTCGCGCTCTTGATCGCGATTGGCATCGGCTTGAACCAACTGATGGCAGGACGTTCAGATGATCTTGTGATGGAAATGTTTCCGTTCCGCGTGCCAACCCCCAGCGTCATTGTGCACAAAACATGGTTTCGTTTCAAAGAATTTCTACTGATGGCATTACCCATCGTCTTGATCGGCAGTTTTGTGATGGGCGCGTTGTATGAAACGAACACGATTTGGCTGTTCACGGCGCCGCTCACGCCAATTGTCGAAGGGTGGCTGGGGCTACCAGCCGTTGCGGGATTGACCTTGATCTTTGCGACCCTCCGCAAAGAACTGGCGTTGCAATTCTTGGTTACCCTTGCGCTGGTGCAATATGGTGCGGGCGCGCACAATTTACTCTCATTTATGACCCCGCACCAGTTGTTTGTGTATGCCCTTGTCAACACGTTGTACATTCCGTGCCTCGCGACATTTGCGGTGTTGAACAAGGAATTAGGACTGCGTCCCGCGTTGGGCATCGCCACGTTCACGATTATGCTGGCGGTGATTGTTGGAGGAATAGCCAGATATGCGTTGGCGATTTTCTAGATTGACCGAAGACGAAGGACGGACGACGCCGAAGGATCGTCCAGCGTCCGTGGTGGGTCATCCATCCAAACTTTGCTGTCCGCTTTGCGGCAAAAGTTTTGAGGCAGGTGAGGCGCGGCAATGTGCAGCGTGCGGACTCGCGCGGAAATGTGGCTTGGTGATGTGTCCAAATTGCGCGTACGAGTTTGTAGTATAAAAAACGGAGGGGCGTAGCATGCTACGCCCCTCCCCATTTAACGCGGCACTTGCGTTGGCTTTTTCAAAAACTGATGGATCATCCAGCCCAACGATTTGGGTTGTTGATCCATATCGCCTTGAATCAACTCGATGCGCCGCCACACCAGTTGTGCCTCCTCTGGCTCGATATACTTGTCGAGTATCTTTTCTAACGTGACCGTATTATCGTACACGCGATGAAACAGCTGCCAATTGCGCCGGCATAATTGGGCGATGTACTCGTGATTGATTTGGTCTTCTGCTTCATCTTTCGCCACGCGATGATCGAGCAACAATGCAATGGCATCTTGAATATCGCGTTCCTCAAAGGGTTGACGTTGCAACTTGAACAGCAACAAATCGGTTACCGATAAAGTGGGCGAAGCAAGCGCCAGCCGTGACGATAAATCGGCGTAATCGAATCTAGTGCCACACAGTTCGATTTGAATGCCCTCTTGATCGAATAGCCACGCGTCTGCCGATTTACGGCGCAACGTTACACCCTTCGATTTGAAAACATCCGCCAGCGCATCCCATTGCGCAACCGGCGCGACGAAATCCACATCCTTGATTTGCCGTTGTAACGCCGGATGCGTTCCGATGCTGGGGCAGGTGAGATAGACGGCGACGCCGCTCATCACGCGTAACGTTAGATTCTTTGGCGCTGCTGCGTCCACCAGCGATCTGGCGAGCGCGGCAAGTTGGTCATTGGTTGTTGTCATATTGCCATTCTACCACAAGACAATTTCTTCCGCGAATTGCCTCAACAAAAATCATTTGCACAAATTTGCGAAAGTCGCAGATCATAATTTTCCTGCGACCGCCTCTGCCATTTCCATCGTCGAATTTTTTCCGCCCATATCGTACGTTCTCACTTTGCCTTCTGCAATCACGGCGGCAATCGCGTTTTCCAAGCGCATTGCCTTTTCCGTTTCGCCCAGCCAATCGAGCATCAATTTTGCCGCAAGAAAGGTCGCCATCGGATTAACCTTGTATTGCCCGGCATATTTCGGGGCTGAGCCGTGCGTCGGTTCGAACACGGCAAACGTATCGCCGATGTTGCCACTTGCCGCAAAACCCAACCCGCCAACGAGTTGCGCGCACAAATCGGAAATCACATCGCCAAAGAGATTGCTTGTAACCAGCACGCCGTACTGTTGCGGATTCTTGAGGAGCCACATCGCCATTGCATCAATGTTGGCTTCCCATAATTCGATGCTAGGGAAATCTTGCGCAACTTGGTGCGCGACCCGGGTCATCAAGCCGCTGGTCTCGCGCAACACGTTGGGTTTTTCAACGAGCGTTACACTAGGATACCCAAATCTTTGCGCGTACTCAAAAGCGCGCCGCACGATGCGCTCTGCCCCTTGCCGCGTAATCACACGTACGGTGAGCGCCATATCATCCGCGGCAACATTTTGGAAAGCGCGCATCGGTACACTATATGCTTCGAGCGTTGAACGCACTGCCTCGGGTACTGGATGAAACTCGACGCCGGCGTACAGCCCTTGCGTGTTTTCGCGAAAGACAACGAGGTCAATGTCGTCGCGGTAGTTCAGCGGATTGCCGGGGTACGCCTTGCACGGGCGCAGGTTGACGTACAAATCAAACATCTGGCGCAGACGCACAATCGGGCTGCGATACACCAGGCCTTTGCCGCGCAGATGCGGCGCAAGTTCGGCAGCGGCTTTCTCTTTTGGCTTGGACGTGATCGCACCGAACAAGGCGCAATGCGATTGGCGCAGAATGTCAATGGTGCGTGGCGGTAACGCTTCGCCTTCGTTGCACCAAAATTCCCAGCCAATGTCCGCGTGGGTGTATTGCGCATCGAGTTTCAGCGCATCGAGGACGACGCGCGTGGCTTGCATCACTTCTTTTCCGACACCATCGCCGGGCATCCATGCGATTCGATACACTAGTCACCACCCGATTTTATGTCCGGCATCGGCAAATGTTCCGTGCCAAGTTTCTTGCGCAACATTGGAATCAATCCGCCGGTTTCGATAATCATGAACAACGTAGGGGAGAGTGGCGGAAAATCAAAGGTACCGGCGGCGCAACGAATCGTGTGCGCCTCCAAATCAATTTCAATCGTTTCACCATTTTGAATCGCCTCCACCGCTGGTGCGCACACAATCGGCACCAAGCCATTGTTGACCGCATTGCGAAAATAAATTCGCGCAAACGATGTGGCAACCATCGCTGTAACGCCGGCGTATTTCAAACACGTTACCGCTTGCTCGCGCGATGAGCCATTGCCCCAATTTTTCCCAGCCACGATTATATCGCCCGGTTGCACATTGTTCGCAAACATCGGATCTAAATCTTCCAACGCATGGTGTGCTTGTTCTTGGGGGTCAGTTATCGTATAGGTGTACTTGCCGGGAAAAATGACATCGGTGTTCACATCATCGCCATACTTCCACACACGACCGCGCAATTTCATAGACCCTCGATCCACGAAGGAAAATAGAGAAGCAAAAGTTGAAACATCGCACTCATCCTTCATCCTTGAAAAATCGTTTCCACACCAACCAGCGCAAATGCAAAATGAAAAAGATGATGCGCGCTGGTAACAATTTCCAAAAGGGAAAATCAAAGCGCCGTTCAAAGGTCTGATCTGTGTCAGTAAACGCGTCGGCAATCATTTGGCGATGGAAGGGTTCTAGTCCGCGTGGTAACCGGTCCAGCGCAAACCACTGCAAGCCGGTTGTCTCGATGCCGGAATAATGGGGCGCACCACCAATAATGTGCGCACGATACAGATAGGTCAATTGATCGCCCCGGCTGTAAACGGACGGATGCTGATAACGGCCCACCAAGCGATCGAGCGCAACGTCATAGCCGGTCTCTTCGCGCGTTTCGCGGATCGCCGCCGTCGCCGGGTCTTCGTCTGGCTCGATGGCGCCGCCCGCCAAGTCCCACCAGAAATACAACTCGCGCCGATGAAGCAGAACGCGTTGTCCATCTTCGGACACGATGACGACCATTGAACCTTGGCGGGTAATTTCAGATTGAGCCGGCAATTGAACCTCGCAAATCTATTTTGAACGCAACGCGTACTTGAGCACGCGATCCCGCGCCACTGCAATCAATTCGTTCTGATCGTTGAACGCCATCTGCCCAAGCGAGCCCTCTCTGCCACGTTTTGTGATTGACCGGCAATGTCCGGCAAGTTCGCTAAGGTGAACGATGCTTCGGTGCGCAGTTCCGCTGGGACGAGGACCGAACTTTGGCAAAAGGAGCCCGTGATTGTGAGAGTGGGGCTGTCATCATAATCGAGCGGCGCGGCACAGTTGGGGCCATTGAACGTTTTGGACATTCATCATCCTTTGAGCAGTTTTAGTCGTACTGCCGACCAGTCTTCGTCAACGGAAAAAATCGCCACGGCTTCCAAGCCCAACGATTTGGCATACGCGCGAATGCTATCGCGATTGATGTCCGTTTTAGTTTTGGAGGTGCCTTTGAGATAGGTTACCCATAACATACCGTCTGGAGCAAGTAACGGTTTTAATTTAGGCAAATGCGTTTCCAACTCTTTGCGATTTGCCACAAAGACTTGGATCACATCAAGGGGTGCCACCGGCTTGCCAAGAAGGCGTGCGCGTTTGGGCAAGGCACCCAAGGTGGCTTTGTACCCTCGCGGTGCATTGGCGATAAAGACTTGATGACCTTCTTTGATACCAAGTTTTTGCGTGATTGTTTTGTCGGGCATCTTCCCCCTCCTTGGCCATCGGCGCTGCTCTGGAGCGAGCCGCGCCTCAATACGCTTCTTTGAGTATCACTAGTTCGCCATTGCCAATGGGCACAACCGATGTTACATAGCCCGGCGTTTGCTGAACCACTTGAATGAACGGTTCAATGTCGCGCGCGTGCGAGACCGCGTTATCGGCAACGAGCAAGCCGCCCGGCGCCAAGACGCGCTGTAAATCCTTCCACCATTCAACGTAACGTTTGCGTTCGCAATCCAAAAAGATGAACCCAAACGATGAATCGGCTTGCTGTTTTAGAAAAGCACCCGCCTCGCCTAGCTGCAAATCAATCCACGCTTCGAGCGAGGCGCGTTTGAAATTTTCGCGCGCCAATTCGGCTTTGTAGGGTGAACGTTCAACCGTGATCACGCGGCCCTCCATCGGTTGCACGGCGTACGCGAGCCATAACGTTGAATAGCCATTCGAGGTGCCCAGTTCGAGGATGCGGCGCGCATCCACCGCGCGAGCAAGCAAGACTAGAAACTCGCCCGTGTCGTGCGTGATGTTGAGCATGCGGCGCGCCGACTCGGTCTCCCGCGCATCGTTCACCTGCTGAAACCTTTCCAGTTCTTGGAAAAGCGCCGCGAGGTTAGGGTTCATGCGCTCTCTCGCGGATCCGCAATCACGCCGGCGATGGCACTCGCAGCCACCACCGCCGGACTTGCCAAATAAATTTCCGCGTCGCGCGTCCCCATTCGACCGCGAAAATTCCGATTCGCCGTCGAAATCGTCACCTCCCCCGGCGCCGGAATGCCCATATGATTGCCCATGCATGGACCGCATCCCGGCACGCCGATCACCGCGCCCGCTTCGACGAACGTTTGAATGTATCCGCGTGCCAACGCTTCGCTCAAAACCTGGGACGATGCCGGGATCACCAGCAAGCGCGTCCCACGCGCGAGTTTTTTACCACGAAGAATTTCTGCCGCCGCCGCCAAATCTTCAAGGCGACCATTGGTGCACGTACCGATGAACGCTTGATGCACGCGTACGCCGCGCACCTGCGACAACGGTTTCACATTGTCAACGCGATGTGGGCACGCGACGTATGGCTCAAGTATTGAAGCATCGTAGCGATGGATCGCGATGTACGTGGCATCATCATCGGGGTAGAGCGCGCCGTTTGCAATTTCAGATTTTAGATGGTAGATTGCCGATTGAGAATCTGAAATCCGAACTCTGAAATCTGAAATTTTGCGTCGCACCAGCCACTCAAACACCGCCTCATCCGGCGGCAAGTACGCATTCTTCGCCCCAAACTCCGCCATCATATTCGGGATCACCATCCGCGCTTCAAGCGAGAGTTGCGAAATAGTCGAGCCATGAAATTCGACGGAGGCGTACAGACCGCCATCCGCTTTCAAATCGCCGATGATGCGCAAGCACAAATCTTTCGACGTTACGCCGCGCGGCAATTCACCTTCAACGACGATCTTGATGGATTCCGGGACGCGGAGCCACAATTCGCCGGTTGCCCAGAGTGCCGCGACTTCACTCCGACCGATGCCTGCCCCAAACGCGCCGAGCCAGCCATAATGCGTGGTATGCGAATCGGCCCCCAGAATCAATTGACCCGGCAACACGATGGCTTCTTCGCTCAAGACTTGATGACAGATGCCGCGTCCCACTTCAAAAAAATTGGCGATGCCTTGCTCTGCGACAAACTTGCGCACCTCCGCGTGATTCTGCGCGTGTTGCGTCGTGGGGGCTGGGACCGCATGATCGAGGGTAATCGCCAAGCGTTCCGGATATTTCACGCGTGCCACGCCGAGCGCACGAAAAATTTTTACAATCGCCGCTGTATTGTCGTGCGAAAGCACCACGTCCGGCACCGCATCCACGATTTGCCCAGCCACGACCTCACGCAAGCCCGCCGCGCGCGCGAGCGCTTTTTCTGCAAACGTCTTGCCATTCGACATCTTGATCATTTGCTCATTGGCTCATTAGTCATTTCCGTCGCGCCGTTCGCCCAACGATGCAACAACTCGTCCACATCGTTTAGATCAATCTTTTTCTGATCCGCCAACGCTTTGACATGCGCGGTAACCTCTTTGATCTGATCATCGGTGAGGGACAAGCCCAGTTGTTCCGCGCGATCCTTGATGGCGTTCCAACCGGTCAACTTGTGCGCAATGCTGATATAGCGCGTCATACCAAAATCTTTGGGATTCAAAATCTCGTACGTCTCCGGCTGATTGAGAATCGCTTTGGCGTGAATGCCGGCTTTGTGCGTGAACGCGGTAACACCGGTGATGTAATTGTTGAACGGAATACCTACCCCCACCATAGTCGCAATCATCTCGTCGAGTTTGCGTAATTTCTTCAGTTTGTATTTTTTCTTGACCAGATCGCGATTGATGGCGTACATCCGCGCGATGAAACCACCCAGCGGCGCGATGCCATTCCGTTCACCGATCCCCAGGATGCTGGTGTCAATGTGCGTGGCGCCGGCTTCCAATGCCGTGACCGCATTCGCAATCGCACAGCCCGAATCGTTGTGTCCGTGAAACTCGATGCCGGCTTTCACCAAGCGCCGCAAACCCGACACCAATTGATAAACCTGCAAGGGGGTTGCCACCCCCACCGTGTCCGCAATGCCAAACCGATCCACGCCTACTTGATCTACGGCAAGATAGACCCGGAACAAATCGGCTTCTTCGCTGCGGAACGAATCCTCGGTGCTAAAGCGCAATTCGATGTGGGGTGCTTGCGCGCGAATCCACGAGAGCACCTCGACCGCGCGATCAATCACTTGGCTCATTGCCAGCCCGTGACTAAACTCGCGCAGGTACGACGACGTGCCGATCACGAGATCAATCCCGTGGACGCCGGTCTCGAGTGCCTTTTTAGCATCTTCGATATGACAACGAATGTGGGTGAGGATTTTGGCTTTGAGACCTCGTCGCGCAATCAAACAGGCATCTTCAAAACTTTGCGGCGACGCCAACGGTGAGGTCAGTTCGATATATTCGACGCCAAACTCATCGAGCGCATCAGCAATGCGAAGTTTGTCATCGGTGGTAAAGTGTGCGCCCACAAACTGCTCACCTTCGCGCAGCGTAGATTCGATGATATTAAATTGTTCGAGAGACATAGCCCTCCAATTTCAGATGGCAAATTTCAGATCTAAATCTACAATCTGCAATCTGAAATCTGAAATTACAACACTTGGATTTCCCGGCGCCCCACTGCCACTACATAATCCAGAATGCGTTGCGGAATGTCCACGCCAGTTGTCGTGATACTGTTGCGAAATTCAATCGTATAGTTTACTTCGTTGACCAGCAAGCCGCGATCCGGGTCTTCCAACAAGTCCACCCCCACAATGCCGCCACCCACCGCCTTTGCCGCTGCGACACAAATCTGGTTCAACTCGGGCGTGACGGGACAGCCGGTTGCTTGCCCCCCGCGCGCGGTGTTGGTAATCCAATGTTCCGAGTACCGATAAATCGCACCCACCGTTTCATCGCCGATGACAAACGCACGAATATCGCGCCCCGGCTTTTTAATGTACTCTTGAATGTAGAAAATCGAGTGGTGGTACGAACCCAGGATTTCTTTGTGTTCCAAGACGGCTTCGGCGGCTTCGCGATCGTTGATCTTGGAGAGCAAGCGTCCCCACGACCCCACCGCTGGCTTGAGAATGACCGGATACCCCAATTCTTCGATGGCTTGGATTGCCGAATCCGGCGTGAACGCGACTTTGATGCGCGTCGTGGGCACCCCGTGATGCACCAGCGCCGTCGAAGTCGCCAGTTTATCGCCGCAAATGCTTGCCACGTGGGCGGTGTTCACCGTCGGGATACCCCAATCGTTGAGAATCTTGAGCGCGTTGAGTGCGCGTGAGTGATTAATGCAACGCTCCAACACCACATCGTACTGCTGCCACGGGCGGGGGTCTTGCAAATCGAAAATCACCTCGCGATCATCAATGCGATCATACGGGATGCCGCGTGCGTCTAACGCATCGAACAATAATTTTTCTTCGACGCGCACACGAGAATAGAGGACGCCAATTTTCATTTTACTCGCCCCAATCCTCTTCTTCTTGCGGCGCGAGATCGAATTGTAAGGGATTCTCGCTCACCACTTCCAACTCGGTGCCACAATCGGGACACACTACAAGCTCGCCGCGCAAGGGCTTTGCCATTTCGATCTCGGCTTCGCATTCGGGACAATTCGCTTTCATCGTTCGACTCCTCTGAAAATAGGTTTGTCGTCGCGCGATTCATCGCGCGGGCGCTCAATCGCCGTACTACGAGCTCACTCGCTTATTTTCATCTCTCTGCTGGTGCGCCGAAGGCGAATGAGCAACTCCTTTAAGGTAAGTGAATAAAAACCCTCCCGATGAAATCCGAGGGAGGGCAAAGAAAACGCGCGCGCGATTCATCCCATCCCTTAGGGCTAGACGGTTTGAACCACAGCGTGCGTAACATCATTTTGAAACAACGGGAAGCACGTGGGTCTGCGTCCATCCAATCCAAGATCACAAGTATTTCGTGCGTTGAATATATCACTATCATTGCCGAGTGTCAATCCACACGTACCTTAAATTTTACTTTCACGCTTTGTAGCGGCGTGCCAATTCAGCTTCCACCGCACGCCATTCGATTCCACGCGATGCTAACAACACCATCGTGTGATAAATCAAATCAGCGGTTTCAGAAACGATACGTTCATTCCCCTGCCCTTTTACCGCTACAATCACCTCAATCGCCTCTTCCCCAATTTTTTTGACGATCTCGTCTTCGCCCGCTACAAACAGTTTAGCCGTGTAAGAATCGGGTGGCGCATTGATTTTGCGCGCTTGGATGCGCCCGTAGAGTTGGTTGAGAATATCCGCCATTCGTCATTCGTCCTTCGTCGTCCCTAAACTCCGATAAAAACAACTCACCTCGCCGGTATGGCACGCCGGACCAGCCGGCTCAACCAGCAACAAGATCGCATCGCCATCGCAATCGTACTTGATTTCGCGGACGCGCTGGATATTGCCGGACGTTTCGCCTTTCGTCCACAACTGCTTGCGTCGCCGACTCCAAAACGTTGCCTTGCCGGTTTCCAGCGTCTTGGCGAACGATTCGGCATTCATATACGCGAGCATCAATACCTGTTTGGTCGTCGCATCTTGGACAATAGCCGGCACAAGCCCATTTACATCCCAGTTGATTTCTTCGCTCATAAAGACCTCTTTTAAAGACGCCCAGGGCAAAGATTTATTTTTCTCTTGGCGTTCTTTGCGGTTTAACGTAACTGCTCAGCCATTCTCAAATTACCGCAGAGACGCCGAGTGCGCGGAGAAAAAAATGAAACGCTGCGTTCTCTGTGCCTCTGCGGTGAGTAATTACGGTTTAACTATTTCCGAACCACGATCCCGCGACTCGCTAAATATTCCTTCACCTGCGCGATTGTCAACTCACCAAAGTGAAACAAACTTGCCGCAAGCACCGCACTCGCATGTCCGTCGAGAATGGCTTCTGCGAAATGTTCCACACGCCCCGCGCCGCCGGAGGCAATCACCGGCATCGAAACGGCGTCCGCCACGGCGCGCGTCAATTCAAGGTCATAGCCGTCTTTCGTTCCGTCGCGATCCATACTCGTCAACAAAATTTCGCCTGCACCCAATCGTTCAACTTCACGCGCCCATTCGAGCACGTCTTTGCCGGTTGGTGTGCGTCCGCCATGAGTGTAAACCTCCCAGCGTCGTGCCTTTTCCAGCGTTCGTCGTTTTGCGTCAATCGCCACCACCACACATTGCGATCCAAATTTCTCCGCCGCTTCCGTGATGACCGTTGGATTTTCCACCGCCGCCGTATTCACCGCGACCTTGTCTGCCCCTGCCAACAAGATGCCGCGAAAATCTTCGATGGTGCGCACGCCGCCACCAACTGCAAAGGGAACGAATACTTGATCCGCCACCGCGCGCACCACATCGAGCAAAATGTCGCGCTGTTCGTACGATGCCGTAATGTCGAGAAATACCAACTCATCCGCGCCCGCCATATCGTACGCTTGGGCGTGTTCCACCGGATCGCCCGCATCGCGCAGTTGTACAAAATTTACGCCTTTGACGACGCGTCCGTCTTTCACATCAAGGCAAGGAATAATGCGTTTGGCTAACACGAGTTCAACATCCAGTAGTCAGTGTTTAGTGTTCGGTGTTTACAAAATATTCTGCCGCTGATTCACGTGCTCGCTTGTATTCATCGCCAGAAAATAATTCTGCTTTGCTCATCATGCTTCCCAACATACGACCGATTTCTTGGCATTGTGCAACCAAATGCTGTGCAGTCTGAGCATCAATGTATTCACAGTCCAAGGCTGTCTCAATCCAGTGATGCGTCTCGAACAATTCGCCTTCCGCATCCGTCAACTTGCTCAGGAAATGCGCTGGATACCTTCGCTTTGCCCACGCTTCAGCCAAGTTCGCGCTGATAGAACGCGCTGATCGCCGAATCTGATCGGTCAGAGCATATGTTTCTTCGCGGGGAAATTTTTTCGAGATCGAGAAAATCTCTCGCTGCAGCACACGCGCTTTTTGGTACACAATCAAATCACGATAACTCGTTGCGTACACATTACTCATTTCTCTTCCTTTCCTGAATTCTGAATTCTGCATACTGAATTCTGAATTCTGACTTCTGCACACTGAATACTCAACACTTTTTTCAGAGAAATGTTTCCGTTATACAACGCTTGCCCAATAATCACTCCCTCCACCTCGCGATAAGCGCGCAGCGCATCTACATCCTCCACGCTTGCCACGCCACCCGACGCAATCACGCGCACCTTCGCCGCGCGCCCCAGTTCGGCGATGGCGTTTGCATCAACACCTTGCAACATTCCATCCCGTACAATGTCGGTGTAAACGATTCGCTCAACCCCGCGCGCGCGCATTTGCTTTGCCAATTCGATGGCGCTCACATTTGATTGGGCAACCCAGCCGCGCGTTGCCACCCTTCCCTCGCGCGCATCAATGCCGACGACGATGCGCTCCGCGCCCCAGCGCGCGATGGCATCGGAGACGAGTTGCGGATTTTCGATTGCCGCCGTGCCAAGCACAACGCGCGCGACACCCAGCGCCAATGCCGCTTCAATACGCGCGAGGTCGCGCAAGCCGCCGCCGAATTGCACGGGAATCGAAACACTTGAAATGATGCGCGCTAATTCGCGTGCATTCGCGGTTGAATCATCGCCAAACGCGCCATCGAGATTGACGACGTGCAACCATTGCGCGCCTTCACTTTGCCAACGCACTGCGACTTGCGCCGGATCATCACTGTATTGAGTTTCCGCGTCCGCGCGTCCTTGCTTCAACCGCACCACGCGACCGTGACGCAAATCAATGGCGGGGTAAATTATCATCGAGATTCGCTCGTCATACGCATCCCGCAGCACGAAACATGTGTTGCGTGTCCCGTTCGATGAACTCGGCGAAATTGGCAAGCATTTTCAATCCAACACTTTGACTTTTTTCCGGATGAAACTGCGCGCCAAACACATTGCCGCGCCCAACGACCGACGCAAACTCGATGCCGTAATCTGTGGTTGCTAACACCATCGTTTTATCGCTGGGCGCGCAATAGTACGAGTGAACAAAGAAAGCGTAACTGCCATCGGCAACCTCGCGCAACAACACGCTCGGTTGTCTGATGTGAATTTGATTCCACCCCATCTGCGGCACTTTGACCTCGCCACGAAATCGCTTGACCGTGCCGGGCAAAATACCCAGACCCTCGTGTTGTCCCATCTCTTCCGATAACTCGAACAACAATTGCATTCCAAGACAAATACCCAAGAGGGGCATGCCACGCGTCACCGATTCGCGCAGTGCAACATCCCAACCGATCGCACGCAGGTTGTTCATCGCTTGCCCAAACGCGCCGACACCGGGCAACACGATGCCACGCGCGCGTGCCAGATCGCGTGGAAATGGCACAATGCGCGCCGTCGCGCCGATTTTTTCAAACGCTTTTTGCACACTCCGCAAATTGCCCATACCGTAATCAATTATGGCTATCATCAAGACCCTTCACCATAGAGCGCACAGAGAATTTTTTCTGTGTTCCCTGTGTCCGCTGGGGTTCAAATTATTCCTTTTGTAGAAGCGACCCCTTCGCGTCGAGGATCAACCGCTACAGCCATCGCCAGCGCGCGACCGAACGCTTTGAACATCGCCTCGGCTTTGTGGTGATCGTCGCGCCCGTAGAGTACGCGCGCGTGCAAATTCATCTTGGCGTGCGTCGCGAGCGTTTCAAAAAAATGTACAACGAGACTGACGGACATTGCGCCAAGCATCGGCGCAGAAAACGCTGCCGCGATCATCGCATACGCGCGCCCGCTCAAATCAACTGCAACGAACACAAGCGATTCGTCCATCGGCACATAGGCGTGTCCTATTCGCACAATGTCACGCTTGTCGCCGAGTGCGCGGTTGAGCGCGTCACCCAGCACAATCGCGACGTCTTCAACGGTGTGATGTGCGTCAATCTGTAAATCGCCCGTTGCACGAATTTCCAAATCGAGCAAGCCATGCATTGCCACGTGCGAAAGTAAATGATCGAGCATCGGCACACCCGTGGCGATGTCTGCGCGGCCTGTGCCATCGAGATTCAGCGTAACGCGCACATCGGTCTCTTTGGTTTTACGCTCTACCGTAGCAGTACGAGTCATAGTTTCTCCAATTTTCGATTGAAAACCCCATCGCAAATCGGCAATCGAAAATCATAAATCGCGCAATGCCTTCAGCACCGCGTCATTCTCCGCCGGCTTGCCAATCGCAATGCGAATGTAATCGCGCAAGCGCGGCGAACCAAACGCGCGAATCAAAATGCCACGCGCCTCAAGCGCATCGCGCACCTCTTTGCCGGTGCGTCCAACCACTCGGCTCAGAATAAAATTCGCGCGGCTGGGCAACGGCTGAAGCCAGCCCAGCTTTGCCAACTCTACCGCCATTCGTTCGCGTTCGGCGACAATGCGGCGCACGTTCGTCATCAAATAATCGAGGTCGTCAAGCGATGCGCGCGCGGCGACATTGCCTGCCGCGTTTACATTCTCCGGCGATTTGCACTGTTCGATTTTCGCCGCAATCACGCTGGGCGCGATGCAATAGCCCACGCGCAAGCCCGCGAGTCCTGCCCATTTGCTGAACGTTCGCAGAACAATCAAGTTCGCTTGGGTCGGCACGCGCGTTGCGTAACTTGCGCCGGCAAACTCGGCGTATGCTTCATCCAGGACGACCATGATGGGCAATGCGAGCAATCGCTCAACATCAGCGTGCGACAATACACTGCCGTCTGGGTTGCTGGGATTGGCGAGGAAAAGGAGTTTCAAGTTCAATGTTTCAGGTTTCAGGTTTGAGGTTTGAGGTTTCAGGTTAGCGACCTGAAACTTGAAACTTGAAACCTGCTGTTCAATCGCCTCCACATCCACACTAAAATCTTCGCGCCTCGGAACACTCACGATCTTGGCACCGTTCAAGCGCGCAAAAAAGCCGTACATCTCAAACGACGGCGGACAATCAATGATCGCATCGCCGCGATTGAGAAAGATACGTTGGACAAGGTCAATCATTTCATCCGCGCCGTTGCTTGTAACGATGTGCGATACCTCCACACCCACATAGCGCGCAATTGCTTCGCGCAATTCTTCCTGCCCGACGTAGCGATTATAGTGCGGCATCGCAGCGAGCGCGGCAAGCGCTTTGGGCGAAGGACCGTACGTGTTCTCGTTCAAATCCAATTTGATGTATTTGCCCAAATCCGCTAAGGGGGTATGCCCCATCGAGTACGGCGGAAAATCGTTTAGGTCTTGGCGCAGGAGTTGCGTTGCGTCAAATGGTTGCATCGAAAACCTCACTTGAATGATGAAGGTTCGTCATTCGTCTGTCTTTCGTCTTGGGTCATCCGTCTCTTAATCGCTGCCGCGTGCGCGGTCAACCCTTCCGCTTCCGCCAGCGTCGCCGCGCGTTCGCCCCACTCGTTCGCCTCGCGCGCGCTCACGCTAAACACACTCGTGATTTTCACAAAATCGTTCACGTTCAACGGCGAGGAAAAGCGCGCCGTGCCAGCCGTAGGCATCACGTGACTCGGACCAATCACATAATCGCCCAGTGCCTCGTTCGTCCATTCGCCCACAAACACGCCACCCGCATTCTCCACCTTGCCGACCCAATTCCACGGCTCGCGCACGAGCAAACACAGATGCTCCGGCGCAAACGCATTTCCCAGTTCGATTGCCTCATCCAAATTTTCCACGACGATAATCGCACCCTGCCCCGCCAACGATTTTGCGATAATGTCGCGGCGCGCGAGTAAAGTAATTTGTTTTTCGATTTCGGCAACAACCTGGGTCGCCAGTGATTGCGAATTTGTAATCAGCAACGATGTCGCCAGTTCGTCGTGTTCCGCTTGCGCGAGCAGATCGGCGGCGCACCATGCGGGATTCGCAGAATCATCAGCGATGAGCAACGTCTCGGTCGGACCATACAAGCCGTCAATACCAACCACGCCGAACACTTGGCGCTTGGCAATCGTCGTGAACAATCCGCCCGCGCCCACAATCTTGTCCACGCGCGCCACCGATTCCGTACCAAACGCGAGCGCGGCAATCGCGTGCGCGCCGCCCATCGCATACACGCGGGACACGCCGGCGATTTTCGCTGCAGCGAGAATCGCGGGTGCAATCTTGGGTGGCGATGCAACCACAATCTCGCGCACGCCGGCAACTTGAGCTGGGATCGCCGACATTAACAGCGACGAGGGCAAGGGAGCAGTACCCCCCGGGACATAAATGCCAACGCGCGACAACGGAGTGATACGTTGACCCAACGCGCTACCACTCTGCCAATCAATCCACGATTTCGGTTTTTGTTTTTCGTGGAACGCGCGAATGCGCGCCGCCGCGAATTCGATGGCGTCGCGCACCGCGACCGGCGTCTCGGCATACGCCGCGTCAATTTTGTCTTGGGTAACCACAAGGGCTGGTAAATGGACGTGATCGAGTGTGCGCGTCCAATCGAGTAACGCGGTATCGCCGCGCGCACGCACATCCGCGATGAGGCGCGCGACGGCTTGCTCCGGCGTCAAGCGTTCGCCAAAAGTTTTTTCGATGCGATCCAACAACGCTGGCGACACTTGTTCACCCAACATCCCACGATTGCGCAAGATTTTTTCTTGTCCAGCTTGCTTGCCGATTATAATTGGAATCATAACTTGATTTACTGCAGAACGCGAAGAACGCAGAGGTTTTTATTTTTTCTTTTTCTCCGCGCTCTCTGCGTTCTCGGCGGTGAGATTTATTTTTTCAATCAGAGTACGAATTGCATCCACTTTCAACGTGTGACTCGCGCGATTGACAATCAGTGCCGCTTGCGATTTGAAAATCTCGTCGAGTTCGATGAGACCATTTTCCCGCAAAGTGCGCCCCGTGTCAACGACATCCACGATTAAATCTGCCAATCCCACCATCGGCGCGAGTTCGATGGAACCATAGAGCGCGATGATTTCGGCGGACAATCCGCGCGCCGCAAAATATTTTTGCGCGCATCGTGGATACTTGGTCGCCACACGCAAACCCGCCAACGTTTTCCATTCCATCGTTTGATATTCAGGTTTGCCCGCTACAACGAGCCGGCACGCACCATAACCCAGCACCAACGGTTCGTACACCTTCACGCCACTCTCGCGCAAGGCATCTTGTCCCACGATGCCCACATCCGCCGCACCGTACTCGACATACACCGGCACATCGCTTGCTTTGGCAATCAGAAATCGTGCGCCCTTCGATTCGAGGATGAGTTTGCGCGAAGCGCACGCGGCATGCAGATCATAGCCGAGCGATTCGAGAACTTTGATGGATGGATCAAGCAAACGACCCTTTGCCAATGCGATGGTTAGATTTGACATTTCAAAATCCTAATTCGGACGCGCCGGAACAACACCGGCATTGATCCACGAAGGATACGAAGGTACACGAAGATTTCTCTAGTTCTTCGTGACCTTGGTGCCCTTCGGGGATGAAAAAATCTTTGCAACGATTTCATTGGATAGGTACTAAATGGGACACCGACGAACGCGGAAAAAATATTCCCTCTGCGTTTATCCGCGCTTGGCCGCGTCCAACAATTCTTCTCTTCCATCGCGCCACCAAATTTGGCGTGCACCGCGAACCCGGGCGTACTCGCGCAACGTATTTTCATCGCGATTCAAAACATCGAGTTCAACAATTTGACCACGCGCGCGCGCCTCTGCAACTTGAACCGTGTACTCTTGGGCGATCACCTCCGGCGCAATACTGACGCGCGTGCGTCGCGCCATCATCACACGCTCAACTCCGATTGCAAAACCAATCGCGGGAATAGCGGGACCAAAATGCGCGATGAGATTATCATACCGTCCACCACTCACCACAGCAAAGCCCAGCCCTTGGACAAACCCTTCGAACAAAATGCCGGTGTAGTATGCCATCCCGCGATCTTCGGCAAGGTCGAGGGTAATCCAATCTGCCAACTCGAACTGCGCCAGCCGCGCCACCACCTCGCGTAAGCGTTCGACCGCCGCACGCGCTTGATCGTTCACACAGGGCGCACGATCCAACACTTGGACATCGCCCCACAACGTTGGGAATTGCGCTAGGGCACGTTGATGCGCGGCATCCATCCTCAACGTATCGAGTAAGCGTGCAAGGGCGGGCGCGCTCTTGCGCCGAATCGCTTCTAGAAGTGCGGCATTGTCCGCCTCGCTCAATTCAAGATCACACAGCGTGGCGCGCAAGTACGCCGCGTTGCCCAAGGTAAAACGAAAATCGTCCAAGCCAAGCACATGCAACGCCGTCATCGCCAACGCAATGGCTTCGGCATCTGCCTCCGCCGTGTTCGCACCGATGAGTTCGATGCCGGCTTGGGTAAACTCGCGCCGCACCCCGGCTTGCGGTTCAGCGTAGCGAAACACCGAGCCGATGTAGAAAAAACGCAATGGCATTGTGCGATCAAAGAGCTTCGTGCCAACGATGCGCGCCACCGGGATCGTAAAATCGGCACGCAACGCCAGCGTGCGTCCATCACGATCAAAGAAGCGGTACATTTCTTCGCGCAGTTGCGGTCCCGCTTCCGCCGCCAGCGATTCATAGTACTCAAACATCGGCGGAATGATTTCGGAATAACCCCAACGCGTGAACGTTTCGGCAAGCGTGCGTTCAACGGTACGTTTGCGCGCGGCATCGTTGAAAAACAAATCGGCAACACCGTACGGCAATTGTTTGTCGAGTGGTTGAGCAATCACAAAACCTCTTTCATCGCAAAGGCGCGCAGAACACCCAGGTAAATAGTGTTTTTCTTTGCACCCTTTACCTCTTCGCGGTTCAAGTAACAAAAAAGACAAGTCACACTGACTTGTCTCTTGGGGTGAGGATGCAAACGCCAAAATGGCGAGTTCGTTGACCTTGATGCATCATCACAAGGCGCTGTTGATTCTGATGTTCTCAGGAATCCCCTTGTGATGCTGCATCACTCACCCCACACTCGTGATGATGCTTGATTGAAAAATTCTGGCTCAACATTCTGCACCGATTATAAACAAAACGGCGTGGTTGTCAAGCGTACAGACGAGCGGCTCGTCTCTATTTGACTTGGAATCAAAAACAGATATAATGCGCTCACCGTGAAGAAAGGAGCAATGGGTTTAATGGAATACATCATCTTGATCGCTAGCGGTGAGGTTTTGACCTTGTCGTAGTGCGCCCGTTGCTGGAAGTGTGTCAATCCTGCCGTGGGTGCGCTACGCACCCACGGCTTTTTGTTGCCATTTTTCGTCGCGCTTGGCTGTGGGTTTCATCGAACTCACGGCTTTTTTATTGTGCCTCCCCTCGTGGGGGAGCAGATAGTACCTATCCAATGAAATCGTTGCACACAAAGCCAAGATTTTTTCATCCACGAAGGGCACCAAGGTCAGGAAGGAAGAACAGAGAAATCTTCGTGGACCTTCGTGTCCTTCGTGGATCAATGCCGGTGTGGTTTCGGCTCGTCCGAGTTAGGAGGTTTCAATGTTCGGTCAAACGATTGCGCTCGAAATGCAAAATGTATCCAAACGCTTCCATTCATCCGAGTTCAAATGGTTCAAACGGAGCACAGCCCCCACCAGTGTTCTGGCGGTGGATCACATTTCCGTAACCATCTATCGCGGCGAAATCTTTGGCGTCCTGGGACCCAACGGGTCTGGCAAATCTACGCTCATTCGCCTGCTCTCAACCCTGCTCGTGCCGGATGCCGGGCGCGTGACCATCTTTGGACACGATGTCGAACGCGAAGAGCGCGTGGTGCAACGAATGATTAATCGCGTCTCGGTTGAAGCCGCCTTCTTCAAGAAACTTTCGCCGTTGGAAAATTTGATGTACGGCGCGCGACTATATGGTCTCAGTGGCGCAGAAGCACATCGCAAGATTCTCGCGATTCTCAAACGCCTGGATTTGCGCGAGGAGGCCATCCATCGTCCGATGGAAGAGATGTCGCGCGGGATGCAACAAAAAGTAGCGATTGCACGCGCGCTCTTGACCGCGCCGGTCTTGCTCTTGCTCGATGAGCCGACGACCGGTCTCGATCCGCGGAGCAAACGCGAGGTGCAAGCCCTGGTGCGCGAACTGCGCAACACGCACGACGCAACCATTGTGCTCACCACGCACGATATGCTCGAAGCCGATGCCCTATGCGACCGCATCGCCATCCTCGCCGATGGCAAGATTGTTGCGCTCGATACGCCGGCAAATCTCAAGAAACTAGCCAGCCGCAATGGACACACGCCAACACTGGAAGATGTGTTTATGCAGTTGACGGGCAAACAGTTAAAGACAGAGGACGAATGAGGGAGACGGGGGCAACGCATTCCGTCATCCATCATCGCGCATCCATCGAGGAGTAGAATCAATGACCACCCTTGCGTACGAAGTCAAAGCATCTTATGCGTTCGTCGAACGCAATCTGAATATCGTCAAACGATATTGGGCGTGGGAAGTCGTTTGGTTGTTTTATTCAATCACCAACTCGCTCTCGGTCGCGTTTATCGGACCCGGCGTCGGCGCGATGAGTAGCGCCGTGGTGGACAGCCACTATCTCGTGTTGTACCTCATCATCGGTACGATTGTGTGGCGGTACTTGTCAGTGATTTTCTACTGGCTCACCGACATTATCGGGATGGAACGCTGGGAAGGGACGATTGAGTACACGTTGATGGCACCGATCACGCGCCTGACCCATCTTGCCGGGCATACCGCGTTCGCGGTGGTGTACTCGATGTTTCATACCGTCGTGATTCTGGGCATCACCGCGCTCTTTTTCGAGATTGACTTGTCGAAAGCGAATCTGCTGGGTGGCGCCGTCGTATTGCTGGTGGGGAGTGTATCGTTCATCGGCTTTGGCGTGATCGCCGCGATTCTGCCGTTGCTCTTTCCGGAAAAAGGCTCGCAGATGACGCACGTGATCATCTCGTTGCTCCTGCTCGTGTCCGGCGTGTACTATCCGGTGACAGTGTTGCCTACGTGGTTGCAAGTGTTCGCGCAGTATTCGCCGGCAACGTACGTGTTGGAAGGTACGCGGGCTGCCCTGCTTGAGGGCGCACCAACACTCGCGCTGTGGCAGTACATCGCACCACTGATTGTGATGGGCATGGTGATGGTGCCGCTGGGTTTGTGGCTGTTCCGCTTTGCCGAGCGGTACGCCAAGCGCACCGGCAAGTTGAAGCGGAATGGATAACACGAACGGAACACGCCCTACGTGATACGTGATGCGTGTTCCGTGGAAAATCAATGTGAAAAAGATCAACGCCTACTCTACCTACTTGATCATCAACGGCTGGGATGGGTTGCTCTCGTCGCTCATCTTTACCGTCAATATGATTTATCAAGCAACCGTCGTTGGACTCGATCCGCTCCAACTTGTCTTGGTTGGCACCACCCTCGAAGTAACCGCGTTCCTTTGCGAAGTGCCCACCGGCGTCATCGCCGATGTATATAGCCGGAAGATTTCCATCGTCATTGGCTACGTGATGATGGGAATCGGCTTTTTGATCGAAGGGATGTTTCCGTTTTTTGCAACCGTGTTACTCGCACAAGTGATTTGGGGGGCGGGCTGGACGTGTACCAGCGGCGCCACCGAAGCATGGCTCACCGATGAAATCGGCGAGGCACCGGCAAACCGCGCGTTTATGCGCGCCACCCAAATCGCCCAAGCAGCGACTTTTGTAGGCATTCTCGCCAGTGTGTTTATCGGCAATGAACGCGTGAACTTGCCGATTGTTTTAGGCGGCGTGGGTTTTATCGCGCTAGGAATTTTTCTGGCGCTCGAAATGCCGGAAACGGGTTTTCATCCAACCCCACGCGAAAACCGAAATTCGTTTCAACAAATGTGGCATACGTTTCGCGGCGGGCTGGGCATGGTGCAACGTCGCCCCGTGCTGGCAACCATCCTAGGGATTGGTTTGTTCTATGGAATGTACAGCGAAGGGTTTGATCGGCTCTGGACGCCGTTCTTGCTCACGTTTACTTTTCCAACATTCGATGGAGTGACGATGGTAACGTGGTTCGGCATCATTCGCACCGGCGCGATTGGGCTGGGCATGGTTGCCACCGAGATCGCGCGACGCCGCGTGGATACCGGGAGTGAAGCGTCAGTCCACCGCGCCTTGTTTGCAATGAGTGCGGCGCGAATTATGATGCTGGCAATGTTCGCGCTCTCGTCCAACTTTGCGATGGCAGTAACCGCGTACTGGGCATTCTCACTGCTCCGCCAAGCCACCAATCCGTTGTACACCGCCTGGGTCAATCAACGGCTCGATTCCCAAGTGCGCGCAACGGTGATTTCGATGAGCAGTCAAGTGGATGCGCTCGGACAAATTATCGGCGGACCGATTGTGGGAGCGATTGGCACAGCGATTTCGTTGCGCGCGGCATTGTTATCATCCACCACGATGCTTACGCCGGTGCTAGGATTGTTTGCACACGCAGCGCGTCAAGAAGTGGCAAGTGAAGTTGCCGCAGAAAAATAGCGGAACTTCGCGACACAGAACGTCAAACGGGATACCTCGGAAATCTTTTTATAACAACGAACGACGAAGGATGGAAGCCAGAGTATTTGTCATCCGCCTTTCGTCCTTCGTCAAAGGATTGAAAACATGAGTCTCAAATCAAAAAACCTCGAACAGCAATTTGCCTTGTCAGCGGATCAACTTCCGCGCGACCTTGGTGACGGACTTGTGTTGCGTTTCGCAACACCGGCTGACGCTGAGCCATTGGCGCAATTCACGGGGCGTGTCTTTGGACGCGACAACACCATTGACGCATTAGCCGTCTTGTACACGCGCGATATGATGCGCCCCGATCATCCCATCATTGGACCCACCAATACACTCATCGTCCAAGACACGCACACCGGCAACATTGTTTCGACAACATGTCTCATCCCGCAGACGTGGACGTACGCCGGGATTCCCTTCGGTGTGGGCCGACCAGAAATGATCGCCACCGATCCGAATTATCGCAAGCGAGGTCTGGTGCGCGCGCAATTCGAGGTCTTGCATGCCATGAGTGCATCGTTAGGGCATCTGGTGCAAGGGATTACCGGCATCTCGTGGTACTATCGCCAGTTTGGGTACGAGTACGCGCTCGATTTGGGCGGCGGTCGCGTGGCATATTTCTCGAACGTACCCCCGCTCAAGGAAAATGAAACCGAACCCTATCGTTTGCGCACGATGACGTGTGACGATATTCCCTTCGCTGCGAGGTTGTACGATCGCGAGATCGCGCGCTCACTCGTGGCGTGTCCGCGCTCTGAATCGTTGTGGCACTATTTGCTTGAACCGCAGCCGGAAACAATGGCGTGGCGCGCGCCGTACCACATCATCGAAACGCAGGATGGACGCGCCATCGGCTATGTCCAAGGTTCGCGCGACATCTGGGCTGAAGCGATTGTCCTGAATGAACTCGCGCTGGTCGAAGGACACGCATGGCGTGCGGTGATGCCGACCATCCTGCGTTGGGCTAAAGCGTTGGGGGAATCGGAAGCCAAGAAGCAAAACAAAACCGTCAACGGAATCTTTTTGGCATTTGGGCGCGAACATCCCGCGTACCAAGCGATTCCAGAATTGCTTCCCCGCGCCCGCCCACCGTACGCGTGGTACATTCGTGTTGCCGATGTACCCAAGTTCATTTGCCACATCGCGCCGGTGTTGCAAGATCGGCTGGCGCGCTCCGCGATGGCTGGGTATACCGGCGAGTTCAAGATCAGCGAGTATCGGCACGGTTACAAACTGATTTTCGAAGACGGGAAACTCGTCAAGACTGAACCATGGCAACCTAGCCCGGAGGACAGCGGCGATTGCGGCTTTCCCCCTTTGGTGTTTTTGCAACTGATGTTTGGTCGCAAATCGTTGACGGAACTGCGCGACGTGTTGCCCGATGTGTGGGCAAAAGACGAAGCCGCCGTCCTGCTCGACGCGCTGTTTCCCAAAGCGTACTCGTGCGTATATTTCGTGTCGTAAGGCGCAGGGTGTAGTTCACATTGGGGTTAGTTGCCTGACCAAACTTGCCCCCAAACTGAACTACACCCAATCCCGTTTTTATCCTCACGCACTTTTGTGGTAAAATCACCGTCAACGTATGAGCCGCCTTGTCACACCTGACCAACCTCGCATCGCACTCTCACCGGATGCTCAAGTCAAATATTTTGCAGACTTGTATCGGCGCATGGTCAACCCGGTGCAACTTGCGTGGTTCCAAGCGCATTGCGTTGGACTAGGTTTGCATTTCACCGATGATGAACTCATCGTCCTTGCCGCGCTGGATACGCCAGCCAAGGTGCAAACATTTCTTAACACGCAACTCTACTATAACGACGATCACATTTCGGTGGAGCAAGACGAGACCGCCATGCCGCCGCGCCGCGTTCTGCAAACCGGAATGGCGCACTGCTTTGAAGGTGCCTTGTTCGCGTACACGGTCAATTATTTGCACGGACATCAGCCGCGCTTTATGTTGCTGGAGACAACGCAAGACATCGAACACAACTTGGTCATATGGCAAGATGCGCGAACAGGGTTGTACGGTTGCAACGCCCACTCGACGTTTCCCGGGTTAGACGGTCGCCGTGCGGAGTACGCCACGCTCCACGATCTTGCCGCCTCGTACTATCCGTACTATTACAGCGTGCGCAGTGATGATCGCAATGACATTGTGCTGATTGGTTATTCCAACCCTTTCGATCTGACCGAACGCTTTGGCACCGCGTGGATGGCAGCAGAAGAAAATCTGTGGGATATTTATTACACTTACATTGACGACTCGGTAACGTTTCATTATCTAGAAAATGATTCTGGCGAGCCGCATCTCTATCCCCTCGTGCGGGGACTCAAAGAACGTTGGATTCAAGTTGCCGATGGCAAAGGGTACGTGAGCATCGAACATTTGCCACCTGCTGCGCAACCGCTCTGGCATGCATTTTGGCGCGTGCATCCCGATCCGATGAAACGTCCGCAAGGTGTGGCGCTGAACATCGAACAAGAATTTTTTCGACTGACCGGCACCACGCCGATTGATCTCTTGGATCATGCAGACGATTTGCAATGGTTTCTCGCGGCGGGTTATCGCATTGATCAACTTGTTCGGATACCCAACTCACGCGGATGAACGCAAACCGCTCTTTCTCTTCAATTGGCTATGACTCAAATCTTTATTCCCGATGCTACTCGCTTTCCTGCCACGGCCGATCTCGTCATCATTGGGGGTGGCGTGATTGGCGCGGCAACGGCGTACTTTGCCACGCGCGCCGGACTGAAAACGATTGTTGTTGAAAAGCGCACCGCGTTGGGTGAACTCACGACCAGCGCAAGTCTTGCCGCCTTTCGCGCGCAATTTGCCGACCCAGCCAATATCGCGATGATGCAAGAGTCCATCGCGCTCTTTGAACGATTTGAAGAACTGACCGGCATCAACATTGGCGTTCATCAGCAAGGGTACTTGTTTGTTACAACAGCGGATGAAGGATTGGCTCAATGTCAGGCGCGCGTCGCGTTGCAAAAATCGTTTGGGCTTGGCGATGTGGAATTGCTCACCGGCGATGAATGCCGCGCCCGTTTTCCGTACATCGCTCCTGAGGTTACCGCTGCAACTTTTCGTCAACGCGATGGCTGGCTCTCCGCGCACGAACTCACCTATGGTTATGCGCGCGCGAGCACCGCATCGTTTTTCATCGAGACGGCGGTGACAGATTTTTGCCGCGCACAAAATAAAGTAGTGGGAGTCGTTACCTCGCGTGGCGAGATTCACGCGGCGCACACCGTCATTTGTGCGGGACCTTTTGCCGGCGTCCTTGCCCAAAAAGCCGGCATGGTCCTGCCCATCGAAAATGTACGACATCAGCAACTCACGCTGGGCAAGCATCCGCGCATTCCACGCGACGCGCCCATGGTGGTGGATTCGGACACCGGCGCGCATTGGCGACCCGAAGGACAAGGAGCAGTCTTTGGTTATGCGCGCCCCGAACCACCCAGCGAACCACTGGAGTACGTGCCCACCGATTGGGATTTTCCGGCGATGGTGTTGGACGGCGTCGCGCGGGTTACGCCATTTTGGAACGAAATCATTCCACACTTGAAACGCACTGACCTGGGATTGGTTGCCGGGCAATACACCGAAACGCCGGATTTGAATCCGCTCATCGGTGCAACCGGCATCGAAGGGTTGTGGCTGAACACGGCGTACGGCGGACACGGGGTGATGATGAGCGCGGCGGGCGCCCGCTTGTTCGTTGATGTATTGACCGGCAAAGTGAAAGACGCCAATAATCCATTTCGCGTGAATCGAGAGTTCAAGGTTGGGGAGAAGATGGTGCTATAGTACCTATCAAATGAAATCGTTGCACAAAAAGCCAAGATTTTTTTCATCCACGAAGGGCACCAAGGTCACGAAGGCAGAACAGAGAAATCTTCGTGTCCTTCGTGGATAAATTTCTAGTGTTGTTTCGGCTCGTCCGAGTTAGGATGGACAAGAAATGGCGCATCCCAAATTAGAGTGATGTTCGAAACAAAAGCCGTCGAATAAAATTCGACGGCTTATCCGTTCAGCATGAGGTCCAATTCGGGAGGAATCATATGTTTCATTCGGGGGTTTTGGGTATCCGATACCGACACGCATCGTCACCCAAATTCATACACGTGAGTTCTTGAATTGCAAAATTCTTGTCGGTCAGCCAACGCATCGCTTCCGAGAGCGCCCCGACGGTGATGAAACAGCAAGGCGCTTGATGTTTGGGACGGAACTGGCACATACAGTAATCTACAATCATCGTAAAACTATCGGCGTCTTCTTCCAGGCGCGTGGGTTGATTCACAGTCTTGTTCGCCGCGCTCACCATTTGCTCCAACAGCAATTTCATTTTACTGACCATCGGCAACGGCATGGCCTTGAGCGCTTGACCTGCCAAACCCAGCACGGCGGATTGTTCCTTCATCGCATAATTAAACGTGGCGCGTCCCACTCGCAACAACATTGCCTTGGCGCCGCGTGCGCCGTAAAAATCTTCAATCGCTTGCTCGGCGCGGCCGTACTCGCTAAAGGTTACGCCCAACTCCAAATTCTTGGGGGGATAGTTGCCAATGTACTTGTCCATCTTGGCACCGTGCAGGGCGGCTCTCATTCCATCGGCGCCCATCACTTCTTCGATCGCGATAAAGAAAAGACGCAAGGCGTCATTGGGCATGGGGCGATCAGCGGGCATCGGTGAATCCTTTCTGCGTCATCCTATCTCTTGCGATTGGGGGTAGGTTCGTCGGTGGCTTGTTCCAAAATAATGTACAACAACTCGAGTAAAACGTTACGCACACTCTCTTTATCGGTGGCAACACAAGGCAAAACGCGGGTGTCTTGATCCAACCCCAAGGCGATCTTGAGGTCTTCGGGGGGCCAAGCGTCTTCATCATCTTGTTTGTTGGCGCCAATGACAAAGGGGGTGTTGCTGTAACTGCGGAACGTATCCAGAATTCGCCGGGCTTCACGAAAGGTTTCCGGGCGCGCACTATCCACCAAGACGACAAACCCCAGCATCCCTTCGGACAGAATCTCCCACATAAAATCGAAACGCTTTTGCCCCGGCGTGCCAAAGAGATACAACGCCAAGTCTTTGTCAATCGTAATCCGTCCAAAATCCATCGCGACGGTCGTTTGTTCTTTGATCGAACGGGTGCTGTCAGTGATTTTTCGTTCGGTGCGGACGACCGGAATTTCGCTCACACTGCCAATAAACGAAGTCTTGCCCGAACTAAAAGGTCCCGTTATCACCATTTTTACAGTTTGCATCAAGGTCTACCTTACCTAGCCAAGGATAAAGCATCTAGATTTTGCGCAAGCGATCAATGATGCGCAACAAAACGCTGCGTCCCACCGGCGGCGGAGCGGGCGGGGGAAGAGGCGCCGCCGACATCGGCGCGGCAGGCTGCAACACTTCGATCAAACCTGCCTTGTGCAAGCCATACACAATCCGACGGATCTGATATTCATCCACCTTAAGAAAGTTGGCAATCTGACGGATGGTGTTCTTGGCGTTGATGAAGGAGATGACCTTCCATTGTTCAACGCTTAGGTTGATGTTGCGCAGATTGGTATCCGGGCGCTCGACAAACTTGAGCGGGACATCGAGGTCAGGCAGTTCATCGCGTAACTGTTCCCATTCTTGGATGCGCCGACTGCCTTCCATAATCAGGTGATCGAGACTCACCGCGACGGTAATCCGTTCTTCGGGAGGCAAGACATTCGGATCGAAGCGAAACATCCCCGATCGCCAGGTGAATAACTTGTACACCGATTCAAGCAAATAGTTCTTGACACCTTGCACGATGTCGTTCTGACTCAGCGTCCCACTCTGAATCATCAACAGTCCCAACTCTTTATCGGTGTCCACTTTGGAGCGAGCACGGATGGCGGCGGCTTGATCGGGGGTCAACTTGCCGACCCTGACCATAATATCGGTCAGGCGCGCGGCTTGGCCATCCATCATGGCTTGAATTAACTTACCTTCTTTGAAATAAAGGCGTACGGTGCCCTGACCATTGTCGCTCTGAATGGTCAACGCACCGGTCTTGTGTGCCAGATAGATGAGATTGAGCAATTGGTTCAAGCCGACGTCTCTAAGATTGCCTTTGAGTGCCATCTTTTTTTACCCGACTTGTTTGAAAACTATTATACCTTTAGTTGAATGCCAAGTCAACAAACCAGTTGTCCTATCAAGGGCACACCCTTGGGCATTTCAAGGTCATTCTGCATTTACCATCGCGGCGCCCGGCGCCAAGCCACGTTCGCGCCACCACAACACGCCGCCCGGCAAACTGGTGAGCACCACGATCCCATGAAAGATCAGAGACATCGCCAGAGCCACTTCGCTAGGGACACCAATCAAGCCAAAGAAAAAAACCGCGGTGGCTTCTTTGGTACCCAGCCCATTAAACGAAATCGGAATGAGCAAGACAAAGACGAGGAGCGGGTTAAAGAGGAAAAAATAGAAAATCGAAACATTGAGTCCCAATGCCAATCCAACAACATACCACACAAACGTTGTCACAATGACGATGGCGATAGACACGATCAAGTTGCTTGCCAAGGCACGATAACTGTGACGGTAAATTTGAAGCGCATCATAGATTCGATGCGCGATGGGGCGCAGACGGCGCAACAGCCCGAATTCAAAGAGTCGAAGCAGCCGTTGCGAGAGACGGCGACTGAACATTAACGCGCTGGCACAGATGAACAAGGCAGCCACGAGCGCTGTCGCCATTTCGATTTGTTCGATTTCATCCCCGCGCGCCAGCGTGGCGGTTGCCAACACGGCCATCACCGTCGCCGCACCGAGCCACGCGACCAAGCCCATCAAACGATCCACCAACACCGAGATCGCGGCGGCTTCGGCCCGCCCCGTCGCGCGTGCCAAGCCATACGCGCGCACCACATCGCCGCCCACATTGCTTGGCAAGAGGTTGCCAAAGAACAAGCCCACGAACGAATAGATGAGCAATTGCACCAAGGACACTTGCATCGTTTGCGCACGCACTACAACCTGCCACTTGAATGCGCTCAAGGCAATTGCCAGAAAATAGAGTGCCAGCGCCAGCAACAAAAACCAGCCATTCGCACGGGCTAGATGTTGAGCCATCACTGCTAGATCAACCCGCGAAAAAAGAAACGCGATGATGACGAGCGTAATGGCGATTTTCAAAGAATTCCAAACGAGGGATTTCATGCTAGGGTCGTTGCTCGGGAGTGTGATGAGGTTTCAAATCAGCCACCTGTGTATGCTCGACCTTTTTGGTACTCCACGCCATATCCCAAATCACATGTTTGCGTCCGCGCAGATAATAATCGTACGTGCCTAGAAGCCGCGCGAATGCTTCTACCAACGCCAACACAAAAAGCGTCCAGATCAGCCGCAGGGCTTTGCCCACTTCCTCTGCCGCAATACGCAACACGCGTCCGGTTTCCAAACTCGACACGCGATAGCCGTACTTGTGTACCAAATGCAAATGACCGGCATAATTCCGTCGCCGTTGCAAAATAAACTCGCTTAACGTTTCGGGTCCCATATTATAAACCACCGCATCCGGCGCATAGACCACCCGTAATCCACGCCGAATCACCAACGCTTCAACAAAGGCTTCGTCCATAGCCACATCCGGCGGAAGTTGGTTGAACACTTTGCGGAAGGCAATCAATTCACCCAGGCGCGGAATTTCAAGACAGAGTTGATGCTCCAGCCGCAAACGCAAATGCGACATATAACCGACGATATGCTCCGGTACATTGACCGGAATTTTTTGCGCGCCGGTCATACCAACCTGGGGATTTTCAAAGGGCTTGACCAGATTCTCGATGCTATCATACCGCGGCAACGTATCGCCGCTTTGCAAGACACAAATATCTTCTTGCGCGGCTTGCAGAAATTGATTGATCGCCGACGTTTTGCCTTCGCGTTTCTCTTGGACGATCAATTTGATGCGCGGGTCTTGCGCAGCATAGTGCCGGATGATGGACACGGTGTTGTCTGTGCATCCACTCGCCACCACGATAATTTCCGTGATGGCGACCTTGTCCAATTTTTGCTCCAACATCGCCGCGAGTAATTTGCCAATGTTGGCTTCTTCATTATACGCGGTAATCCCCACACTGCAACGAATCGTCATTCACACTCCCAATGTTTTCAAAGCGATTTCCAAAATCGCCGTAGATTCTTTGGTCAGAGTATAAACCGAAAAGAATAATGGTGCAAACAGCAACCCAATGCCCCACACAGGTTTGATTGCGACGCTTGAGGCAAAGCGCAAGAATGCCAACGTCATCAGCGTCAAAATGATGAGCGCACTCAACGCAATGAGCGCATTTACTTCGATGCCTGGCGCAATGAGCGGCGCACGAATAGGACTGCCATTGTTGGCGATGAGCGGTTGCAAAAGCGCGGCGAACACAGCGGCGGCGAAAAGCCCGACCGCCGACGGAAGACTGCTGACCGATGATTTTTCCTCCATCCTTTGTCCTTCGTCTTCCGTCAATTTCTGACCCAGCCACACAAAGAACGCGCTATTCACAATTCCCAATATCGCATACACCCACCAATGCGCGTGATTTGTCCATGCCGCATAGTACGGCGAAAGCGAAATGTACGTCGTTGCAACGAGCACGATGGCGATGAGGTTGAACCGACGATGCGGCACAAGCGTGGTGAGTAAGAATGGAAACAACATCACATAATAATAGCCCATCACCTTTTTGGAGGTAAGGAAGAATACGATGGCGATCAGCGTTGCGGTCAGATACAAATGCCAGCCCCGTTGCGCGGCGATGAACGAGACAAATAGGACCGCAAGTATCGTTACACCGGTTTGATAACGGAGCAAAAAGAAATCACTCGTCAGCGCGTTGGGCGCATCGCGTGTCAAGCCAAGTAGGGCAACGATCCAGGATTGGGTTTGCACCGGCACATTTTCAACGTAGGTGAAATTCATAAACAGAAAATCGTCCGAGTAGAGCAAAAAGGGCAAACAGATAACGATGATGACAAAAGTAAAAACGAAAGTAGCCAGAATCAAGTTGATTCGTTGGCGGGTTGAATCGTTGTCTCGTTTGACCTGCCCGGCATTCCAATCCGCGATCCAACGCACAAACAATCCAACGAAAACCGGCATGGCAAACAGAATGGCGATTTGTTTGAACAACACCGCCAGCGCCAACGCAATCGCCGGCAAAATGATCGAACGATGCTCATCGAGCCAATGGTACGCAAGCAGGACCAAGACCAGCCATTCACTTTCGAAATGTCCTTGCACGGCGGTATCGTAAAACGTAATCGGATTAAAGAGCCAGAGCATCGCGGCTACGCGCGCCAATGATTCATCGTTTGTTTTGCACACGACAATCGAATGCAACAACCACGCCACGCTTACATCGGCGATGATGGTTGGCACGCGCGCCCAAACGTAATCGGGAAAAATGCGGAGCAAGTTACCCACACCGAGCGCGATGGCAGTAACAAGGGCGTGGAGTGGTGGGTACGCATAGGGCCAGTGCTGCGCCGCGCGTGACTGTGCGTACAAATCGAAAGGATGGCTGTCCGCGATTTGATACCCGGCTTGAATGAAGGTTTGCACGTCCCATGTTTGGGCAAAATACGGGTTGAGCGTCAACGTGGCGAGGATGATAGCGGTCGAGTAGATGAGTGCAATCCAAGCGAAAAACACCGCGCGGTTCTGCATCGCCGCGCGGATCAATTCGATTGGCATCAATTGTTCAGTGCGCGTACGGGGAAACGACATCACTGTTATTATACCAAAGAAATGAAAAATCCAACAAGTTTAGGTTACGACAATATCGGCGAGGCGACCGTGCGTGAGTTCGATCAAGGTTTTCACCTGGATGGCGAACAAGGCATTGGGCGCGCCCGCCGCCGCCCAGACGGTTTCAAAGCGCAACAAGGTTTGATCTACGAGCGTTTCCAGATTTGCTGCGTGCGCAACCGGCGGTACGCCGCCAATCGCAAACGAGGTGCGCGCGCGTACCTCTTCACCGTTTGCCATTCGTGCGCTCGCCGCGCCCACGCAGCGCGCGATTTTTGCCGGATCGCCGCGCTGATCGCCGGCAACGAGCGCGAGAATGGTGCGATCATCCGACGTGATAAAGACGAGCGACTTGACGATGCTGCCGAGCGATGTGCCCACCGCGTCAGCCGCAAGTTGCGCCGTGCGCGTGCTGGCAGACAATTCTTTTACTTCGATGTTCAAGCCGCGCTGATTGAAATATTCGCGGACGCGGTCAACGGAACGCATTGTTTTCATTCTCCGAACTCGGACAAGCCAAAACCGAACAGAATTTTTTCCACAAAGCACACGAAGAAACACGAAAAATTCGTTTGCTCCTTCGTGACCTTCGTGGACGAAGCATCCTTGCTTTTTGTGCAATGATTCAAGTAGGAAGGTACTACACCCATCCCACTATTTTGCTGTATGCTGTCGCAATCAACTCGTAGCAGAAAATCGTGAGGCGCGAGTGCGTTTGAATGGCTTTGAGTCCATACGCCGATTCGCCGGACGCATAGACCGAGAGCCAATAAAAATTGCGCCAGCCCATTTTGCGTGCCGTTGCCACCGCGCGCCGCGTGTACAGATCAAGAGTAACCAACGTGGGTTGTTGGAAATTTTCGCGTTCGATGATTTGTTTGGCGTTGAACAAGTTTTCCCAAGTGTTCAGCGACCGGTCTTCTTCGATGAGATTCTCGCGCGGCACGCCGAGTTGCGCCGCATAATCTGCCATCACACGCGCGTTGGTGACGCCCAATCCCTGATTATCGCCGGTGCACATCATAATCTTGGCGCGCGGAAAGCGTCGCCACCACGCCACCGCCAATTCGATCTGGGCACGGGTGGGGCGCGTCGGTATCGTGCGATCTTTGAGCGCGTACGAGGGAATCACAAAACAACCCGGCTGCGTTGGCGGGTTGTCAGAAATCGCGAGGCAGTTCACGTTCAACGTTGGGGCACTTGGTCCAAAAACGCCGATGCCAGCATTTGGTCAACGGGAGCATATTGATCGGTCAATAACACGGGCGCGGCTTCGGTCAGCATCTGGGTAATCTCCTCATCGCTCGCCAGCAAACGTGCCCACAAGGCATCGCCATCGCCAGCATCGAACTGCGCAAAGGTGCGGGTATCCATCGGCGTGTCCGTGCCGATCAAGACAAAGAAACTGCGCGTCGCTTTGCGCCAATCTGCATTGCCTTGGATCACGTACACGTGCTTAAACGTCTGCCGCATTGTGTAAATCGAGGCGCGTGCAAAATCGCCGTACGGTCCGTCAATGATGTTGATCGCGTACAACCCATCGTTCGCGAGCCACGCCTTCACTCGATCATTGAATTCCTTTGTCGTCAAATGATACGGTACGGAATAATGATTGAAGGCATCGCCCAAAATCAGATCGTATTTTTTGTTGGGCGTGCGTGCCATAAACAGTCGCGCATCTTCGTTAAAGGTAACGATGTTGGCTTCACGCGGGAGCGCGAGTTGTTCGTACGCAAACTGGGTAACCCCCGGATCAATTTCGATGACGTGCATATCACTGCCGGGATAGACCACATCCACGTATCGCGCAAACGTGTATCCCCCGCCGCCGATCATCAACACGCTCAGGTGATCGTCATACGAGACGCGATACTGGGCAATTTCGGCGTACACTTTTTCGTAACCATATTCAAGGTGGCGTGGGTTATCTAGCGCGACAAAACTATGCACCAGATGATCGAGTACAAGTTGGCGCACAAGTTCACCATTCTTGTCTTCATCATAAATCTTGATGCAATAGTAATTCGTCTCGCGGACACACGCGCCTTGCAACCAACCTTGAAAAGCGGCCAGGCGCCAGCCGCCCACGATGATAATCAACGCGATCAGCACCGCTTCGGCGCGCGCGCCAAGCAAAAAGAGTACGCCGAACGCTGCCAGCACGAGGGCAACACTCAACACAATCGTGTACGTGCCGAACCACGAAATTAAGAAAAAGCCGGTCGCAAAGGTGCCGATGATACTACCGAACGCGCCCGCCGCATAAATTTTGCCAACCGTGCTCCCGGTTTTGGCAAGATCGCTCACGGCGAGTTTGGCAACGATCGGCGAGATCATCCCCAAGATCGTGCACGGCACAAAAAACATCGCCGCCGTCAGCACCACGATTTCGATGACGATTGACCAATCGGGCGGCGTGAGACGTTGCATCCGATCAACGAGCAAGATGACCAGACAGGATAACGCGGCAAGAATGTACACGATGCCCAGCAAACGGAGCGATGCCCGACGGTCGGCAAGGCGTCCGCCAAGATAGTTGCCCAGCATAATGCCCGCCAAGACAACGCCGATGACCCCCGTCCACGTATAGAGCGATGACCCCACGTGCGGCGCGATCATTCTGCCGGCAACGAGTTCGAGGATCATGATGCAACCGCTAGAAATGAACACGATGAGGTTGGGTTGCCACAACCAATTGCGTCGCACCATTGGATCATTGGACATGGTTGACTCCGGAATTATTTGATCACATAAATTTTCAGTACCGCATCGGCGAGCAAGCCGAGCAAGAACAGAAACCCAAACCGGCGATTATGCACGAACGCCGCGGCAACAAAATAGTTGGGCCACACATCCGGGTAATCCGCCGGTTTTGCGGCGGGCTTGGGGGCGCGAAACATTGGCAAGATGCGCAGAAATTCAGTGAGCGCGAAAACGACGATGAGTATTGCCGGCGTAAAGAATCCGGTCAAGACGAGATAGCCGGCAAGAAGGTATTGCGCGATGAGCATGCTCACGAGGATGATCCGTGATGCTTTTTCGCCGATGACGACCGGCAAGGTGTGAATGCCTTTGCTTTTATCTACCTCGTACTTGTCAATGTGTTTGCCAAAAATCACGCCGGTTACACCCAGCGCATACGGCAAACTGGCGATGACCACGTTCCAATCCCACGCCCCGGTGATCACATAGTATCCGCCGCCAATCATTAGCGGCCCCCAAACGATGAGAACCGCGATCTCGCCGAGCGCGATGTATTTGAGGGGCCAGGTGTAGAACAAGACAAAGAATGCGCCGAGCGCCATAAAGAGCAATGTGTTGCCGCCCCGCGCCACGACGAGCGCGAGTCCTGCCGATGCGGCAAGTGCGCCGGTCACGGCGGTGTAGGCAAGCAAGCCGCGTTTGCTCAGCAAGCCATGCACCAAAGGTTGCGGTCCGTACTGCGCGCGATAGTAATTGTCTTGATCCACGCCGCGCATGAAATCGGTATAATCGTTGAGCAAGTTATTGGTGGCGTGCGCCAACACCAACCCCAGCGCGACAAGCAACCATTTGCCAAAATCGAATTGCCCGGCACGCGCGGCAAAGATGCCGGCGATGGCGGCAGAAAAGAACGTCATGATCAACACTGCCGCGCGCGAGGCGATGAGCCAGCGGCTAATCACATCGAGTTGATTCCACTCTTCTTTGCTGATGCGCGGAATGATGCGGAGCGCTTTGCCCCACATGGCGATATTCATTTATCCCTCCCTTGAAAATAGGCTTGTAGGCGCGCGATTCATCGCGCGGGCGCTCAATCGCCGTACTACGACCTCACTCGCTTGTTTTCATCTCTCTGCTGGTGCGCCAACGGCGAATGAACAACTCCTTAAAGATAACCGGTAGCACCTTAGAGCTTGTTTAACAATTCGCCTTTGATAGCTTTTGACAGTCATTATGAGAGCGCATGAACGCCCCAAGCGGCATTCTCATCGTTCCTGATACGCTACGACATTTCGTTGTGCTTCAGGAACTGGGCGCAGTACGGCTAGGTGCGAATTAGGCGAAACATGTTTGTTGATGCGTCAAACGTTTGGTCATCACGGTGATCATGGCAATGTAAATCATGGCTTCACCCGAGGCATTCAGCCCTTCGTAATGTTTGCTCAAGCGACGATAGCGGTTGAACCAACCCAAGGTGCGTTCCACTTTCCAACGATGTGGCAAGACGACGAACCCTTTCGCTGTATCACTGCGTTTCACAATCTCCAGGACCCAGCCGCAAAGTTGTTTGACCCAATCAATCAACGCACCGGCGTAACCACCATCCGCCCAAATTTTCTGAAGACGTGGAAACTGGGTTTTGATCTTTTCCAATAATTGACGCGCACCGTCGCGGTCTTGAATATCGGCCGTCAAAACCATGACGGCCAAGACCATACCCAAAGTGTCAACCAGCACATGACGTTTGATGCCATTGATTTTCTTGCCCGCATCATACCCACGACACTGGCTCATCTCGGTCACTTGGACGGATTGACTATCGAGGATCGCGGCACTGGGTTCAGGGTCTTGGCCAACGCTCACGCGAATCTCCATGCGCAACTCCCGGTTGATGCGTTCCCAGTCGCCGCTATCGCGCCATTCACTGAAATAGTAGTAAACCTTTTCCCAGGGTGGCAAATCATGCGGTAACATGCGCCACTGACAACCGGTGCGGTTTAAGTAACGCAGCGCATTGATAATTTCGCGCATGTTGACCCGACGCGGTGCTCCACGTTTGGGTTTGGGCAAGAGTGGTTGCAATTTTTTCCACTCTTCGTTGCTAAGATCACTGGGATAGGGTTTCCGTCTCATGAATCGCATGATACCACCGAATTGTTAAACAAGCTCTGAGCAAATCATGGAGGTGTGGGTTGTAAGCCACGTAGCGAAAGCGGAGTGGCGTCTTCCGCTGCTACAGCACTATTATCTGCCTGACGACGAACACCTCATGCTGTGAGGTGGTGCTTACCAGATAACAGTCTGCGCTTCACCGGCGCCGCGTAGCGCCGCGGAGCGTGTCGGCTGGATGCACGGGTTAGCCCGCACGCACTCTTTCACGACGTGCGAGATGGTCTTTTCCAAAAATCGCAACAAGTAGCGCTGCCACTACACAATACACAATGGCCAGCGCAGTGATGGATACTTCTGATCTGATGACACCAAACGTGTTCCCCAGGATATGAAAAAGTGTCACGACCAATAAGCTGCCCCTGGCACTGTTATAGAGCCAAGTGTAAACGAAGGATACAGCGACTGTGCCGATTAACCAAGCAAGAAAGGGATAATCGGACATCGGATTGCCAGCCCAGAAGAAGAGAGGCAGATGCCACAAGCCCCACAGAACACCTACCGTCAGCGTTGCCATGAGCGCATTCTGATGCTTTTGCAATCGCGGCAGGGCAAACCCACGCCATCCAACTTCTTCCCACGTGTTGGAGAATAATGACATCACAAGCGTGGCAATGGCCATCCCAATGACATTGTTACCTTGTGATTCGGTTGTTGTCGCCAAGCCCAATGCCTGGGTCACTATTTTCCCCGCTAGGAGGAGCAACGCAGGAGCGGTGACGGCAATCATCAGCCAGATTGCCCCAACCCGCCATTGTAAAAGCGGCTTGAGCAAATGGTTGATGCCTGCCTTGCCATCCCTTGCGGTGGTCACAAGGATGGCTGCCAAGGCAGGGCCTATGGCAGGCAGAAGGAGCAAAACCTGGAAAAGCGGATGATCGAATGGTGCAATTCCCCGCGATCCCGCCACCATCGGCAGCCAGCCAAGCCACGAAATCGCAAAAGCCAGAACATAGAACCAGACAACAGGATACTTTTTCATCTACTGCTCCTCTTTCCTGTGATGTTGCGGGCTAACGGCACTGAGCTCAGCCGCCGAGGGAGCAGTCGACTGCAGCGAGAGGTTGGGCGGCAAGTTGTTTGCAACTACCTTATGACATTGTAATACATCGGTGGGCATCTTCGCTGGATCCAAGCCCCTCGAACTACTACCGCATAAATCTCAGAATAAGCAATCCATTGCTATCAGGTGAAAAGGAGTTAACCGATTCGCAACACCTTGGCACCGCGAATCTTGCGCGACTTGAGTTCCCACAATGCTTGATTGGCTTCCGCTAGTTCAAATTCTTGAAACTCGGGTTTGAGCGGAATGCGCGCGGCGAGTTCCAAAAACTCGTGCACATCTTGGCGCGTTACGTTGGCAACGCTTTGAATTTTCTTTTCCATCCACAGATGTGTGGGATAATCAAGTCGTTGAAGATAATCTTGGTCGGCGTTCTCTTTGCGAATCGCATTAATGACGAGTTTACCGCCGCGCTCCAAATGGCGCAACGCTTCGACAATCGGTTTCCACGCCGGCGTGGTATCAATGATCGCATCGAGTTTCGTTGGCGATGGGTCGGCAAGATCGCCTGCCCACGCCGCGCCGAGTTCGCGCGCAAAAGTGCGCTCGGCTTCACTGCGCGTAAATACAAAGATAGACGATTGGGGAAATTGAAAACGCACCAATTTCAAAACGAGGTGGGCGGACGCGCCAAATCCTACCAACCCTAACGCTTGACCATCTTGCAAGCCGGTCAATTTGAGCGAACGATAACCGATCGCGCCAGCGCACAAGAGCGGCGCGGCTTCCACGTCAGAAAAAATTTCCGGAATCGGATACGCAAAGTCTTCGGGCACGGTCATCCATTCCGCGTACCCACCGTTGGCATCGCGCCCGGTCGCGCGAAAATCATCGCACAAATTTTCCCTGCCCGTACGACAGAATTTACATTCGCCGCACGCAGAAAAAATCCACGCAATCCCCACACGATCGCCGGCTTGAAAACGGCGAGCGTTGCGCCCGGTCTGTTCCACCCGTCCCACCACTTGGTGACCCAAGACAATCGGTAAGCGGGGTGGTGGCGTGCGTCCCTCGATCTCGTCGAGTTCGGTGTGGCACACGCCGCACGCGGATACGCGGACGAGAATTTCGTTTTCTGCCGGCACCGGGTCGGGCAGGGTGGCCAATTGGAGAGGATGCGCGTGTTCGGTGAAAGGTTGCCGTTGATTGAGAACCATCGCTTGCATACGCGATATATTATAGCACACTGCGCGGCGTGTGTGAATCGGCAAAATAAAAGACGGCAGCCGTGAAAACTGCCGTCCAAGGTCGAATCGTTTTTATGCTTCGGGTTCTTCGGGCTTGGGCACGTACGGTTTGCGCGTGATGATGCTTTTGAGGCGCCCCAGGATTTCTTCTTTGTTTTCCTGCCACACGTGCCACACGGTCGGCAAGCCGGGAATGAAGAAAAAGGCAAGAACGAGTAGCGAAAAGTAATGATCAATGCCTTCAATCGTGCCAAACCATGTGCCGAGGAGAAAACCTAGCAAAGTCATCCCGACCGCCCATAGCACACCGCCCAGCAAGTTGAAAAACATAAACTTGCGATAGTCCATTTCGACCGCGCCCGCCACGATTGGGGCAAAGGTGCGGATAAAGGGCATAAACCGCGCGGCGGTGATGGTGATCGCGCCGTACTTGTCGTAAAACTCTTTGGCTTTGAGCAGATTCTTGCGTTTGAAGAATCGTGAATTGGGGCGATTGAAAATGGGCGGACCGACTTTGTTGCCGAACCAATAGCCCACGTTATCGCCCAAGACAGCGGCGATGAACAAGCCGGGAATGAGAATCCAAATGTTCAACAGACCACGCGAGGCGATCAAACCGGCAGTGAGCAACAAACTATCGCCGGGGAAAAAGAATCCAAAGAACAAACCGGATTCTGCAAACACCATCGCAAAAAGACCGGCATAACCGATGGTCTCGATGAGTTGAACAAGATCAAAACCGAACATTGAAATTCTATTTCCTTTCTGATGATTACTCTATGGTTTAGGTGTTGCCGGGATCACCCCAATCGGCGTAAGCGTAGGAGTGGGTTGCGCAGCGGCGGGTCGGGTTGCTGTAGGCGTAGCGCCGGCAGGCGGCAAGGTATTCGGATCGCCGCTGATGATCGTAATGACATCGCTCCGCACCCAGCCGGGTTCCGGTTTGTCCGGCACATTGATTTGATACCACACATTCGCGCCGTCTTTGGGTCCGACGGCAATCAAAGTAATCTTTTGCGCCGCTTGCAATCGGACAACGACCGAACTGCTGGTGCTGGGTCTGGAACGCACGTTAGCATAGTCACCCGCTACTTGTGCCACGACCGGCACCGGCGTCGGCGGCACCGGCGTCGGCGAGGGCAAGCGAACTTGGGTGGGCAACGGTGAACTCACCGGCGAGGGCAAAGCAACGCGCGTCGGTGTTGCAGATTTGCCGCCCAACGTATTCAACAAAAAGTTGCCGCCGAAAAAGAGCAACACGGCGCAAACCAATAACACGCCGGCACCAATCGCCAGCGGCACCCATTCACGGCCCGCAAAAAGACTGGGACGTTGAGGTGGTGTACCGCCGGGTGGCGCGCTCGGCGGTTTGCCTGCTACGCGACGCACCGAACTAGGCGGATAAATTGGTCGTTCCGGCGACGGCGGCGGCTGTCTCACCGATGCTTGCGGTATTGGTGTCGGTGTAAACGATGCGGGTGGTGTAGTGGGTATCGCTGGCGCACCCGGCGAACCGACTGCTGGCAACACCGTCGAGTTGTCGTGACCGGGCGGTGCACCGGAAACCCATTCCGCGCCGTCAAAGTACATCCATTTGCCGGTACGGGGATTGATTTCCCACAACACACCGTTATCATCGGTTACGCTGAGCATGCTCACTTGCTCTTCGTACTCGGCGCGGCTAATCGCTTCGCCGCGTTGCACGCGGGCTTGTAACTCTCTAAACCTGGCTTCGGCTTCTTCAAACGTCATTGGCATAGGTACCTCACAATTCAATGGTGTCCCCCGGCGCGGGCACCGTCACTTGGAATTGCCCCATTTCGCGGAGCGCGGTGGCAAACGACATTGCCGCTGGCTCCTCGCCGTGAACCACAAAAATTCCTTTCAAACGATCTTTCACTTGGTTCACCCAATCAATCAATTCACTACGATCGGCGTGCGCGCTAAAGCCATCAATCATCTTGATCTGCGCGCGAACGTTGAATTCATCGCCAAAGATTTTCACTTGGCGTGCGCCATCCACCAATCGCCGTCCCAGCGTATTCTCGGCTTGATAGCCCACAAAGACAATCGTGTTGCGTTCATCTTCGATGTTGTTTTTCAAATGATGCAAGATGCGCCCGGCTTCGCACATGCCGTTGGCGGAAATGATGATGGCCGGGCCTGGCAGCGTGTTGATCTGTTTCGATTCCTCGACAGTACGAATATAGTGCAGTTTGTGAAACCCAAACGGGTCTTGGTGCGTCAAGAGATGTTCGCGCACCTCATCGCACAGTGTCTCGACATGGAGGCGGAACACATCGGTGGCATCAATCGCCAGCGGTGAATCCACAAAAGTGGTGATATGGGGCATTTGCCCGGCTTCCGTTTTTTGGTGCAATGAGTACACAATTTCTTGCGTACGTTCTACGGCGAATGCCGGGATAATCACCTTGCCCCCGCGCGCAACCGTTTCCCGCACGATTTGCACGAGTTGATTCTGGCTATCTATCAGCATCCCGTGTTCACGGTCGCCGTACGTGCTTTCGATGATCAGATAATCCAAGCCGCGCACGATTTCCGGATCGCGCACGAGCAATGTGCCCGGCCGTCCTAGATCGCCGGTAAAACCGAGGCGGACCGTACGGCCCTGTTCGTTTACTTCGATCACGGTAATCGCCGAACCCAAAATATGCCCAGCGTCCCGGAACATGACGCGCACGCCATCGCGCGCGGTCAGATCAAACCATTCAGCGTACGCGTGGCCCACAAACTTGGTAAGCGCAGATTCGGCGTCTTGAATCGTATAGAGCGGTTCAATTTTAGGCAGGCCACGCCGCGAGGTTTTTTGATTGAGGTACGCAGCGTCCTGTTCTTGAATCCGCGCACTATCGCGCAACATGAGCGTTGCTAAATCGCGGGTGGCGGCAGTGCAATTGATTTTACCCGTAAAACCATTTTTGACCAACGTGGGGAGATTGCCCGAGTGATCAATGTGCGCGTGGGAAAGCAGGACGGCCGTGATGGATTTAGGATCGAAGGGTTGACGACTATTGCGCTCCAACGCTTCGGCGCGATGACCTTGATACAAGCCACAGTCGAGCAAGATACGTTGTTGATCGGTTTGCACCAAGTGCATCGAGCCGGTGGTTGTGCGTGCAGCACCATAAAAAGTTAGTTTCATGCGATTACGGGAGCCGATTTTACCACAGGTGCGCAGATTTGACTAGTTGCGCTACTGGTGATTATCACACCTGATCCACCACAGAGAACACAGAGGACCCCGAGGCAAAAATTAAATTCTCTGTGTCCTCTGTAGTGAAACGTGATCAGCAGACGCTTACTCCCATAAATCGTTGGCAATCTCCGGCATTCCCAACGCCAGCAATTTCTCGCGGCAGGGTTTGCCAGTGTTCCAATCCCAATTGCGACACGTGTAATACTCGCGCAACATCGGTTCCAGTTCGACGACGTGTCCTTCGGTGCCCCCCTCGGCGAGCGCACGCAAGAGCAGTTCAGGTAATTTTTCATTCGCGCGTGCGTGGTAACCCAATTTGATGTTCAGCGCGCGTTTCAGATTCCACATTCGCTCGCCATAGGTCAAAACGTTTTCTAACGTAACGTCATAGCCGGTCGCCGCAGCGATCATCTCCACCATATTTTTCGCCGGGGGATTGGGAAAGATGCATTGCACGAGCGATGCGGTTACCGCGCGCCAATCCTGATGCCGGGCAACATTGATCGCTTTGCTTTGGGTTTCAAAACGATCCAACGATACGATTCCGAGTTCTTCCAGCACACGACCACTCTCGACCAGATAGTAATCCGATTGATTGTGACTCGCGCCAATCGGCGAGGTGGTATAAACGAGTGCCATGCCGGCAAGTGCGCGCGGATCGTGCATCGCAAATTCCATGCCGTTTACTTGGACAGCGAGTCCCTCAACGCCATAGTTTGCGCCAACAGCGCGTGTCCCTTCTGCCAACAGATTGCCGATACCTTCGCGGTGCGCAATCTTTTGGGTGAGTTGCAACGCTTGAGCCGTGTCGCCCCAACGAATCTCATCCGGCAAAATGCCCTGCTCGCGCAAGAACATTGCAAACGCAATGGTCGAACCCGTACTAATCGAATCCAAGCCAAGCGCGTCGCATTGCGCACCCAGGTACGTGATCATCTCAATATCATCCACGAGCATCAACGAACCGTATGCCACCAACGTTTCGAGTTCGGGACCTTCGGCGTGCGGCAGAACATGTCCAGCGGCGCGTTCCACTTGGCGTCCGCAGGCGATCATACAAGCGTGACACGTCGCGTGTCCGGTGAGAATCGTTTCGGCGAGCACATTGCCACTGATCTTGGCAAAATCAAACGTGCCTTGCGTCCAGTACTTGACCGGCATATCGCCGAGCAAACCCAGATAATCAATTGAACCACCGGTGCCGGTGGCACGAAACATTTGCGTGGACATATCGTCCGGCAACATTTCGATGGCAGGGCGTAACGCGGCTTGAAATGCCGCGGGGTCGTGGAGGGTAATGTGGGTTTTGCCGGCTTTGACGGCAATCGCTTTGAGATTCTTCGAGCCCATCACCGCGCCCAGCCCGCAACGCCCGGCAATTCCTTTCTTGCCGCGCAGGTTGGTCGAAAGAATCATGGCGTACTTGACGAGGTTTTCGCCGGCGGGCCCGATTGCCGCGACGGTGAGTTTGGGATCGTTGAGTTCAGCACGCAACGTGTCGCCGGTTTCAAACGTGGTCTTGCCGCGCAAGTGGGTTGCATCGCGCAGTTCAACCTTGCCATCGCGGATGAGCAAATAGACCGGCGTGGATGATTTGCCACGCACGATGATGCCATCGTACCCGGCAAGTTTGAGATCGGGTCCAAAGAAATTGCCGGCGTTCGCTTCGCCGTACAAACCGGTTTGCGGCGACCGCGCGACAACGACAAAACGACCGCAACTTGGCGCGGGTGTGGCATCCAAGGGACCGGTCATAAAGATGAGGGGATTGTCTGGCGAAAGCGGATCGGTTTGCGCGTCAATCGAATCGTACAAATAGCGCGCCGCCAAGCCCGCCCCGCCGATGTACTGCGCGGCGTACGCTTCGTTCAATGGTTCGGTGGAAATCTTTCCAGAAGATAAATCAACGATTAAAAGTCTGCCAGCATAGGAATGCATAAAAACCTCAATGAGTCAATGTGCCAATGAGCCAATCTACCCACTCAGATTTGGCTCATTGATTCATTGGCAAGTGGTTCATTAAAAATCAACGTGTTTGCCGTCGTACACGTACCAGAATAATTTTTCCAACTCGGCACGGTCGGGTTGGCGCGGACTGGGAACGATTTGATTATCGTTTTCGGCGTTGACAAGCAGATGTTCCATGGCTTGAGTGAACGCATCGCGCGCAATGCCAAGCGATTGGAGATTCGTGTTCGATCCCAAGCCGGTTTGCAAATCGCGTACCGCCGTAATCAACTGCCGGGTCAATTGCGCTTCGCCGATGCCATCCAGTCCGATGGATCGTGCAATGTCGGCATAGCGATAGATGCCGGCGTTGGCGTTGAATTCCATCGTGTAGGGGAGAAACAAACTGACCGCGCGTCCGTGTGGCACGTGGAACACCGCACCCAACGAGTGTCCCATCGCATGCGCGAGCGCCGCCATCGAATTGCCAAATCCCAGCCCGGCGAGTGCGGCGGCATTGTGCATTTTCTCGCGCGCTTCGGTGTCATTGCCATTGGCGTAGGCGCGCGGCAGGTACGTAAAGATGAGTTTGATCGCTTGCAAACACACGGCATCGGCAAAATCATTGTGCCAGTTGCCCACATATCCTTCGATGGCGTGCGTGAGCGCGTCCAGCCCGGTATCGGCGGTGAGTCGCGGCGGCATTTTCATCGCAAAGATCGGATCCACGATGGCGATGGTTGCCATCGTTTCGCGTGAGCCGAGACCCAGTTTGCGTTGTTCGTTGGGATCGGAGAGGACGGTGAACCACGTTACTTCGGAGCCGGTGCCGCTGGTTGTCGAAATCGTGATGAGTTTGGCTTTTTGGCCTAGCCCCAACGGTTCAAGCGGGTTGATGCCATCGGGCGGCAAGTCGGGACGTTCGTAGAGTGCCCACATTGCTTTGGCGGCATCCATCGCCGAGCCGCCCCCTAGGCCGATGATCCAATCTGGCTCGTAATCGCCGAGTAACAACGCACCGCGCCGCACGGTATCGAGGCACGGTTCTGGCTCGACTTGATCGAACACGCGCGTTTCGATGTTGACTTGAGCGAGTTGCTCTTGCACCAAATCCACAAAGCCAAGTTTTTGCATCTGCGCATCGGTGATGATGTACGCCCGCTTGCCTTGAATTTGGGCAAGGTATGAGAGTGCGCCTTCGCCAAAAACAATTTGCGGACTGTTAAAAAACCACATAAATCCCCCAATAAGTCAATGAACCAATGGCAAGTGCCCAACCGTCATTTGGTTTATTGGCTCATTGGTTCATTGGCACATTGACTCACATTTCAAACTCGGTGTCAATGCGCGTGCACGCGCGGACGATCTCTTGGGCTGCCTTGACGTTCTTCATCACCATGACCATATTGCCTTTGAGTTTAAGTTGCCCGGTCATAAGTGCTTGAATTGGATCGAGTTGTGCTTGAACGACTTTTTTCCATTTGGAGTACGGACCGGACATGACGAACGCGGGATTTTTGGCGTTCTTGTCCGTAACCACAAACGCTTCGCGGCATTTGCCATGCCACAGGTCCATGTAAAGATAGATCGGTTCGGTGAGCGCGCCTTCGGGATCAACGACAAAATAAAAATCGCCTTCCCAATTCTTGGCGGCTTCGGCGTACGCTGGGCTGTTGTTCAATTCATTTGCCAATGCTTGAACCCATTCCGGCGAACCAAATTTGATCTTTGCCATCGTTTCATCTCCTTTGATGAGGTGTTCAATCAAATTATATCACACACCTTTGGAATGTCCAAGACCTTGACACACACACCCAATCGTGTTAGAATCGCACCACAATTCAAAAACGCAGAGACGATGACAGAGCCCAGTACGCGTACGCGCGATTACAGCGAATTGCCGGTCGGTGCAAGGCAAGGACGGCGACGCGGAAATCCACTCTCGAGTTGGGAACGACGAGTTCAACCGGGTCGCGCCGTTATAGCGAAGAGAAAGTTACTAGCGACTAGTGCAACAACATGAAATAGTTGCATACCAGACTGATGGGAAGACATTGACAGACGTGGCTAAAAATCGAGTTTTCACCACGTACTTTCATGTTGTTGCACTACTAGCCGCTAGCGACTAAAAAAGGTGGTACCGCGAGCCCTCTCGCCCTTTAGGGTGAGGGGATTTTTGATTTCAGGACAGACCATCAACGACGACAGACGCATACCCACATCCGTTCTTCGTCTGGATAAAGAGTTGTTCATTCGCCGTTGGCGCACCAGTGGTCGGATGAAAATGGACTATGCGTAGGACAAATTTCAAATTTGTCCTACATTTTCAAGGGAGGCATTATGTTGGATCTTCGATTGATTCGTGAACAACCGGATCGCGTGCGCGAATCGTTGCGCCGGCGCGGCGATGAGCCCGCGCGCGTGGATGAGATTCTTGCTGTTGATGAAGAGCGCCGCACCTCGCTTGCCGAACTCGAAGCGTTGCGGAATCAACGCAACACCTTGTCCAAAGAAATCGGCAAGATGAAGGATGAGGCAGAGCGCGAAGCGAAAAAGGCACAGGTGCGCGAGATTAACACACGCATTGATGGGTTGGAAAAAATCGTCAATGACGCCGAGGCACGCTTGAATGATTTGCTGGCAGTAATGCCCAATCTGCCGGACGAGGATGTACCGTTGGGCAAGGACGACAGCGAAAATGTTGTCATCAAAACAGTGGGCGAGCCGCGCCCATTCGATTTTGAGCCGGTGCCGCATTGGGATTTGGGTCCCGCGTTGGGCATTCTGGATTTCGAACGCGGCATCAAACTGGCAGGCTCGCGTTTCTATGTGTTGCGAGATGCCGGCGCCAAGTTACAACGCGCGTTGATTCAATGGATGCTCGATGTGCATCTGGCACAAGGGTATCGTGAAATGTATTTGCCCTTTATGGTCAAAGAGCAAATTGTCTTTGCGGCGGGGCAACTACCCAAATTCCGCGACAATCTCTATCACGATGTTGAGCGCGATGCGTGGATGGTCCCCACCGCCGAGATTCCGCTCACCGGTTTGCACGCCGATGAAATTTTGGACGCCAAACAGTTACCGCTCCACTATGTCGCGTACACGCCGTGCTTTCGCAAAGAAGCGATGTCGGCGGGGAAAGATGTACGCGGCATCAAACGGGGTTTTCAGTTCGACAAAGTGGAAATGTACAAATATTGTTTGCCGGAAAATTCGCCGGCCGAATTGGAAACCTTGCGCGAAAACGCCGAAGAGATTTGCCGCTTGCTCCAGATTCCGTACCGCGTCAAAATCCTTTGCACCGGCGATATTGGGTTCGCCGCGCGCAAAACGTACGATTTGGAAATGTGGGCACCCGGTTGCCACGAATGGCTCGAAGTGTCATCGTGCTCGAACGTGGGCGATTTTCAAGCGCGCCGTGCCAACATTCGCTTTCGCCGGGAAGCCGGCGCAAAAACCGAGTTTGTGCATACGCTCAACGGGTCGGGACTGGCACTCCCGCGCACGATGATCGCGATTTTGGAAAACTATCAGCAAAAAGATGGTAGTGTCGTTGTGCCAGAAGTGTTGCGCGATTACGTGAAGATGCAAGTTATTCGCTAAAACGAAACACGCACTATGAAGCACGTGTTACGTATTGCGTGTACCGTTTGGAGTATTTCAATCTGAAATCCGAAATCATCAATCTGAAATTAAATGCGATGACCCAAGGCGGCGAAGCGCTGGGGCGCGATGCGAGTGGTCGCGTGGTATTTGTCCCCTACGCTATTGCCGGCGAAGAGGTCGTCGTCGAAATCGTCGAGGTGAAAAAAGATTTTGCACGCGCGCGATTGGTGGAAATTATTACGCCTTCGCCCGTGCGCGTAACACCGCGCTGTCCACATTTTGGGCAATGCGGCGGTTGTCAATGGCAACACATCGCGTACGATGCGCAGTTGAAATTCAAAACCGAAATTGTGCGCGAGCAATTCGCGCGCATCGCCAAGATGCCGGACGCCCCGGTGCGCGACGCGCTGGGGATGACCGAGCCGTGGCATTATCGAAACAACGTGCAATTTCAAATGGACGACGCCGGGCATTTGTGTTTCCGCGCGATGGAATCACACGACCTTGTTCCGATTCGTGAGTGCCACATTATGCATCCCTTGCTCGATGAGATGTTTCGCGCGCTGGAGTTTGAAAGCACCGAGTTTAGTGGCGTTACCTTGCGCGCGGGAATCAAGACCGGTCAAAAATTGATCCTTCTCGAAGGGCGCGATGACGAACCGCCAGAAATTTCGGTGGACGAGCCGGTTTCAATCGTGTACCAAACGCCGCGCGGCGATCTCATTCCACTCGTGGGTAAGGATGCCTTGCACGAAGAGTTGCGCGGACGATTGTTTCGCGTTTCGCCGCAATCGTTTTTCCAAGTCAACACGCCGATGGCGGAAACGTTGATCGAATTGGTGGAACGCTACTTGGCTCCGCGCGAGACCGATGTACTGCTCGATGCGTTTGGCGGCGTGGGCACGTTTGGTTTGACGTTTGCCTCACAGGTTGCGCGCGTGATTGAAATCGAAGAAGTGAAGGCGGCAGTGAGCGATGCGCAAGCCAATGCGGTCGAGTTATCGAATGTGGAATTTTATCGCGGCAAAGTTGAACAAGCGTTGCCGAAATTGAAAACCAAAATTGATTTGGTCGTCGCCGATCCGCCCCGCGCGGGCATGGATTCTGTCGCGCTGGAGGCGATCATGGTGCAAGCGCCGCGCATCATCGCGTACGTCTCGTGCGACCCGGCAACGTTGGCACGCGACGCGCGGCGATTGATGGATGGGGGGTATCGTTTGCGCGAGGTTCAGCCGGTAGATTTGTTTCCGCAAACATATCACATCGAAAGTGTGAGTTGGTTTGAAAAATTGTAGGGGCGAGGTTCTCTCGCCCCTACGTCGTTATTTGAATTCCTTTACCGCGTGGGCAATCATTTCCACTTGCGCGTCGGTCAACTCCGGATAAATCGGTAGCGAAAGAATTTCGTTCGCTGCCTTTTCCGCATTTGGAAAATCACCGACCTTGTATCCGAGGTTTTGGTACACCGGTTGCAAGTGCAACGGAATCGGATAATGAATGCCGGTTTCGATGCCGCGCGCTTTCAGATGCGTGCGCAAGCCATCCCGATTCTTGTGGCGAATGCAATAGATATGATAGATCGGTGTGATGTGCGGCGGCACGTACGGTGTAATCACATCCGTGTTCGTCAACAACTCGGTGTAATCATCCGCAATCGCGCGGCGACGCGCATTCCACGCCTCCAGGTGCGGCAACTTGGCGCTCAAGATTGCCGCCTGCAACGCATCCAGCCGATAGCCATAGCCCACCATCAGATGCTCGTACTTGTCCCGGCGCCCGTGATCGCGCAACATCCGCGCGCGTTCGGCAAGTTCAGGATTATTCGTAACGATGGCGCCGGCATCGCCGTACGCACCCAGATTTTTTCCCGGGTAAAACGAAAAACAAGCAATGTCGCCCATGGTGCCGGCGCGCCGTCCGCGATATTCCGCGCCATGCGCTTGCGCCGCATCTTCGATCACGCGCAAATGGTGTTTGCGCGCAATGTCGAGAATCGCGTCCATCTCTGCCGGCTGACCATAGAGGTGCACCGGAATGATGGCTTTGGTGCGCGGCGTAATCGCACGTTCGATTTGGTTGGGATCAATGTTGTACGTGCGCGGATCAATATCTACAAAGATCGGCTTGGCACCAATGACCGAAATCACTTCAGCGGTGGCGATGAAGGTGTGCGTGGTGGTAATCACTTCATCGCCCGGTTTCACATCGCACAAGAGCAACGCCAGATGCAATGCCGCCGTGCCGCTATCCATGCCAACGCAGTACTGCGCGTGGCAGAACGCGGCAAAGTTCTTTTCAAACTCGGAAACTTCTTTGCCAAGAATGAAGGCCGTGTTGGCGATGACACGTTGAATCGCCGCATCAATTTCCGGTTTAATGTTCGCGTACTGCGCTTTGAGGTCAACGAGAGGAATGGTCATTCTCTCTCCGTTCTACGAATGCCCCAGAATCGGATGCGGTTCGTACAACTCTTCCAGAAATTTGATTTCTTCTGCCGATAGTTTGATGTCGAGTGCGGCGACGGCTTCCGTCAAGTGATGCGGCTTGCTCGCCCCGATGATCGGTGCGGTGATTTCGGGTTTGTTCAACAGCCACGCCAGCGCGATCTGAGTGTTGGTCACACCGCGTTGTTTTGCCACGTGCGTTACACGGTCAACAATCTGAAAATCAGAATCCCGATAATAGAGACTGTGGGCGTACGTATCGGTCTGACTGCGCGTGGTCGCGCCGGTTTTTTCGCGCGTGCGATTGCCTGCCAGGAAACCGCGCGCGAGCGGGCTCCACGGAATCAACCCAACACCTTGATCGCGGCACAGCGGAATCATTTCGCGTTCTTCTTCGCGATAAATCAGGTTATAGTGATTCTGCATCGAGACAAAGCGCGCGTAACCGTGCAAATCGGACGTGAATAACGCTTTGGCAAACTGCCATGCCCACATCGAAGAGGCGCCGATGTAGCGTACCTTGCCCGCGCGCACCAAATCGTTCAACGTGTCGAGCGTCTCTTCAATCGGCGTGGTAGAATCCCAGCGATGAATTTGGTACAAATCAATGTAATCGGTGCCCAGCCGGCGGAGCGAGGCATCAATGGCATCCAAGATATGCTTGCGCGACAAGCCGCGATCATTGGGTCCAGGGCCCATCGGGTTGTACACTTTGGTAGCGATGACCACCTGATCGCGTGTAGCAAAATCGCGGAGCGCGCGTCCAAGCACCTCTTCGCTCATCCCCTCCGAATACATATCGGCGGTGTCGAAAAAATTGATTCCTAGGTCAAGGGCTTGTTTGATAAACGCGCGACTCGGTTCTTCGTCCAACACCCATTCGCGCCATTTCGATGTGCCATAAGTCATGGTGCCAAGACAAATACGTGACACCTTGAGACCGGTGTGGCCAAGACGAACGTATTGCATCAAACCTCCCAAAAATATTGGTTACTTGTATGCTTCGATTTCTTCGACGCCTTTGATCACGCGTGCTGGGTTGCCCACCACGACTGCGCCATCGGGAACATCCTCCACGACCACCGCACCGGCACCCACCAACGCATTCTCGCCGATGACGACGCCGGGCAAGAGCGTGGCGTTCGCGCCGATTTTTGCGCCGCGTTTGATCGTTGCGCCTTTCAGCGTTTCCTTCACATTCTTGGAACGTGGATAACGTGCGTTTGTCACGACGACATTGGGCCCCACCCAGCAATCGTCTTCCAGTACCGAATATTCTGGGACGAACACGTTGGAATGCAAACGCACATTGTTGCCAATCGTGACGTGATGCTCGACGATGCTGTGCGAGCCAATGCGGACATCGTTGCCGATTTGATTTTCTTCGCGGACGAGTACGCCGTGCCCGGTTTGAAAATCATCGCCGATGACGTTGCCGGCGTAGATCACCGTGTGCGAGCGAATCACGGCGCGCGCGCCGATGCGCGTTTCGAGTTCGCCGGCGCGTTTGCCGCGCGGCGGCTGACCGATGACGCAAAAATCGCCGATGATAGCATTGGCACCGAACGTAACGCCGTGAAACACGCGCACCGATTTGGGCATTTGCGGTTTCGTTTCTGCGGAGGGTTCAGTCGCAAAACCAAGTTGATCGCGCAGAAAACTCAGCAACTTGGGATTCCAGCCACCGACGATGGGAAAATCGGCATTGATCGAATGGGCGGCTTGGTGCGGTTCGAGATTGTGCAGTTTCGCGTACGCCAGCACGGTTGCGATGCCGGAGCGCGAGACGCCACGCGTGCAATGGACGAATGTGCGCCGTCCCGCGCGCACGTTCTCGACAATCGCATCAATCGCGTTGCGCCAGCGTTCGATTTGGTCGCCATTGGGGTTATCGTGCAAATCGAAAATCAAATGCGTTTTGTTCGCGGGATGCCATTCCGTCAACCCGCGCCGAATCGCTTGACGTTCGGTGAGCAATGAGACGACAACCTCAATGCCGAATTGATCGAGCAAGGCATCGTTGCGCGCGGCGAGCAGATTGCCTTGATAGAAATTTGGCTCGATGCGCCACAATTTTTCTTCGCGCGTGGCGTCGAATTTATAGCCGCACTCGCACCACGCGCTTTCGGCGATGCGCGGCGTGTGACAACGGGGACAGGGGGTCATTGTTTTTTAATATACCCCAACTCTTCCAACTTGGCCATCACCTTCGCCGCGCTTTGCTCGGGCGTTTCCTTATCCGATTCGATCACGACTTCGGGATTGAGCGGCGGCTCGTACGGATCGTCAATGCCGGTGAAATTTTTGATTTCGCCGTTCAACGCTTTTTTGTACAGCCCTTTGACATCGCGCTTTGCCAAAACCTCAATGGGTGCTTGGCAGTACACTTCGACAAAGCGTCCGCCCACGCGCGCGCGATTCTCGTCACGAATCGCGCGGTACGGCGAGATCGCGGCAGCAATGGCGACGACATCGTTGCGCGTGAGCAGTTCGCACACAAAACCGATGCGGCGAATGTTCGTGTCGCGATCTTCTTTGCTAAAGCCCAACCCTTTCGACAAATTTTCACGCACGACATCGCCGTCCAGCACTTCGACTTTGTAACCGCGTGCGCGCAATTCTTTTTCGACAAGGCGCGAGACAGTGGTCTTGCCCGCGCCGCTCAAACCGGTGAACCAAATGGTGAAACCTGTAGTCAAGGTTGTCTCCCATGAACGGAACACGTACCACGCAACACGTATTGCGTGTTCCGTTTTATTCAAATCGAATCGTCTTGCCAATCATATCGCTCGGCACCGCCATCCCAAACTCATTCAACACCGTCGGCGCGACATCGTACAATTGCAAACCCTTGAGCTCGCGTCCACCCAAATTGCGCCGGGGATCGTAGTAAATGAACATCCCCATCTGCGCGTGATTCGCGTCGTCGGGTCCGGTGTCATTCTCGAAGGTGTGGAGGGTGTTCAAGCCAAGCGAGCCGACCGCGCGCCAGTACAAATCGCCAAAGATCACAATGAGATCGGGTGCAATATTTTTCGTGGCGCGATAAATTTGTTGCGGCTTGTACACACGGGTTGCCAGCGGCTTGCCCTTGTCGTCGGGAATCGCGCAAATTTTTTCGATGAGTTCATCGCGCACCTTTTCATATTCGCTCGGCGGGATGATGCCGTGTGGCTCGCGACCCTGCACGTTCAAAAAGATGCGACCGTAATAGCCGCCGCTACCCCAGGCGCGCGTTTTGCTCCAATTCACCTTGACTTTTTCGAGCGGCACGATGTCTTGCGGTTTTTCTTCGAGCGTCAAGTATCCTTCGTTGACAAGCCATTCATTGATCGTGATGCCGCCATCCATCTTCTTCGCACCGTGATCACTCATCACGATGACCGTTGTATCATCATCAATCAACTCGAGCACGCCGCCAATTTGCTGATCGAGCCAGACGTAATAGTCGTGGATTGAATTGACGAACGGATTCCCGGGTTCATGCTTGGGATGCGTTGCATCGTGATACTTCCAAAAGCCGTGATGCAACCGATCCACGCCAATCTCCACCGACATCAAGAAATCCCACGCTTTTTCTTTCAGCAATGCCCGGATCACTTTGAAATGATCTTCGGTCATTTCGTAGATTTTTTGCAAGAGCCATTGCTTGTCATCGGTGCGAAAGTTGGGCACGTCCACCAAATAGTTCGGGGCGATGCGCAACACATCATCGCGCAAACTTTCAGGATATGTAAATTTCGATTGAGCGTTGGGCGAGAGGAAACAACCAATGCTGCCCCCCACCATCGGCTTGGGCGGAAACGAGGGCGGCACGCCGACAAGGTACGATTGCTTGCCGGCGCGGCCCAGATAATCCCAGACCGTCGGTTCGTTGACCGAGCGCGCGTTGGCGATCGTCATCTTTTCGTACGAATGATCGGCGCGATTGCGGAAACCATAAATGCCCAGTTGTCCCGGGTCTTTGGAGGTCATGGC
>DAOUAL010000018.1:0-15994 GCA_034433515.1 Anaerolineae bacterium | reverse complement strand
TTAATCTTTTCCAAACTAACATTCCAACCTCCGTTCTGGTTAACACGTACATTATAATTCAACTCGAATTATACTTCAAGTCCCCTGCCTGACGCATTAGGACGATAGTCCCACTACAGGGCTTTTTGCCAAGTCGGATCGGGCGAATGAATTCGCGGCAACCAGAACCCCAAGCCCGCCTGCGCGGGCTAATCCAGCCGCCGCAGGGCGGCTTCGGGCAGGGGTCGCAAGCGTTCACGCAGAAGAGTGTACAGACGAGTCGCCGACTCGTCTCTTGCGCTTGCAGTGGTTTTAACCGCCTGTCAAGGGACTTGGCAACAGCCCTGGTCCCACTAGAAGTATAGTGAACAAGTGTGCGTCTAAACGAATTGCCTTAGAGCATGTCGAAAAATTCCGTCACGGGCTGGCAGCACTCGCGCCTAACCATCAGATGAGTCATCGCAGCATAGATCAAGGCTTCACTGGTCTCGGGTAGTTCTTCATAATCTTTACTCCAGCGTCGGTAGCAACCCAACCAGCCAGAGGTTCGTTCGACTACCCAGCGGCAAGGATAGCACTTGAAAGCCTTTGACAGCGTCTTGGTGCTTGACGATTCCCAACACCTGACCCCAGACGTTTTGGACCCACGCGACCAATGGACCGCCATAGCCGCCATCTGCCCAGATCAGGTGCAGACGACATATTAGCGGCGTGCACCACGACCATCAGTACCACGCCCAAGATATCCACCAATAGGTGGCGCTTGCGCCCTTTGATCTTCTTGCCCGCCTCATAGCCACGCACGCCAGGTGTTTCCAGTGTGGTCACCGATTGGCTATCCAAACTGCCAGCACTCGGTTCTGGTTCGCGTCCTTCAGACACCCGCAGGTCTGTTCGTAGGGCGGTGTTGAGACGTTCCCATGTGCCGTCACGCCGCCACTGGCAGAAGTAGTAGTAAACGATTTTCCAGGGTGGCAAGTCGTGGGGAAGCGCCCTACACAGCCCGTTCGCAAAACATAGAAGATGGTATTCAGGGTCTCGCTCAGTGGATCAATACGCTTTCGACCGCGTTTTGTCTTGGGGTTTCGGCAACGGCGGCTCGATCTTTTGATCTTCGTCCGACAAATCGGTGGAATATGGTTTTCGGGTATTCTGTTCGGTCATGGCTCGGGAGTCTATCCCAAAAGCCAAACGCATCAAATTTTTAGACACGCTCTCAGCCTGTGAAGGCGAGCTTGGGGTGTTGGTGGCTACGACTTCGGTCACCCGATCCGACTTTGTCCTGCTGGCTCACTATCGGAGTTCCCATGTTTCCAAGTGTTCGTACCCATCCGTGATCGCGTAAGAGCGCTGCACATTGGGCTGGGTTAAGGTTGCACGTTCTGACCACCAGAGCGGCACAATGACCGCCTGCTCTTCGATCAAGATCTTTTCGGCAGCGCGATAGAGCGCGCGCCGTTTAGTTACATCCACTTCGCGCGCGGCGGCATCCACCAGTTGATCGTACGTGGCGTTTGTCCAGCGTGTAAAATTTTCCGGCGATTTCGATTTGAACACTTGCGCAAAACTGGCTTGCTCCGGAAAATAGGCACAATACCCCAATCGAAAAATGTTGGGCGGATCATCGCGCAGGGTTTGCAGGTATCCTTTCCAATCTTGGGCATTGACCCGCACATCGGCATTCAGGTTATTCTTCCAAATTTGCACCAACGTCTCTGCCACGAGACGATGCGTGTCATCGGTATTGACACCCAGCGTGATTGGGGGCAGGCGTTTGGTTCTGCCATCGTAACCGGCTTGGCGCAGATTTTCGCGCGCTAGATTGAGATTAAAGGGAATGCCCAACGTATCCGAAATATCGCTGGAGGCAAAGATGCCTGCACGCCCAAACCAACGCGCCGGCTCGCCCAAGCGCACCACAGAACCGACCACCGTATCTCGGTCGAGGGCAGCGGCGAAGGCTTGGCGCACCAAGGGATCGTTGAACGGTGGCTTGCTGGTGTTGAAACCATAATATTGGGTACACAGCGTGGGCACGATTTGCAGTTGCTTGTTGAGCGATGGGTCTTCGCGAATTTCTTCCACATCCTTGGGCGATAATCCACCATACGGATCAAGCGAATCGAGATTTCCTTTGTTGTACTCGTCGCGCGCCATAGCCGTATCGGCGATCATCGCAAAGCGAATCCGTTCGATGCTGACACTTGCCGCGTCGTACCAGTATGGATTCTTGCGCAAAATAATTTCCCGATTATGCGACCATCGTTCGAGCAAGTAGGGTCCATTCGTCCAGATGGTGCCCGGCTCGGTCCAGACTACACCACCTTGCTCCACCGCTTCGCGCGGCTGGGTGCGCACGAGCCACGTGCTGACGATCGTTGGGAAATAACTGGCGGGGCGCGTGAGAATAAATCGAACGGTGGCTGCATCAATCGCTTGCACGCCCAGATTGTCCAGCAATCGTTGCAAATCGGCTTCACTTGTTTTCTTCGGATCGGCGGAACGCAATTCTTGCGCGCCGCGAATCAATGGCGCAATCGTCGGTGCAAAACCGGACGCCACGCGCGGATCGAATACCCGACGCACGCTATAGACAATGTCATCGGCATTCACCGCCCGTTTGGTTTCAATGCGATTGTTGACCGGATTGTAACGCACCCAGACCGCATCGTCGCGCATTTTAAATTCCCAGATCAACCCATCACTCGACACCGCCCACGCCGTAGCGAGCGCGTGTTGCGGCGCGCCATTCACCGGATCGGTCTCAACCAGACTGAGGAACAGCATGCGCGCGATTTGTTGGGCGCCGGGATCGGTAGCAAGCGCCGGGTCTAGCGTGGCTGGCTCGGTGCCAAGATTCAGACGCAAATCCCGCTCAATCGCTTGGGCGGCGGAGCGACAGCCAGCGAGCATCACGATGCTGGTCAGCACAACCGCGAGGAAAAAGCGTGGAGAAGACATTGACGAGGATTATAGCACATATCCACAGATTGCACAGATTTTGCAAAAGAGGGTTTTTATCGGTGCAAGCTGCGGCTGGTAGCGCCACATTAGAACGTGGAGAGGGTTCGTAATAAGACACAAAGCGAAGCAGAGTGTCGTTCTGGAATGAAAAAGCGCGACTGCGCTCCAAGGGAATTCCCCATGAACTTGCGTTCACCAGCTTTCGGATGAGAATGAACAACGTAGCACAGGATTGAATCCTGTGCTACCCCATCTGTGTGCTACGCGTCTGGAAATATCACATCTTCTTTGCCGGCGAGTTTGTCTTGAATGCGTTGCACCACAATGTCCAAGTGCTTGGACTGATTGACAAAATCCAAATTGTCGGTGCGAATGGTCAGGACTGGGCAAAGGTCAAAGATTTGCATCCACTCGGTATAAAACGTATCCAACAACGCGAGGTACTCGGCGGTGATTCCGCTTTCGATGCCTCGGCCGCGTTTGCGAATGCGTTCCATCAACACATCCACCGGGGCTTTCAAGTACAGCAACAAATCCGGGCGCGGCAGATGCTCCACCACCAAATTAAACACATTTCGATAGGCGGCGTAATCGCGTTCGCTCAGATTCCCAAGATGATGCAACGCGCGCGCGAAAATATGCGCATCTTCGTAAATGCTTCGATCAGCGATAGCAGAGACCGGACTGTTAGCGAGCGCAAGGTGTTGACGCGCGCGATGACCCAGGAAAAAGATTTGGAGATGAAACGACCACTGGCGCATATCGGCGTAAAACTCGGCGAGGTAGGGATTGTCCGCCACCGATTCAAACGCCGTCTGCCAACCCAACCGCGCGCCGATGCGTTCCGTGAGCGAAGTCTTGCCACTGCCAATGTTGCCAGCGACGAGGATAAAATGTTTTGCCATTATTTCTTCACCGTTTGAGCATCTTGTTCGGCTTGTTGTACAATGGCTTCGGCTTTTGCCGGCGGCAGTTCGCCGGCAACCGGTCCCTCAACCCAATGTTCGCCATCGAGCGTAAATTCTTTTTTCCACACCGGTAAGATCGCCTTGACGCGCTCAATGGCATAGCGCGAAGCGGCGTAGGCTTCGGGACGATGCGGCGCGGCAACGGCAATCACCAAACTCGCCTCGCCGATTTTCAACTTGCCAATGCGATGCGCCATCGCCACGCGCACATCCGGCCACCGCGCGTGAATCTCGGCGATAATGTCGCGCATCGCTTGCTCTGCCATCTCGGGATAGGCTTCGTACTCCAGATGATCCACGGCTTTGCCTTGCGAATGGTCGCGCACCACACCACTAAACAACAGAATTGCCCCGGCGCCGGCGAATGCCACGCGATGATAGAGCGCGTTCAAATCAATCGGCTGGCGCGTGATCAACGTATCGCTCATCTGCGAAGGACGCGAATCTCTACGCCGTGATTTTTTACTTTCTACTTTTGCCTTTTTACTTTTCACTTGACCCCCGCTCACCGGTGGCAGAAACCCCACTTCGTCGCCATCGTGCAACACGTAATCCGGTGAGACGAGTTTTTGATTCACCGCGTACGCCGCACGCATACTTGCCGCGCGCGGATGCCGCGCCGAGTATTCCTTCCACAATTGCTCGATGGTCATTCCATCGGCAATCTCTTTGTGCTCGCTTTTGACACCAAGCATCTCGCGGAAGATGGCAAAGAATTTAACGTGAACACGCACACTAGTCCTCCGTCCTTCGTCTTTCGTCCTTGGCTTATTTCTTCTCTCGCGCTCGTAACACAAACTTGTAGATTTCCATCACCACCAGCGGCAACAATGCGAGTGCACCGACCACGAGCCAATCATTCAATCCCAACGGCACCGTTTTGAAAATTTTTTGCAACGGTGGAATGTAAATCAATCCCAGCAAGGTAACGACGACTAGCGTAAACGCGCCAACCAGATACGGATTGCTAAGCGGTCCTAACTGGAAAATCGAAAGGCGATTACTGCGCACGTTGAACGCCTGCACGTTTTGCGCCAGAATCGAAGCGGCAAAGGCTTCCGCTTGCGCGCGTGCTAGATCACCGGTGCCCATAAAGTATTCAATCGCAAACGCCGCCAGCGTGGAGAAACCCACAATCGAACCTTGGAAGAACATCAAGCGTAACAAACTATTGGGCAGGATGCGCTCATCCACCGAACGCGGCGGACGTTCCATAATTCCCGGCTCGGCTTTTTCCACACCCAACGCCAGTGCGGGCAAACTATCGGTCACCAGGTTGATCCACAAAATCTGAATCGGCAACAACGGCAGGGGCCAGCCAATCAACGTGGCAACAAACATCGCCAGTACTTCGCCGATGTTGTGCGACAAGACAAAATGAATGAACTTGCGAATGTTGTCAAAGATCGCACGCCCTTCGCGGATCGCGGCAACGATAGAAGCAAAATTATCATCGAGCAACACCATATCGGCGGCTTCTTTGGCAACGTCGGTACCAGTTATCCCCATCGCCACGCCGATGGAGGCTTCCTTCAACGCCGGCGCATCATTCACGCCATCGCCGGTCATCGCCACAATTTGGTTGTTGGCTTTGAGTGCTTGCACGATGCGGAGTTTATGTTCCGGCGAGACCCGCGCATAGACGCGTGTACTAAGCGCGCGCGCTTTAAGTTCCTCATCGCTCATCCGCTCCAATTCGGTGCCCGTGAGCACACCGTTGCGATCTGAAGCAACAATGCCCACCTCACGCGCGACCGCAAGCGCGGTGGCAGCGTGATCCCCGGTGATCATCGCCACCTGAATCCCCGCGCTTTGGGCTTCGGCGACGGCTTGTCTGGCTTCGGCGCGTGGCGGATCAATCATTCCCACGAGTGCCACAAAGATCAGATCGCGTTCAACAGTTTCAATCGAAGGTGCCATTGTTTCATCATAAGGACGATAAGCCAAGGCAAGCAACCGCCGGGTTTGATTGGCTAACTCGCTGTTGATCGTTCTAATTCTTTGCCGCGTGGCATCATCAATCTCTGCGATCGTACCATTTCGGTCAACGTACTTGCACCAATCCATCACACTGCCCAACGCGCCTTTGACAAACGCGATTTGCTTGCCCCGATACTCACCGGCGGTGGCGCGGCAGATCACCGTCATTCGTTTACGCGTGGAATCGAAAGGTAATTCAGCAACAAAATCGTATTCGCGTTCGATGGATTCCAACACCCCGGCTTTTTCCGCTGCGATCAAGAGCGCGCCTTCGGTCGGATCGCCAATGACGCGATAATCACTCCCATCCCTGATCGGTTGAATTTCGCTGGTGTTGCAACGCGCGCCAATGGTCAACGCTAATCGCAACGCACGATCCTTGGCGGGGTCAATCGGTTGTCCATTCTGATAAAATTTGCCCGCGGACGAAAATCCTTCGCCGGTCACCGTAACCGTGCGATCGGCAAAGACATATTCGCGCACGGTCATTGCGTTTTCGGTGAGCGTGCCGGTCTTGTCGCTACAAATGAAGGTTGCCGCGCCCAACGTTTCCACCGCTGGCAATTTGCGAATCAGCGCATTCCGTTGCACCATCCGCCGCATTCCCAGCGCCAGGGAAATGGTGACGACCGCTGCCAGTCCTTCGGGCACTGCCGCCACCGCCAGACTCACTGCAACCAAAAACATTTCCACCGGATCATCGCCGCGAACGACGCCCAGAACAAACACAATCGCCACCACAGCCAGCGCAGCATAGACCAATTGTTTGCCCACCTGATCGAGGCGCTTTTGCAGGGGCGTCTCTTCTTTTTCGATTGAGGCGACCATCCCAGCAATCTTGCCGAGTTGGGTCTTCATCCCGGTAGAGGTTACTATGGCGTGTCCACGTCCCCGCGCAACGACGGTCCCGGCAAAAACCATATTGACCCGGTCGGCAAGAGCCGCCTCGGGGGCCACAATATCGGCGGCCGATTTTTCAGCGGCGGCCGATTCGCCGGTCAGCATCGCTTCTTCCACCTGGAGCATATGCGCATCAACAAGACGCGCATCTGCCGGGACCAGATCGCCGGAACGCAAAACAATCAGATCGCCGGGGACCAATTCGGCGCTGGGAATTGTTTGGGGCACTCCGTCGCGGATGACTTGGGCAGTGGGGGCAGCCAGTTTTTTGAGCGCGGCAAGTGCTTTTTCGGCGCGATATTCTTGCACCACACCCAGAATCGCATTGAGAATCACAATGCCGATGATGGCGGTGGCGTCCACCCATTCGCCCAGAAAACCGGAGATGATCGCGGCGGCAATGAGGGTGAGGACAATGAAATCCTTGAATTGTTCGATGAACATTTCAAGGACGGTTACTTTTTTGCCTTCACTGAGTTGATTGAGACCAAATCGCGCTAAACGTTCCTGCGCGGTGGCTAAGGTGAGACCTTGATGAGGATCGGTTTCAAGGTTGTGCAGAACTTGATTTAATGCAAGCGTATGCCAGGGATAATCTTTTCTTTGTTCCATCATGACTGACTACACCGGGCTATAAAGTACGTAGGGGGCAAACTTGTCAAGCCCACCCGCAGATATTATGGCAGATTGGCAAATTGGTAAACCCCCAAAATGAGGACACCCACGTGCTCGGCAGTAAAATTTATTGGTATCTCGGTAGCGATACGATACTGTCCCCAGAAACAAGGAATGGCTTTTGACTTTATTCCTCCTCATCTTGGCGAGCCGTCAAGCGTTGAAAAACCTGCCACTTGTCTGAAGCACCTACAATGTCGTAAATTCGCTTGATGTAGGTTCGCACGGTTTGCGGGGTTAATTTGAGTTCGTCAGCGATTTGGAGCGGCGTTAGTCCGCCGGCGTACAGATCAGCAACTTGGTAGAGCCGTTTGCTGAGTTTTCCAAATCGCAACCCAGGCGGCATCACGTGGATTTGAGTTCTAATCTGAGGAGACCAGCGATGGGTAAATGGGGAAATAGACTCTGAGATCACGATTTGACCTTGATAGACCCGTGCCAACGCGCTGGCAATGCCATCACGGATCTCGTTCTTGACCAACACGCCCGCCACTCCCAGCGTGAACAGCGAAGCATCGAGATGTTCGAGGTGGGGTACATCGAACAAGACGAATTTCTTGCGAGGAAAATTGTGATGCAGGGTAGCAAGAGTTTTCAACAAAGATTCGTGCGCATCGAATTGATGGGCATTGATGAGCAAAATATCTGCCGATTGGAAATCTTCGGTTGACGGATCTAGTTGCTCGAAGGATTCGACTTCGCCGGTCAAGCGGACGCGCGGATCAATGGCAATCAAGAACTTGAGCCCGCGACGCGCAAAGTAATCACGTTCAACAATAAAAACCCGAACATCTATCTTCATAGTGGCTTGACTCACCCTCGTATCAAAGAGACTCAAGTCCATTGACCTGAGTCTCTTTGGGGGTAATGTTTTGCGATAGGTGAACCCAGGAAGGTTTTTATCGGCGTGGGCGATAGCCGCCACGTCCGCGTTCACCTTCCCGTCCACGACTCGTTCGTTCACGGCCGCGCTGGCTCGCACTCGTACGACCGCCGCGTTCACTCCCCCGCTCGCCGCCAGTGCGCGGACCGCGATCGCGTGCCACCGCTTGTTCCGGCGTCCAGCCTTCCAACACGGCTTGGCGTGACAATCGAATTTTGCCGGCTTCGTCAATGCCGATCACCATCACCATCAAGTCATCGCCGAGTTTGAACAGGTCGCGTGGATTCTTGACCGGCTCGGTATCCAATTGCGAGACGTGCACCATGCCATCCGTGCCGGGCACCAGTTCCACAAACACACCATAATCTTCGATGCGCGTTACTTTACCGGTGTAAATGTTGCCGATCTTGGGCGGCTCGGTCATACTGCGAATGCGATCCTGTGCCAGCAGCACACCTTCACCGCCGGTCGAGGCGATGTACACCGTGCCATCTTCTTCGATGTCAATTTTGACACCAAACTCGTCTTGCAATTTGCGAACCATCTTGCCGCCCGGACCAATCACCGCCCCGATCTTTTCCGGATCAATCTTGAGGGTCGTGATGCGCGGCGCATAGGGCGAAATATGCGGTCGCGGTTCTGGCATTACATCAAGCATTTTGCTCAAGATGAGTAAGCGGGCTTCACGCGCTTGGATCATCGCCTTGTGCAAAAGATCGGGCGCAATCCCTTGCAATTTCAAATCGAGTTGCAACGCGGTAATGCCGCTGGCCGTGCCCGCCACTTTGAAATCCATATCGCCCAGAAAATCTTCCATACCGATGATGTCGGTCAGGATGGCATACCGATCGCCTTCCGTGATGAGCCCCATCGCTACGCCAGCCACCGGCGCTTTGATCGGTACCCCGGCGTCCATCAACGCGAGGGTCGAGCCGCATACGCTTGCCATCGAAGTCGAACCGTTCGACGACATAACTTCGGACACAAGCCGAATGGTGTACGGAAATTCCGATTCGTCCGGGATCACTTCGGCAAGGGCGCGTTCAGCGAGGGCACCATGCCCAATCTCGCGCCGCCCGGGTCCACGCGAGGAGCGCGCTTCGCCAACCGAGTACGGCGGAAAGTTGTAATGATGCATAAAACGTTTTTCTTCTTCCGGCGAAAGCGAGTCAATCGTTTGGGATTCGCTGGGCATGCCGAGGGTTGCAATCGTCAACACCTGGGTTTCGCCACGCGTGAACAAGCCCGAGCCATGCGCGCGCGGCAGCAAGCCCACTTCGCAAGTGATGGGGCGCACGGTCACCGGATCGCGTCCGTCCGCGCGACGGTTTTCGTTGAGCACCATCGCACGCAGTTCTGCTTTGACTTGGGCGTCAAAGGCTTCTGCTACGTCTAGGGGGTCGTACGTGCCGGTGAATGCTTCGACCATTTCTTTTTTCAGTGCGTCGAGGGCTTCGTTGCGTTCGGACTTGACCCCTTTTTCTTTGATGGTGGCGGTGATGCGTCCATCCAATTTTTCAGCAACGGCTTGTTTGAGTTCATCGCTCAAGATGTGTAAAGCAAAGTCTTTTTTGGGCTTGCCGATTTCGGCGCGCATCTGTTCTTGCAACTCGATCACGGCTTGCATGGCAGCGTGCCCCTGTTGCATCGCGTCGAGCATCAATTCTTCGGTAACTTGGTTGGCGCCGGCTTCCACCATGATGATGGCTTGGCGTGTTCCCGCCAAGCGCAAATCGAGGATGGATTTTTCCATTTGCGATGAGGTGGGATTGAAAACGAATTGACCGTCAATGTATCCCACGCGCACGGCGCCCACGGGACCATCGAAAGGAATATCGCTGATGGTCAACGCAGCGGAGGCACCAATGATCGAAAGGATGTCAATATAGTGTTCTTGATCGGCAGAGAGCGCGGTGACCACAATGTTGACATCGTTGCGGAATCCTTTGGGAAAGAGGGGACGCAAAGGGCGATCGGTGAGGCGGCAAAGCAAGATGGCTTGTTCGCCGGGTTTGCCTTCGCGTTTGAAAAAGCCGCCGGGGATTTTGCCTGCGGCATAGAGTCGCTCTTCGTAATCTACGGTGAGTGGAAAAAAGTCCGCGCCGGGGCGCGGTTCATCGGCGGCGGTCGCCGTGGCGAGAATCACCGTGTCACCATGGCGGACGGTAACCGCACCGTTGGCTTGCCAAGCCAGTTTGCCGGTCTCGATCGTGAGCGTGGAATCGCCAAACGGGATCGAGAAAGAATGCGTGTCGTACATCAAAAAACCTCCTAAGGTTCAATAGTTTGGAGGTTGGATCGTTGGAGGTGTGATCTACGCAACGATTCAACCCAGTGATGCCCCTCGGAGGTCAGGGACTGGAGAATGGGTCAGTTCGATCCAGCGTGCCTCGAATTGGCACATTCTCCAATTCCCGCCCTCGCCGATGGGGCAAAGAGTTGTTCACCAAGCATCCGCCGAACACGGCGCGTAAATACATTTTCGGTGTTCTTGAGGCAAACGAATGGTTAACGTGTTTGCCACAAAATTTTTTCGCGTCGTGATGCAGCAGAGGCAATTGACAAACAAACGAGTAGATGGGTCTGCCGCGCTCCACATCTACTCGTCTCGTCCTCGTTTATTTGCGCAACCCGAGTTTGCCGACGATTTCTTTGTATCGGGCGGCATCTTTTTTGCTAAGATATTTGAGATGCCGTCGTCGTTCACCGACCATCTTGAGCAACCCACGCCGCGAGTGGTTATCGTGCTTGTGTCCCTTGAGATGCTCAACCAGTTGATTGATGCGGGTGGTCAAGAGCGCGATTTGGACTTCCGGTGAACCGGTATCGTTGGCGTGAACGTGGAATTTCTCCACGATGGCGGTCTTTTCTGCCTTCTTTAACGCCATGCTGTCTCCCTTCCAAATTATACGTCTCGCAAAGTTGGCGTGATTATAGCACAGATGACCGGTTCTGGCAAATTGGAGACCGCTGTTCAGGAGGCTTGGGTGTTTTTACAACCCCGCTTCACTCCGCAAAATCTCCGCCTTGTCCATCTTTTCCCACGGTGCATCAATATCGTGGCGACCAAAGTGACCATACGCCGCCGTCGCTTGATAGATCGGACGCCGCAAATTTAAATCGCGAATGATCGCCGCCGGGCGCAGATCGAAATGCTTATTCACCAACGCCACGATTTTCTCGTGCGGCACCTTTTCTGTGCCAAACGTTTCCAGCATAATCGAAATAGGGCGCGCGACGCCGATGGCGTACGCGACTTGGATTTCGCACCGCTCGGCGAGGCCGGCGGCAACGAGATTCTTGGCAACATAGCGCGCCATATACGCGCCGGAGCGATCTACCTTCGTCGGGTCTTTGCCAGAGAACGCGCCGCCGCCGTGGCGCGCAATGCCACCGTACGTATCCACGATGATCTTGCGCCCCGTCAACCCGGCATCGCCTACGGGGCCCCCGATGTTAAAACGCCCAGTGGGATTCACGTAAAAACGTGTTTGCGCATCCAAGAATTGCGCTGGGATGATTGGCTGGATCACGTGTTCAATCACATCGTCGCGAATCTTTTGTTGCGACACGCTATCCAGATGCTGGGTCGAGATGACGACGGCATCCACGCGCTTGGGTCTGCCGTACGCATACTCGACCGTAACTTGCGATTTGCCATCCGGTCCCAGATACGGCAACGTGCCCTCTTTGCGCACTTTGGCAAGTCGCTTGACCAACTCGTGCGCTAACGCAATCGTCAGTGGCATATATTCTGGCGTTTCGTTGCACGCAAAGCCGATCATCATCCCTTGATCGCCTGCACCGATCTTGTCAATCGGATCGCTGCTACCATCGCGCTCTTCCAAGGCATCGTTCACGCCTTGCGCAATATCCGGCGATTGTTTCTTGATTGCAGTGATGATGCCCGCCGTTTTATAGTCCAGCCAGTATTTGGAATCGGTGTAACCGATTTTCTCTAGGGTTTTTTGAACAATGTCGTACGCGTTGAACGAGGCAGTCGTTGTGATTTCGCCCATCACGGCGATCAAGCCGCCACTTGCTGCGGTTTCGCACGCCACGCGTCCGTACGGGTCTTGCGCGTAAATTGCATCCAGCACGCCATCCGAAATTTGATCGCACACTTTGTCCGGATGTCCTTCTGTCACCGATTCGGACGTGAGCAACAATTTCGGCGCACTCACGAATGTAGTAGTCATCGCACTCTCCTCTTTGTCAGTATGCAGTAGGCAGTTTCTGCAGTCTGCCTACTGGCGACTGCTTACGGTTTACGTTCCTTCTTCCCAACTCGCCAGATACGCTTCTTGTTCCGGCGTCAGTTTGTCAATCGTAATGCCCATGGCTTCCAGTTTGAGCCGCGCAATTTCCTTATCAATCTCAGTCGGTACGGGAAAGACATTCTTAGGTAACTCCTTGCCGTGCTTGACTAAATATTCCACGCTCAACGCTTGATTCGCAAACGACATATCCATCACGCTCGATGGATGCCCTTCCGCCGCGGCGAGATTGACCAAGCGACCCTCCGCGAGCAAATTGATGCGGCGACCATCGCGCAAGATGTACTGATCTACAGAATCGCGGACACGCCGTTTCTCCACAGCAAGTTTTTCTAGTTCCGGGATGTTGATCTCGACGTTGAAATGTCCCGAATTGCAAAGGATTGCCCCATCTTTGAGATAAGGGAAATGGCGCTCGTCAATCACATTCTTGTCGCCGGTGGCTGTGACGAAAATATCGCCCACCTTTGCCGCTTGCGCCATCGTCATCACTTCGAATCCGTCCATCACGGCTTCCAATGCCTTGAGCGGATCCACTTCGGTAACGATGACGCGTGCGCCCAAACCGCGTCCACGCATCGCAATGCCGCGCGAACACCAACCGTACCCACCGACGACGAACACTTTGCCGGCAAAGAGGATGTTGGTCGCGCGGATGATCCCATCAATCGTGGATTGCCCGGTGCCGTACCGATTATCAAAGAAATGTTTGGTCAGCGCATCGTTGACCGCAATGACCGGATATTTCAACGCGCCATCCTTTGCCATCGCGCGCAAACGAATCACGCCGGTTGTGGTCTCTTCGGTTCCGCCGATGACGTTGGGCAACAGATCGGTACGTTCCTTGTGCAAGGTCGAAAGCAAATCCGCGCCATCGTCCATTGTAATGTGCGGTGCCACCTCGAGCGCGGCACGCAAGTGCCGATAATATGTCGCATGGTCTTCTCCTTTGATGGCAAAGACCGGCACTTCGAAATGGGCAACGAGCGACGCGGCTACATCGTCCTGGGTCGAAAGTGGATTTGAAGCGGCAAGGACAACCTCTGCGCCGCCCGCCCCAAGTGTCCACATCAAGTTGGCGGTCTCGCTGGTAACGTGCAAACACGCGGCAATGCGCAACCCCTTGAGCGGACGTTCCTTTTCAAAACGTGCGCGAATTTGCCGCAACACCGGCATATCGTTCTCTGCCCACTGGATACGGAAACGGCCCCTGTCCGCCAGCGATAGGTCTTTGACATCGTGCTCACGTTGGGTCATTATCTGCTCCTCTGAAAATAGGTTTGTCGTCGCGCGATTCATCGCGCGGGCGCTCAAGCGCCGTACTACCAGCTCACTTGCTTATTTTCATCTCTCTGCTGGGGCGCCGAAGGCGAACGAGCCACTCCTCTGAAAATAGGTTTGTCGTCGTGCGATTCATCGCGCGGGCGCTCAAGCGCCGTACTACCAGCTCACTCGCTTATTTTCATCTCTCTGCTAGGGCGCCGAAGGCGAACGAGCCACTCCTTAAAAATTAGTGATCGTGTGCTACATGAATTCGATGATCGAGAATTTCGAATTTACACGCGGGATGCCCCAAAACGAGGCATTCGGTTTCTTGCATATCAATCTCGTGACCCAGCAAGAACGAGCACAAGCCCGCCAGATACCCGGCAAGCAAAGGACAGCGCGGAAATGAATCGTGAACTTGCATCACCGTCATCTTGCCGTTGGTGGTGAATTTAGACAAGACTCCTTCTGCCAAGAACGAGTGATGAACGAGGACGAATCCTTTGCCGGTGGCATAATCCAGGTGAAATTCGTACTTGCCCCAGCCGATTGAGCAATCGAGGTCGGTAAAAATTTTTTCGAGTTTGGCTTTGTCGCTTTGATCAACCTTGAACATCGAAGCCAGCGCGGGTGCCGTGCGCGAACCAGCCCGGCGACCGCCCATATACATTCGGGCATTCACAAAGCGTTCGCCCAGCACCAGATAGAAATCGTCCATCAAGTCAGCAAAGGACGAAGTGCTCATCAAGAACGCACGCACTCCACCTAAAACCTTGAGGTCGCCTTCGGGTGGCATTTCCAATTGTAAGGTTTTGTCATCGAACATTCCGGGTGGCATCAAGTCCTCCTCTGAAAATAGCCATAGAGCACACAGGGGGCATAGAGAAAAAATCTCGGTGTGTTCTGCACTCTATGGCAGAATTTTTATCCGACCGCTGGGGCGCCCACGGCGAATGAGCCACTCCTCTGAAAATCGGTTTGTCGTCGCGCGATTCATCGCGCGGGCGCTCAAGCGCCGTACTACGAGCTCACTCGCTTATTTTTCATCTCTCTGCTGGGGCGCCCACGGCGAATGAGCAACTCCTTAGAAAATATTCTTGAATGCCGGGCATTGGCATTTCGTCGCCTAGCGTGTGCCAAACGCCAAGCGGCATGATTAATCCAACATCAGATTCTCGCCAAATGCTTCTTGAAAGCGAGTTCGAAATTCCGCCAAATTGTACCGATGATTTTGCGTACCGTACTCTTCCAGCGCATACGTCGCCGCCAAACTGCCCAACTTACCAATCGTGTCCCAGGGCAAGTTGCGCAAATATCCCTTGATGACGCCGGCGCGGTACGCATCACCCACCCCGGTCGGATCGGCTTGGCGGCGCGCCGGTACACTTGGCACCTTGAACGATTTGCCCTCGACACAAATCTGGGAACCTTTTTCGCCGAGGGTGACAATCAAGACTCGGGTATGGTGGGCGACTTGAGCATCGGTCCAACCGGTTTTGTTTTTCAACAATTCAAACTCGTATTCGTTGACAATCGTCATCGCCGAGCCGCGCACCCCTTCTGCAAGTTCTTCACCGCTCAAGCGAATGATTTGTTGACTCGGATCGTAAAGATACGGCAAGCGCAACTCTTTGCACTCGCGAACATAGTTCACCATCGCGCGTGGATCGTTGGGCGAAATGACGACGAGATCAATTGCCTCGTTGCGTGCGTGTTGCTTGAATGACAAGGTGTGTGCGTGCGCCATCGCGCCGGTGTAAAACATGGCGATTTGATTTTGCTTGCCATCGGTGCTGACAAAGAACGAGGCAGTAAAATCCCCCGGGATTTCAACAATCGCACTCGTGTCCACATTGTTTTCTTCAAGCCATTGGCGATACTCGGCAAAATCCTGACCCACCGTCGCCATAATGCGCGGGCGCTCGCCCAGCAGGGCGAGGTTGTACGCAATGTTGGTTGCCACGCCGCCGCGTTGTTTCTTCATCGAGTCCACGAGAAACGAGACAGAAATGTTTTCGATCTTTTCCGGCAAGATGTGGTCTTTGAAAAAGCCGGGAAACTGCATAATGTAATCGTAGGCAATTGAGCCGGTGATGAGAACA
>DAOUAL010000017.1:0-23842 GCA_034433515.1 Anaerolineae bacterium | reverse complement strand
GGGGTTGCCTCCCGCTTGAACCAAGTACCCGTACGACTCATTCATCGCAATGTTGCGAAACTAAGGAAAAGGAGAAGAAGAGAATGTCTAGAATGCTTCGCGTGATGTGGATCAGTATGTTGCTGGTGCTGATTCTCGCCGCATGCGCTACACCAACCCCCGCACCAACGCCCGTGCCTCCCACCGCCGCGCCCACCGCGGTACCCACCAAGCCGCCCGCATCGTCCAGCAGTTCGGTCGCTTCATCGGTTGCGCCCACTGCTGCACCCACTGCAGTACCAACCGCAGTCCCGACCAAAGAGCCCAAGAAACTTTTGATTGGTTTCACGGCATCACAGACCGGCGCGCAACAAGTTGCCTCGAAAAAACAGACCGAAGGTCTGCAACTGTGGCTGGATGATGTGAAAAAAGCCGGCGGCATCAAGTTGAAAGACGGCACCGTCTATATGCCGGAAATGAAATTCTACGACGATGAGAGCAAGACCGACCGCGTGCAAGCGTTGTACACCAAACTCATCAACGAAGACAAAGCCGATTTCTTGCTCAGCCCGTACAGCAGCACTTTGGTGAAAGCCGCCGCTGTCGTTTCCGAACAGAACGGCAAAGTGATGATCACCGCCGGTGCCGCCGATGATGCGACGATGGAACAAGGATTCAAGAACACGTTCCAATTGTACACGCCCGCTAGCCGCTATTTGACCGGCGCAGCCGATGCGTTGAAGAAATTCTTACCCAATGCCAAAAAAGTCGCCATCGTGTACGAAAAGGACTCGTTCTCCACGTCAGTCGCCAACGCTCTGCAACCCTACGCCAAGAGCATGGGTTTTGACGTCGTGGTGTTCGAGGGCTATGACACTGGCACAACCGATTTCTCGCCCTTTATCAACAAGATTGTTGCCACCAGTCCAGATGCCATTTTAGGTGGTGGGCACTTTGCAGACGGCACAACTTTTGCCAAGCAGTTGTACGAAAAGAAAGTCCCCGTCCAATTTGTTGCCTTGCTGGTGGCGCCCCCCGAACCGACCTTCAAAGACATTGGCGATGCCGCTTTGGGCATTATTGGTCCTAGCCAATGGGAACCGCAAGTCACCTATAGCGCGGAATCGGCAAAAGCCGCCGGCTTGCCGTACTATGGTCCCAGCGTCAAGGCGTTCACCGATGCCTATATTGCCAAGTACAAAGCCAATCCCTCGTACCACTCGGCGGGCGGTTACGCGCAGGGCTTGATCCTGCAAAAAGCGATTGAAGATGCCGATAGTGTGGAGCCCGCCAAAATCGTGGCAGCGTTGGACAAGATGAACTTGATGACATTCTACGGTGTGGTCAAGTTCAGCACCGAAGCCAAGACGCATGGCAAACAAGTTGCGCACCAGATGGTTTATATGCAGTGGCAAAAAGATGCGTCGGGTGCATTTATTACCCACATCATCTGGCCCCTCGAAGCCAAATCGGCAGACGCGATTCTGCGCAAATAGTCGTTGCCCCCCGTCCCTGCCCTTCCCTCCCAGAGGGAAGGGCGCGGGAGGGGGGTTGATTTTTTTTAAGAGGTATTAATGAACATTGAAGCATTGCTCGCTTCTACCTTTGATGGATTGATGCTGGGGTTTGTGTATGGGCTGATGGCAATGGGACTGACCCTGATCTTTGGCGTGATGAAAGTCATCAACCTGGGACACGGACCGGTGATTGTCATCGGCATGTTTTCCGTCCTGGTGCTGAGTCAAGCCTTTGGCATCAATCCGTACCTTGCCTTGCCAGTGGTTAGCGTTTTTGGCGTGCTATTCGGCATGGTGATGTACTTTGTCGCCCTCCATCGTGTGATCGACGCTCCGGAACTCACGACCCTCCTCGCGACATTTTCGGTGAACCTGATGATCACCGGAACAATGACCGTGCTGTTTTCTACCAGTCCGCGCGGACTGGATGTGAGTCTGGGGTCATTACAGTTGGGGGCGGTCACGATTCTGGGCACCGCCGTCACCGCGGTGGTGATTGCCGTTCTGGTCACGGCAGCGTTGTACACTTTTCTATACCGCACTCGCACCGGCAAATCTATCCGCGCCGTGGCGAACAATCGTAGCGCCGCCGAATTGATGGGCATCAATTCCACGCGGATGCTTGCGTTGAGTTTTGGGTTAGGCACAATGCTCGCAATGATTTCTGGTGCCTTGCTCGCCACCCGTTTTTCGTTCACCGTCTTGTCCGGCAGTGGTTTGGAAACCAAGAGTTTCGTGATTGTTGTGTTGGGTGGCTTGGGCAATCCCACCGGCGCACTTTTAGGTGGCATCATCATCGGTTTGCTGGAAAGCATCACCACCATCTTTATCCCGGTCAGTTGGGTGCCGGTGCTCGAGTTTGTGGTCTTTGTTCTGATTCTGCTCGTTCGTCCGAACGGCTTGTTGGGAGCGCGCTAAAATGAAAATGCTGACCAACCTCCCCTTCTGGCTTTTGCTCATCGTGGTGGCTGCCTTGGCGGCGATTCCGGTGGCACTGAACAATGTCTCCCTGCGCGAAGATTTCTTCTTGATCTTGATGTTGGCAATTCTGGCATCCAGCATTAACATCATTATGGGTTATACGGGTTACGTAAGTTTTGGACACATTGTCTTCTTTGGCACCGGTGGATACATTGCTTTTTATCTGATGCAGAATTACCAAATCCACTTTGTGCCTGCCGCCTTGGTCGGGGGAGCCACCGCTAGTCTCATTGCTTTTCTCATCGGCATTCCCGTCTTGCGTTTGCGCGGTGCCTATTTTGCCCTAGCCACCATTGGCATCAACGAAGCATTCCGTTCGTTTGTGACCAACTTTGAACCGTTTGGGGGATCCATCGGAATGTTTTTCAACTTTGCGGTGTACGATGCGTATGGCGGCGCCAAGAACGCCGGGCAATTCGCGTACTATGCAATGATCGGCTTGGCTTTGCTGACGATTGCCACGAGTTTTCTGATCAAAAAAGCCAAGTTTGGTTTGGGGTTGATGGCGATCCGCGAAGATCAAGATGCAGCGCAAGTGTTGGGCATCAATCCCGCCCGGATGAAAGTGATCACCTATACCATCTCGGCGTTTTTCCCGGCAGTGGCAGGTGCCATCTTTTTCTTCAAGAATGGGCTGATTGAACCGGGCGTGGCGTTTGAATTGCATCGTTCCATCGAAGCCTTGGTGATGGTGATGCTGGGCGGCTATGGCACGGTGACGGGACCGATTGTGGGCGCCATCGTCTATGAACGTTTGCGCGGCCTTCTCATCACCGCGGAATCGCTGAGTAACTTTCATCTGGTGATTGCCGGCGCCTTGTTACTCGTTATTGTGCTCTTTGTGCCGGCGGGCTGTATCGGTTGGTTGCGCCAGCGCTGGGCGGCCCTTCGGAGGTACCTCGAATGACAGCAAGCAACTCGGTGATCCTCACCATCGAAAATGTCAGCAAACGGTTTGGTGGTTTGCTGGCGTTGGATAATGTTACTCTTTCGGTCAACCAAGGCGAGATCTTTGGCATCATTGGACCGAACGGCGCAGGCAAGACCACGTTGTTCAACGTGATCAATGGTGTCTATCCACCTACCCAAGGTCGCGTGATTTTTCGCGGCGAGGATGTGACCGGCTTGCCGCCGTACGAATTGAGCAAGCGCGGACTTGCACGCACCTATCAAGTGGTGCGTCCTCTTGCTGAATTAACCGTGCATGAAAATGTAACCGTCGGTGCGTGCTTTGGACGCGAAAATTTATCGTTGGAAAAAGCGGAGAGGGTCGCGGATGAAGTACTCGATTTTGTGGGGCTGGCGGAGCGTCGCGATATGCTCGCCGGCAAACTTAATGTGGCGCAGAAAAGGCGATTGGAAATGGCACGCGCCCTTGCCGCGCGCCCCATTCTCCTCTTGCTCGATGAAGTACTTGCCGGTCTCAATCCGCAAGAAATCGCCGATATGCTCAGCGTTGTGCGCAAGATTCGGGACCAAGGTGTTACGATTATCATGATCGAACACTTGATGCACGCGGTGATGAACTTGTCCGACCGAGTGTTTGTGTTGGACTATGGCGCGCAAATCGCGGAAGGCACGCCTGCTCAAGTCTCGAATCATCCCAAAGTAATCGAGGCATACTTGGGCGATCCCAAGGTCGCGCAACGTTTCTTGGAGGGATCGGCATGAGCATCTTACAAATCCAAGAGATTGAATCCGGTTATGGCGAAGTCCAAATTCTGTGGGGGCTTTCGCTGGAATTGCAACCGGGCAAACTCACCACAATGGTCGGTTCGAATGGAAGCGGCAAGACCACCTTGCTACGCTCGATCACCGGCTTGGTCAAACCGTGGAAAGGCAAGATCGTTTTCGAGGGGAGAGACATCACCCATCTATCGCCGCACGAAAAAGCGGAAATGGGATTGGTGCTGGTGCCAGAAGCGCGGCAACTCTTTACCGATATGACCGTGCTGGAAAATTTGGAAATGGGTGCCACGCCCAAAGCCGCACGCGCCGAGTTCAAACAAACGCTCGACTGGGTGTACACGCTGTTACCCCGTTTGAAAGAGCGGCAAAATCAAATTGCCGGCACGCTGTCTGGCGGCGAGCAGCAAATGGTCGCCATTGCACGCGGCTTGATGTCGAAACCCAAAGTGTTGATGTTCGACGAACTGTCGCTGGGTCTCTCGCCCTTGCTTGTCATCAACTTGTTCGAGGTGCTCGTCAAACTTCGCAAAGAGGGTTTGACCATGTTGCTGGTGGAGCAGAACGTGCAAATGGCACTCGCGGTGAGCGACTATGCCTATGTGCTAAATCGCGGGCACGTGGAAACCCAAGGCGAAGCCAAACAAGTCCGCGAGATGGAGAGTATCAAAAAAGCGTACCTAGGATTGTAGAATTTCAAACCCGAGAGGAAAACCTTTCGGGTTTACTCTTCAAGGAGGCAGAGATGCAGAAAAAGTACGGCGTGTTGCGCATCATCGCAACGATCAACAAAATCATTGCTTGGATCGTGCTCGTGTTGGGCGTGCTGGGTGGTTGTGTCAGTCTAGTGGTGGGACTCTTGCCCGGTTTGACCGCCACCAGCAGTCGCACCGCCCCGGCGCTGTTGATGGGCGGACTGGCGGCAGGACTAGTCACCAGCGTCGGCGCAATTTTCTTTGCCGTGCTTTACTTTCTGGTGTTCTACTCGTTTGGCGAGATGATTTATCTGCTCATTGATTTGGAAGAAAACACCCGCGCGACGGTCGAGCAGTTGAAGAATATTACCAAAGCGTAAATCGCGGCTTACGTAGTGGGGCGAGTCCAAGACTCGCCCCGCTAAATTTTATTGCCCCTGTGCGTCCACCACCGCAATCGCCGCCATATTCACGATATCTTTGACCTCGTCACCTTGTTGCAAAACATGAATCGGTTTGCCCATGCCCAACAGAATGGGACCAATGAGTTCGGCATCGCCCAGGTGCCGCAAGAGTTTGTACGCAATGTTCGCTGATTCGAGCGAGGGAAACACCAGCACATTGGGATTACGCACACGCGCAAAGGGATAGCGCTCTGCCAAAATCTCCGACACTACCGCCGTATCGGCTTGCATCTCGCCATCAATGGGCAAGTCGGGGCGCTTGGCGCGCACTATCTCAACCGCCGCACGTACCTTTTCTGAAAGCGGATGCGGCGTACTCCCAAAGTTCGAGAACGAGAGCATCGCCACACGCGGTTCGATATCGAAATTGCGTGCGGCATCGGAAGCGAGGATCGCCATCTCGGCTAAATCCTCTGTACTGGGATCAATGTTGACGGTGGCATCGGTGAAAAAAAAGACCCGTTGATCGCGCGTGATGACAATGTACATTCCAGCGGCTTTTTTCACACCCGGGCGTGTGTGCACAATTTGCAAGGCGGGACGAATCACATCCGGATAGTTGAACGTGAGACCGCTGACGAAGGCATCCGCATCGCCCATCTGTACCATCATTGGACCATAATGGTTGCGACGCGACATCATCCGCTCGGCCATTCCGCGCGTAATTCCCTTGCGTTCACGCAGTTTATGGTACGCGGCGATATATTTTTGCATCTCGGGCGAGTCTGAGCCGCGCACGAGCGAAATAATTTGTGGTTGGAAATCCAGCCCCAGTTCTTTGATCTTTTGCTCGATGGTGGCACGGTTGCCCAACAAGATTGGCTTACCAATGCCTTCTTCTTGCACCTGATACGCCGCCCGAATAATCTTGGGTTCTTCGCCCTCTCCAAAGGCGATGCGCTTGGGATTGGCTTTGGCTTTGTTGAAAATAGTACGCATCACTTCGCGTCCTTTGCCCAGCCGCGCTTCCAGTTGTTCTCGATATTTGGCAATGTCTAGGGTTTTGCGTGCTACCCCGGATTCGATTGCTGCGCGCGCAACGGCGGGGGCTTCCCACAACAACACGCGTGGATCCACCGGCTTGGGGACAATGTACTCGGGACCAAAGCGCAGCGAATCGAGCCCATACGCTTTGAGCACTGAATCGGGCACATCTTCTTTGGCGAGCGCGGCAAGCGCTTTGGCAGCGGCAACTTTCATCTCTTCATTGATGGCTTTGGCGCGTACATCCAGCGCACCGCGAAAGATGAACGGAAATCCCAGGACGTTATTGATTTGATTCGGATAATCACTGCGACCCGTCCCCACAATGGCATCCGGGCGCGCTTGTTTCGCCAAATCGTACCGAATTTCCGGATCCGGATTGGCAAGCGCAAAAATTAGCGGTGCTTTTGCCATCGTCTTGACCATCTCTGGCGTCAACACATCTTTGGTAGATAAACCCAAAAACACATCGGCGTCTTTGACCGCATCGGCAAGCGTGCGCGCTTTGGTTTCCACCGCAAAGCGTTCTTTGTACGGATTCATGCCGTCGGTGCGACCTTTGTAAATCACCCCTTTGGTGTCGAGCATAATAATGTTTTCGCGTTTGACGCCGAGCAAAATCCAAAACTCACCGCACGCAATGCCGCTAGCCCCTGCCCCCGAAATCACCACGCGAATCTGATCAATGCGCTTGCCGGTAATTTCGAGCGCATTGAGCAAGCCCGCGCCAGAAATGATTGCCGTACCGTGTTGATCATCGTGAAAGACCGGGATGTTCATTGTCTTTTTAAGCGTCTCTTCGACGATGAAACAATCCGGCGCTTTGATGTCTTCGAGATTGATGCCGCCAAACGTTGGCTCCAGGGCTTGAACCACGCGGATAATTTCTTCCGGCGTGCGACAATTGATTTCGATGTCAAACACGTCAATATCGGCAAAACGTTTGAACAAGAGTCCCTTGCCTTCCATCACCGGTTTGCTCGCCAATGCGCCGCGATCGCCCAATCCTAGGATCGCCGTACCGTTCGAGACAACGGCGACCAAATTGCCTTTGGCGGTCAATTCGTACGCGGTTTCCGGATCCCGTTCCACCTCAAGCGTGGCTTCGGCAACGCCGGGCGAATAGGCAAGTGTGAGATCGCGCTGAGTGAGTGCCGGCTTGGTGGGCACCACTTGAATCTTGCCGGGACGTCCCAGCCGATGATAATCGAGCACTTCTTGTCTAGTTACTGGCATTGTAAAATTCCTTTCTTGGAAAAATAGAGCGCACCCTCATCCCCTCGTGAGACGAAGGCGCATCAAGTATCATCCAATCTGCGTGATTTGTCAACGCCCCTCCCATCATACCCAGGGCTGTTGCCACGTTAGATCGGGCGACTGAAGTAGAGACGAGTCGGCGGCTCATCTCTATCTTGCCAAGACCGGGGTTCAATGGTATATTCTCGCCATAACAATTTTATCCTTGAGGATTTATGCCTTTTCAATTCAGACGCCTTGCCATTCCCGATGTGATCTTGATCGAAGCACCAAACTTGCGCGACGAGCGCGGCTTTTTCCGCGAAACCTACAAATTCTCCGAGTTTGCCGCCAATGGCATTGGCTTGCCGTTTGTGCAAGACAATCACTCCCGTTCGACGCGGGGCGTTCTGCGCGGTTTGCATTATCAAAAGAATCCGCGCGCGCAAGGAAAACTCGTTCGCGTGGTGTATGGTGAAATTTTTGATGTCGCGGTGGATATTCGCAAACGTTCGCCCACGTTTTGCAAGTGGATCGGCATCACCCTCTCGGCGGATGAAAACCAGCTGCTCTACATTCCGCCGGGTTTTGCGCACGGCTTGTGCGTGTTGAGCGATGCGGCAGACGTGATCTACAAAGTTACCGCCGAGTACGCCCCTGAACTTGATCGCGGCATCATTTGGAACGATCCGGATTTGGCGATTGAATGGCCCCTTGCGCACCCGCTTCTTTCTCCCAAAGACTCGGCGTTGCCTCGCTTACGCGACAGCGATAACGATTTTGAATAACCAACCACCACCAACAAGACCTGACACTGTGTCAGGTCTTGTTCAATCTAAAAACTCGTTGGGTGTTCTTGCCCATCACGTTATCCCATTCTTCGGGGGACAATCCCAGCCCGCGAATCTCAGCCAGAAAAGGTGCATAGTCTGGCTCGGTTTGACGCCTAGGATACAAGATCAACGGAAAATCGCTTCCAAACAAAACCTTTTCACTACCGACAATGTCAATGACCGTGCGAAAAATTTTCGATGAGTACAATAGCGGCGACGCGGCAGAATCGTAATAAATATTTTGGGCAACCTTACGCACCTCGCGCATCAATTCATAAAACGGAAAGCCGCCGCCCCAGTGCGCCAACACCAGTCGAAGTTGTGGCACGGCTTTAGCCAGATCATACACATCGCCAAGCGGCAAGCGCCCTTTGCCCGGGTAAGCGTGTCCCACCGGCTCGTTCGTGTGCAAGAGCATCGCCACATTCAATTCGGCGGCGCAGTGCGCCAACGCACGAAAGTTGGCATCGTCCAAACGAAATCCTTGCCCATCGGCATTCAATTCACCCACGCCCACCATTCCCCCGGCGACGCATCGTTCAAGTTCGCGCAACGCCTCGGCGCCGGCATTCGGTTGAATCGCCGCGAGCGCGCGCAAACGCGCCGGATATTTCCGCACGACCTCCATCGTCCACGAATTTTGTTCCACGCAATCGGTGTGATTCTGCCAACACCAGCCGGTTACAATCGCTTGATCAATCCCCGCGCGATCCATCGCCGCAATCAATTCGTCTGCGCCAATCATTCGGGCAACGGCGCCGCTGTACAGAAAACCAAAGAACGCATCGCGCTCGGCGTAACGTTCGCGCTGTGTGATCACCTCGGGTGAGAAAATATGCGTGTGAGCGTCAATCAACATAGCCCGATTATAACTCCATCTATAGATTTGCCAAATCATCCGGATGAGACTATAATGCGCGCCGATTTTTCAAGACATGCAAATCGGAGGAACGTACAACAATGTCTCGTTTGAAAATCACCGTTCTGATTTTCTTTGCGGTACTGCTCGCCGCGTGTGCGCCAACGGCCGTCCCGGTCTCTACACCCAGCCCATCATCGAGCGTATCATCCAGTTTACCGAAACCGACGGCTGGCGCGTTTCGTATGGCGATGCTGCCCACCACTGACGTGGTGCCCTTTTATGTGGCACAAGCCCAAGGTTATTTCCAAGCCCAAGGATTGAACGTTGAACTAGTGCCGGTGTCTAGCGCCGCTGAACGCGATCAATTGATGGCAACGCAACAAACCGATGGTGAAATGGCAGATCTTATGACGGCTGTCACTTTCAACGCTACGAAACCTACGCTCAAAGTGGTGCGCATTGTGCGTCAAGCACGCGCAGACTCGCCGCTCTTTTCGATTCTGGTGGCGAAGGACAGTCCCTTGAAAACGGTGCAGGATTTGAAAGGGAAAGAGATTGCCATCTCGCAAAACAGCGTCATTGAATATGTTACGCAACGCCTGCTCGAAAAAGAAGGATTCACCGCCGCCGACATCAAGACCACGAACATTCCGGTCATTCCCACCCGCTTGCAAGTCATGCAACAAAACCAAGTGCCCGCCGCCACCTTGCCCGAACCCTTCACCTCACTGGCGGTCTTGCAAGGTGCGCGCGTCCTCCTCGATGACAGCAAAGCTCCAGAGTACAGCCAAAGTGTTTTGATCTTCCGCACCGAGATCGTTGAAAAACGCCCGGGTGATGTCAAGAAATTTTTGATCGCGTACGATCAAGCCATCGCCGATATTCGCGCGACGCCGGACAAGTTTCGCAATATCTTGATCGAAACAAGCCGCGTACCCGATCCACTCAAAGACAAGTACCAGTTCCCACCCTTTGCCGATCCTTCGATCACGACCCGCGCGCAGTGGGACGATGTGGTCAAATGGGCGCTGGACAAGAAACTGATCAACACACCGATTCCGTACGAAACAGCGATTAGTACCGATTTCAAGTAAAAGAAACTCTCGGCCGGGATCAGAGGACCATCTCTGATCCCGGACCTCCGACGCTTGACTACGCAACGTGATTGATATTCAGCATCTCACTTTCACCTATCCGAACCAAACCGCGCCGCTCTTTGAGGATTTTTCGTGGCAGGTCGCGCCGGGCGAGTTTTGGTCAGTCATTGGCGCGTCCGGCGGCGGCAAATCCACCTTGTTGCATCTCATTGTCGGTGTGCGCCAGCCAAATGCCGGCGTGATTACGGTCAATCATGAGCGCGTCCCGCGCAAAAAAAAGCGCGGGAAAACCGGTTTGGTGTTGCAAGACTATGGCTTGCTCCCCTGGGCAACCGTACGCGAGAACATTGAACTCGGTTTACGGATTCGCAAGTTTTACCGACAAGACGAAAGTGAAACCCGCGCTCTCCGTCCACCAGTCTCCGTCGAGTTTTGGTTGGAACGCTTCAACCTTGCCCACCTGAGCAAGAAATTTCCCGCGCAACTTTCCGGCGGACAACGTCAACGCGTGGCGATTGCCCGGACGTTGGTGCTAGAACCGGATGTATTGCTGATGGATGAACCTTTCTCCGCCTTGGATGCTCCTACGCGCGAAGCCTTGGAACAACTGACCCTGGATTTACAAAACGAAACGCAAACCACAACCGTGTTTGTTACGCACGACATTACCGAAGCCGTATTTCTGGGAAAGAAAATTCTGGTCCTGGGTGTCCCGCCCCATCGTTCGCCGCAAGTGATTGAAAATCCCGGCGCGGGTCGCGCCGAGTATCGCGGTGAGCCGGCTTTTGCCACCCAAACGCGTCTGCTCCGCGAGATGCTCCGATGAACAAGCGTGATATATTGCTGGCAACCCTTGCTTTGTTGATCGTTTGGCAAATCATCGCCTTGATCTTGAATCGCGATATTCTGCCGGCGCCGACGACGGTGCTTGCCGCCTTCATCGTCCAAATGCCGCGTGGCTTGGGTTGGCATTTTATCGTCAGTGCATGGCGCGTCATTGCGAGCATTGCGTTGTCGGTAGCGTTGGCAACGCCGGCGGGCTTGGTGTTGGGACAATATCCCCGCGTCAATCGTTTTTTCGCCCCCCTGATCTATCTGATCTATCCCGTTCCCAAAATTGTTTTACTGCCCATCATCCTGCTCTTTCTCGGCATCGGTGACCTTTCCAAGATTGCCGTCATTTTTCTGATCCTCTTTTTCCAAATCCTCGTCGTGGTGCGTGATCAAGCATTAGCCATCCGCCCCGAGTTACTGTACTCGGTGCGATCGCTGGGCGCGGGCCGGCGCGCGCTGCTGCGGTTTGTCTATTTGCCCGCCACCTTGCCTGCCGTACTGACTTCGGTACGATTGAGCATCGGCACCGCGATTGCCGTCCTCTTCTTCACCGAATCGTTTGCGACGAATGCCGGCTTGGGCTATTACGTCATTGTGGATACGTTTCAGCGCATTGCCTATCCGGAGATGTACGCCGGCGTGGTAGCGATGAGTCTCTTGGGACTTGTCCTCTATTTCGTCGTGGATTTTCTTGAACACAAGTTGTGTCCGTATTTGTTTGTCAAATGACGACGATGTGTCTTCTGTCTAGGAAATGAGATGACCCAACTCACCGGCTCTACCAAAGCCACGTACGTCCAAAGAATGTTCAACGCGATTGCACATCGGTACGATGTGATGAACACCGTCATGACGCTGGGACAACATCAAGCGATGCGTCGTCTGGCGGCGCGCTTGGCACAACCGCCGCGCCGGGGACTCGCGCTCGATTTAGCGACCGGCACCGGCGATTTTGCCGCCGCCGTGCAAGAGATCGAACCAACGTGCCGTGTCATCGGGATTGACTTTGCGATGGAGATGATGCGGCTGGGACAAGCCAAATATCGCGACCGCGTTACCTTTGTGCAGGGTGATATTCTGGATCTGCCTTTGTTAGACCACACGTTCGATTGTACGGTGAATGGTTTCGTTTTGCGCAATGTTGCCGATGTACGCGCCGCCTTTGCCGAAATGCACCGCGTGCTGAAACCGGGCGGACGCGCGGTGAGTTTGGAAATCACATCGCCCCGCCTCCCGATTTGGAAAAATATCTTTGCGATTTATTTCGATCACGTGATGCCACGCATCGGCGGCTGGTTGAGTGGTCAACCGGAGGCATATCGCTATTTACCGCAATCGGTGCACAATTTTTACCCGCCTGAGCAAGTCGTCGCACTGATGCGCGCGGTGGGTTTCCGCGAGGCGTATTTTCGTTGGCTGATGCTGGGAACAATGGCGGTGTACGTGGGCGTGAAATGATCCGCCGATCACGCGGATAAAACTGGGGGAGAGGAACCAATGAGCGGAACAATTGTCGGTTTATTCATTGCGTCGGGCAAAGGCGTGCCAATGCAAGCCCGGCAATCAGTTACGGCGATCACCGGCGTGGGACTAGAGGGCGATTGGCACGCGCGTCCAGAGAGCAAACGCCAAGTCCTTTTGATGGACGAGGAGACGCTGAGCGAATTTGGCTTGCCGCCCGGGCGCATTCGTGAAAACATCACCACGCGCGGGATTGATTTGAAATCGTTGGAGCGTGGTACACCCTTGCGCGTTGGCAATGCCATCTTTGAAATCACGCTGCCGTGTACGCCGTGCGAATTCATTGACGAGATTCGTCCCGGCTTGCGCGAAAAGATGATGGGGCAACGCGGGATGTTGGCGCGCGTGGTGCAAGGCGGCGAAATCAAAATTGGCGATGTCGTTGAGGTGAAACAATAGCCGTTCAGCCCCAAGCGATCAAAGGGTGTGTGAGCAAAATCCATCCCACGAGCAAAACTCGTGGGATTTGCTAGTAGTGCACCAACATGAAAGTGCGTAGTGGAAACTTTGCCATCTTGGTAACCATTTTTCCATCGGTCTGGTATGCAACTATTTCATGTTGTTGCACTAGTAACGAATCAGCGGATAGAGTTACTTGCCATAGCCGGTATCTTCTTTGCCGGACGAGGCGGATGGGGCGGTAGTTGATGCTGGCGCGCTTGCAGTTACCTTGAGGTCTCCACACGCAACGTACGTGGCGGCTTCGGCAGCAGAAAGATGTACGTTGATTGCATAGTTGTCCTTGAGCAGATCCGTCAGCGCTACCTCTACGATGGTCGTAGATTTGCCGTCAACCACGTTCGCTAGTGGAAACGTGACAGCACCGGGAACCGGGCAGGTGCCGACATGAATGTGTGCCGGTTGGGCTACGCCTGCCGCACCGGGTTTGATGTTCAGTACAACTTCGGTCTTGTCACCTCTGGCGGTTAGCGTGGCGGTGCCAGATTGATCACCATCCCGGCCGGGACCCAAATTAATCGTAATGCTTGCTACTGGCGTTGGCGCGGCAGTTGGTGGGATCGCCGTCGCCGTGGGCGGTGCGGGAGTGGCTGTCGGTGGAACCGTGGTTGCAGTGGGCGGCACCGGCGTCGCCGTCAGTGGAACGGGAGTTGGAAGCGGGGTAGGCGTGGGTGCCGGCGCACACGCCGCAAGAACAATTAACGCGACCATCATCATCGCGATGAAACGGACACGTTTCATTTTTCTCCTCCTTCAGAGAATCAAGTTTGTACTTCTGCTTATCTATACGCACTTGGCGCAATTTTGTATGCATCAAATAAAAAACCTTCCAGCCAATCCGGAAGGTTTTTGGCCACTTGCGAGTCATTTTGGTTGCCTTGCCATACCGGTGGGCAAGGTAAAGTAGAAGGTCGAACCTCTGCCTTCGATGCTTTCTGCCCAAATGCGCCCCCCATGTCCTTCGACGATGTGTTTGGCGATTGCCAGTCCCAAGCCCGTCCCGCGTCCCTCATCAGGCATCCGTGCGCGTTCCACACGATAAAAGCGTTCAAAGATGCGTGGCAAGTCGCGCGCCGGAATGCCGATCCCGTTATCAATGACTTGAAATTCAATATTGTCTGCCACAAGACGCGCACGCACAATGACCTGCCCTTGCGTGGAAGTAAACTTGATGGCATTGTGCAAGAGATTTCCCAGAACCCGTTGCGCCCCCACCGGATCGGCAAGCACATGCAAGTCGGACGTTACATCCATCTGGATGACGATTCCCTTACGTTCTGCCTGCGCACGAAATAGTTCAACCACTTGGGTGATCAAATCAGTTACGGCAAGGTCAACCAGTTTAATCGGCATCTGCCCCGATTCGATCAGCGCAAGGTCCATCAATTCATTGGTGAGTTGATGCAGTGCATCAATCTGTCCCTGTAGTTTGGCGATCCATTCATTTGCTGGCGAATGGGGATCAATTTCGCGAGATAACGTATCGGCGAGTAAACGCAGGGTAGTTACGGGTGTCCGCAATTCATGCGAGATGTTGGCAACAAAATCGCGCCGGACTCTTCCGAGGCGCTGAAGCTCAGTAACCTCGCTCACCAGGATCATTGCGGCACATGTTGTTTGCGGCGGACCCGCGCGGACATTCACTTGAAACGCGCGATCATCTTTGACAACCGTCTGCGCAAGCGATTCGGCGCGATGGGAGAGGATTTCATCAATCAAGGGTTGGATTTGCAGTTGCCATGCGATAGGGCTAAACGATTGACCACTATTCACTGGCGCACTAAAGAGAGTCTCAGCGGCGCGGTTCAGAAAAACAATTCGCTCGTCTCGATCGAGCAAGAAAACAGATTCGTCAATGTTCTGGACAACCGTTTGCAAGTCGTGTAATGTTCGTTGTGCTTCAGCATGTTCACGCCGCACCCGATCAAGATGGTGCAGTGCAACATCACCGCGCCGTTTCAGGAACCATACGCTGACCGCCAAAATTAGAATCGTCGCCAGACCCGCGAGTGTTTCCATCAACCCTCAAAGCGGTAACCCAACCCGCGCACCGTTTCGATGCGTTTAGGGCTTGCCGGATCCTCTTCGATCTTTTCGCGCAACCAACGAATATGCACATCCACGGTGCGCGTATCGCCAGCAAAATCAAACCCCCAAACGCGCTGGAGTAACAAATCACGCGTGAGCACCGCGCCCTTGTGCCGCATCAGTTCAGCCAACAAATCAAATTCCTTGGGCGAGAGGTTCAAGAGCTGATTCGCCCGCCACGCCCGATGACCGACCAGATCGAGAATCAAATCGCCTGATTCGAGTCTCATCACGGGCTCTGGACGACCGCGTCGCAAAACGGCGCGCAAGCGTGCCAGCAACTCGCCAACGGAAAACGGCTTGACGATGTAATCATCTGCACCGCTGTCCAACCCTACAATGCGATCCACCTCACCGCTGCGCGCGGTCAACAACACAATCGGCACAGTCATTTCGTGGCGCAACGTCCGGCAGACTGTCAACCCATCCAATCCCGGGAGCATAATGTCAAGGAGGATCAGATCGGGGTGATGCTCACGCGCCAGATCAAGCGCGACAACTCCGTCACTGGCTTCGATGACCGTATAACCTTCGCGTTTCAAATTGAATGTGAGCGTGTCGCGCAAGGTTTGATCGTCTTCGACAAGCAAGAGTTTAGTCATGGGCTTGGTTCCAATCCCGCCTCCCCAACACGGGCATCATTGGTTACCCACATGGGTCTGCGGATGAACGATGGCTCACTCCCCGCGCTGCAGACTTGGATGCGGTCGCCCGCCATCGCGCGCAACAGCCCTTCGGCGAGCGCGCGGCATTATGGACGCACAGAAAAAGGACACGGATCATTCTGGAAGCTTGCGATCACGATGTGCGGTGTAATCGGGCAGGATCCGTTCGTACGGTTGAGCCATCAGCGGCGACGAGATGATAAAGTCAGCCGTCGCACGATTGCACGCGACCGGAATATTCCACACCACGGCGATGCGCAATAGGGCTTTGACATCCGGGTCGTGTGGTTGCGGCTCAAGCGGATCCCAGAAGAAAATCAAAAAATCAATCTGCCCTTCCGCGATCTTGGCGCCAATTTGTTGATCACCCCCCAGCGGACCGCTTTGCAGTTTGGTTACCGAGAGTCCCACTTGCTCTTCCAGCAATGTGCCGGTCAGACCGGTGGCGTACAATTCGTGTTGCGCAAGCAAGTCGTGATTGAATTTTGCCCACTCAAGCAAATCGCGTTTTTTATTGTCGTGTGCCACGAGCGCAATGCGTTTGCGCCTCGCAGGAGATATTTGAGGGTCTATTTCACTTGCCTCTCGAGGTTGGTTCCACATTTAACTCCTCCAGACGTCCGGTCGCCGCATAGATCACGCGCTCTCCAATGTTCGTGACGCGGTCGCCAATCCGTTCCAAGTTATGCGCGGCAAACAGCAGATTGAGCGCGCGGGTGACAGTGCGGGTATCTTCCATCACATAGGTCAGCAATTCGCGGAACACTTGCTTGTACAAATTATCAATCTCGTCATCGCGATTACAAATGGCACGGGCGAGTTCAGCATCATTGCGCGCAAAGGCATCCAGGGCTTGGGTCAACAGTTCTTGACACAGGTCCGCCATACGCGGAATGTCAATCAAGGGTTTCAGGAGCGGCTCATCGCCCATAAAGATCACAATCTCACCCAGGTTCTTGGAATGATCAGCAATCCGCTCGAGTTCAATCGCGACGAGCAAGATCGAAATGATTTCGCGCAAGTCGCTTGCCATCGGTTGTTGCGTCGCGATCATCCGATAGCAGTTCTCTTCGATTTCGTAGCGAAGGCGATTCAGTTCGGCATCGCCCTGAATCAACGCCTGTGCCAACAGGCGGTCCCGCGTTTTGAGTGCCGTAACACCATCCGCAATCGTGCGATTGGCACGGCTGCCCAGTTCCAGCAATTGTGCCTTGAGCTCTTCCAAACTGTGGAAGAAGGTTTCGCGTGGCATCTGCACCTCCTAACCGAAACGTCCGGTGATATAATTCTCAGTCTCTTTTTCTTGCGGGCGTGTGAAAATATCTCGAGTCGCGCCAAATTCAATGATGCGCCCTACCCGCGCTTTGCTCACGTCCACATCAATGGCACTCGGCACGCTGGTTGAACCTTCAAACGCCAGAGCCGCAGTCATTTCCCAACTCATAAACGCCGTATAGTCTGACGCGCGCGCGGCTTGTTGCATATTGTGCGTTACAATGATGATCGTGTACTGTTTCGCCAACTCGCGCATCAACTCTTCGATCTTGAGTGTCGCAATCGGATCGAGCGCGGAGCACGGTTCGTCCATCAAGATCACTTCGGGTCTCACGGCGAGTGCACGTGCGATACACAAACGCTGTTGTTGTCCACCGGACAAAGCCAGCCCACTTTGATGCAACTTGTCCTTAACCTCATCCCACAATGCCGCGAGCCGCAAACATTGCTCGACGAGTTCATCCAGATTCCCACGAAAACCATTGATGCGCGCCCCCCACGCTACGTTTTCGTACACCGATTTGGGAAACGGATTGGGTTTTTGAAAGACCATGCCAATTCGGCGACGCACTTCGACCGGATCAATCGTCGGTGCATAGAGGTCTTGACCGTTGAACAGTAGTTGCCCCGTGATGCGAACCCCAGGAATCAGTTCGTTCATCCGATTAAAACAACGCAACAAGGTACTTTTGCCACACCCAGAAGGTCCAATGATTGCCGTTACGCGATGGCGTGGAATTTTCAAATTGACATCGCGAATGGCTTGCGCCGGACCATAGTATACACTCAATTGCCGCATTTCGAGAATGACGGATTCACCGGCAAGGAATGCTTGATTCATCATTTTACCAATTCGCTTTCTGTTGATATTTATTGCGCAGCCAGATGGCAAGTGCGTTCATCGAGAGTAAGACAACGAGTAAAACAATAATGCCCGCCGCCGCATTGGCGTGAAACGCTTTTTGTGGACGCGAGACCCAGTTAAAGATTTGAATCGGCAGAACAGTAAAGCCGGAGAATAATCCTTCGAACGAGAATTCCGGCAAAAAAGCGATGTAGGTCAACGCGCCAATCGTGATGAGCGGCGCGGACTCGCCCATCGCACGGGAGAGCGCGAGGATGGTGCCGGTGAGAATGCTGGGAAACGCCACCGGCAACACTTGGGACCAAGTCGTTTGCCACTTGGTCGCGCCGAGCGCGTACGCAGCTTGACGCAACGATGGCGGTACCGCGCGCAATGCCTCGCGCGATGAAATGATGACGATGGGTAACACTAACAAGGCAAGGGTGAGCGCGCCCGCCAGCACACTGCGACCCAGCATCATCCATCGCACGAACACGCCCAAGCCCAGCAAACCATAAATCACCGATGGCACACCGGCAAGATTGGCAATGTTGATTTCGATGAGTTGCGTCAGCCGATTCTTGGGCGCATACTCTTCCAGATAGATTGCCGCGCCAACACCAATGGGAAACGCGAATAGCGCGGTGAGCGAAATAACCCACAGCGTGCCGACGAGTGCTGAGAGAATACCGGCTTCTTCAGCGCGGCGCGAGGGGAAACTGGTGATAAAGTCCCAACGGAGCCGCGCGAATCCGTCGCTAAATATATCAGCGAGTAAAACGATCAACGCGATGATGCCCACCAACGTTGACGCAAGGCTCACTATCCAGAAGAGTGTGCCCCAGCGTTTGCGCGACACAAGATTCAATGACTCGTTCATTGGTACTCCTCCCGAAAGCGGCGCATCACCCAGTTACTGATGAGATTGAGGATAAACGTGATGACGAACAACGTCATCCCGACGGCGAAAATCGTTTTGAATTCAAAACTCGTTTGCGGCGTATCGCCTAAACTCACTTGCACAATGTACGCCGTCATCGTTTCGATGGATTGAAACGGATTGAGCGTCACCACCGGTTGTTGCCCAGCCGCAATCGCGACAATCATCGTCTCGCCAATGGCACGCGAAACAGCCAGAATCGAGGCGGCGATAATGCCCGACAGCGCCGCCGGCACAACGATCTGGGTCGCCACTTCGAACTTGGTTGCCCCCATCGCATAACCGGCTTCACGCAAGGACCGTGGTACGGCGGTCATTGCATCTTCGCTCAACGACGAGACGAGCGGAATGATCATAATGCCAATCGCGATGCTCGCACTGGCGGCGTTGAACACTTCGGTGATGGGAATGATACTTTGCAAAACTGGCGTGATGAAGAGTAGCGCGAAATAACCATACACCACGGTGGGAATGCCGGCGAGAATTTCTAGAATCGGTTTGAGGGTGCGCCGCACCCGATCGGGTGCGTATTCGCTCAGATAGATCGCTGAGAGCAAGCCCACCGGCAGAGCAATCAACATTGCGCCGCACGCCACAAGGAGCGTGCCATTGAGCAAAGGTAGAATGCCAAAATGTTTGATCGTAAAGAGCGGGGTCCATTCCGTATTGGTCAGAAACTCAATGAGGGGAACGACTTGGAAAAACTCGATGGTCTCGCCAATCAAAACACCAACGATACCTAGGGTGGTAAAAATCGAAAGAATGCCGCAGAGAAACAGGCACAGTTGAATGAGCCGTTCGTGCCAGTATCGGCGGCGCCGTTTGCCGAATTCTACCGGGGCAGATACTTGCTCGTTGACTGCGATCTCCATCCTACCTTCTCCTTAGTACACAAGGGTAGGCATCTCTGCACTCGTGCTCGCGCAGAGACGCCTTTATTCTGCTCAGACATAGACGGTTGTCAAATCTGCTCCGTTTACTTTTTCAGTAACATTTCGAGGGTAACGCCCGGTTCAGGCGCTTTGCCCGCATACATTGAACCTGTGATCCCCTTGGCAAATCGTTCTGTCACCAGTTTGTACACCTCGTCGGGCAACGGAATGTAGCCAACTTCTTTTACCAACTTGGGCGCGTTCGCGATATAAAAGTTGACAAACTCTTTGACTTCGGGACGGTCTGCCGCTTTTTTGTTGACGTAGATGAATAATGGACGCGAGAGTGGATCGTATGTCCCAGTCTTGACGTTTTCAAAGGTGGGGAGGACACAGTTACCGTCGCCCTTTTTGTCTACGGCAACGAGTTTGAGTTTGTCCGCGTTGGCTTCATAATACGCGACACCGAAATAGCCCAGCGCGCCATCGTTCCGCGGATCGCCAACCCCTTGCACGAGCACATTGTCATCTTCACTCGGCGTATAATCGCCCCGGCTTGCTTTTTCTTTGCCGTTGATCGCTTCGGTGAAATAATCGAATGTACCCGAATCAGTACCCGGTCCATAGAGTTTCAAGGGCTTGTCCGGGAACGAAGGGCGAATCTGATTCCAGTTGGTGATCTTGCCTTGTGCTTCGGGTTCCCACATCTTTTTCAGTTCCGCCACGGTGAGACATTGCGCCCAGGTGTTCTTGGGATTCACCACGACGGCTAAACCATCGTACGCGACGGGCAATTCAATGTACTCTACGCCGACTTTTTTGCACTGGTCCATTTCGGCTTGCTTGATGGGGCGCGAGGCGTCGGAAATATCCGTCCAATCCGCTTGGCTATCGGAGCAGAATTTCTTAAAGCCGCCGCCGGTGCCGGAAATTCCTACAGGCACTTTGACCTTGGGAAACTTTTTGCCAAACTCTTCACCGACGGCTTCCGAAATCGGAAAGACGGTGCTCGAGCCGTCAATCTTGATTTGCCCGGTCAAATCAGCGACCTTGGGTGCAGTAGTGGGTTGAGCAGGCGCTGGCGTTGCCGTAACAACTTTTTCGACTACTTTGGTTTCCACCACTGTTTTGGGTTTAGGGGTGGGACTGGCGCACGCGACGCCCGTCACTGCTAGCGCTAGCAACGCAAACCCAATGAACAACTTTTTGAGCATTTAATTTTCCTCCTTTGGGAATAATTTAGATACCTTCGATTTTGTTTAATCGGTAGAGCGAGGGGGTGAACGGATTCACCTCCTCGCTCCAAGGAGAAGATGAGAGCGTACTGTCCGATTGGTAGGAAGATCGCAACTGCTTTATTTCCACATTATTCTTTTCCTGTTGCTGCAATTCGACAAGCAAATTTTCAACCTTGACTCGAATCTCATCACGTAATCGGCGCACCTCGTCTAGGGATTTGCCGGTGGGGTCTTGAAAATCCCAAACCTGCGTTGGTGCAAACGCGTGGGGAAAAATACCGGTCCCCAGCACCACCACGATGTCTGCCCAATTCATCAGGGCTTGCGTAATAGCGCGGGGTCGTTTGAGACGCAGATCAATGTCCACTTCCTGCATCACTTGGCAGGCACGCCCACTAATGCGATCCGCTGGCATCGTTCCACACGAGCGCGCTTCGGCGTAGCCGTGAGCCAGGCGATTGACCCAGGCTTCTGCCATCTGACTACGCGTGGCATTGCGTACATCAATGAAAAGGATGTGTTTCATTTTGGGTATCCTTGCCAAGGTGCGATGCGAAGCAAATCTTGCCGAAATAAACATCGGGGACAAACAAACGTGCGCCAGCCTACCAGCCAACCACCCCCACGCCACCAAATCTTTGAGAATTCGTGTGGTTGAAGGCGCGCACCACACAGAGCGCACCGGGGAGCCCACAGGGCTGGAAAAAGAATGATCAAGCCAGTCAACAATACGAGCCACGCACCCAGCACTAACGCGATCATTATCTCTAAACCATCCATTCCAAGCGCTAGTCTAAAGGGTGGCGGTTAAAACTACTTGGTCAAATGCTCAAGACTGTGTAAAGGTTCGGTTAAGCTTTCTTAAACAAAAACCTTGCAAAGATCATTACAATCTTTGCAAGGTTGGGTTACACATAGCTCCGTTTCCGGCTATTCCTCGTCGTCTTCTTCCTCCTCGTCCTCGTCCTCGAAATCTTCATCATCCAATTCCAACGAGGTGTCATTGCCTAGATCGGTATCCTCGTCTTCACCTGCCAACTCGGCGCTCGGCGATTCTTCGGTGGTTATTTCTTCTTCGGATTCGGACTCGGCCACAACGGGGTCGGGTTCTGCTGCTTCCTCTTCTGCTTCGGCTTCCGCTGTGCTGGTCGGCACAAGCATCTCTTCAAATGCTTCTGCCTCCGCCAGTTCCTCGTCTTCCAAACGAATATCTTCATTCAACCGATAGCCGCGCCGGCCGGTCGTCCCCAGCGCCTCCATCAAGTCCGCGGTTTTGCGCGCGCGGAAGCCAGTGCCGGCGGGAATCAACTTGCCGATGATGACATTTTCTTTCAAGCCGTACAAGTTATCGCGCTTGCCGGCAATCGCCGCATCGGACAGGACGCTGATCGTGTGTTGGAAACTCGACGCGCTCAGGAATGATTCCGTATTGAGCGATGCCTTGGTAACTCCCAGCAACACCGGTTGGGCAGTTGCCGGTACCCCGCCTCGTTCGACGATCTTGCGATTGATATCTTCGAACGAGAGACGATCCACCATTTGTCCCGGCAACAGATCACTATCGCCGGTGGATTTCACACGCACCAAACGGAACATTTGCCGCAAAATCATTTCGATGTGTTTATCGTGAATGTTCACGCCTTGCGAACGGTACACCGATTGGACTTGTTCGAGCAAATACATTTGCGCCGCTTCGCGTCCCAGGATCGCCAGCAAGCGATGCGGGTTGAGCGATCCTTCGGTCAACTGATCGCCCGCGCGCACCTTTTGTCCATCTTCGACGCGCAGACGCGCGGTGGCTGGAATATCGTAAACGTGTTCTTCTTTTTTGTTGTACTTGATAATGATCTGACCATCCTCGCGAATGACTTCGCCACCTTTAACCGCCAGCACGGGGCCCTTCTTCCCTTTGAACAGCGGTGTGCCATCTTCAATCCGTTCGCCATCCGTGACCAACACGCGCGCACGCGCCGGCACGGCATAGGTATCGCGTTGCACGTGACTAGACGTGATTCTGATTTGCCGGTGACCATCTTCCAAAACGACGCGCACCGTGCCATCGTTCTCCGCAATCAACGCTTCGCCTTTGGGATCGCGTGCCTCAAACAATTCTTCCACGCGCGGGAGACCATGCGTAATGTCTTCAACCCCTGCTACTCCGCCGGTGTGAAACGTACGCAACGTTAATTGCGTGCCCGGCTCACCAATAGATTGTGCGGCAATAATGCCCACCGCTTCACCCAGCGCAATCAAGCCCCCGCGCGCCAAATCACGTCCATAGCACATGGCGCATAAACCATGCCGCGAGACGCACGTCAACGGACTGCGCACGTACACCTTTTCCACTTTGGCCGCTTCGGCAAGTTTCCAATTCTCTTCGGTAATCATCTCGCCGGTGGCGATGAGCACCTCGCCGGTCTTGGGGTGCACAATGTTTTTGGCTGCCACGCGCCCCACGACCCGTTCGGCAAAACTTTCGCCGGTGCGTTCTTTGGAATTGGCATCAATCCAAATTCCTTCGGTGGTGCCGCAATCCTGTTCGGTCGTGATGATTTCTTGCGTAACGTCCACCAAGCGGCGCGTGAGATAGCCCGCATCCGCCGTCCGCAACGCCGTATCCGCCAGACCTTTGCGTGCGCCGTGCGTCGAGATAAAATACTCCAACGCGGTCAACCCTTCCCGAAAATTCGATTTGATGGGCAACGCGATGATGCGCCCCGCTGGGTCAGCCATCAAGCCGCGCATCCCCGCCAATTGACGAATCGGTTGAAA
>DAOUAL010000016.1:0-37751 GCA_034433515.1 Anaerolineae bacterium | reverse complement strand
CTGGCAACTCGCCGCGCACGGCAGACCTGACAGGTTTTCCAAAACCTGTCAGGTCTTGGTCTCGCATCAGGTCTCGAACAACATCGCGCCGCTTACTTGCCATTCGTCGTTCGTCCTTCGTCACGCGGAGCGGTCGCCCGTCCGTTTTCCAACAATGCGCGCATCTCCGCGACCAACTGCAAAATCCGTTCCTCGTGTTCCGCCACGCGCTCTAAAATTTCTTCGGGCGGTTGATGCTCGATCGTCTCTGGCTCGATCAACCCCAAGCCCGAAAGCGTCAGGTTGTAACCCTTGTCCTTGATCGTCTGCGCGGGCACGCGCCACGCGCGCCCTGGCTCTTCCGCGCGTGTCTGCCATTTGTCCAACAAATCGGGAAAATCATCGCGGAACTGCGGACCGAACTTGCGCTGTCCTTTCAACGACGAGCCATCGCCCTCGACGCGATAAAACCACACGCGCTCGGTCGGCTTGCCCGTGCGCGCAAAAATCAGAAACGCGGTCGGGATCGCGGTGTACGGCTGGAACATTCCCACCGGCAGCGCGACGACCGCTTGCAAATCGAACTCGTCGAGCAAGCGGCGTTTCAATTCAATATGCGCGCTCGTATCGCCAAAGAGCGCGCCGTTCGGCAAAATAATTCCCGCGCGTCCACCAGGTCGCAGCGAGCGCATACAGAGCGCGAGGAAAAGCAGATACTTGGTTCCCGTGTCGACGCGCAGCGACCGCTTGACCGAATTGCGATCCACCTCGCCCGAAAACGGCGGATTCGTGAGGAACACGTCGAACTGGGTTTCGTCCCAGCGATCCTCGCTTCCCGCAATCGAATCGCGGCGAATGATCGGCGATTGGTCGAAGCCGTGCAGCACCGCGTTCATCGCCGCCATTCGGATAATGTCCTGATCGCTTTCGAACAGATGAATCGTGCCGCTGTCGAGAAATTTTCGTTGCGCGGGCGAAAGTTTGTCGCCCAAGCCGCGCCGCACGATGGGACCGCCGTTGCGTTGAAACTCGCGAATAAATTCGGGACTCGAGTTCGCGGTGCGGATGTGTTCGTACGTGGCGATGCCAAAGCCCGCGGTGCCGCCGGCAGGATCGCACATCGTCTCGCCGATTTGCGGATTGACCATTTGCGTGATGACGCGGATCAAATGGCGCGGCGTGCGAAATTGCGCGGCGCGTTTTTGCGATCCCAGGTCGTCCACGAGGATTTCGAACAAATCGCCTTTCACGTCCGCGTCTTCGGCGATGAACGACACAGGGCTGATGAGGTCAACCATTCGCCGCAACGATGCGCCGTCGGGGATGACGAGCGCGGCGCCGTTGAAGATTTGCCGCGCGCCTGCTGAGAGGCGCGGATGCTCGGACAGTTTCGGCAGCAGATCGCGCACCGTTCGCAACATTCGATCATTGTCGGGATCGGAACTGAAACGACTCCAGCGCAATGCTTCGTACTCGCCGTCGAACAACGACACGTGTGGTTTGTTCAAATCGCGCGCGTCTTGTTCCGCCTGTGCGTCCCACTCTTCGAGCATTTTCAAAAAGAGCAGGTATGAAATTTGTGTGACGTAGGTGATGGGGTTGGTAACGTTCGCCGCCCAACACACCTTGCACAATCGTTTGAGCAATCCAGACAGTTCGCCAGTATCCATAGTTTCCGTCGTATCATTGCGAGGAGCGGAGCGACGAAGCAATCTAAGTAGCGAATTGGGAATTGCTTCGCTCCGCTCGCAATGACAGAATGAAGGGTTACGCGTTAAACACCCGCGTATTCAAATCGTCCACGATTTTTCTCAAGCCTGCTTCGCCGAACAAACGCTCCATCTTGCGCCGCCCGCCGACTTGTTTGAACGTCGCATCGCGATTGAACACCGTAATGTCAATCTGCTCGCCCGCGAGGAAACGATTGCGCAACAGCCGCAACATTTTCGATTGTTCGGGATCGAGCGCGTGCGCGGCGACCCAGGATTGAAAATTCTTTTCGATGCGTTCCTCGCGCGTCGGAAAACGATACAAGCCAAGCGCGGCGCGCACAAAATCGAACAGCGAGCCGATGGGTTCGCCGTACGCTTCGCGCAACGATTTTTCGGTGAACCAAAACTCAGGCGAGTTAAGCCGCGCGGCAAGTCGTTCGATGTCCTCTTCGCTCACCTGCCCGCCCTGCGCGATCGAACGAATCACCGTATCGGCGTCCTTCATCCGCGCGATGACCGCTTGCCACTCGTTCACGTACGTCTTGCGATCCAGCGCAAGTCCTTCGGGTCCGACGATGATCACTTCGCGGCGACGAAATTCATCTTCGAGCGAACCGAGCGGAATCGTTTTCAGTTCGCGCGAGCGAACAGCACGCCCTGTCTCTGTCTCTTCGGTGATCGAAACATCTTCCATCTCGTCGCGCGTCCACTTGGGTCCCGCCGAAGGTCGCCCGACCGCGCGTGGACGATTGTACTCCTGACCTGGGTCGTTGAACTGTTCCGAGTTGCCGACGAAATCGTAAATCAGAAACGATTTTTTGTTGATGAGTTCGCCGCGCGGATTGCGCTCGCACAAACGATTGCCGCGTCCGCGCATCTGCGCGTACTTGATCGCGGAGCGCGTCGGACGCAGCATCACCAAATTTTCGACATCCTTTTGATCGTAGCCCGTGTCGAGCATATCCACCGAAATCGCGATGACGGGCAGCGGATCGAACTTGAAACGATCAATCAGCGCTTTCGGATTGTCGCTGTACGACGTGATCTTTTTGGCGTAATCGGAACGCACCAAGCCAGGCGAGAGATTGTAGCGGCGCGCAAATTCCAACACAATGTCATCGCTCAACGCTTGATTGAACAACATCTCCAACTGGGTCGCGTGTCGTTCGCTCGCGGCGAACACAATCGTCTTGCGCGGATGATCGGTCGCGCGTTCGGACTCGACGCGATAAAATTCGTCCACCATCAACTTGTTGCGATCCAACGACGTGTAGGTGCGTTCCCAATCACCTGGCGCGATCTCGTCGCCTTCCCACTGCGCGCCTTCGAACGTCAAGCGCGATTCCGCGACGTAGATTTGATAATTCGCGAGAAACCCATCCGCGATCCCGCGTTGAATGTCGTACCCAAACGTCGGTTTGCCAACTTGCTGCGCGCTGTCCCAGCAATCGAAAAACAAGTACGTGCTGCGAACGAGTTGGCGTTCGGTCTCGCTGACCCAGCGCAGTTCGCCTGGGTTCGGCGTCGCGGTCAAGCCGATGTGAATCGCGTCGAAATGTTCGAGCGTCGCGCGATGCGCGCCGTAGATCGAGCGATGACATTCGTCGGTGATGACCAAATCGAAATACGCGTGCCCGAATCCGCCCGCGCCCAGTTGTCCCGCAATCGTGTCGAGCGTCCCGACAACGATTTGCCCTTCGAGACTCCGTCTGCCGCCGTACAGCAACGTCGTCGTCCACTGCGCGAGATAATCATCGAACGTATCTTGCTTCGCCTGCCGCGCCAGTTCGATGCGGTCGGCGAGAAACAACACGCGCGAGATCAAGCCCGCTTGAAACCAACGCTTGATGAGCATCGCAATCGTCAGCGTCTTGCCCGTCCCCGTCGCCATCTCGAACAACATCCGCCGTCGTCCCGCCGCGAGCGCGGCATCGGCAGCGCGCAAACATTCGATTTGGTACGGACGCGCGCGAATGAGATCGCCCTTGAAGCGAAATTGTTCGGGGTACGGCACCGCCGCGAGTGATTGAATCACATCGCCTTTGCGATGCAATTTGAGATTCGCGCGCCGTTCGAGATCGGCTTGCGTCGGCATTCCGAGAATCGGGCGCGCGTCGCCGTCGGCGTAATCCCAGAAATAGTGGTCGTGCCCGTTGCTGAGGAGAACGAAATGTACGGGGAGTGATTGCGCGTACGCGCGGGCTTGATCCTTGGCGGCGTACGGATCAATCGCAAAGCGCTTGGCTTCGAGCACGGCGAGCGGGCGCGTGCGCGAATCTTTGAGCAAATAATCCGCGCGACCATCTGCCGCGGCTTCTTCGGTCGAGACTTGGGATTTGTCTTCAATATCCCAGCCCGCCTCGCGCAAAAGACGATCAATGATGATGCGTGCGTCTGTTTCGTGAGACATCGGTGTCATTCTCTCGGTGCTGCAAAATGAGGAACGCCAATCGTTGAGCCAAGTATAGCACAGAGAGAAACAAAAGCAAAAAGCGCGTTGGGCGCCAAAAGAATCGGAATGTGAATCCTGAATCTTGATGCGATCTCTGCCGAACTTCAAGCCCGCCCGCAATGGCGGTGAATGGAGCAATGAACAATGCGCGATGGATTATCACCCTCGCAGCGCCACGTACTTGAAGCGTTGCGCGATCATCCCTTCCTCACCGCGCGACAGGTGAGTTGGCACTTGCGAAAAAACAACGCCGCAATTCAACGCCAACTATGGCAACTGCAGCGTCGCCGTTTGGTTCGTCGCTATCCCTTGTTTGTCGAAGGAGAACGAAAGGTACAATGGCTGTACACGTTGACAACACAAGGATTGCAAACTCTCGCTGGCACAACGGGTACATTTCTGGCTGCGTATCAACAGAAACATGGCTATAGTATTTCGCGTTTGCGTTGGCTCGCGCTAGTGTTGGAGCACGTCTATCACACGCGCGAGGTCTTGCGTTTCATTAGAACACGTGCAGCATTGTATGCGCGAGTTTCTAATGAGCGTCAAGATTCCGAAGAAAAAGTCAGCATTGACACCCAAATACGCGACCAGGAGATTGACCGTCTCTCGCGCGACCTGGATCGCCTGGCCATCGAGCGCCAATGGATCATCACTGAAAGCGACATGGAATACCAATTGCGTGAAATCACAGAGGGAGAAACCACACTGAGAAAGGAGCGAGAAGAAAAATCAGCGGCACTTGTTTATCGTGAGAGGGCAGAGGATCTCGCCAGGTTCGGGGAGAATTATCTCACCGACCTACGCGATGGTTTGCGGTGGTTGAACCAAGACATTGACAAGTTGGACTGCGAGACTAGACAAGCCGTATTTGCGGAGCGACGGCGCGTCGTCAAATTGCTCGTAAAGCGAATTGTCGTGCACAAGACCAAGAATCCTGATATCGTCTTTTCGATTCCAATTGACAAGGTGGTGCTAGGCGCGTCCACCGAATCTCCACCGATTGAACCGTAACACCCCACGGCGTCGTGCGCTGATCAATGATCTGTTGCAACTCTTTATCAATCGTACTCCGCCCGACGAGAATATCGGCAAGCATCATCCGACCGATAATATCGCGCAACGCGGTTTGCGCCGCCCAATCCACCGCCACCTGATAGTTCTCCACCTCGAGCGCGGCTTTTTGCGCATCCCACACCACCCAGAACAAGACCGCATCCACGTCCACCGGCACGGTGTCCTTGGTCAGCGTCTTTTGCGCGGAAAACGGTGTAACCATCACACGTTGATCAACCCACGATGAAACGGATTCTGCCACCGGGATGATCCAAAACAAACCGGGTCCCGCCACGCGTTGGAACTTGCCAAAGCGCAAAATGATTGCCTTTTCCCATTGGTTCGCAATCTTGAGCGAAAAGAGCACCATGAGCGCCGGCACGAACGATCCGAGCATCCACCACGGGACTGCATTGTTTGCAAACTGACCGGTCAGTGCACTTGCCCCGGTTCCCAAAATGAGGATCAGCAGGAACAGGGTAACAGCGACCGGATTGGTTTGCTTGGGATCATACGTTGCTCTCCGACGGGCAATCATGGGAGCCAATGTTTTCATTTGAAATCCTCCTATGCTTTCTTTTGACGCGCCCAACGTGCCATCTGCGCATCAAACATTTCACGAATCTCGTCCGGCGTGTAACCGGTACTCAACGCTTGACCGATCATTCCGTCAATCATTGCCTTGAGTTGTTCTTGCCGCACTCGCGAGAGATGCACATCATCAGGGCGTTCCCGCACGTACGTCCCCCGTCCTTGCTGGGTGGTGATCACATTGTCGTTGTCTAGTTGATCATAAGCCCGCGCAACGGTGTTGGGGTTGATCCGCAGACTGGTGGCGAGTTCGCGCACGGTCGGCAATTGCGTGCCGGGTTTCAAGCGCCCGGTGGCAACTTGATGCTTGATCGCATGAACGATTTGTAGATAAATGGGCACGGTGCTATCCGGATCAATCCGGAGGTCCATTTGCCCGCCTCCCCAATTGTATTAATCTAACTAGTACAATTATATCACACCTTGTCAAGGGGTGAGTGAATCAAACAAAAACGCTCGAAGAGATTTTCTCTTCGAGCGTGAACAGGAAAAAGTGGGCGTCTAGCGTCCCGGCGGAAAGAACGCAATTTCGTCGTTGGCGTTCACCCGCGCGTCGAAGCCGCCGTGATAGCGCAAATCCTTGCCGTTGAGCAGCACGCGCCAATTATGGTGCGGCAGATAGACCGGCTCAACGTGGGTCCAAAGTGAATTCGATTTCTCTTCAGTGTGCCAAGCCACCTGTAACGCTTCGGCGCGTACCGCCGGAAAGTAATTCAGTACCTTGCGCAGCACATCTGCGACCTGCGCATTCGGGTTGATATGCACGGTGAGCGCAGCGGTTTTCACCAGATCGCGCAACCGACCAAAAAAGGTAACCCGCACGCTGGTCTCTCCTTCATCCAGGGCACGCGCAATGCGATAGCCCATCAACATCAAATCGAGTTGAACCATCAGGTACTTGTTCCAACCTGCAATGGCGGCGGCAACCAGCGCGGTGTCGTGAATATTTTCGGCGATCAGTTTTGCAAACGTGGTTTGGGTGAGACTGATGGCACCGGTCACCCAGATTTCGGGAACGTGGATATGGCGCGGGCCATGCCCAGCGTGGGCCTTGCCCGCGTAGAATAGATAATCGGCAAAATCGCTTCCCAGATCGAGACCGAGCGTGCGCGCCATCCACACGGTAAAGAATCGGCGCCGTTCAGCCAGGTGTACCGGATCGGCTCCTTGTTCCCAACCTAGAATCGCGGCGGTCTCTGGGACACGTTGCAAATAATCATAGTTCGCGGCGGCAATTTCCAGCCCGTGTGCAAAGAGGGGTTCTACGGTTTGCACCATCGCCGCGTAATCGGTTTGATCCAAACCGACAAAGCGGATGAGGCGCGCCCATTCCTCGCCGGGGGTGGGCGCGAGTCCGTGCAGTTCAAGCGAGTATGCCGATACTTGAAGATTCGATTGCATTTGTGTTATAATCATTTTGCGCCTCCTGCCTTCCTTCAATGTATCACGCTCGCTGGCGCAACGCTATGACTAAAGTCACAGAGGATCGTATGCAAGTCAATTTTTATGCAACTCTGCGTGCTGCGGTGGGCACCAAATCGGTGGACGTGAATTTGACTGCGCCCAGTACGGTGCGCGCGGTCTTGGAAGCGGTAACGCGTGACCATCCCCCCCTCGCCACCGAGATTTGGGAATCGCCCGGCAAATTGAATGATTATATTCACGTCTTTGTCAATGGACGCGAGACGCGCTATTTGCCACACGGATTGGAAACCCTACTTCAACCCAACGACACGCTCGATGTGTTTCCGCCGGTGGGAGGCGGCTGATGTGTGTGGAGCGCGCCTATCGCAGTTTACCCTTGTGGCTTGCGCGCGAGTATCTCATCGAATTGGGTGGACATGCGGAATCTGATGGTAACGTACGTGGCAAGGGATGGCGGGTGCAATTGAGCGAAGACGATTCGATTCCGATTGGTGCATTACGTATCGGACAAATCCGAATGACTTTTGAAGGCGATGTGGCTGTTCTCGATCAAGTGATCGCCGCGTTTGAAAAGAAAGCGTTGCGTGCTGGGGGTTGATCAACAAAACTCCCGCAGATTCGTGTCTGCGGGAGTTTGTGCTTTAAGGAATTCCCAATGCTTTCAGTTTGCTTTCTGGCACCACGCCGTTCACCCAACCTCGCGCTTTATAATATTCTTCCAGCATCAAGTTGAGTTCGCAGACGTGCCCTTCGGAACCTTTTTCCTTGGACGGTTCTTCCAAGAAGCGTTTGGGCAATGTGTCGCTTCCTTCGCGGAAACCGCACAGGTTGTTGTAATAGCGTTCGAGGTTGTAGATGCGCTCGCCGGCTTTGAGCACATCATCGGCTGTGAAGGGAATCCCGACCACCGCCGAGTACTGCGCCGCGTATTCCTCTGCCCCTTCCGCAAACGCACTGAATTTGCAAAAGTCGAGCGAATCGGAGAAGGCGTGCAGGTCTTGGAGCAGTTTGAGCAATTCGCCTTTGCCTTTCCACGCCAGCGGATCGGTCTTGAGCGGGATCAATCCTAGTTCGCTCGCCGGCGAGTAGCCGCGCAAGTGGCACGCACCGCGATTGCTGGTGGCATAACCCAGCCCCATTCCTTTCAAGCCGCGCGGATCGTACGCGGGGATGCCTTGCCCTTTGACGGTCATAGCGATTTCGGGATGACCAAATTTCTTCGCCGCGCGCTCGGTGCCTTCGGCGAGCGTATCGCCGATGCCTTCGCGGAAAGCAATCTTGCGCATGACTTCGACCATGCCTTGGGTATCGCCCCACGTTAATCCGTCCGCGCTGTTGACATAGCCCTTTTCGGTGGCTTCCATCAACATCGAAAGCACATCGCCGATTTCGATGGCATCGTAGCCATAGTCGTTCGCGCGATCAATCATAAACGCGATGGCGCCGGCATCGGCATTATCGCAGTTGGCACCCAGCGACCACGCGGGTTCGTACTCGAGACTCTCCATGTGAATCTTGAAGGGTCCTTCTTGGACTTCGACTTCTTTCTTGCACGCGACTGGGCAGGCATGGCAGGTGGGGTTTTCGACCAAAATATTTTGCTTGACCCATTCACCGCTGACCAATTCACTTTTTTCGCGGAACGAGGTGGTCATACTATTGCGGGTGGGCAATGCGCCGATGTTGCTGACAATGTTCATCAAGACATTGGTGCCATAAACGGAAAGTCCACCTTTGCGCGGCGCGGTCACATTCTTTTCGTCCATAATCGTTGCGAGGGCACGTTGATGGGCGGTCTTCCAAGCCTCCAAGTCGTGCGCGCGGGGGATGCGTTTCTCGGATTTGATGACAATGGCTTTGAGTAGTTTGCTGCCACCCACGCACCCGGTGCCGCCGCGTCCGCTCGCGCGATCGTTCTCGTTCATCCAGTTGGCAAAGCGCACCAATTTCTCGCCAGCGGGTCCAATGGCGATCACGCTCAGGTCATTCTCGCCGTACTTTTGTTTGAAATACTTGACCGTGTCGTGGACACCCTTGCCCCACACTTCAGAGGCGTCCAAAATTTCCACTTGACCATCGTGGACGTACGCGTACACCGGTTTGGCGGCTTTGCCCTTAAAGATCAAGCCATCGAATCCGGCCCAACGCAAGCGCGCGGCAGACCAACCGCCGTGATGGCTGTCGGTTACGGTGCCGGTGAGGGGAGACTTGGTGACGATTGCCATCCGTCCACTCATATTGGCTTCGGAGCCGGTGAGGGGACCATTCATAAAGCAGAGGATGTTGTCGGGACTGAGGGGATCAACTTGGGGACCGTTCTCAAAGACGTACTTGACGCCCAGACCGCGCGCACCGATGTACTTGCGTGCCCAGTCTTCGGGAACGGGATCGTACGTAACCTTTCCAGCGGAAAGGTCAATCTGTGCAATTCGGTTTGCAAATCCGTGCAATGTCATTTTTTTCCTCCTTTGGAATTAAACTCCATTGTTTGATCCAAACTTGAACCCGTCACTCGAACAAAGTGGATGCTGGGGGAGAGAAAGCACGACTTGCAGGGAAGAACTATTCAGACACTATTCGATTCTGATAAGCATTCTAATGCGCCAAAGTCCAAATGTCAAGCGGGGGTTGCAAAGCGAGTACAGACGAGTCGCCGACTCTCCACCAGCCGACGCCGGTCGGCTTTGGAGGGTGGTCGCAAAACACGCGCAGCTTTGGTTTCATGCGGCCGCCTTTTGTGCAAAAAGAAAACGGCAACTTGGTTGCCATTATGGGAGCGATGGGTATTCTTCAGAACGCATCGGGTTTCCATCACACACTTATGTTGGTGCACTACTAGCGTGGTTTATCCCATCTACGCCAACAAGGCGCGCGCCTCTTGCTCGCGTTCGCGCGGCACCAGCACCTCAACCTGCCCCAGACCATCCACTGTCAAGCCGATGATGCGCCCAATGCTTTCATACTTTAACAACGCTGGAATGCCCGCGCTTTCCAATTTGCTCTTGATCGTTTCCGCCGCCAACAATCCCGACGATGTATAAACGACGACGAGGTTAGCCGAGGGATTCGTTTGCTGGGTCATCGAGTTCATCCTCCTCGCTTTCTGTGCGCGCCGTTTGGGCGATGGATTTGCGGCGTGCCACCGAGCGCGCGAACAACAAATAACCGGTATGTGCCACCATGCGATCTTCGGGACGCAAGCGTTCCGCCTTGGGTTTGTACCGCCGCGTCAAAACCTCAATCACTTCGATGTCGGTCCAACCCCGCAAACGTTCCATCTCGGCGATCAAGTCGCTGACTTGATTGGTGGTTGGCACCAGCGATCCGAAAAAGCCTCCCCCCTTGAGCGCGGCGTGGGCTTGTGCCAAAAACAGCCATGGCTCGCGCACATCCAAGAACAGCGCGTCCACGTCGCGTTCGTCAAACCCGGCGCGAATATCGCGTTGTTTGAGTTCTACCACATCGAGTACGTCGGCGCGCTCCAAATTTCGGCGCGCCAGTTCGTACATATCGGCGCGTTCCTCGTACGAATAGATGCGTCCATCGGGACGTACCAAGCGCGCCAGCGCGAGTGCAAGTCCGCCGCTCCCGGTGCCGGCTTCAATCAGACGAATCCCGGGAACGATATTCATCCGCATCACTAGATACCCGATTTCTTTGGGATACACAATTTGTGTGGCACGCTTGATGTGCATCACCAAATCGTACGTGGAGGGTTGGAGCAGGAGGTACGAATAACCCAGTTGCGTTGGAATTGCCGTGCCAAACGTTTGCCCGATGATCGCAGCGTGCCGAATGAAACCGTGATGCGTGTGAAATTGTTGATGGGGGGTCAAACGCACCAAATAGCGTTTGTCATCGGGACCTATCAGTAGAACTTGATCATTCACTTGGGCTGTCTGTGGTTGGTGGTCTGTCATCTGTCATCGCTTGAGCGGACGGGTCTGCAAAATCCAAATTTGATCTCCCACGCGGCACCATTCAATATCTTGCGGTGATTGAAAGTGCGTTTCGATTTGTTTGCCCAGCGTCGCCAAGGTGGTCGCGTGTGTTTCACTCAACGAGGCGGTGTCCTGTTGATCGTTGGGCACAACGATCGTTTGGATGCCGCCGTCGGAGGCAACCCTATCCATCACAGTCTTGCTGGGAATAGTTCGCTCGCGAATCGTCAAATCGTTTTTGGAAATGACGAAATGATCCGGTTTCCACCGCGCCGCAATCACGGCCGCCCCCAAGCCCCACGTTGCATCGAGATGAATTTCATCGCGGGCGCCGGTGAGCGGATTGGCGGTGAACATCACGCCCGCTGCTTCGGCGTTGATCATTGGTTGAATGACAACCGCCATCGTAACTTGGTGGGGGGCAATTTTCTTGCGATGCCGATAATAGATTGCACGCGAGTTCCACGGCGTTGCCCACACGGAACGAATTGTCTCCAACACACTTGCCGTGCCAACCACACCCAGGTACGCGTGTGGCAACCCCGACGCCGCCGGGTTGGGCACATCGTCAACCACGCGCGAGGCGCGCACGGCAAAAAATTTTGCGCCCAGTTGCGTTGTTGCATTCTCAAGATCGTTAATCAACGCCGGTGTCAGTGGAGCGTGGAGAATCCATTCGCGAATCTCATCGGTAGCCGTTTCCAAATCTACCGGGTCATCCATTTCCGTGGAGGCAAGGCGCGCAGCGATTTTTTCGTTCAATGGATGGGCAATCGTCTCGCGGTAGGCGGCGCTGGTGAGGCAAAAGCCACGTGGTGCGGCAAACCCGGCGCGAATGAGTTCACCCAGATACACGGCTTTGTCCCCGGCGATGTTCAGGTCAGTGAGTTGGATTTGCTCGAGCGGTTTGAGGAAGGACAAAGGGACTCCAAAGCATAAAACGTAAAATGTAGAGTAAGTACGTTTTACGCTTTACGTTTTTGGGTTAACGCTAGTTTTCGAGCGCGATTCCATTGCTTGATTTCCATTTCACGTTTCATCGCCGCGCGGCGCGAAGGCAAGCGTTCCTGATAAAGCAATGTGACCGGCAAGCGGGTGCGCGTGTAGCGCGCGCCACGCCCGGCTTGGTGCGCCTGCAATCGTTGCGCGACATTGTATGTCCAGCCCGTATAGAGCGTTCCATCGGCACAACGCAAGAGATAGACAAAAGCGGATCGTTGCATAAAAACAAAACGGGAGTGGATGGGAGTCGAACCCACCAGAGCCGTATCAACGCCTCTCAGCGGTTTTGAAGACCGTGGACCCCACCGGGAATCAACCACCCCCACGCTGGCAATCGTTGGGCGAGGATGCTGACACAACGATGGATGCCTCGCTAAACTATTTCTACCATACGGCGGAACTTTTGTCAAAGGCATGCGATCTCGCGGCGTGGAAGGAAAGTGACCGAAGTTTAGTGAAACCACGTTAGTACCTATCCAATGAAATTGTTGCACAAAAAGCCAAGATTTTTCATCCACGAAGGGCACCAAGGTCACGAAGGAAGAACCCAGAAATCTTCGTGTCCTTCGTGGATCAATGCCGGTGTTGTTTCGGCGCGTCCGAGTGAGGGTGAATGCGCTTGAATTTTATTTTTCTTTGTGCTATAATCCGCCCGCTTTGCGCGACAACAGATGATTCAACTTCATGGAAGGAGTTTGAAGATTATGGCGGCAGAAGCCAAAATGAGTTCAACGACGATTCCGCCAATGCCTCCCCTGACCCGCCGCGAATTTCTCAACTATGCGTGGCTTTCGAGTCTGGGTTTTGTTTTTCTAGTTGGGTTTGGTGGTGCCACATACTTTTTTGCTTTTCCCCGCTTCAAAGCCGGCGAATTCGGTGGTTTGTTTTTGCTCGGTAAAGCCGGCGATGTGCTCCCCGGTCCCGATGATCCTCCTAAACACGATACCGCAGGCAAGTTTTGGCTGGCGAATGTGAACGGCACCATCGTGGCGCTGTACGATGTGTGCGTCCATCTGGGTTGTTTGTACGAATGGCAACCCGTCAGCGGACGCTTTGAATGTCCGTGCCATGGCTCCAAATATGCCAAAGACGGCAAGTACATCGAAGGTCCCGCCCCGCGCAGTCTGGATCGCATGGTGGTCAAGTTCAACGCGGGCAATCAAACGATTGCTTCGACAGACGCCAAGGGCAGTCCCCTGCCCATTCCCAGTGATCCGAACATCGAAGTCGCGATTGATACTGGCAAAATCATTCAAGGCGAACCGCACGGTTAAATTCAGGTCATCTACGAGGACACATCATGTTTGAACGAAAACGTCAAGTTGGTTTCTTGGCAGGACTGTCTGCACGATTGCCCATCGGCCTTCGAAATTTTCTTTCCCTCCTGAACGATTTGCGCACCCGCGAAGGTCGCACGCGCGTTGCCCAACAAACCCGCGAAACATCGTGGCAAGTGGCAGATAATACCGTGCGCGCGATCTCGGCGGGGATGGGCATCGCCGATGTGCGCGCCTTGTTCCGCGGCGACCCGCCGGTCGAAAAACCGAATCCACGCTACAAAGTTTTCACCAACGCGTTTTTTGCGCACATTCGTCCCCGCTATTACGAAAAATCGTCCACCAAGTTCACGCATACCTTTGGTTTGGGGTTTATGAGCGCGCTCACCTTTATCGTCGAAGGCATCACCGGCGTGATCTTGATGGTGTTTTACATCCCTTCCCAAGACCAAGCATATCAATCCATGATCAAAATCATCACCGAAGTCCCGTTTGGCCAGTTTATGCGTGATCTTCATCGCATTGGTGCCGAGTTGATGGTCTTGTTTGTTGGCTTGCATATGTTGCGCGTCTATCTCACCGGCTCGTACAAACATCCGCGCCAGTTCACCTGGGTGACCGGCGTGATTCTGTTGGTGCTTACACTCGGGTTGTCCTTCTCCGGTTACCTGTTGCCCTGGGATCAGTTGGCATATTGGGCAGTAACGATTGGCACAAGCATGGCCAAGTCTGCGCCGCCCAAAGAAATCATGGGCTATATTACCAACCTGCTCATGCGTGGTGGCGATACGATTGGACAAAATGGTTTGTTGCGCTTTTACCTGGTGCATGTTATCTTGTTCCCAGCCCTCGCCACCATTTTCATTGCGGTACACTATTACCGCGTCTCGCGTTTGCACGGCATTAGTCTGCCCGCGAGCGAAGAAGAATCCCCGGATCCCAATGTGCGCAAAGCGGCAAAGGAACGGGTAGATTATCTGCCCGACATTTTGACCAAAGAGTTGATGTGGATTGCGATTGCCGTGTTTGCCATGGTCGCGTTTGCTGCCTTCACCTTCAACGCGCCCTTGGAACATCACGCCGATCCTTTCCGCACCCCCTTGCACACCACCGCCCCATGGTACTTTCTCTGGCTTCAAGGGATGCTCAAAGACCCGGTGCTCTTGCCGATGTTGCGTGCCTTGCGCGATTTCGTTGGCATTGACCTCGTCCAGTTTTACGATAGCCCTTCGTGGCAAGGGATTATCTTGCCCACCGTGATGGCACTCATCGCACTTGCCATTCCGTACATTGACGAATGGTGGGACAAATTCTGGGGACGCCCTACCAGCCGTTTGGGCAAGAATCGCAAACTTGGCATCACGATGGGTTTGGGCTTTACCGCCCTGCTTCTTGTGTTGACGTATTTGGGCACGCCGTACTATGGCGTAACCGCGCCGCCCGCCGTCGAGATCGGACAAGAGTTTATTCCGGAAGAATGTGTGCTTCCTCCCATTCCCTTGTTGCCTGATAACTGCGGTGAGGTTCGCCGCTTGGGCTATGACGGCTTGCCGGTGGGCACGTACGATCTATCGCAATATGCCACCGCGCCTGCCAATGCCGATCCCTTCCAAGCCATGCTTGTCAATATGCAAGCCGCTATCAAGCACCAAGCCGAACTTGCCAAACAATCGGACAAGCAAGGGCTGCAAGATGCGCAGGGCTTTTTCGTCGTCGAAGATTGGCAAACCAATTTGAAAAAAGTAACCTTGCGGATCACGTGGACGCCGCGCGAAAAAGGCGATACCGGCGCGTTTGAGAAAATCATCTATCTCCACAAAGATTCGGTGTACGAATAGCGTGCGGAATCGAAACGAGAGTAAATTACCATGTCAACCTCACTTAAAATTTTGACCGGTCTCATTTTTACGTTACTCACATGTATTCCCCTGGCGATGGTGGCGGTCAGTGATCTGGGCCACGATTTGGGGGTAACGCCCACCGACCAACCGACGGATATGGAAGCCCGCGCCAAGGCATTCAAAGGACGCGAAATCGAAGTGGGCGCCGATCTGTTCGGTCAGTACTGCTACTCGTGTCATGGCAAGCGCGGCGAAGGTTTGCCCGGCGTCGCGCCGGCAATTAATCGCAAAGATTTATTCGATGGTCGGCGTGCCAAGCAAGTTGGTTGGTCGGGCAGCACCGAAGCGTTTATCAAGAATACGATTGCTGCCGGGCGCCCGGTCCCCTCACGTCCCGATCTCTACGCCTCCAAGATGCCCACCTGGGGCCAAGAGTACGGCGGTCCAATGCGTCCGGATCAAATTGATGCGTTAGTCGCGTTTGTGATAAACTGGCAAGACCAGGCGCTCGAAGTGGATGCCTGGCCCCCCGCTGGCACACCGCTCCCTACGGTAACTCCAGGACCTAGTCCAACACCCGCCCCCGCCGTTGCGGGATTGAACGTGCTGTGCCAAAACATCCCGGCGCAGTACGCCGGCAAAAAATCGCCCTACAAGTTCGATGATCGAGCCATCTTGGCGCAAGGCAAACAAATCTACGATAATCAATGCGCCGCGTGTCACGGTCCCGCCGGCAAAGGCGATGGTCCTGCAGCCGCAGCCCTGAACCCCAAGCCAGCGAACTTGGCGGACAAGGCATTCATGCAAGGGATGCCGGTGGACTGCCACTTTTATCTCGTGAGCGAAGGTGTCAAAGGAACGGGAATGCCCCCGTGGAAAGCATTAGGCGATGACAATATCTGGAAAGTGTTGATCTATGAACGTTCGTTTTCTGGAGTGCCATAGCATCTATCCAACCTGCGAGGCAAAAGTGCCTCGCAGGTCTTTTTGGGGTGTAATTCACTCGGGGAAGAAACTTGGCTCCCGAATGCCACCCGTATGATGTCAAGTAGGCGTGACTAGTGCACCAACATGAAATAGTTGCAGACCAGACTGATGGAAAAATGGTTACCGAGACGGCCAAATTTCCATTACGCACTTTCATGTTGGTGCACTAGTAGCATCTGTGTTTTTGAATTCGCACACGTGTGCAGGATTGAATCCGATTTTGCATTTCGGTGCGGTTTGATATACAATAGCCGCTAATTCACGTGGACGTCACGCTACTCAAGGAGAAATCCGATGGGACTGTTTGATTTTTTTCGCTCGCGCGAAAGTGACTTTCTCAAAGCGTTGGGCGAACAAGCCTTAAAGACCCGCGAAGGGTTGGAAGCGCTCGAAGCGTATATGAAAGACGGCGACGAGACTCAAGCCAAACGATTGCAATCGTTGGAAAAAGAAGCCGATGAATTGCGCCGCATTCTCATTGACGATTTGAACAAGACCTTTGTCACACCGATTGACCGGGAAGATTTGTTCGCCCTCTCGCGCACGATTGACGACGTGTTGGATTATGGGTACACCACCGTGGATGAAATGGTCCTGTTCGGCGTCAAGCCCAATCCCTATCTCCAACGCCTTGCCTCGATTCTGCGTGAAGCGGCTGAGGAATTGTATTTGGGCGTGATTCAACTCAAGAACCATCCCCAAGTTGCCCTGGAACATGCTAGCCGTGCCAAAGCGTTAGAGAACCGTGCCGAGAGTGTGTATCGCTCTGCCCTGGCAGACTTGTTCAAAGAGACCCAGACGGTTGAAGACATTGTCCAGATCCTCAAGATTCGCGAAATCTATCGCCATCTGTCCAACGCGGCCGATCGGGGCGATGAAGCCGCTAACATCATCGGTGATATTGTGGTCAAAATGACTTGAGTTCAAAACCCGTTTGACGCAATTCAAACGGGTTTTCTTCTCTGATCGTACGATGAGGAATGCCTAAAACACATCCAGCAATCCCTCAAAATTTCTAACATTTTTCTAACCTCTTCAAGCCGCACCCCCTCTTGTCAACCCTATCGAATTCGATATAATACCCCCGCTAATCAGGCAACGTTGCCCACGTTGCCTGATGTCTCGTGATGTCGCGAACAAGACTGGTAACGATTCGCCAAGTCAGATGGTGTTCGTCTGCATTTATTCGCTTCTTTCTCCGTCTGCTTTTCCCCTTGGGATCGTGAATCGTTCGCGTCTTGCGTGATCATCCGATCAATCATCCCAAAATGATCTACGAAATTCATCTTTCACGCGTCAACCTCGCCGTCAACGCAACCGCTTTGGTTGCGCTTGGCGGCATTGTTCGTACTCAGGGTTGACCCTTGGAGAACTGAATGCTCGCCTCACAAGCCAAAGCCGTCTCGAACAGGATGACCTTGATCGTTTCAAACTATGTCGCGCTGATGAAACCGTGGATTGTCTTGCTCCTGTTGACCACCACGCTTGCCGCCATGTTGGTTGCCGCGCGCGGATTGCCTCCCTTTACGTTGCTCTGCCTGACCTTGCTGGGCGGCGCGCTCAGTTCAGGCGGTGCCAGCGCGCTCAACTCGTACCTTGACCGCGACATTGATCCGCAAATGGGACGAACCGCGCGCCGCCCGATTCCGAGTGGACACATTGCCCCACGGAACGCGCTACTCTTTGGCATCGCGGCAATCGCATTGGGATTTGGAATCTTGTTTGTGGGAGTGAATCCCCCGAGTGCCTTCCTCTCCCTTGCCGGCGCATTCTACTATGTCGTCATTTACACCATCATCCTGAAACGTCGAACGCCGCACAATGTTGTGATTGGTGGCGCGGCGGGTGCTATTCCACCCCTCGTGGGGTGGGCAGCCGTCACCGGCGAAATCAATCTACTTGCCGCGTTGATGTTCTTGATCATCTTTAGTTGGACACCACCCCACACGTGGGCGTTGATGCTGATGGTCACCAAAGACTATGAACGCGTCAAGGTGCCGATGATGCCTATTGCGCGCGGCGAGTCCTCTACGCGCCGGCAAATCGTAATCTATGCGCTCGTACTCGTTGCGATTACCTTGGTGCCCGCCATCGTGCAAAGTCTGGGGCTGTTTTATTTCATCGTTGCGTTGGTTCTTGGTGGACGGTTTATCCACCTTGCCATCAAGTTGATGCGCGATGGATCAAAAAGCACCGCGCGCAAGTTGTATCTCTATTCCAATCTGTACCTCGCGTTCTTGTTCTTGGCGATGGTCGTGGATCACAGCACATTACCTTTTCTCTTTTCATAGACTTTACCAAAAAGGTGTCGTATGAAGCACATTATTACCGCTGCCATTCTGGTCGTCGTGGTTACACTCTTGATGACCGTCTTGCTCGAAAACATCGGTTTGTTGCCCATTCAAGCCAGCACGCAAGCCATTACGATTGATCGTCTCTTTGATCTGCATTTCAAACTGATCGCCTTTTTATTCTCGCTCATCATGGTGCTGATGCTGTACAGCGTCATTGTCTTTCGCCGCAAGCCCGGCGATACCAGCGATGGCAAACACATCGAGGGGAGTACGCGGCTGGAATTGTTCTGGACCGCGATTCCACTTGCTATTGTGTTGTACATCGCTTATCTGGGCGCAGAAAATTTGGCGGAGACGCGCCGCGTGGATCCAGAAGCGATGGTCGTCAAAGTAACCGCGCGTCAATGGTCGTGGACTTTTGAATATCCGGAGTACGAGATCACCTCGACTTCGCTCAATCTGCCGGCGGATAAACAAGTGGTGTTGCAGGTTACTTCGGCAGATGTGATTCACAGTTTTTGGGTACCAGAATTTCGCGTCAAGCAAGATGTTTTACCCGGCACGGTCAAGGAATTGCGCGTAACGCCTAATCGCCCGGGCGCGTACACGGTACGATGCGCAGAAATCTGCGGCACGCTACATGCCAAGATGGAACAACCGGTCATTGTCCAGACGGCGGCGGATTTCCAGACGTGGGTTGCTCAGGAGCAAGCCGCCGCCAGTGCTGACCCGGCCGTGCGCGGCAAGAAATGGGCGGCGCAGTTTGGTTGCGTGGCGTGCCATTCGATTGACGGCTCCAAGTTGGTCGGTCCCACGTGGAAAGGGTTGTATGGTCATGAGGTTTCGCTCGCCGATGGTTCGACGATCCAAGCGGACGATGCGTACATCATCGAATCCATCATCAATCCCAATGCCAAGATCGTCAAGGATTTTCAACCGAACCTGATGCCACCAACCTATGGGACGCAGTTGACCCAACAGCAGATCAACGATCTGTTGGAATACCTCAAGAGTCTAAAGTAGGGCAAGTGGACTTTTGCCCCACATCTTTGGGAGAAAACTTATGGCGTTCGATGAAACTCGATTTGTCCAAGTGTTTTTCAAAATCGGAATTGTCCGGGGACTCGTTGCCCAAGCCCTGGGCACTGGGTTTGGCATTCTGCTCGTTGCCGGCATTCAAACTGTAATGGGCGTTCCCTTTGCTGCTGAACCTGCTGCCGTGGTGGGCGCGGTCATTGGTGCGCTGGCATTTTTGGTCGGCGTGGGCGTAATGACCGATTGGTTCAAATGGGCAATGGGTGAAGAAACACCGGAACATCCAGCGTGGGACCCGACAATGCCCACGTGGACCAAGTATCTCGGCGTCTCACTCGATCACAAAGTGATCGGCGTGCAGTACGGTGTAACCGCCATCCTCTTGTTAGCGGTTGCCGGCACCTTGGCGTTGATCTTTCGTGCGCAGTTGGCACAAGCCGGGATGACCTTGCTCTCGCCCGATATGTACAACACGATGATGGGCTTGCACGGGATGGTGATGATTGTGGCGACCTTGTTGGGCGGCGCAGCCATGGCGAACTATCTGGTGCCTTTGCTTATTGGTGCGCGCGATATGGCGTTTCCGCGCTTGAACGCGTTTGCGTTTTGGATTGCCGTGCCGGCTGGTCTCATCCTTGTGAGTGCGCTATTCGTCGGCGGGTTTGATACCGGCTGGGTCGCGTATCCACCCTTGAGCGCACGCGCACCCCTTGGAATGCAAATGTTTTTTGTTGGCGTCTTTCTTGCCGGCTGGTCATCCATCTTGGGTGCTATCAACATCATCGTTACCGCCGTCAAGATGCGTCCGCCCAGTATGCCGGCATTTCGGATGCCGATCTTTGTCTGGGCAAGTTTAGCCACGGCGATCATTGCCGCCACCGCAACGCAATTCATCGGCTTGTCGTTCCAAATGGTTTCGTTCCAACGACTCTTTGGTATGGGCTTTTTCGATCCTGCCAAAGGGGGCAATCCGATCTTGTTCCAACATCTCTTTTGGTTCTATTCGCATCCAGCCGTGTACGTGTTCGTGTTACCCGGCTTGGGCATCATTAGCGAACTTTTGCCGGTCTTTGCGCGCAAGCCACTTTTTGGGTACAAGTTCGTGGCGATGTCATCTATGGGCATTGCGCTGATCGGCTATTTTGTGTGGGCACACCACATGTTCACGTCTGGGATGGAAGAATATTTGCGCGTGCCGTTTATGTACAGCACGCTCCTCGTGGCGGTGCCGACCGGCGTGAAATTCTTTAGCTGGGTTGCCACGCTGTGGGAAGGCAAGATTCGCTTGAGTGTGCCGATGCTCTTTGCCTTGGGTGGGATCTCGGTCTTTTTGCTGGGCGGGTTGAGCGGTCCGCCCAACGGGACTGTCTCCACCGACTTGCATTTGCACGATACGTACTGGATCGTCGGTCACTTCCACGCTACAATGTTTGGCGGCTTTATCTTTCCTTTTATTGCGGCAGTCTATTACTGGTTCCCCAAAATCACCGGGCGTAAGATGAACGAAATGCTCGGCACGGTTCAATTTTGGCTCCTGACCATCGGCTTTTGGTTTCAATCGTTGGGGATGATGCGCGTGGGCTTGCTGGGGATGCGCCGCCGCATCTACACATACGACCCCGCCCTCGGTTTGGATTCGACGCATTTGGTCATTAGTCTCGCCGGGTTTATGGTGGGGCTTTCGATGCTGATCTTTATCATCAACATCGTCCGCAGTGTGCGCCACGGTGAAATTGCGGTGGGTAACGTATGGCAATCGCGTTCGCCGGAATGGACCTTGTTGCCGAATCCGGCTCCAGAACACAACTATGCCAAACCCTTCGTCGTGGTGGGCGAGCCGTACGATTATGGTCTGCCCAACTCGACGTACGTGAATCAACCTACGGGCGCCGCCGCCCCGGCTGAATGAAATGGGAGATGATGGGATGAAAGAAAATGAGGCATTGAAAAACGATTTGCGCTTTGGCGCAGCCCTAATGGTCATTCTGGTCGCGGTCAACGTTGTCGAGTTTTGGTTTGCCATCGCGATCAAGTCTCAATTGGTCTTGTTCTTTTCGGTTGCCTTTCTCGCGTTGGTTGATGCCGGCTTGATCATTTACTATTACATGCATGTGATGCGTCTGTTCGAAGCGGACGATCAGGGAGGACACTAATGAGCACACAACCTTTTGACGCGGCACTATATCGCCGCAAAGTGGAAAATAACCGGCTTGGCTTGTGGCTCTTTATCGTGTCCGATGGTTTTATGTTTGCCGGCTTGCTCGTGGCGCGTTTTTACTTGCTGGGAGATACGCGCCCGGAACTCAATCAAACTCTGGGCTTGGCAGTGAGCGCGATTTTACTCGTCAGTAGTTTCTTTATGAATCGCGCGGAGATTTACGCCTCGCACGGGGATCGGCGTGGCTTTCTCTTCAGCACGTTTATGACGATTGCGTTGGGGACCCTCTTCCTGGCTGGTGTGGTCGGCGTGGAATGGCGCACCGCGCCGTTCGGTCCCGCCGATGGTGTGCATGGCGCAATCTTTTATATGATGACTGGGATGCACGCCTTTCACGTACTCACCGGCGTGATCTTTTTGCTCATCATTTTTCGCAATGGCTGGCGCGGGCTGTACACCAAAGAGAAACATTGGCCCGTGGAAGCCGCCGCCAACTATTGGCACTTTGTAGATGTCGTTTGGCAATTCTTTTATCCTGCGCTATACTTGTTTGGCACAGTGATCAAATAGGTGTAAGACGTAAAGCGTGAGACTGATCTCGGCGTTTTACGCTTTGGGAGGGATCCATGAAGTTGAATCGTTGGATGATTGGGCTGGGGCTTGCCGCCGCGCTGATTCTTGTTTCAGGGCTGTGGATTGCCACGCAGCCCTATTCTTTTCACGGCGCGGTGATTGAACCGGCAACCCGCGCCCCGGATTTTACCTTGACCACGCAAACGGGTACCACCTTTCGATTGAGCGAGCAGACCGGCAACATACTCGTGCTCTTTTTTGGCTACGCGTCTTGTCCCGATGTGTGCCCGACCACGTTGATGGAGTTTAAGAAAATTCGCGCACGGTTACCCCGCGACGCGGATCGCACCAAATTCGTTTTTATCACGGTTGATCCGGAACGCGATACGCCAGCCAAATTGCGGGGTTATCTCGCCGCGTTCGATCCGGCATTTGTTGGCTTGACCGGAACGCTAACGGAACTGGAGCCCGTCTGGCGCGCGTACGGGGTTTATCGCGCCAAGGTTCCGGGTAGTAGCGAACTTGCTTACACGATTGATCACAGTTCGCGCGTGTACGTGATTGATGCGAACGGCAATCTGCGTGTAACGTACTCGTATGGCGAAGAGGCCGACAATATCGCCCAAGACCTCACCCATCTATTGGGTGAACGTTATTCAGCGAGTCCAAGTTCAACTAGCCCCATCACGGAGGGCGCGGTAATGTTGGGCGATTTGAAAATCGAGAATGCGTGGGCGCGTGCCGTGCCAGCCGGGATGACCAGCGGCGTTTTCCTCACCATCACCAATCAGGGTGCGCAAGCCGATGCGTTGATCGCGGCGCAATCGCCGGTCGCGCCGATGATCGAAGTGCATCAAACCAAAATGGAAGGCGACGTGATGAAAATGTCGCCGGTGGATCGCATTGTGATTCCCGCCGGTCAAACGGTAGAACTCAAGCCGGGCGGATACCACATTATGCTGATGAACCTCACCAAAGCATTGACCGCCGGTGAGCGCGTACCGTTGACGCTCAAATTCGAGCGGGCGGGCGAACTCAAACTCGAAGCGATTGTGATAGCGCCATGAATTTTCTAAGATATACGTTGGGTGGACGGATTCTCATCTCACTGATTTTAGGTGTGTTGCTTGCCTTGCTCCTGAGCGAAGGCGCGTTTCTCATTGTGCGCAACAACACCGACCGCGATCCCCAACGCATCGAATTGGTGATTCCGGCAGGCACCGCCGAACGCATTGCGGCGGGTCAGCCCATCCCCGCGATCCCCAAAGAGATGACGTTCGTCGTGGGCGATGTGTTGGTTGTGGTCAATCAAGATTCAACAAGTCATCAACTAGGACCGGTGTGGGTGCCGCCGGGTTCATCCGCCAATCTCACTATGAGCGAAGAAAACAGTTATTCGTACGCGTGCAGTTTTCAACCGACACGCAATCTGGGAATTGACGTGCGCGGACGGGTGACGTGGAACACCCGCTTGCAAGCCCTGTTCCTGGCGGGTCCACCGATGGCGGCACTCATCGCGTTGTACAGTCTCATCTTGTTCCCGCTCCGCAAACGTCCCGCAACGAGTTGAGAATGCTCAAACTTTTTTTTAATCGCCAACGTTGGTGGACAACCTTGCTCGTCGTTGTTGCCGTGTGTGTAATGATCGGCTTGGGTGTTTGGCAACTCGATCGTTTGCAGCAACGGCGTGCATTTAACGCACGCGTTGCCGCACAGATCGCCGAGCCCGCGATTGAAATTACGGGCGAGGCGTTGCAAGCCGGCTTGGCGCAAACCCTTACGACGATGGAATATCGCGCTGTCAGCGTCACAGGACAGTACGATCATTCGCACGAGATCGCATTACGCAATCAAGCATTCCAAGATCAGATCGGTGTGAATCTGCTTACGCCACTCGTCATCAGCGGCACGCATCAAGCCGTGCTGATTAATCGAGGGTGGATTCCGTATCAAGACGCTGCGCCGGATCAATGGAATAAATTTGCCGAGCCGGGAATCGTTCAGGTGCGCGGCGTGATTCGCTACTCCCAAGCGCGCGCCGATTTTGGCGGCATCAATGATCCACCGGGTACGCTCCAAGTATGGAATCTCATCAACTTGGCGCGCATTCAAGAACAAATGCCCTACCCGCTTTTGCCGGTGTACATTCAGCAAACACCCGAAGGCAACGCGACCATCGGGGAAGGCAAGCCGTTCACCCTCATCACGGTACCCACCTCTGCCAAGCCAATGCCAATTAGTTTGCCGGCGCGCTCACCCCTCCAAGTGGACTTGAGCGAAGGATCGCATCTGGTTTACGCAATTCAATGGTTCACGTTCGCTGCGATGGTCGGAATTGGTTATCCGTACTTGGTCGTCTCGTGCGCCAAGAAATCGAAGGAAAGGCAAGGATGAATATTCGTTCAATCGCACGAGTCATCACGCCACAATATGTGATGGAAGGTGCTGGCGTGAAACTGAAACGGAGTATCGCCACGCCTACGCTCAATTACCTCGATCCCTTTTTGCTCTTGGATCACTTTGGCTCGGATCAGCCCGAGGATTATCTTGCTGGCTTTCCCATGCATCCGCATCGCGGGATTGAGACGGTAACGTATATGCTCGCTGGGATGGTCAATCATCGCGATAGTTTAGGGAATGCCGGGAGCATTCGCGCGGGCGATGTGCAATGGATGACCGCGGGGCGCGGAATCATGCACGAGGAAATGCCCAAGCCGGTGAATGGCAAGATGGAAGGATTTCAATTGTGGGTCAACTTGCCGGCGAAACTCAAAATGACCAAGCCGCGCTATCAAGAAATTGTTTCCCAAAATATTCCGGAATTTACTCGTGCCGATGGGATCCGAATTCGTGTGATTGCGGGGCGCGTGGACCAGGTGAACGGCGCGGTAACGGAGATCTATGCCGACCCCACTTATCTCGATGTAACGATGCCCGCCCACACCGCCTTCCTGCATCCGATTGTCCAAGGTCACACGGCATTTGCCTACGTGTTCGAAGGCGAAGGCAAGTTTGCGGAGAAAAACGAGGCGACAGGTGCGCCCCGCCTGGTCGTTTTTGGCGATGGTGATACCATCAAGGTCATCACCACCACCAAGCCGGTTCGATTCTTGCTGGTTTCTGGCAAGCCGTTGTATGAACCGATTGCGCGATATGGTCCGTTCGTGATGAATACTCGCGAAGAAATTTTGCAAGCGTTACAGGATTTGCAAGACGGGACATTTGTGAGAGATTAAATGTGTAGGGGCGCAGTAACCACGCCCCTACAGTTTATTCAAAATTGAAAGCCCGGTTGAAATGGGACAATGCGACAGGTGTAATCGGTGATAAACGTTTTGAGTCGCGCCTCTAGTTGGCGCCACTCGTCACTCGCCAGCGCGGCTTGCATATCTTGTTGTTCAGCCACAAAAACCAGCAAGCGCATGGGATAATTGCCGTATGCCGTGTGCCACACCCCTTGATTCTCCAACCCAAGACGCTGGAGGGTTGGCACAAACGTATTCATCATAAAGTCCATATACTCTTGCTGAAATTGTGGCAGGATATTGTAGGACAAGAGCATTTTCTGGCGCACGGCTACCGGGCTCCTCGCAAAATCTGGGCATATTATAGCGCGTGCGCCCGATTATCGCAAGGGTTGAAAGATTTCATTTTTCCTCTGAAAATAGGTTTGTCCACGAAGGTCACGAAGAAACACGAAGAAAAAACCTTCGTGAACCTTTGTGTGCTTGGTGAATCTTTTCATCCGAACGTTGGTGAATGCGCACGTTCATGGGAAATTCCCTTGAAAATAGGCTTGTAGTCGCGCGATTCATCGCGCGGGCGATCAATCGCTGTACTACGACCGCACCCGCTTAGTTTCATCTCTCTGCTGGTGCGCCAACGGCGCATGAACAACTCTATTTCTGCGATGAGTTTTGGGTAATCCCCAGGGTTCGGGGTCTTGTAATTGCTGGGAATCTGTGTTATACTCTGCGCAGTGAACTGACCGAGGTAGGTCAATCGAGAGGAGGTGGATGCGCAGCGGACTCAAACCAAGTGTGATCTTGTGTGCTAGCACAACTCCCCAACTCTCGATTTTTCATGGGGAATCCTAATTCTATGAGGAGGACATGATGAGCACGCTTGCTGAAATTCTACTCGGTCTGGCAACCCCCCTTTGGCTCGCGGCGCCCAAGAAAAAAGTAGCCAAGAAAGCCGCACCCAAGAAGAAGGTTGCCAAGAAAGCCGCACCTAAGAAAAAAGCGGTCGCCAAGAAGAAACCCGCCAAGAAACCGGCCGAAGCGCCAGTGGCACCACCGCCACCGCCTCCGCCGCCTCCACCTCCACCTCCGCCGCCACCTTCCACCACGCCTCCATCACCGTGATACCTTGTCGAGGAATCAAAATTTGAGTATGGAACGATTGCTCACCTTACTTTTCGCACCGTTACTGTTGGCAACCTCCAAAAAGAAAAAAACAACGATCAAACGCAAACCGGCCAAGACGGTGAAACGCGCCCGTTCCCAGAAATCCAAACCGACTGCACGTGCTGGCAAAAAACGTACCCAAGCCACCAAGCCATCGGCATTGGACAAGGTCAAGCGCGAAAAAAAAGTGCCGGCTCCGCCCACCGCGGTCGCTCAAACCCAAGTTAGCGAGCCCATCGCCAAGCCCGCGCCACCCACCGGACGTGCTATTTTGATTTCGCCGGAAAACGACAAATTTGCCGATAGCGTGCATCCCACCTTTCGTTGGCTCTCGGTTGGCGGCGCGACCCGGTACGAAGTTGCCTGGAGCGATTCACCGGATTGGTCACAGAGTTATTCGATCATCTCCATTGCGACCGAAGCAACCGTTCCAGTTGAGAAACCTTTGCGCTTGGGCGTTACCTATCACTGGCGCGTCCGTGGCGGAAACGAAAGCGGTTGGGGTCCTTGGTCATCCAGTGCATCCTTCCGCGTGCTGGAGAACGAAGGCAACCCGTAATGCAATTCCAGAACCCCAGGCGAGACGGTGAATCCGTCTCGCCTATTTCTTATGCGCAACGTGTTTCTGCCCCCTCATCACCAGCCAAAAATTTCTTGACAAATCCGGATAAAACGACCATAATAGCGTCGCTCAAAAATCGGACAGGAGGCATTTCTCATGACTCGCATTCGATGCCGTGACCGACATTGCACCTTTAACAAAAATGGAATCTGTGCATCGGAGGAAATCGAATACGAACCCGACGCGGGTTGCTTGACGATGGAACCGCGGGAAGACCTCGAAGACGACGTAGAATGGGAAGATGAAGAATTCGACGAAGATTTGCTCGAAGAAGACGAGGAAGAGGAAGAAGAAGATGACGAAGACGACTGGGAAGAAGACGAGGATTTTTTCAGCGCTCGTCGCAAGCGACGCTAACGTGTCGGACTAAGTTGATGACCTCTGGAATAGACCTTTCGATTCGACCGCTCCACGATTGGAACGAGTACCTCGCCGCCGAAGAACTGCAACGCATCGTTTGGCAGATGCCGGATTGGCGCGACGTGGTCCCCGCCAACCTGCTCATCACCGCGCACAAGAACGGCGGCATCTTGCTGGGCGCGTTCGATGCCACGTCACGCTTGATTGGCTTTGTGTTTAGTTTTCCCGGCTGGGTTGAGCCACACGGTCAACGCATCCTCAAACAATGCTCGCATATGCTCGCTGTGCTCCCAGAATTTCAAGGACACAAGATTGGCGAACGCTTGAAATTTGCCCAACGCCAAGTCGCGCTCGCTCAACACCTCCCGCTCATCACTTGGACCTACGATCCCTTGCTCGCGCTCAACGCCAATCTCAACCTCGCACGGCTGGGTGCCATTGCGCGCCGGTATATCGTCAACGCCTACGGCGAAATGACGGACGCCCTCAACGCCGGCTTGCCCTCGGATCGGTTCCAAGTGGAATGGTGGCTTGAGGCACCCCGGGTTCACGCCCGCGCGAGTGCGCCACCGCCACGTCAAGACTGGGATGCGCTGATTCGCGCCGGCGCACAAGTGATCTTTGAGGTTCAATGTGATGAGCGCGCTTTGCCTCGCATCACCCACACGCACTCGCCCACCAGCGATCTTCTGCTGCTCGAAATTCCGGCAAACCTGAATGCCGTTAAAGCGGTGGATACCGCCCTGGCGTTGGATTGGCGAATGCAAACACGCCAAGCCTTTCAACAATTGTTTGCCGCTGGCTATGTCGCGGTGGATTTCGTTTTCACGCGTGAGGCACCAGCACGTGCGGCGTATGTTCTCACCCAGCAACCCAGACCTTGGGGAATCGAATTGTGATCTCAATGCCACCCAAACGCGCCACGTCTCCACACATCTGATTCATCACAGGGCATCGGGGCAACTTTCCCTTGGCCCTGTTCAATTATCGAACAGAGATGATCCCCAGCCATTCGTCTCGGCAAAAAAAGACTCATTCGTACCGACAAATGCTGTATGCTCTAAGCATCACGGTAGGATTTACGCTGGGTTTGATTCTGATTTTTGTATTTCAACCTTTCCAAGAATCGTTGCGCTTGGAACCAGGACAAGCCAGCCCACGCACCCTGCTTGCGCCGGAACGCATCACTTTTGTCAGCGAGATCCAAACCCAAGAAGCGCGTGCCAAAGCCGAAGCCCAAGTTAAAGAGGTGTACGATCCCCCCAATGCCGATCTCGCACGCGAACAAGTGCGCTGGGCAAGCCGCGTCCTCGATTATCTCGATACGCTTCGGCATGATCCCTACAGTACAATCGAACGCAAGATTGAATGGGCGCGGGCTGTCCCCACCCTGACCTTGAGCAATCAAACGCTCAGTCGCACCCTTGCCCTCGACGAAACGGCGTTTCACCGCTTTGTGACCGAAACGCTGTACGTCCTCGACTTGACGATGCGTGAGCCGATTCGGCCCAGCGATGTGGCTTCCGAGTTGACCAAGATTCCCTCGCGCATTAGTCTGGCTCTCCCCGCCGATCAAGCCGATCTGGTGATGCAATGGACGCAAATGATGATTGTGCCCAACAGTTTCCTCAATCGAACCAAGACGGAGACGGAACGAACACGGGCGCGTGAGCAAGTCAGTCCGGTGTACCGCACCATCGAAAAGGGCCAAGCCATTGTGCGCGAAGGCGAGGTGGTCACGCCACTCGCCATCGAAGCGTTGGAAGCCGCCGGGTTGCTGGCGCCGCAATCGGATTGGCGCGAAAATGTGGGACCTGCTCTGTTCGCGGTCTTACTTGCCACCCTGCTCTCCTTCCACATCTTGCGCTTGCGGCCCGCCCTCATCGCCCAAGGACGCTCCTTGCTTCTGATCGCATTTGTCATTTTGGCGTTCGCGCTTGGGGCAAAAATGTTGAGCGGCGAACGCTCGCTCTTGCAATATCTCTATCCGATCAGTGCGGCGGCAATGCTCCTAGCAGTATTGGTTGATCCGGTGGTTGCGCTCGTCTCGAATTTTACTCTCGCCCTATCGCTGGGATTCTTTGCACACAACTCACTCGAACTGGCGTTGTATGCACTGGTGGGCGGAAGTATCGCGGCTTTGACGTTGGGCAAGATCGAACGCTTGCCGGCGTTGTTGTGGAGTGGCGCATATGTGAGTGCGGCGGACGCCGCCATCGTGGCGATCTTTCGTTTGCTCACCCACGAAACCAATCCGATGACGTGGAGCCAGTTGCTCTTTGTGGCAATTGGCAATGGCGCATTGTGTGGCGTGATTGCGTTGGGCAGTATCTTTGTGTTGGGGAAACTCTTTGGCATCACCACTTCGCTTGAATTGATTGACCTCGCGCGTCCCACGCATCCCTTGCTTACCAAACTGTTGGTCGAAGCCCCGGGTACGTATCATCACAGTTTGATTGTGGGACAACTCGCCGAACAAGCGGCGCATCGCATTGGGGCGGATGCGTTACTCGTGCGCGTGGCAGCATACTATCACGATGTAGGCAAGACCAGTTCCCCAGAATCGTTCGTGGAAAATCAGATGGATGGCGTGAACATTCACGATACACTCGCCCCCAAGCAGAGCGCGAGCATCGTCATTCAACACGTGGCGCGCGGTCTGGCATTAGCGCAACAGTACGGTTTGCCGGAACGCCTGCGCGAATTTATTCCGCAACATCACGGCACCACGCTTGCCGCGTACTTTCATCGCAAGGCGGTCAAAGCCAACGGGGAGACGCCGATCAACGAAAGCGATTATCGCTACCCGGGTCCCAAACCGCAATCGCGCGAAGCCGCTATCTTGATGCTCGCCGATGGTGTGGAAGCCACCACGCGCGCGGAACGCCCGGCATCGCCGGAAGAAATTCGGGCGATCATTGATCGCATTGTGAACGAGCGTTTGCGTGACGGACAATTGGATGAAAGCGCTTTGACTTTGCGCGATTTGCAAGAGATCAAAGCCGCGTTCTTTGATGTCCTGCAAGGATTGTTTCATCCACGCATCAAATATCCCGAACCTCCACCGGAGCCAACCAATGAACATTGAGTTGCGCGTGCATTCCCAATTTGCCGGGCGAGTGGCGCGCACGCGTCTGACACGCATCGCCCGGAAAACATTGCGCGCCGAAAAATCGCACGCCTCGCTGACCCTCTACATCACCACCGATGCCGAGATTCGCCAACTCAACCGGCGATTCCACGCGACGAATGCGGCGACCGATGTGCTAGCGTTTCCAATGCAACCGGACGATGCTCTGCCCAACTCGCCGCGTTATCTAGGCGACATTGTCATCTCGTACGAACGCGCGCGCGTACAAGCGCGAGAGGCTGGCTGGCGCATTGCCGATGAATTGGATTTGCTGGCGGTGCACGGCATCTTGCATCTGCTCGGCTACGATGATCGCACACCGCGCAAGCGCGCGAGGATGTGGAAGCGGCAAGCGGAGATTCTAGGGCGCGCTATTGCGTAGGACAAATTTGAAATTTGTCCCACAGATGAAAAAATGCGCTTGGTTTGTAGTGGGCGATTGATCGCCAATTCAGATGGCGCGATGAATCGCGCGACTACAAACCTAGAATGAAAATGGCGCAGGATTGAATCCTGCGCTACACGCCCACGTCGTATTTTTCAAAGGAGTTTCATGATTTATCCTATTGATGAAATCCGATCCCATTTTCCTGCGCTCCAAACCGGTGCTATCTTTTTCGATAATCCTGGCGGAACCCAAGTTCCGCAAGAGGTGATTGACGCCATCGCTGATTATTACAAAACGATGAACGCCAACACGCACGGCGCGTTTGCCACCTCGCAAAAAAGCGATGCACTGATTGCCCAAGCACGCGCCGCCCTCGCCGATTTTCTGAACGCGCGTTCACCCAACGAAATCGTTTTTGGTCCCAATATGACGACGCTCACGTTCAACGTCTCACGCGCGCTGGGCCGCTATCTCAACCCGGGTGATGAAATCATCGTCACGCATCTCGATCACGATGCCGATATAGCACCCTGGCTCGCGTTAGAAGAACGCGGGGCAGTGGTTCGCTGGGTGGAGATTCACCCGGATGATTGCACACTTGATATGGCAGATTTTGAAAAACACCTTTCGACCAAAACTAAAATCGTTGCGGTGGGTGGCGCGTCCAATGCGGTGGGGACAATCAATGATGTAAGAACAATTATCTCGCTGGCGCATATGGCAGGCGCCATCGTGTTTGTGGACGCCGTCCATCTGGCACCGCACGCACCGATTGATGTCCAAGACCTCGATTGTGATTTGTTGGCGTGTTCGGTCTATAAATTTTATGGACCGCACCTGGGCGTGTTGTACGGCAAGTTCGATGTGTTGAATCGTTTGGAGGCGTACAAAGTGCGCCCCGCCGATAACGCGCCGCCACACAAATTTGAAACCGGGACGCAGAACCACGAAGGAATTGCCGGCGCGCTTGCCGCAATCAACTATTTAGCATCGCTCGGTGAAAAGTACGGCGCACCGTTTGCATCCCAGTTCGCATCGTTTAGTGGACGCCGCTTGCAGCTCAAGACCGCGATGACCGCCATCAAGGCGTACGAAAAAGATTTGTTCATTCGCTTGATGACCGGCTTGCGCGAAATTCCCGGCGTTCGCATTTACGGCATCACCGATTTGAATCGTTTTGATTATCGCACACCCACGGTAGCGTTCACACTTGCCGGCAAAACGCCGCGCCAAGTCGCCGAGTATCTTGCACAACACAACATCTATGTTTGGGATGGCAACTATTACGCACTGGCATTGATGCTGAAACTAGGATTGGAAGAACAAGGTGGCGCCGTCCGCGTGGGGCTGGGACATTACAACACGGTGGAAGAGGTGGAGCGGTTTCTCACTGTCTTGGCATCTTAGACGGAACACGTACCCCGTGATTCGTGAGGCGTGTGGCGTGAAATATAAGCGCGAGGAAACAGTGGATCGAATCGTCGAATGCGTACCCAACTTTTCTGAAGGTCGGCGCGTTGAAATCGTTAATGAAATTGTCAACGCCATGTTGTTGCCCGGCGTCAAACTGCTGGATCGCGAGATGGATGCGGATCATAATCGCTCGGTCATTACGCTTGCCGGCGAACCGAATGCCATCGAGCAAGCGGCGTTTAATGGCATTGCCACCGCCGCACGCTTGATTGATCTCAACACGCATCGTGGTCAGCATCCGCGCATTGGCGCCACCGATGTGGTGCCCTTTGTGCCGATTCGCGGCGTAACGATGGAAGAGTGTGCAGCGATGGCACGGCGATTGGGTGAGCGTGTAGGACGCGAACTAGACATTCCGGTGTACCTGTACGAATATGCAGCAACGCGCCCCGACCGACGCAACCTTGCCGATATTCGACGCGGTGAGTACGAAGCATTGAAAAGTGAAATCGAAACAAACCCGGCTCGCGCGCCGGATTTTGGACCCAAACGTCTCGGCAAAGCCGGCGCCACCGTGATTGGCGCGCGCCCGTTTCTCATCGCGTTCAATGTGAACTTGGCGACCAGCGATGTGCAGATTGCCAAAGAGATTGCGCGTGTGATTCGGGAAAAAGGGGGCGGGCTGAAATCGGTCAAGGCGAACGGTTTTATGCTCAAAGAGCGCAACATCGCGCAAGTTTCCATGAACTTGACGGATTTCAAAGTAACCGGTCTGTTGACGGCGTTCAATGCGGTGAAAACGGAAGCGGAAAAGCGCGGCGTGGCTGTTTTGGAAAGTGAAATCGTCGGCTTGGTGCCGCTGGAAGCGTTGACGCAACTGGCAGCGCAAGTATTAAAGTTGCCGGTGTTGAAGGCAGACCAAGTGGTGGAGATGAAAATTTTTGGAAATGCTATCTGATTTTACCACAGAGCGCACAGAGGTCGCAGAGATTTCTTTTGTTATAACACCATTAGATCCACGAATCTCACGAAGGTAGCACCCCATCACAGCGTGGAGCGTTCGTAATCAGGCACCTAACCAAGTGCCGTCTTTTGCGCTGAAAACGCCACTCCACTCTCGCTACGTGGCTCACGACAAACATCTCCACGATTGGATGCAGGGCTACCCCTCCCGAACTACACGAATAAAATTTGCGGGAATTTGCGTATGATGAATCCATCTTGGAACAACCTTAACCACGAAATCGTATCCTGTCGCCAATGCCCACGCTTGGTGCAATATCGTGAACGCATTGCGCGCGAAAAGCGGCGCGCGTACCGCGAATGGAATGATTGGGGCAAGCCGGTGCCCGGTTTTGGCGATCCGAACGCCCGCGTCGTGCTGATCGGGCTGGCGCCCGGCGCGCACGGCTCGAATCGCACCGGGCGGATGTTCACCGGCGATGCGTCCGGCGAATTTTTGTACGCCGCGTTGCATCGCGCCGGGTTGGCGAATCAACCAACCGCGCAACACGCGTACGATGGTTTGCAACTGCGCGATGTCTTTATCACGGCGATTTGTCGCTGTGCGCCGCCGGATAATCGTCCCACTTTGCAAGAGCAAGCAAATTGTCTGCCCTACTAGTGCAACAACATGAAAGTGCGTGGTGAAAACTCGATTTTTAGCCACGTTTGTCAACGTTTTCCTATCAGTCTGGTATGCAACTATTTCATGTTGTTGCACTACCTTGCCCGCGAACTCTTGAAACGCGCGCAGGTGATCGTCGCGCTGGGCGCTACGTGCTGCGGACTGGCAAGCGCGTGCACGGTGCTGCGGGCTAGCGGGCTAGAAAGTCCCTACAAAAGGGCTGCGGGCTAGAAAGCCCGCGCTACGTGCGCCACGCGTCCTCGTTTGATTACCATCTCGATGGGATTTGTGCCAAAGCGGTACGCCAGATGGCGATAGTCTGGCACATTGGCGATCAACACATCTGCCAATTTGCCCGGCGCAAGCGAGCCGACCTGATCGGCGATGCGGAGCGAGTATGCCGCGTTGAGTGTTGCGGCGACAATCGCTTCGGCGGGCGTGAGTTTTTCATAGCGGCACGCGAGCGCAATGATGAACGGCATTGACTCGCACCACGCTGTTCCCGGATTGAGATCGCTCCCCAGCGCCACCGGGACATTTTCTTCGATGAATGCGCGTCCGTCCGCAAAATTCGTTTTCCCCAAACCAAAGGTTGTCCCCGGCAAAAGGACCGCCACTACGTTCGCTTGTGCCATCGCGCGCATCTCATCGCGTCGAGTAACCATCAAATGATCTGCCGATGCCGCGCCAAGTTCTGCCGCGAGGGTCGCCGCGCCGAGATTCGCAAATTCGTCGGCGTGGATGCGCAAGCCAAAGCCGAGTTCGCGCGCGCGAGTGAGGATGCGGCGCGTTTGGTCGAGCGTGAATGCGCCGTCGTCGCAAAAGACATCGCAAAAGATTTTCGATTTCTGATTTTCGATTTTCGATTGGGCGATGGTGGGCAACATTTCTTCGACGACGAGGTTCACGTATGCGTCGGCGCGTCCTTGGTATTCGGTGGGCACGACGTGCGCACCGAGAAAAGTGGGGATGAGGTCAATGGGATGTTCCACAGCGAGCGCGGCGATGGCGTCGAGCATTTTGAGTTCGGTCGCCGTATCGAGTCCGTAGCCGGTTTTGACTTCGGCGGTCGTCGTGCCGTGCGCCAGCATCGTATCAAGGCGCGCGCGCGCTTGCGCGATCAAATCGTCGCGCGAGGCAGCGCGGGTGGCGCGGACGGTGCTCATAATGCCGCCGCCGGCTTTTTGGATCTCGAGATAGGTTGCGCCTTGCAAACGCTGTTCGAATTCATTGGCACGATCGCCGGCAAAGACCGCGTGCGTGTGTGCATCCACAAAACCGGGCAGAACAATTTTGCCGCGCGCATCCATCTTGCGCGTGTGCGCATCGGCAAGCGCGAGGAGATCGAGCGTATCACCAACGGCAATAATTCTTTCGCCGTGAATCGCTAGCGCACCATCGCGAATGATTGCGAGATCGGATTGGGCTGCGCCGCGCTTGGGCGCATCGCCAGAAAGGGTGAGGAGTTGGTTGGCGGAATGGATGAGGAGATCAATCGGCATCATTCCCTCGCTATCGCATCGAGGGGACTGCGGACGGCCAGTCCACCGCGTTGAAGCACGTGGGTGTAGATCATGGTGGTGCGAACATCTTTGTGCCCCAGAAGTTCTTGCACGGTACGGATGTCGTAACCATTCTGAAGCAAGTGGGTAGCAAAACTGTGACGAAAGGTATGACAACTCACGCGCTTCGGGATGCCTGCTTTCTGGGCGGCGTGCTTGACGGCGCGTTGCAAAGCGGAGGGGTCAAGGTGATGGCGGCGGTAGCCCTCACTCCCGACCTCACCCCCACTGGGAGAGGGGAGTCTTGGGTCGCGCGAGAGGGAGGAGGCCGGGAAGAGGTATTGCCAGATAAACTCGCGCGCCGCATGGGGGTATTTTTCGGCAAGGGCGTCGGGAAGATAGACTTGACCAAAGCCAGCCGCGAGGTCTTCTTCGTGAAGCAAGCGCACACGCTCGACTTGACGACGCAGGTCGGGGATGACGGTCTCGGGGAGGGGAACGATGCGGTCCTTTTCCCCTTTGCCATCGCGCACGGTGATGGTCTTGTATTCGAAATCGATGTCTTGGATGCGCAGACGGACGCATTCCATCAGGCGCAAGCCAGAGCCATAGAGCAGTTGTGCCATGAGTTTGTGGGTGCCGTTGAGTTGGGCGATGACGCGCAGGACTTGGTCACGGGTGAGGACGGTCGGGAGGCGTTCGGGGCGTTTGGCGCTGGAGAGGAGGACAGGCTCGATGTCCTTGTGCAAGACGTGGCGGTAGAGGAAGAGGATGGCACTAAGGGCTTGATTCTGGGTGGAAGCCGCGACGCTCTTCTCCTGGGCGAGGTGGGCAAGGAAGGTTTGGATTTCTGGTGCGCCCATTTCGCTGGGGTGACGTTTGTGGTGAAAGAGGATGAAGCGTTTGATCCAATCCACGTAGGATGCTTCGGTGCGGTAGGAGTAGTGTTTGAGGCGCAAGGCTTCACGGACTTGGTCGAGGAGTTTTTTTGCCATAGTGATTGATTTTCCCTGGGGAAGGTAGTATAATGTTTACGCCGGGTTGACGATATCTTGCTGTTTAGATTGCACGCTACACAGATTATATGTGATTTGTGGCAATTGACAACTATAGGCCGTTATACGGAGATAGTCAACCGAATCTATAGTTGGGCGCTTGGTCAAAATTCCTATGAAGGCTTACGCTAAAGATAAATTCTAGAAAGGTCAAAACTTATGGATGACCCAATCTCAATACGACGTGTCAAAGATATAAGTTCAGCGGCGGCAGCATTCTCACAAGTAACTGGTATTCTAGGTGGCTTTGCAATTACTATTGTTGTATTGGTATTGAGCCCAGGTATTCTACAAAATGAAATTGGAAAAGACTGGATAGTCGGAGTTGTATTACTTGGTGCGGCGATTTATATTACAGCATCAGGACTTCTTGCAAATGCAATGACGTTTGAAGACCCCAGAATGAGTGCAAGTGTATTCAATGTAGGGATATTCCTGTTTCATTTAGGCAACTTAACGCTTTGTGTTGGCATCCTATTAACCACATTTCAGATAGAAATGTTTGTTTCTAGAATCGTGGCTGGTATCATTTGTTTTTTAGCAGTTTGGTTTGCAGTAATAAATTTCTATCCTATACTTGGCGGAGCGCGTTTTTAGCGTGCAAGAAAGGCTCGCAAATCTTAATGAGTTATCCATCACTTGAATCTATTCCTTGCACACAGCGCCCAACAAAGCGTGCACCTGACGTGTGGGATTCTGCGGCATTTTCGAGCATTTTCCTCGCTTCGAGTTTTTCCTGCTCCCGAACAGAATCCACGCCCGCCCACACGCAGGTAACGCAAACCGTTGGGCGGCCCAATAGTCTGGAGGCGCACAGATGAGATACGATAAAGAAATTGAGAATCAGAAAAGGGCAGAACTTCTTAACAATCAAGGGATAATGTATGCTCGAAGAGGAGACTTAGGCAAAGCAATTGAACTG
>DAOUAL010000015.1:0-3199 GCA_034433515.1 Anaerolineae bacterium | reverse complement strand
GGCGGCGGTTGAATCAAAAAGACCTGTCGGGTTTCAGAAACCTGACAGGTCTTGCTTTAGCCCCATCAACGCCGCGCCATATGCGCCCATCAATTGGGGATGCTTGGGCAGGATCACCGGCGTTTGCGTTTCCTCTTCCAGCATTTTGCGAATCGCTTCATTCTGCGCGACGCCCCCGGACAACATCAACGGTGAAACGAGGCCTACCGTGCGAATCATGGCGACGATGCGTTTGATGAGCGAACGATGCAAGCCGCGCAAAATGGATTCCGGCGAGGCGCCATGCGCGATCAGCGAAATCACTTCGGATTCAGCGAACACGGTGCACGTACTCGAAATCACCACTTCGGCGGTGGTGGAAAGCGCAACGGGACCGATTTGTTCGAGCGGGACCCGCATACGTTGCGCCGAGTGTTCGAGGAATCGTCCGGTGCCAGCGGCGCACTTGTCATTCATCGCAAAGTCAATCACATCGCCTTTGGAGGTAATCGCAATGACCTTGCTATCTTGTCCGCCAATGTCCACCAACGTGCCGCCGTGTCCCAGTTCGCGATAGATGCCGCGCGCGTGGCACGTAATCTCCGTCACCTTGCGTGTGGCTTGCATGACCAATCCGCGACCATAGCCGGTTGCCACCAGCGGTACACTCTCGTCAAGGTTATTTTCTGCGCGGGCGCGATCCAGAAATTGTGTTACTTGATCTTCGATGCGCGGTTCGGCTGGCTCAATATGCGACCAGGCGAGATTGCCTTGCGCATCCACGCCAACGAGTTTGACGGTGGTTGAGCCCACATCAATTCCTAATGCTTCGATCTTGCTCACTAGAACTCCTATTCCCCCAGCATTTCCACAAACGCCTCCAAACGATTCGCCACTTGTTCTTCCGCAAATGCGCGCGGGTCGCCGTGATCCGCTTCCAGCAATAATGCCGGCACACCGCTCTCACGCAGTAAACGATCGCGTTGATCCATCTGTCCAATCGAGTATGGCTTGCAAGAGCGGTCGCTGTGCAAGATCGCGCCGTCCAGTTGATAATCGGCAATCATCTTTTGCATCATTGTCAGTTTGTAACCCGTGCCGCGATTGAGGATCGCATGTAGGTACGTGCGCGCGCCGGAAGCCATGGGATTTTTGGGATCGAACATCGGCGCGAGTTCTGCCCATGCATTCGTGTACGTTGAGACGACGAGCGCGACGCCGTGCGCCCCTAGTTTTTCGGCGATGAATCGCAAGCGATACCAGATGGGCAGGTTATCCCACAACAATCGTTTGCGTTCTTGCTTCACCGCACCAATCCCTTTGGCGATCCGCTGCTCAACTTCTTTGAGCATCGCGGCGTAGAAATCCACGGTGTATGCTTCGCCGCGCATCTCGACGATGGGCGCCATATGGATGAACTGATCGAAGACGGAAATCGGTGCGGGACGATGCTTGCCCCGTTCGATGATTTGCATCCATAATTCGGCCGCCAACTTGCTGAGCCGGGTTACTTGCTCGAGTTTACGTGAACTCAGGAAATCGCCTGCCACGCGTTCGGCGATAGGCACCGCTGCATCCAATTGTCGCCACACATAGTTGATGGCTTGGTCCGAGGCGGTGGTGTACACAAAGGGCGTATCAATCAAGATGAGTGGAATGCGGAAATGATGCGCAACGGCTTGATACCAAAACAAGACGGTTTGACAAATGTTGGTGCATGCCATCAGCAAATCTGGCTTGGGCAGTTTGCCGACCGGCGTTTTGCCGGACAACATCGCGCCAAGGTCGGTGCGCGCGTACGAGCACAGATCGCGTGAATAGCCAGCATTCTCCGCTTCGGTGGCAAGGTCCACCACGGTGCGCGCCGCCCCGCAGAGCGCGGCATGATTTTCCGGATACAAGACATAGAAATTGAGGGCTTTGAGAATTTCTGCGGGTGCGCCAGAGGTGACCCACGCGACCTTGCGATGAAGATTGGCGTAGCGTCCTTCAAGGTAATGACGCGCGATCAATTCTTTGGTGCGAGGTGTTATGTTGAGCGGAGGCGCGAGATAAGGCGAGGGCTTGGGTTGGCGCAACTGCGCCAGCCAGCGATTGAGGCGCAGTGCCGGCTTGCCTATCACGTTGACGTTCCATTGATAGCGCAAGGTGTCTTGCGTTGGTTTTCGTTGATAGGTCATTGTGTCCCGCCAATCATTTCGATAAACGCTTCCAGCCGGGTTTGCGTTTGTTGCGTTAAACCATCGTTCAAATCAAATTCGATGACGACGGAGGGAAGGTTGGCGCGCTGCAATCCTTCGCGCAACACCGGTAGATAGAACAACTCGGGTTCGCAAAATTTTACATCATAAAAGACGATGCCGCGCGCGCCGGTGGTTTGCGCCAGCGTCGTCAGATGGTTGAGGCGATCTTGCATCGAACTGCCACGCGTTGAATCGGGTGGGGCAAGTAGGATGCGCTCTGCCATTCGTTCAAACGGGTCTTGTCTTGAACCGCGCTCGTACAAACGCCGCCCGCAAGCGGCAAAATCATCGGCGGCAACGTACGCGTTCATCTGGGTCAACGCGTCGAACAGTGTCAGCGGTTCAGGGACGATCCCGGAAAGCATGATGGGAATGTCGTTCGGCGGGGGAAGCGAACGCGCCGATTGAACTACCGCGCCAGCGATCTCGACAAAGGTTTCTGCCGGCAAATACTCGCGCGACCGAATCAAGCGATACAAATCTGTTTGGGATAACGCGAGATTTCTTCGATCGTGATGCAATTGCGCGAGCAAATCATCGGCTTGCTCTTCGCGTTCGATGGCTGCCATCAAATCGGCTGGGCTGGGTTCGCGATGGGTGAGCTCGGCAAGGGTGCGGTACAGGGCTTTGAATTCGTCGGTCAAAAAGATTAGGTCGCTTAACCGTTTACCGCGTGGAAGATAAATCGGCAAGACGGGTTGCGTGGGTTTGACGAAATCAATCAAGATGCTGGCAAACCCTTGCAAAGAATCGCAGGTGTGTGGAACGACGATGAAATCCGCAACGTTCAGTCTGCCATCGAGGAGGTACGCAAGTGCGTTACGCACAATCGAACACACGTAGGGTTGGAGATGGGCAGACCCTAGGGTGGGGTCAATCCGCGGGGGTCCCCAAACTTCGACGGGGAGGATGTCAAACGCGCGAAAGAGGGCGCGCGGGTAATGGATAGGTAATACGGCGGCAACCCAACCGCCGTG
>DAOUAL010000014.1:0-59912 GCA_034433515.1 Anaerolineae bacterium | reverse complement strand
GAGGAGTGCCGGAAAAGCCGGTACGCCCGGCAGGTTTTCAATTTTGGTGGCTGTGTTTGAAGGGGGAGCGAGGCGATGGCTTCGCTCTTGTTCTACTATTGGGATGAGTTGACTGAATGCGCATCACCATCTTGTTGATTCTCTTGGCGGTTGGTTTGCTTGCGTTGGGCGTGATCGGTATGCGTCCTAGTTCGGTTGTTGTGGAATGGACGACGGCGACCGAACTCAATACCGCCGGTTTTAATCTTTATCGGAGTGAGAGCGCGGCGGGACCCTACGTCAAAATCAATGAGCAGATTATTCCGGCATCATCGGATTCGCTCATGGGTGGCAAGTATCGTTTTGAAGATGCAAGCGCGGTGCCGGGGAAAACCTATTACTATCAACTCGAAGATGTAGAGTATGGCGGCATTACCACGCGACATGGTCCCATTGTGGTAACCGTGTCAGGTGGTTTGGGAATCGAACAAGGATTCCTGCTTTTGGTTGGGATGATTTGCGCCGCTGGCGCGTTTGGGTTGTGGTTACGCAACAATAAGAGGTTGACTTGGAAAGATCAAATCTAGTTCATGGTAGCGTTCGCAAACATAGACACGGCTTGACGATGGCATTGATCGCGCTGGGATGCAGTCTCGCATTCTTGTTGTTCGATCCCGCCACCCTGGTGCAGGCACAAGCGCCACAAGGTCAGGTGCGTCTTGTGCAATCGGATACGAATCGCATTGTGCTGGAACTGGAAATCGCGGGCTATGCCATTCAAGAGCGACAGGTGGACACGGGGGTTTATTCGATTATATCCGTGCCCGGGCTGGGATATACGAGTAAGGCGGGTGAGCCGCAACTGCCTATCAAAGGTACGATGGTGGCGATTCCGCCGGGGGCGACACCTACTTTGCGGATTCTTGCCGATGAATCGCAAAGCCGTTCATTGACTCGTCCACCCTTGCCCAATCCTACCCAACGGGTTGAACAGCGGCCTGGTGAATCATTGCCGCGCTATGCCGGCAGTTCGTACACACCCAATCGAACGATTTATTCTGCCAACGCGAATTACCCGGCGGATGTCGTGCGCATCACTTCGACGGGCGAGTGGCGCAGTCAGCGTTATGCGGTTGTCGAGTTTCACCCGTTTCAATACAATCCCGCTACCGGTCAGTTGATTTTTCATCGGCGTGTGCGCGTGGAGCTAACTCTCAACTATCCGCAAGGTCGGACGCCGCAAGCGTTGGGTGGAGCGGTCAACGAAGGTCAGTTCGAAAAGATTTTTCAACAATCCATTCTCAATTATTCCTCGAGTACCAATTGGCGCTCGCCCACTTTGCCCTCTCGCTTACCGGCGGCGCGCGCGCCGCGATACGCCGGCGGACCGTGGTACAAGATTGTGGTGCAGTCGGATGGCCTCTATCGGATGACGTGTTCACAACTGCAAGCTGCGGGCATCAACTTGGGTACGCTTGATCCCGCGACTCTCAAGATTTTCAAGCAGGAAACCGAACTCGCTATCAACTATGTCGGTTCCCCGGCGACGTGCGATGGTTACTTTGAATTTTGGGGCAAGAGTATCAACACCAAGTACAGCAACACGAATATCTATTGGCTCACCTTTGGCGGGGCGGCGGGCAAACGAATGACCCAACGCGATGGGAGCGGCACAGGTACGGTGCCTGCTTGGTTTACCGATACGCTTCACCTTGAGCAAGACAAGGATTATTATAGTTATGTGCCGGTGCCGTTCTCGGAAGGTGCCGACCATTGGTTTTGGAAGTACTCGTCTCCTGCGTACGGTGTGCCCTTTGTGAATTATGATTTCCAAGTACCCAGTCCAGCGTCAACACCTACCTCAGCAACATTAACCGCGAATATTATCGGCTTTTCGACTGGGAGTCATCATACTCAAATTTCGATAAATGGTACACAAATCTATGACAATGTCTGGAGCGGGCAAGGCGTCTTACAAGTAACGCTTCCATTTCCCCAGTCCTTGCTCAATGCGGGAACGAATACAATCCGCGTTACCGAACTGAACGATGTGAATCCGACGACGGTGGTGTACACTAACTTTTTCGATGTGTCGTATGCCAGCAATTTTGTCGCTGTGACGGATACCTTACGCTTTCGTCAAACCGAGAATGGAGCGTGGCAATATCAGATTTCAAATTTCACCAGTGCGACGATTGATGTCTTTGATATTACGGATCCCTATAACGTCGTTCAGATCACCAACGCCAATGTTTCCGGGGGACCACCCTATACTCTCCAGTTCTCTGATAATGTGAGTTCGCCCAAAGAATATATCGCCTTGACACCGGCGCAACGCAAGACGCCAACTATTTTCGCGGACACATTGCCCAATCCGATGCTGCGCGCCACTAGCAACGGTGCCGATTACCTCATCATTGCCTACGGTGGATTTATTCCGAATATTCAGCCGCTGGCATCCTTCCGTCAGAATCAAGGGATGCGGGTCAAAGTGGTAGATGTGCAAGATATTTACGATGAGTTTAGCGATGGGGTTATGGATGCTCAAGCGATCCGTGATTTTATCGCTTATGCATATGCTAATTGGCAGCGCCCGGCACCAGCCATGGTGCTTTTGGTAGGGGATGGGACGTTTGATCCGAAAGGAAATTGCGTAACGCCAGATGTGTGTCCTTTCATCCTCACTGGCAATTCAACTTTTATCCCGCCCTATTTGCGTCTAGTAGATCCGTGGATCGGTGAGACGGCGAGCGACAATCGGTTTGTTTCATTGTTTGTCACCAGTACACTACCCAGTCTCGCCATTGGTCGCTTGCCGGCAAATAGCACTGCCGAAGTGGATGCGATGGTGAACAAGATTATCAACTATGAAACGAATCCGGCGGCGGGTACGTGGCGCAGTAAAATTGCTTTTGTGGCGGATAATACCTACAATGCCTCTGGAATACATGACCAAGCAGGCGATTTTTGGCAACTCTCTGACACATTGGTCAATGATGGGCAACTCATCCCCGGGGGCTTGATGCGTGATCGGATCTACTATAATCCCTGTGTGGATACCACCTCTTACCCTTGGTGCGCGTTGCCTTATCCAACGTATTCAACTTCTGCTTCAACACACGACGCGATTGTTTCATCAATCAACGATGGTAGACTTGTTGTGAACTATATTGGGCACGGCGCGCTTGGTCAGTGGGCGGTTGAAGCGATTTTTTCCAGAAGCGATATAGCATCGCTGACCAACGGCAGTCGGCTACCCGTGTTCTTGGAAATGACTTGCTATACGGGTTATTTCCACGAACCGCGCACACCCATTGCTAGTCTTGGTGAAGTCAACGTGCGCGCTGATGGCAAAGGCGCGTTAGCCAGTTGGTCTGCCACCGGCTTGGGCGTAGCACAGGGACACGACTTTTTGAATCGCGGCTTTTTCGAGGCGGTCTTTCAGAAAAGACTCACACAATTGGGTCCGGCAACGGTGTATGGCAAACTGACCTTGTTTTTGGATGGCGGCGGTGAGCATTGGGACTTGTTAGACACCTTTGTCTTGCTAGGCGATCCGGCGTCTAAACTGACTCCACCGCTATTTACCTATCTTCCCTTCATCCGCCGATAGGGTGATTGACTTGTTTTTATTTCAGGCGTAATATTCAAGCAGTCGGAATCACACGCCGATTGTTTGCACGGTGAAACCTATGGCTCGTCCAACTCGAACCCAATCTCTAACTCTGACTCTCCTAATCGGAGCGTTTGTTCTTGTTCTTCTCCCGATGCAGGTTTCTGCCGCTGTCACGGTAACTTCCTTCACAGCAGGTTGGCAGGGCAATCAAGTGGTTCTGAACTGGCGAACGGCATCAGAACTCAACAACCGCGGTTTTAATATCTTTCGTAGTACATCGCCCAGCGGTTCGTTTCAAAAAATCAACGGCACAGAAATTCCGGCGCAGATGGGCGCTGCCCTTGTGGGAGCGTCTTATTCATATACGGATTCTTCAGTAACCGCCGGGCAGCCCTATTACTATAAATTGCAAAGTGTTGAAAATAACGGCACCACAATTTTCTACGAAGGCATTGCGTCCACCGCATCGTCAACGCCAGCCACAGCGACACCCACTCGCACGGCGACCAAGCCGCCAGCCACTGCCACCCTGACTCCGCAACCCACGGCGACACGGACCCCCACGCTTGTTGGCTCACCTACACCCTTGATCGCTACGCCGACGCGTACGGCTACAGTTGCGCCGAATGCCACGATTGCTCCTGCTACACCAACACCACTGCGTACCAAAGTTGCGCTTGTTCCAACTATCGCGCCGTCTGGCTCGAACTCATCGGCGACTAGCCAGCAAAGCATTGTTGAGCCAACGGCGACACCGCAAGTTGCTGTGGCGATCAAAGAATCAATCCCGGACGAATCGGTGGAGCAAGAGAACGTAGAGAGCGGAGAGCCGGCTCAATCCGATATGCGTGTCGTGCAATTGGTTCGAGTGAGCATCACGCTAATCGCTGTGTTCGTGGCGTTTAGCGGCTTGATCTTTTTGCTTGGCGCGGCATATTTCTTTGCGCGAACCTATCTCCGCTAAACGCCGAATGAATTTCAAGCGACTCGCACCGCTCTTGTTGGTCGTCTGCCTTGCCGCTTGTTCGGCGTTCGGCGTATCTTCGAGCGCACCCTCACCCGTGCTAACCGGCGAACGCTCTTCATCGGCGACGCGCTACAAACTATTTATCGCCCAAGACGGCTGGTATCGCGTTACAGCGGCGGATCTGCGTAACACCGGACTGGATCTCTCCTCATTGCACCTCTATCGTGGTGAACGCGAAATCCCTCTTCACTTGACCGGCGACGCTGAGAATCCTTCGTTTGAATTCTTCGCTCGCGCAAGCGATGCCGAGTTTTCTCCCTTTGCGATTTACTGGCTGACCGCGCAACCGACGCCCGGCAAGCGAATGCAAGAAATCGCTTCGACCCTCGCTCGCCAACCCAAAGAATCGTTTGCCGGCACCGTCCGTCTTGCGCGTCCAACGTTGTACCTTCCCCAGTTTGGTGAGCCGGGCGCGCCCTGGTTTTGGCAAGCTGTCGCCGCGCCCACCACTACAACGATCACCGTAACCTTACCGTCCGCAATCGCTGCGCCGGCGCAAGTGCGCGTTGATCTCTGGGGCAGTACGCAAGACCCGGTTGATCCCGATCATCATTTGCGTGTCTGGTTCAACGATGCGCGTATTGCTGATCAATCCTGGGATGGGCAAGGTGCGCGCGTCATCACGGCAACGATTCCGGCGAATGCCGTGCGTGCCGGCGTCAACACCCTGCGCTTGGTGGCGCCGGGCGACACCCGCGCCCAAGCCGATATTGTCTTGCTTCGTTCGATTCAAGTTTCATACGCGCAACGTTTTGTGGCACAGGACGACAAGTTGGAATTCGAGGGGGGCGCGGGAACGTACCGCATCGAAGGGTTTAGCAGCGATGCAATTGATGTGTATGACATCACCGATCCTTTTGTACCAATGCGTGTATCGAATCCAACGATTGCGTCGCGCACGATTACCTTCTCAACCGATTCAACAACGACGCGCCGCTGGCTCGTTGTTGGACCCAACGCGCGGAAATCGGTTGCGCGCATCGCGCCGATGACTACCCTCGATTTGCGTTCAAGTAACCTGCAGGCGGACTATGTGATCGTTACGCATCCGGATTTCGTCGCCGCACTCGAGCCGTTGGTCCAGTGGCGCACCACGCATGGACTCGCTGTGCGCGTGGTTACCACCGATCAAGTGTACGACGAGTTTGGTTACGGTGAAGAATCACCGCACGCCATTCGTGCCTTTCTTAATTGGACGCAACAACATTGGAAATCTCCCGCGCCACGTTTTGCCTTGCTGGTAGGCAAGGCGAGTTACGATTATCGCAATTACTTGAACGCACCCAACAAAAATTTGCTCCCTACGTTTTTGGTCGAGACTCCCAATCTGCGCCAAGCCGCCAGTGATAATTGGTTCGTCGCATCGAGTGAAAAAGAAGTCAGCCCTCAATTGGCGATTGGTCGTATTCCCGCCAAGACGCCGGATCAAGTCGCGCGAGCGGTGAGCAAGATCATTGCATTTGAATCTATGTCAGCGGATTGGAAGCGGCGCGCGATTTTTGTCGCCGATGATAAAGAATCATCATTTGTGACGATGGCGGATGGGCTGGCAACCCAATTGTCAGTCGGAATGCCAGCGCAAAAAATTTACTTGGCTGAATACAAGGGTGAGGTCAAGAGTGCGCGTGCCGAAATCGTCAAGGCGTGGAATGCGGGCGCCCTGTTGCTGACTTATATCGGGCACGGCTCGATTGATACGTGGGCAGAAGGACCGTTGTTCAGTGTGGAAAATCTTGGGGAAATCAAGAACGGCGATCGCTTGCCCATCTTGATTACGCCGACCTGTCTCGACGGCTATTTCTATCATCCGCACAAAGATTCGCTGACCGAGGAATTGTTGTTCAAGAACGATGGCGGAATTGTGGCGGGGGTGGTGCCGACCGGCTTGTCTCTTCCCTATGCACAAAGCGAATTGATGAACGCGTTGTTCAGCGAGATGTTTGAAAATTCCGCGCCCACCCTCGGCGAGGCACTCTGGCGCGCGAAACAAAAGATATCGGTGGAGTCGCCCGAAGTGCGCGAGGTGATTGAAACCTTTGGGCTTTTGGGTGATCCTGCGCTGGCGATGAAAAAATAGCCCGCCAGTTTCGATGAGAAGGTCGTACGCGGCGGTCTCGGGTGCAACAATGTCTAGTAGTGCAACAACATGAAAGTGCATGATGAAAAACTCGATTTTTAGCCACGTTTGTCAACGTTTTCCTATCCGTCTGGTATGCAACTATTTCATGTTGTTGCACTAGTAATGGGTTAGACTACCATCGCGTTTGGCGAACGCCACTCCAAATCGAAACGCGAGCAGACTGAGCGGCAAAAGTACGATCGCAAACAGAATCAGCGCGATGAGATCGGTCGCAATCGTTTCAAACGATGCGCCTTTTAAGAGGGTGAGCCGCAGGGCGCGCAACGCGTACGTAATCGGAATGAAATCCGCGAGGCGTTGCAAAAGGTCTGGCATCACGCTGACCGGATAATACACGCCGCCGATTAGGTTGAAAAATGTGCCAAACAAGTGCGTTACCGGCTCGCCGCGTTTGATGACAAGCACTATACTTGCCGCCATAATTCCCAGCGCATTGAAAATTGCGACGGCAAGCAACAATACGATCAACGCGGCAAAATAATTGGCGCGCCCCAAGTTGACACCCAGCCCCACAGCACCGATCAAAAGATAGCCCACCACGCGCAGAGTCGTCATCACGTATTCCCACAATGATGACAATAGGATGATGGTCGCTGCGTTGGTGGGTGTCATCAACATGGCTTCCAGCGTGCCGGTCATTTGCGATTGACGCAGACTGCTCACAAAGCCGTACAGCCCCACCGAAAAATAGCCGGTGAATGCCAAGCCGATCAAAACGAACGCAAAATAATCACCGCCGTATGGTTGCAGATACGGCGCAACCGCATTGTCGAGCAGACGTGCAATGAAATAAAACGTGGCAATGTTAAAGCCGATACCAAAGATTTGCATCGCAAACGAAAAGCGATAACTCGTCTCGATAAGAAAATCGCGACGGAGAAAGGCAAGCGCGCTACGCATCCTTACCTCCTGCCTCGGCGAGAATACGCGTAAAGATTGTTTCCAGCGATGTCTCGCTCCGTTGCACATCGCGCACCTTGCCGCCGCTGGTCACAATCTGTGCGAGGGTGTGCGCAAATTCATCGCTGTTGGGATGTGCATCGAGTTCGATTTGTTTTTCGATGCCATCGGTTTGCACGATGATGGTGTAATGCACGGCTTGGGCGAACAGTGCGCGCAATTCGCTGAGGGTGCCTTGGGCGCGAATCCTGCCGCGATCCAGGATCGCAATGCGATGACAAAGTTTCTCGGCTTCGTCCAAGCGTTGCGTGGTCAGCCACACGGTCTTGCGCTGTCGCCCAACGATTTCGTCGGTGATAAGAGTATGGAGTTTATTCGTGGCATGCGGATCGAGTCCGCGCGTAGGTTCATCGAGAAAAAGAATTGCGGGGTCGTGCAACAAGCCACGCGCAATCGAAAGACGCTGACGCATCCCGGTTGAATAGGTTTGGAACGGGCGGTCGGCGGCCTCGGTGAGTTCGACTTGCTCGAGCAATTCTTGCACGCGATGGCGTGCGGCGCGTGAGGACCAGCCATGTAACGCGGCGAAGAAGAGTAAATTCTCCCGCCCGGACAAGCGTCCGTAAAACGATCGTTCGTCGCTGGTGACCAAACCGATGGACGCGCGAATTTGCGCCGGTTGACGTGCGAGATCAAAACCGTTGACACGCGCCGTGCCACGGGTGGGTGTGATGAGCGTGCAGAGGATTTTGATCAACGTTGTTTTGCCGGCACCGTTGGGACCCAGCAAACCAAAAATTTGTCCGGACTCGACGCGGAGGGTAACCGCTTCGACCGCGTGCACGGTGGGGCGATCGCGGTGTCTCAGCCAACGTACAAGAGCGGGTGTGCCAAATTGTTTGGAGAGGTCAAACGTTTCAATGGCAAGCATCGCAGCGGATTTTACCACAATGTGCGAGAAACAAATAATTTTCGTGGTTCTGGTTTGTAAGCGTGCGATTCATCGCACCGCGTCAACGTGGCGATCAATTGCCCGCCTACGACGAACCTTCCTGTTTATCCGAATGTTGGGGAACGAGCCAGAGAAAAAATTAGACCTGTCGGTTGTCTGAAAACCGACCGGTCAATTCGGAGAGGCGTTTAGGAAAAATCATCCTCACATCAGAGCTTTGAAGGTAGAGGGGGCGGGCAACCCCGCCCCCTTTAGGAGTGGGCTACACTGCGAGACGATAAAGGTGAAGGGTGTGAAAGTGATGCTCCTGCCCATAAGAGTTCGACCGGCAGCGGTGTGATACATCTGACCAGATAGATATTATTCCTACTGCACCCATTTGGATTGCTGTGCCAAGCACGATATAATGGAAAAAGGGCGCTCATGAAATCATTCATCGAATTGCACAACTACAAACCTACTTTCGAAGGAGTTGTTCATTCGCCGTTGGCGCACTAGCAGAGAGATGAAAATAAGCGGGTGCGGTCGTAGTACGGCGCTGGAGCGCCCGCGCGAGGAATCGCGCGACTACAAGCCTATTTTCAAGGGAGTGTGGTATGATTACAGACATGGTTCTGCTCGAAGGGGTGCGAACTGGCTTTGGCGCGTTTGGCGGTAGTTTGAAAGAATTGAGCGCAACCGATTTGGGCGTCATCGCCGCCAAAGGTGCGCTGGAAAAAGCACGTGTTGACCCAGCGTGGATTGATCACACGATTTTTGGCAATGTGGTGCAAACGAGTGCCGATGCGATTTATCTCGCGCGCCACATCGGTTTGAAAGCCGGGGTGCCAAAGGACAAACCGGCGCTCATCGTCAACCGATTATGTGGATCGGGGCAAGAAGCCATTGTGCAGGGCGCACGCTTGATTCTCAACGGTGAAGCCGATTTTGTTTTGGCGGGTGGCACCGAATCAATGAGTCAAGCCCCGCACGTGGTGCGCGGCGCGCGTTCGGGTTTCAATTTTGGGGCGGACGTTAAATTCGAAGATATGTTATGGACCGCGCTTGTGGATTCCTACACTGGAATGCCTATGGCAATCACCGCTGAAAACCTTGCCGAGATGTATCACGTGACGCGCCAAGAGCAAGATGAATTTGCGTTACTGGGGCAACAACGCGCCGCCAAAGCGTGGAGCGAAGGTCGTATGCAAGAAGAGATTGTGCCGGTGCCGGTCAAAGATCGCAAGGGCAACGTAACCTTGTTTGCCAAAGATGAAATCATTCGTGCCGATGCCACGATGGAAGGTTTAGCAAAATTGCCGGCGCGATTCAAAAAGGACGGCACCGTTACTGCGGGCAATGCGTCCGGTATCGTGGATGGTGCGGCGGCGGTTGTGGTTACTTCGATGGCAAAAGCCAAAGAGCACGGCTTGAAACCGTTGGGGCGCTTGGTGTCGTGGGGAGTTGCCGGCGTGGAGCCAAGCATTATGGGCTTTGGACCTGTCCCAGCGATTCGCAGCGCGTTGAATAAAGCCGGGCTGACCCTCGATCAGATGGACTTGATCGAGATCAACGAAGCGTTTGCGGCGCAAGTCCTCGCATGTGTCAAAGAACTGCACATTGATCTGGAACGCTTCAACGTGAATGGCGGCGCGATTGCGATTGGACATCCGCTGGGTGCCACCGGCGCGCGGCTCACGCTGACCGTGTTGTATGAATTGCGACGACGCAATAAGCGTTATGGTATCGCCTCGATGTGCATCGGCGGCGGGCAAGGCATTGCGGCGGTCGTCGAAGCGTTGTAAGAAAGATAGCAGACAACAGATGACAGATAACAGACGACAGATTCAATTCTGTCGTCTGTTTTTTTTGTTAGCGTGTAATGTGATGTGGTGCTACTTAGCGTGTGGGCAGTTCGATATAATCGCCGATCAGTTGATTCGAGGTATCGAACACCGGCAAGCGCACATTGGTTGCTGGGTCGTACATCCCGATGCGAATGGTGTCTTCGCCGGGCAGTGTGTCCACCTCGTACACATCAACCAAGTATTCATCCTTGATCCAACTCGTTGTGGGATACTCGCCCGCGCCGGGAATCTGATCGCGTTGGGCGCGGATGATTTCGTTGGCATCAACGAGATGCACAAACACTTTGTACGAAATGTCACTCGTTGTCAATGCGCGCCAGTACAACACGATGCGCTGATTGCCGATTATCTCATAGCCCACTAAACGTGCCACGTTACCGAATCGTGCCTCGAACTGATTCGCCGGCGTGGGTGCACCAAAATAGTGTAGACGTCCTTTCACCGTGAGCGAACCAACGGTGTGCGATTGTGTGCGCGAGTTCGTGGCTGGGTCAAACCAATCTACTACGATGCGATACTCGCCGTCCGGCGTATTGCCGCGCAGGGTGATCGTTTGCGGATCACGGACGATGTCGTTGGGTTGCCAGCGCGTCGTTGGATAAATGCCCAAGGCAGGTGCGGCTTGCGTCGTTGCAAAAATATTTCCGCGCCAATCTTGAATCTGGGTGATCACCGCATATTCTTTTGCGAGGTTGCGCGTGGCTTGCCAGAAAAATGTGAGAGGCGTTGGCACACCGGGTTTGGCAACCGAGGTTGTGTAGCCCAGCAAACGCATTCCGTTTTCAAAGTTGATTTCTATTCGATTGGGAATCGCGGTAATGTTGGGCATAGTAGGCGCAACGACACGAACGTTACCCAGCACATCGGCATCACGTAGAGGTTTGCCATCCCGCGCGCGATAAATTTGCAAACGCACGGTGTAAGCTCCCGGCGGTGTGCCGATCGGAATAAAGATACCGATGCGTTGCAAATCGCCGGCAATCTCGCGGTCGTCTTGCGCCCACACATTTCCTTTGACATCTACCAAGCGTACACTTGCTTTGAATGTTCCCGGCGTAATGGTGCGCGTATCGAACCAAACGCGCAGAATGTCTTGCCCAGCAGTCAGCGAATCGGTGGTAATGCCCAAATCCGTGATGGATAACTCGTTTTCAAAAATCAGCGAACGATTCGCGCGCGGCGGATCATCGGCGCGGGCAAACAGTTCCAAACGCGTGGTGCCATACCACGTGTCAACCACCGAATAGGTGCGCGGACGAAGATAGAGATCGAGCGCGTCTTCAATAATGCGTCCTTGCGTTTGCAACGCTGGAATCCACACCCGCGCATTCGGTTTGAGCATTGTCTCTAAATCACGTTGCATCTGCGCGGGATGCTTGATCCACGCATCGTTGGGTGTTTCGATGAGGTTGAGCGATGCACCGTGATAGTACGTTTGCAGATAGCCGATCTGCCATGGATAGATCGCCAGAAAAATATCGTTCGGTTGCGCCATTGTTTGCAGATCGGCGATGAGCGGGCGGTAATCGTCTTGGGGGTAGCGTGGTGCGGTGTAGAAATCATACAACGAGGTGAGCGAAATGATTGTAACCAGCGTGAGTGCTAACGCGCCCAACCCAGCGTGGCGATTCGCAAGTTTATGGATGCCCGACGCGGCAATCAGATAAAATGTCGGCGCGGCGAGTAACAATAATCGTTCACTGTGAAGGGGGTGAAAGGGAAAAATCAGATTGACCAGGTAACCCAATGTGAGCGGGACAATGAGACTCAATACGATCAGTAAACTAGGCGACAAGGAGAGCAGAGGATATGGAACCCAACGGCGGTTGTACCGTTGTGTATCGAAACCGAGGGCTAGCGCAACTAATCCGACCAAAACGATACTTGCCCACGCGAGCATTGGCCATTCGGTCAAATGTCCCACCGCGAACGCGGCGAGGTGTTGGGCTAGAAAGGTAAGCGGATCGAGGGGGGCGTATTTTTCGATGCTGACCTTGGAGGTAACGTAGGCATAGAGTTTTGGTCCTGCATAAATGATCCAAGGAAGATAAAGTAGGGAAATTGCGAACCACGCGCTAAACCAATGCACCAACGGATTCACCCAGATCGAAGCGAGCGAACGCCAATCGGTGGGGCGGCGATCAATGATGAGGTAGATTGCCAGAATCAATATAATTTCTGCCGCCAGAATGAACGCGGCGTAATATTGCGTGTACAGCGCGGCAGCCGTCACAAGAATGTAAATCGGTGCAAGCGTGGCAGTCTGGCGTGTGCCTGGTGTCATTGCCAGCAATTGGATGCAGAGATAAACGGAGGCAAGACCCAGCAAGGTTACTAACCCGTACATCCGGACTTCTTGCGAATAGTAAATATGGAAGGGTGAGATCGCTAACAGAAACGCGGCAACCAGCGCGATACGCTGGTCGGTAAAAAGTTTGCGTGCCAAAACGTAGAGCAGTGGAATGGTTGCTGTGCCGATGACTACCGAGAGTAATCGCAAGGCAACCGCGCGGGTGCCAAAGAAATTGATCCAGACTTGCATCATGGCATAGTACAGCGGTGGATGAATATCAATCGCCGTGCGTTCAATCATCGTCCAGAAATCACGCGTGGCGAAAAAGACACTGTAACCTTCGTCCCACCAAAGGGGCTGGAAATCGAGGCGAAGGATGCGGAGCGCCAAAGCGAGCAAGGTGATGAGGGTGAGCAACCAGCGATGCGCCAAGTGTTTCATGAGTTCATCAAAAGAAATAGCCGAGTGAATCACTCGGCTGATTGGGTGTGATTGCCGGGCTTATTGGGTGTTGTATTGAATGTAATAGTGACCGGGTACTGCGAAATCGGCGCGAAAATCTTTGGACAAGGGCGTGTGATCATCCTTGGATTTGATGATCCGAACGATGAGGGGAAGTTGGGCACGAAACTCGGTTACATCAATTTCGAGATTCGATTGATACCATTTTGCAACTCGGCAGTTGCCCCCAATGGTGATGGTTTGGTTGCCATCGTAGGCAGAGGGTTCGGATGCTTTTAGAAATTTGCCGTCTGCTGTAAACACGCCGAGGATATAGCCGCCCAAAAAGTAACTCGTGTTACCTCGATTGACCCGCGCGGTGATCTTCCAGACTGGCGACTGCGGTTGTTCGCAAAAGTAGGCGTCCGAAAGGGTAACGGGAAAGGTGGGTGCAGGGATAGGCGTTGGCGCAGGCGGTTTGGGTGTGGCTGGGCGTGCGGTAGCTACCACGCGCTGGGTGGGCGATGGAACAGGGGAAGGAACAACCGTTAGCGTGGGTTCGGGTGTAGGTGATTGTTCAGGGGTTGGACTTGGGCGCGGTGTGAAGGTAGGGCGCGGCGTGCGCGTGGCTGTAGCGGTGGGATTGTTCAAGGCGATGAAACTGCTAGTATCACAAGCGAGTACGATGAGCATCGCAGCAAACAGCATAACCAAATAAAGTTTTCGACCCAAGTGACATGCTCCTTACGCGGACATCGCTGCTATTATACTCGATTGAGGGGGGAATAGCAAATTAAATTGATGGGGCATTGCTTTGCTTTTGAAACTGTGCTAAGATGTTTTTGACTCTGGAAAGTGAATAGTGCCTATGCCAACGATTGATTCGGAATTAAAAGCACACTTGGAACAAAATCCAGATGCGGTGGTTCATCTGATCGTTCGCTTGAAAGAGGCGCCGGATATTTACCTGGATGAAATCAAGGCACGTGGATTGACCGTTCGATATACCTACTCGCTCATTTCGGCAGTTGCAATTCAAGGCACGGCGTCAGATTGTTTAACGTTGGTCAATGAACCGTGGGTGCTTGCGATCGAAGCCGATAAAACGGTTCATACGATGTAGTGGATTGTCCTTGTGGTAGGTTGGTCTATCCGAGGATGCTCACTGGGAGGTGAGGGATGCCTAATCCAGCCAAGATTCACCCGAATCTTTCGGTGCAAATTCAGGTTCAAGTTACCCGACGTGCTCCGGTGGCTCCATTGCCGGTCATTGTCAAATATCGTCCCGGCATTCGCGGCGTTGCGGCAGCGGTTGAAGGAATAGTGGCGACCACGTTTACGTATTCGCTCATTCCCGCCAGTGCGCACCAAGCCACTGTGGATGCCGTCAAGGCGTTGAGCGATCGTGACGATGTGGAGATGATTTGGTACGATGAGCCGGTGCACACGATGCTCGATGTGTCGGTTCCGCTGATTGGAGTGCCCCAAGTGTGGCAAGCGGGGCTCACCGGCAAAGACATCAAAGTGGGCATTGTAGATACCGGGATGGATCCCGCGCATCCTGATTTAGCCGGGCGCATTGCCCAAATGAAGGATTTTACCGGCGAAGGTGCCAACGATAATAACGGACACGGCACACACGTTGCCGGTATTGTGGGCGGTACCGGCGCAGCGAGCAACGGCAAATACAAAGGGGTCGCGCCTGAATGTATTTTTTATGCCGCCAAAGTCTTACGTGGCAGTGGTTCGGGGAGCACCAGTTGGGTGATGGCAGGTATCGAATGGGCGGTGCAACAAGGGGTCCAGGTGATCAACCTATCGCTGGGCAGTGACGGTGCGTGCGATGGAACGGACGCCCTCTCGGTCTTGTGCGATGCGGCGGTTGGCAACGGCGTGGTGATGTGCGTAGCCGCTGGCAACGCCGGTCCTGGCGCAAAAACGGTCGGATCGCCGGGGTGCGCCAAGCAAGTGATTACGATTGGGGCAACCAACGATTCGGATCAAGTCACCAGTTTTTCATCGCGCGGTCCCACCAGCGATGGACGCGTCAAGCCGGATCTTTGCTGCCCGGGGGCAAGTATCGTTGCGTGTCGTGCGGCTGGGACTTCGATGGGCACGCCGGTGAACAATTTCTACACGAGTGCGTCCGGTACCTCAATGGCAACGCCGCATGCCACCGGTGCGAGTGCGTTGCTCTTGCAAGCGAATCCTAGTTTGGTGCCGCAACAGATCAAAGACATTTTGATGAATACAGCAAAGGATTTGGGCTTGGACGCTAACACGCAAGGCAAAGGGCGTGCTCAAGTATTTTTGGCGTATCAAAGCGCAATCGGTGAGCCGCCGCCACCACCGCCTACCCCTCCACCCACGCCACCGCCAACCCCCGAACCGCCCGGGGAAGGTTGTTTTGCGATGGTGCCACGTTGGCTGACCGGGCGATAAAGTTCAGCGGGCGATGTGTATTTCGTTTGTGTAGGGGCGAGTCTCAGACTCGCCTCTCATAATTGCTGCCTGGCGTACGGATTTGTGGGTAATCGCCAGTTCACATCGAGTTTGACAAACGGCTTAGGATAAAATAAAATGCAAGTGAATTAATTCGCAACGGTTTTCATCTCAAAGGAGAGTAACACATGGCTGGCGTTACCTATGATCATGTCACCAAAAAATTTGGTGATGTCATTGCAGTGAATGACCTCAACCTTGAAATCAAAGACAAGGAATTCCTCGTTCTGGTTGGCCCCTCCGGATGTGGCAAAACGACGGCACTCCGCTTGCTTGCCGGCTTGGAAGAAGTTACCTCCGGCAACATCAAGATCGGCGATCGGGTGGTGAACGATGTCGCTCCCAAAGATCGTGACATTGCGATGGTGTTTCAATCGTACGCGCTGTATCCGCATATGAGTGTCTATGACAATATGGCATTTGGTCTGCGTCTGCGCAAGACACCCAAAGCGGAAATTGATCGGCGCGTAAAAGAAGCCGCCGAAATTCTTGGGATTGGCGATCTATTGCAACGCAAGCCCAAACAACTATCCGGTGGTCAGCGCCAGCGCGTTGCGCTGGGGCGTGCGATTGTGCGCGAACCCAAAGTGTTTTTGATGGACGAACCGCTGTCCAACCTCGATGCGAAATTGCGTGTGCAGACCCGCGCGGAAATCAGCAAGTTGCATCAACGCCTCGAAACCACTTTTATCTACGTAACCCACGATCAAACCGAAGCGATGACAATGGGGACACGCATCGCGGTGATGAAGAATGGTATTCTGCAACAACTCGATACACCGCAGAATCTGTACGATCATCCGGTCAACACCTTTGTGGCTGGGTTCATTGGCAGCCCGGCGATGAACTTTTTCGATGTCAAGGTGGTCGGTACGCGTGAGGAACCTCAACTCGATGCCGGCAGTTTTGTTGTCCCGGTGCCCAAAGACAGCCGTGAGAAACTGGCGAACTATCTCGGCAAAGATGTGATTCTGGGCATTCGCCCTGAAGATATTCATGATCGCGACTATATCCCGGGCTCGATGGACACGGCGATCATTACGGCACAGGTGGATGTGATGGAGCCGATGGGTAGCGAAATCTATCTTTATCTGGTGAGTGACAAGCACTCGTTCATTGCGCGGGTTGATCCGCGGAGCCAAGGTCGCCCCGGGAAGACGTTGGATGTGGCAGTCAATTTGGATCATATTCACGTCTTTGATAAAGCGACTGAACTGGCACTGCGCTAGAATCGAATCACGATAAATGGCTAACAGGTACACGGGCAACCTGCCTGTGTACCTGTTTTGTTTGAGGGGGTGGGATGGAAATTCGTTTAGCGACGCTCGCCGATCTCAACGCATGTCTCGCGCTCGACGATTCGTTTGAAACCGAATATGTTTGGCAGATGGAAGAACGCAGTGATGTTCGCAACATCATCGTGAATTTGCGTTTGACTCGGTTACCCCGTCCGATGAAAGTGCGTGGGGCAGTCTCGCGGGATGACCTGCTCACTGACTATCAACGCGGCGATAATTTGTGGGTGTACGATGACGGGGGTGTGATTGTAGGATTCGTTAGTGCGGTGGCGGAAGAATGGAATCAATCGGCAAGTATCCACAATCTTGCCGTTGCGCCAGCGTATCGGCGCAAGGGGATCGGGTCCACGTTGCTGCGTACGGCGTTGGATTGGGCACGGCAGAAAAAAGTGCGCGTGGTGATGCTCAATACTTCGACCAAGAATTATCCAGCGATTTGTTTTTATCAAAAACACGGTTTTACCTTTTGCGGATTCAATGATCACTTGTATCCTAACCGCGACATTGCGATGTTGTTTGCGTTGAACATGCGCTAACCCAAGGGTCAGCGCGGTAAGAAAACAATCAAGAGTTCGTACACCATCAATTGATAAATCGCCGTGCAAACAATGCCTATCCAACTCTCGGGCGCTTGGACGTGAAACCATTCCTCGGTGAGGGTGAGCACCGGCAAGCATCCTAACGCAATCGCAATGATGGGGACCAGAAACAGAATTGACGCTGGGACACCGGCAATGACTAGCCAGGTCAAACCGAATACGATCCACCAACGCGGGAGTTGGGTCAATGGATATATGCGCATCGCATCCTCAAACTCTATCCGCTGTGGCGTGGTGATGGGAATGGCAGTGAGATAAACACTCACTAGCGGAAATTCGATCAGCGCGACAAGCGGGATCAAGAACGCAATGAAGGGTATCTTGAGGTGAATGATTCCACTCACGATTGCCGGAATTGCCAGCGCCAGCGAAACCGAAATCATCTGGATGATCGCCTGCTGTTGATCCATCGGTAAACTTTCTGCTTGAACGACTTGACGGACAGTGGCGCGCGGTGCGTTTAGCATCGCCAAAAGCCATGTGGGTTGTTCTTCGACAAAGTGCGCGGCAAATTTTTCTTCGCCATACTTGCTCTTGAGTTGTGTAACCATCGTAGAGATAATGGCATCAAAGCCGGCAAGATCGGATGTGAGGATGAACCCACGCCACAACCAGCGACCAAACAACAAACTACCCCACCAATTATGTAGCGGCAAGCCTTGACTTGAATCCACCCAAACCACATAACGTTGATTAAGCAATTCGGTGGAGCGAATGCCACGCAATGCACCGAACGGAACCCAACGCTGTCCCAGCATTGTTGACATTAGCAAACCGTTGGAATGAATGGTGATACGTGGCGTGAGAAAGGCAATGGCGCGTGCGGTGATGAGTGCGAACAATAGCCCGATGTGGGCGGTGAGCAATGTGGGCAAGACAGCTTGGAACAATTGAAGGAAATCGAGGTAGGGAAGTTCGAGCGGTTTGTAGATGAGTGTATAGAGCGTGCGGATCCACGCCAGAACATATTCGCTGAGATTCAACAGGAGCACAAGCATCGCAAGCGCGATGGTCGTGCGATGGAATCGCGCCCCGTATTCATATTTCATTTTTTATCCTCTGGTTGACGCCGATAATCGAGTGTATTATACTTGGCCACTTGCGAGAGGGAAATAGTCTTACAATCCCATTCAGGAATAAGGCAATGAGTCTGCTCAAAAATCGAACCTTGCTTGCCGCGACATTTGGACATTTTAGCGTGGATATGTACTCGGGGATGGTGCCGCTCATTTTGCTCGCGCTCACCGATGTGCTCAAGTTATCGTACGCGCAAATCGGTTTTGTTTCGATGTGCTATAGTCTTGCCAGTTCGTTGAGTCAACCACCATTCGGCTGGTTGGGGGATCGCCGGGGCGCACGTCCGATGGCGGTGTTGGGCGTTGCCGCGATCTCGGTCACCGTTGGCATTATGCGATTCGTGGATAATTATTTGGTCTTGGTTCTCTTGGCGATTGTCGCGGGGTTGGGGTCGGGAGCGTTTCATCCCCAAGGCGCAACGCTTGCGGCGCAGACATCGAACGAACAGCGTGGTAGTGCGGCTTCGATTTTTATGCTGGGGGGCAATTCCGGTTATGCCTTTGGTCCAATTTTAGGGGCAACCATCTTTGGACTGGCGGGCGGATATATGCCGGAAACTTTGGCAATCCTGGGATTATTGCAAGCCGCGCTAATTTTTTGGTTGCTCGCGGAGCGTCAACGTCAATTCGTTAATGGTACGCATGGACGAGTAATGGCGGCAACAACGATGGCGCCGATTGCTGTGATCGTAACCCTGACGTTGGTGATTTTCTTCCGCTCGTGGACGAGCGCGTCGGTTTCGACCTATGTGCCGCAGGTGTTCAAGACGTTCGGTTATTCGAATACCGAAGCGGGCGCGGTACTCTCGGCGGTCTTGTTTCCCCTGGCGCTGGGTGGTCTCGTTGGCGGCACACTCTCCGACCGCATTGGTCGTCGCCGCGTATTGATCGCCTCCACGGCGTTGAGCGGACCCGCGTTGTGGATGTTATTGCAAAACACCGGCTCAATGGCGTTTGTGTGGGCGGCGGTGGTCGGTGCGACGATTGGCGCATCGTTCCCGGTCACGCTGGTGATGGCGCAATCGCTTGTGCCACGCGGTTTGGGGTTGATGTCCGGCGTGGTGATGGGATTTACTTTTATTGCCGGGGCCATGGGTACCGGCATCAGCGGTTTTGTGGCGGACCAAATTGGATTGTTACCCACGATGAACTTGAATGCCGTACTACCAATCATGGCAGCGGGCTTGGCGTTCTTTTTGCCGGACGATAGCAAGTGAATTGCGAATAGCGAACAAGTTCCTGCTTTCTGCCGCCTGCCTACTGTTTTTCTGCCACCCAGACCGTCCCTTCGCGCGCAGGAATTTCGATTCCGCGCAAAAATCCTTCCTCAACGCTGCGTTCTTCGTGAGTCCATTCTTCGATGAGCGGTTGACCGTTTGGCAACAAATGGTTGGTGCGTAGATCGAGTGTGATCGGTTCGCGTTCTGCGTTGACCGCGATAATTACTGTTTCATTGTCCAAATGACGCGCCAAGGCAAACACTTTGCCGTTGGCATACAGACTAGTCAGCGTGCCACGCCGCAAAGCCACATATTTCTTGCGAAGGGCGGTCAAACGTTTGACGTACTCGATCATGGCGCGTCCGTTGAGACTCGGTTCCCAAATCATCGCGCGACGACAATCCGGATCGCGTGCGCCCTCCATCGCGATTTCGTCGCCATAATAGATGGTTGGCGCGCCGATGTAGCAAAACATTGTGAGCAGGGCAAGTCGCAGCGCGGTGATGTCACCGCGCGCGATGGTCACAAAGCGCGCGGTGTCGTGACTATCGAGTAAATTCATTTGCGCGTGCGCGATTTCGTGAGGATACCACGAGACCAAATCGTCCAACGTGCGCACAAATTCATCCGCTGGCATCGGTTGCACTGGACCATAGGATTGCTCTTGCACCAAGTCGCGATTGGGATGATCCACCAAAAATCCCAAACACGCGCGCGTGAATTGATAATTCATCACGGCATCAAATTGATCCCCTTGCAACCAACGATCCGCACGTTGCCAGATTTCGCCCACGATGTACGCGTTAGGGTTGATCGCTTTGACGCGCCGGCGAAACTCGCGCCAGAATTCATCGTCATCAATCTCTGCCGGCACATCGAGCCGCCAACCATCTATCCCTTGGCGCACCCAGTACTCTGCCACGCGAAAAATAAATTCACGCACTTGGGGATTTTGATGATTGAATTTGGGTAACGCGGCGAGTCCCCACCACGCATCATAGTTGATGGTTCGCCCGTAGGCACGCACCGGAAAGCCGTGAAAGTTAAACCAATCCACGTAGGGTGACGCCGCACCATTTTCCAAGGTGTGGTTGAATTGATAGAATCCGCGACTGGCATGATTAAAGACGCCATCGAGAATGATGCGAATGTTACGCCGATGTGCTTCAGTAAGCAAGGTTTGGAATGCCGCGTTTCCACCTAAAATTGGATCCACTTGAAAATAGTCGTGCGTGTGATAACGATGATTCGCGGTAGACTGGAAGATCGGATTCAAATAAATCGCATTGATCCCCAGATCAACCAGATAATCCAAGTGCTCGACAATGCCAAGCAAATCGCCGCCTTTGAAACCGAAAATTGTGGGCGGCGTATCCCAGGTTTCCAAGTTGTGAGGTTTTTCCACGCGCTCACTTTTGGCAAAACGATCCGGAAAAATCTGGTAAAAGATGGCATCCTTGACCCAATCGGGTGTGATGGCTGGCATTCGAATCTACTCCGATTTGAAAAATAGCGGACGCCATCATAGCATCATTCGGATGGAATGTCCAATACCGGTTTGCCAACGTGCTTGATTACGCATACAATAGCACGCAAGGAGTGTGTGCCAATGACGGTCCAAGTCCAACTCTTTATCACTTGCCTCGCCGATCAATTTTTTGCCAATGTGCTCAAGCGAATGGTCGTGTTGCTGGAACGCTTGAATGTTCAAGTTGAATTTCCAGAAGCGCAGACATGTTGTGGTCAACCCTTTTTCAATACCGGCTTTCAATCCCCCGCGCGCGAAATGGCGAAGAAATGGATGGATATTTTTGCGCGCACAGACGGTTACATCGTGTCGCCATCGGGCTCATGCGTGGATATGGTGCGGCATCATTATCCAGAACTTTTTCCGGTCGGCTCACGTGAACACGCGCAAGCCCAGCAACTTGCCGCGCGTACCTTCGAGTTGACGCAGTTTCTGGTGAATGAACTCAAAGTAACCGATGTGGGCGCGTCGTTTCCGCACAAGGTAACATATCACGCTAGTTGCCACACGTTGCGGGGTTTGGGCGCGCGCGCAGAACCGAAAATCTTGTTGCGGAATGTCAAAGGAATCGAATTAATTCCACTCACGGATGAAGAAACGTGTTGCGGCTTTGGTGGTGCGTTTAGCGTGATTTACCCCGAAGTCAGCCAGGCGATGATGGAGGACAAGATCAGGCACATTCAAGCCAGCGGCGCCGAGTACGTGGTTGCGCTTGACCCGGGTTGCTTGATGAACATTGGCGGTGGTTTGGTCAAACACAAATCCAACATCCAAGCGATTCATTTGATTGAGGTGCTGACGGCGGATTATCCACTATGACGCCAGCGATTGATTTTCGCGCCAATACGCAACGCGTTGCGCCGCAAATGATTCGCGGTGTGCAAATTGCCACGCAACGCTTTTTGGATAATCGTGGCAAATTGGTTGCCGAACTTGAGACGTGGGAAGCGTTGCGTCAAGCCGCCCACGAAATTCGCTTGCACACGCTCAATCATCTCGATTACTATTTAGAGATGCTCGAACGTAACGTGATGGCGGCAGGTGGGCACGTGCATTGGGCGCGCGATGGTGCGCAAGCCAATGATATTTTTATTTCGATGGCGCGCGAGCACAACGTCAAGACGGCGGTCAAGAGCAAGTCAATGGCGTCCGAAGAAATCCATCTCAACGATGCGCTGGCGCGCGTGGGCATTCGTGTTTTGGAAACCGATTTAGGCGAGTACATCATTCAACTTGCCGGCACGCCGCCATCGCACATTATTGTGCCGGCGTTGCATCTTACCAAAGAAGGCATCGCGCAACTTTTTCACGATAAACTCGGCGTGGACGCGCCCGCCGACCCGGCGCGCCTCACCGAAATTGCGCGCGAAAAATTACGCGCGGAATTTTTGAACGCCGATCTCGGAATCTCTGGGGCGAATTTTTTGGTCGCCGAAACCGGCACGCTGGTACTTGTAACGAACGAAGGCAACGGGCGAATGTGTACCACGCAACCGCCGCTGCACATTGCGATTGCCGGCATTGATAAAGTCGTACCCGATTGGGACACGTTGACGGTTTTGCTCAAACTTCTCGCGCGCAGTGCGACCGGTCAAAAAATTTCGACCTATACCTCGTTCATCACGGGACCCCGCCGCGCGGATGGCGAAAATGGTCCGCGTGAATTTCATTTGATCTTGCTCGATAACGGGCGCACCAAAATTTTGCGTGATCCCCAAACCCGTGCGATGCTCAAATGTATTCGCTGCGGCGCGTGTTTGAACGTTTGCCCGGTGTACAACCGCGTGGGTGGGCATGCGTATGGGTTTGCTTATTCAGGACCCATCGGTTCGATTCTGGCGCCGCCCATCATTGGCACCCAAAATGCTGCCGCGCTCCCGTTCGCCTCATCGCTTTGTGGGGCGTGTGCGGATATTTGTCCGGTCAAGATTCCGATCCCAGAAATCCTTTTACACTTGCGTCATCGTATCGCCGAAGGTGATCAGGTTGATCGCGCGGTAACGCCGGCAATCTTCCGCACCACTATGGCAGGAATGGCGCGCGTGATGAGTACATCATGGATGTATCGTTGGGGGGCGCGTATATTGCGCATCATTCAAGCCCCATTTCGTCGCAATGGTTGGCTGGCGAGTTTACCGCCGCCGCTCAATCGCTGGACAAGCGTACGCCCGTTCCCGGCATTGCAGAATGATTTCCGCGATTGGTGGAGGACGCGATGAATCGTCGGACGCTTATTCTCGATGATATTCGCGCATCGTTGGGACGCGTCGCCTCATCATCGCCAATTGCGCCGCGTCCGTCCATTGTCCCGCCGCGCGTTGCCGGCACCATCGAGCAAGAAATCGAAAAATTGATTCAAGAGGTCAACGCGCTCAAAGGAAACGCACGTCGAATGACTAGATCAGAGTTGGACGATGCGCTGACTGAATTGGTTTGCGCGGAATCGGTCAAGCGCGCGGTGCTGTGGCACACGCCACAGGTGCAACAACTTGAACCAATCTTGCGTGAAGGCGGTATCGAAATTATTCCGCACGATGCAGACAAGCACACTCTTGCGCAAGCCGACCTAGGGATTACAGAAGCCGATTTTATTTTGCCGGAAACCGGGACGATTGGTCTGCTCTCTTCGCCGGACAAGCCTCGTTCGGTCTCGCTGTTGCCGCGCGTGCATCTTGTCTTGGCTTCGCGGCAAGCCTTGCGTGCAGATTTGCACGATGTTTTTGCCCAAGCCAAATCACACAACTATTTGGTGCTGATCACGGGGCCCAGCCGCACCGCCGACATCGAAATGGTGTTGACGATTGGCGTGCATGGTCCGCAATCCTATCATCTTTGGATCCTCGATGACTGAATCACACACCCCGCCTCCTGCGTTTACAACGCCGCAATTCCGTCGCGCCCTCGATCAATGTATTCATTGTGGAATGTGTTTGCAAAATTGTCCCACATATGTGGTGCTGGGTAAAGAAGCCGATTCGCCGCGTGGACGCATTCAATTGATGCGTGCGGTTGCGGACGGACGCATCCTACTCGATGGTACGTTTCGCGAGCATCTCGATTTGTGTTTGTCGTGTCTCTCGTGTCAGACGGCGTGTCCGTCTGGTGTCAACTATGGTACGTTGATTGATACCGTGCGGCTCACGCTTGAAGAGACGCGCACGCCCGGCATCATCGAACGATTTATGCGTTGGCTGGGTTTGAAACAAATGATGCCGCACTTGAATCGTCTGCGTTTTGCTGCCAAACTTTTTCGATTGTATCAGTTGGTTGGTTTGCAAAAACTGGTGCGCGCGATCAATCTGTTGCCCAAACCGCTCAAGGCGATGGAGGCGATCTTGCCACCGTTGCCGGCAAATCATTTCGATTATTCGCATCCCGCGCCGGCAATCGGCGAAAAGCGCGGCACCGTTGCGTTCTTTTATGGTTGTTTGCAAGATGCGTTTTTGGGCAATGTGAACAAGGCAACGATTCGTGTCTTGCAACGAAATGGCTTTGAGGTACATTTCCCGCAAATGCAAACGTGTTGCGGCGCGGCGCATCTGCACACCGGCGACCAGACCGCTGCGCGGGAACTCGCGCGCAAAAATATTGACGCGTTTATACAAGGTAACTATGATGCGATCATCAACAATGCCGGCGGCTGCGGGGCGATGCTCAAAGAGTATGCCCATTTGCTTGCCGATGATCCGGTTTATGCGGAAAAAGCGAAACAATTTGCCAACCAGGTGCAGGACATTAGCGAGTTTCTCGTCAGTCATCTGGTGCATCAACCCCAGGGAGTTATCCACGCGCGCGTAACGTATTCCGATTCTTGCCATTTGCGCAACGTGCAAAAGGTGATCAAGCAACCACGCGAATTGCTCAAGTTGATTCCTGGCATCGAATTGGTCGAGATGCAATCGCCCGATCGGTGTTGCGGCAGTGCCGGCGTGTACAACTTGATGCAGGTGGATACAGCGAACGATATTCTCGATTTGCGAATGCAAGACATTGCTGCAACAAATGCCGACATTATCGTAACGACGAACACCGGTTGTCATATGCAACTCATTTATGGCGTGCGCAAAGCCGGCTTGAAGGCGCGGGTAATGCACCTGGTTGAACTGCTCGATCAATCGTACAAGGGTTGAGGGTAGGGTTAGAGTGTAGAGTCTAACTCTACACTCTAACTCTAACTCAGACTCCGGAGTTCCAATGCTCACTCAAGATAAATTGAAATCACTTACTCAGATTATCACCAAACATCAGCTCATCACCGATCCTGCCGAGATGGTGGTGTACGAAATGGACGCGACGTGGGAACGCGGAATGCCGGACGCGGTCGTGTTTCCACAATCGGTGGAGCAAGTGAGCCGAATTGTGCGATGGGCAGCCGAGCATCGCATTCCGATTATCGCGCGAGGGGCTGGCACCGGTTTGTCCGGCGGAGCGGTGGCAGACAAGGGCGGCATCATTCTCGAGTTTTCCAAATTCGATCACGTGTTGGAGTTGGATGAAGTGGGACGTAGCGTGGTGTGTCAAGCGGGGGTCATCAACCAAACGCTCGATACGCTAGTCAAGACCAAGGGGTTGTACTATCCACCTGACCCAGCCAGCGGTCGTTCCGCAACGATTGGCGGCAACATCGCGGAAAATGCCGGTGGACCACATTGTTTCAAGTACGGCGTTACATCGAATTATGTGACTGGCTTAGAAGTAGTCCTTGCCGATGGACGATTCGTGCGGCTGGGTGGTCGTGCGTTCGATTATCCGGTGTACGATCTTGCTGGCTTGCTCATCGGGAGTGAGGGCACGCTTGGTCTCATCACCACGATGTATGCGCGTCTCATTCGGAATCCCTTGGGCGTCAAGACGATGATGGCAGCGTTCGATTCTGTCGAGGCGGCAGGGCGCGCCGTATCAGCGGTCATCGCGGCGGGATTGGTTCCAGCAACGATGGAGATGCTCGATCAACGCGTGATGCAAATTGTGGAGGATTACGTCCACGTGGGTTTGCCGGTGCATGCGGGGGCGATGCTGATCGTCGAAGTGGACGGGTTTGCGGCGAGTTTGGATGCGCAAATGAATGAGGTGGTTGAGGTGCTCACGCGACACGGCGCGTTCGATTTGCGGATTGCACAAACCGCCGAAGAACGTGATCAAATTTGGTACGGTCGCAAGAGTGCGGCGGGCGCGTACGCGCGCATCGCCCCAGAACGCTTGATGGTGGATTGCACGGTGCCGCGCAGTCGCATCGCCGAAACATTGCACGTGATCAATGAAATTTGCGCGCGACACAACTTGAGGGTCGGTTACATCTTTCACGCCGGCGACGGCAATATGCATCCCAGTATTCCCTATTTTCCAAGCGACAAGGATCAAGTCGCGCGGGCGTGGCAAGCGTGCGAAGAAATTATGCATGCCGCTGTTGCGCGCGAGGGGAGTATCACCGGCGAACATGGTGTCGGGATTGAAAAACGTGAATGGATGTCATTTATGTGCGACGGCGCGGAACTCTCGGCGATGCAAGACATCAAAGAGGTTTTCGACCCAGACAACCTTTTGAATCCCGGCAAAATCTTTCCCAGCCAGCCACAACCCGTCGAACGCATTGCTCCGTTGCCCGCTATTCCACGCGACGAGTTTGTGCCGCAATCGGCGCAGGAAGCGGCGGCGGGGTTGAGCGCGCTGGCGCAAGCCGGAAAAAAGGTTTCGATCAATCACCAACGTTCGGATGCGATCACGCTCTCCACACGCGCGCTCAATCGCATCCTCAAGTACGCGCCCGAAGATTTGTATATCACCGTCGGCGCGGGAATGACGTTGGATGAGATCCAAACATTTCTGGCGAAGAATGGCTGGCAAGTTCCACTTGTCTCGCCATGGCGCGAGATGACGGTTGGAGACCTCGTCGCCAGTAATCTCAACTCGCCGCAACGAATGCGTTATGGAGCTGTGCGTGATGTGATGTTGTGTTGCACGGTTGTCTTGACGGATGGACGGGTGGTGCGCGCCGGACGACCGCTGGTCAAGAATGTGGCAGGGTACGATTTGCCCAAAGTGTTGGTTGGCTCGTACGGCACACTGGGGTTGCTGACCGAGGTTACTCTCAAGATCATTCCCAAGCCGCGTGCGCAAAGAACGTTGATGGTCGCGCTCGATGATCTGCACCAAGGTCTCGCGTTGGGTCAGCGTTTGCTTCGCGTTGCGTTCACGGCTTCGGCGATTGTGTTGACCAAAGGCGTTTCGAGTCCGTATGTGCTTGCCTACACCGCCGAAGGTTATCCGCACAATGTGGATGCTGAACTGGACGAGGTGCGTGCACTCTTGCGTGATGCGCGCGTGAGCGAAACATCGTCACCGACTGGAACGGAAATATGGCGCGATCTGCTTGGCAACATCTCAGCCGACGCGCTGATTGTGCGTACAGGCGTTGCGCCCAAAGATGGAGCGCGGTTTGTAGCGGCACAGGCGACAACGCTTGAACGCGGTGCGTATCTGGTTGACATTGCCAATGGGCTGACGTATGCGATTGTATTGTTCAGAAACGTTGACGATGCTCAAGCGTGGGTGGCAGCGTTGCGTCAGCCGGCGTTGGCGCTAGGCGGATACGCAATGGTGATGCAAATGCCGGAGGAATATCGTGGTACGCTTGACCGTTGGGGCTATCGTCCCGATGCGTTGGATCTGATGCAAAAACTCAAAGCCAAATGGGACCCGGCAGGCATCTTGAATCCGGGAGAATTTATCGTTTGAGCGGTGCGACGCATCGGTAGAGTGCGTCGCATTTTTTTTCGTTTGCCAAACCTCCAGAATCGTCGTACAATTGTGCCGAGAGGTGAAGATGGACCTTTTTGATTATCGGCGGCAAGAATTGAGTAAAACGGAAGCACCACTCGCCGCGCGGATGCGTCCGCGCACGCTGGCTGAATTTGTGGGACAGGAACACCTTGTGGGTCCCGGCAAGTTGCTCCGCCGTGCCATCGAAACCGATAAACTTTTTTCCTCGATTATTTTGTGGGGTCCGCCCGGCACCGGCAAAACCACGCTCGCGATGATTATCGCCAACACGACCAAATCGCATTTTGAAACGATTAGCGCAGTGACCGCCGGCGTCGCCGATATTCGCCGCTTGATCGCCGATGCCAAGGAGCGACGCGGAACGCATGGCACACGCACGATTGTTTTGGTGGATGAGATTCATCGTTTCAACAAAGCGCAACAAGACGCGCTCTTGCCGCACGTTGAAGACGGCACGATTATTTTGATTGGTGCGACGACCGAGAATCCGTACTTTGAAGTCATCTCCGCGCTCGTCTCGCGTTCACGCGTTTTTCAGTTGCGCCCGTTGAACGATGATCAAGTGGCGGAATTAATTCGCCGCGCGCTCGCCGACAAGGAACGGGGCTACGGCAATCGGCATATCGCGCTCACCGATGAAGCATTGGCGCATTTGGTTGATGTTGCCGGCGGCGATGCGCGTTCCGCGCTCAATGCACTTGAACTTGCTATCGAATCTACACCACCGAGCGAAGATGGAATCATTCACATTGATTTGACTGTTGCCGAAGAAGCGATTCAACGCCGCGCCGTACGTTACGATCGCGCCGGCGATGAACATTACGACACGATCAGCGCGTTCATCAAATCGGTGCGCGGCTCAGACCCAGATGCCGCACTCTATTGGCTGGCGCGCATGATCTACGCTGGCGAAGACCCCAAGTTCATTATGCGTCGCTTGCTCATCCTTGCGGCAGAAGACATCGGGCTGGCTGACCCGGCGGGCATCATTGTTGCCTCTGCGTGTGCGCGCGCGTTGGAATGGTGCGGTTTGCCGGAAGCGCAGTACCATCTTGCCGAAGCGACGTTGTATCTGGCAACGGCACCCAAGAGTAATTCGTGCGGCGCGTATTTCAAAGCCTTGGCAGAAGTGGAAGCGGAAGGCAAGATCGAGGTGCCGAATCATTTGAAAGATGCAACGCGCGATGGCAAAGCGTTGGGACACGGCAAAGATTACAAGTATCCGCACGACTTTGCCGGGCATTGGGTTGAGCAACAATATTTGCCCGAACGCTTGCGGGGCAAACGCTTTTACGAACCCAGCGATCAGGGACGCGAAAAAGAAATCGCGGCGCGATTGAAGAAATGGCGTGGCGAAACCAAGCCGACCGGAGGTTGACGCGATGGATGAGCAACTTTCAATCCCTTGAACAATTGCACGCGGAACTTGAACAAGCCCCATCATTTGGATAATGAAACGTGCCAATTGCTGCAATACCTGATGCAGGATATTCAGACGGTTCTGCAAAGTTCATCGCCCAAGTCGTACGCCTCGTTGGGTCAACGGTTGCGCGATGCGATTCAAGCGTTGGAGGAATCGCATCCCAGTTTGGTGCTGACGATTGGGTGTGTGCTGGATCAGCTGGCGCAAGTATGAAAGAAAACGTCGCCCAGGATTCAATCCTGTGCTACGCGCCCACATCGTATTTTCGAAGGAGGCTCCGTGAAGTTCAGAATCACAACCCACAAGCCCAATGCTACCCTTTGGCTCATTGCCTTGTTGCTCTTTATCTACGCGCTTGTCCCCGTTCCGTTACCCTATCAATTTGCCGCAATGCCTTTTTCTGCCGGCTTGTTGTTACTCGGGACAACGATCATTTAGCATTTGACAAATCATTTTAGTTGTGATAGATTCTGCGCTAACAATCGAATACTGATGCTCATCCAGAGAGGTGGAGGGAACGGCCCTGTGAAACCTCGACAACCAACCGATTCAGGGTATGGTGCCAAGTCCGTCAGAAGTCAATTCTGGAAGATGAGATAAGATCAATCAATGATGCTTGTCTGCCTCTTCGTTCCAGAAGAGGCAGATTTTTTATTCGGCAAACTTTGCTCAAGGAGGGAAAAACAATGTCAGCCGATCCATCTCGTTCGTACGGGTTCACCACGCGTCAATTACATGCTGGTCAACACCCCGATCCAACCACCGGTGCGCGCGCCGCACCGATTTATCAAACCACGTCGTACGTGTTCCGCAATACTGAACACGCCGCGCGCCTCTTTGCCTTGCAAGAACCCGGCAACATTTATACGCGCATTATGAACCCCACCAACGATGTGTTCGAACAACGCATCGCCAGTTTGGAAGGCGGCGTGGGCGCGCTCGCGGCGAGTTCTGGTCATGCGGCGCAAACGATGGCGATTCTGACCTTGTGCGGTGCAGGCGATCATATCGTTTCGGCTTCGACGCTGTACGGCGGCACCTATAATCAATTCAATTACACCTTTCCACGTTTGGGTATCGAGGTTACTTTGGTGGATCCCAGCGATCCAGAAAATTTTCGTCGCGCGATTCGCGCCAACACCAAAATTTTGTACGGCGAAACCCTCGGCAATCCGCGCCTCAACGTTTTCCCCTTTGAAGAGGTAGCGGCGATTGCGCGCGAGTACCGTATCCCGCTGATGATTGACAACACGTTTGCCACCCCTTACCTCTGTCGCCCCTTCGAATGGGGCGCGAACATCGTCGTGCATTCAACGACGAAATTTATTGGTGGACACGGCACAAGCATTGGGGGCGTCATTGTGGATGGGGGCAACTTTGATTGGGCGGCAAGCGGACGATTCAAGAATTTCACCGAACCCGATCCAAGTTATCACGGCTTGGCGTACGCGACGTTGGGCGCGCCAGCCTTCATCCTCAAAGCGCGCGTGCAAATCTTGCGTGATGTGGGCGCGTGTCAATCCCCGTTCAATGCGTGGTTGTTTCTGCAAGGCTTGGAAACGTTGAGTCTGCGCATGGAACGCCACGTTGCCAATGCGCAACGCGTCGCCGAATTTCTCACCCAACATCCCAAAGTGAATTGGGTAACCTATCCCGGTTTACCCAGCCACCCTGATTATGCCCGCGCCCAAAAATATTTGCCCAAAGGTGCAGGGGCGATTCTGGGCTTTGGGATCAAAGGCGGTTTGGAAGCCGGGCGCCAGTTCATTGACAACCTCAAATTGTTCAGCCACCTCGCCAACGTGGGCGATGCCAAAAGTCTGGCAATTCATCCGGCAAGCACCACGCATAGCCAATTGAACGAGGCTGAGCAAATCAGCGCTGGGGTTACGCCGGATTTCGTGCGCTTGAGCATCGGGATTGAGGACATTGAAGATATTTTATGGGACTTGGAGCAGGCGTTAGAGAAAGTGTGAAACGTAAGGCGTGAGGCGTGCGGCGTGTTCCGTTGGTTCACGCAACATGCATCGCGCAACCCGCAGCACGGAGATGGTTGATGGAAACTCAAAATTCGCTTGGAATAACCGAGCGTCAATATTTCACGTTTGCGGAAAATGCCCCTATGCTGTTGGATAGCGGTGAAACGTTAGGTCCCATCACCCTCGCGTACGAAACGTATGGCAAACTCAATGCGGAGCGCAGTAACGCCATCCTCATTTGCCATGCGCTCTCCGGCGATGCGCACGCGGCGGGGGTGGACGCCAAAGGGAAAGTGGGGTGGTGGGACGATTGCATTGGACCCGGCAAAGCGTTCGACACCAACAAATACTTTGTGGTGTGTTCCAATGTGATCGGTGGATGTCAGGGGTCAACGGGACCCAGTTCGATCAATCCCAAAACCGGCAAACCGTACGCGCTCGATTTCCCGGTCATTACGATTGGTGATATGGTGCGCGCGCAACGGCATCTGATTGATTTTCTCGGTATCGAAAAACTGATGGCGATTGCCGGCGGCAGTATGGGGGGAATGCAAGTGTTGCAATGGACGGTGAGTTATCCTGAACGCGTGCGCGCGGCATTGCCGTTGGCAACCACCGCCCGGCACTCGCCGATGCTCATTGCATTCAGCGAAGTGGGACGGCAAGCGATTTATGCGGATCCCCATTGGAACCGGGGGAACTATTACGACGGCGCACGTCCCAATACCGGGCTGGCGCTCGCGCGAATGATCGGACACATCACGTATCTCAGCGAAGAGTCCATGCACCAGAAATTTGGACGGCGTCTGGACAATCGTGAGCGGTTCGGTTTTGATTTTGAAATTGACTTTGCCGTCGAATCGTATTTGCATTACAAAGGCGCGCGCTTTACCGAACGCTTTGATGCCAACAGTTATCTCTACATCACCAAAGCGATGGACTATTTCGATTTGGCCAATGGTCACGGCGATTTGACCCACGCGTTCGCGCGCTGCGGCGACATTATGTACCTCGTGGTCTCGTTCACTTCCGATTGGTTGTATCCCACTTATCATTCGAAAGAGATGGTGAGTGCGTTGATGGCGGTGGGTGCCGATGTAACGTATTGTAACTTGCAATCCACCTGGGGGCACGATGCGTTTCTGCTCGAAGTGGACACGATGACTCAATTGATTTCCGATTTTCTGGGACGCGTCGTGGCGCACTACGGAATTGCGTTACCATGAACGATGATCGCAATGGCATGCGTCCCGATCTGTTCGCCATCGCCGAAATGATTCAAGCCGGTGAAAAGGTGCTCGATCTCGGTTGCGGTGATGGCACCCTGTTGCGCTATCTCATTGACACGCGCCAAATCGTTGGGCGCGGCATCGAATTGTCTGAGCCAGCCGTTTTGGCGTGCGTACGCAAAGGATTGAGTGTGCGGCAAGGCAATCTGGATGAAGGACTGCGCGATTATCCGGATCAATCGTTTGATACCGTGATTCTGAGTCAGACGTTGCCGTATTTGGATGCGCCAGCCTTCATCGTGCGTGAGATGTTGCGGGTGGGGCGGCGCGCGGTCGTGAGTTTCGCCAATTGGGGACATTGGCGTTGTCGGTTGGATTTGCTTTTCACGGGGCGGATGCCGCTGGCACCCGGCTTGCCGCAGCGATGGGATGTGCCGCCCCGGGCGCGGCCGCTGACGGTGCGGGATTTTATTGATTTTTGCGCGCGGGAGCAAATACGAATTACACGTTCCATCTATCTGGGAGAATCGAACCGGGTGTTGCGCGCGGCACGCTTGGGGGAAAATCTTCGCGTGGCGATTGCGATTTTTGAACTCAAATAGTTGTGCTATCTGTACAAACCGTGTTCGCGGATGTAGCGCGCTACTGGGGCAGGGACCAGATGAGCAATCTCCTCACCAGCGCGAACGCGGCGCTGTAAATCGCTCGCGGCAATGTCAGGCGTAGGGTTGGAGAGGAAGATGATACGTTGGCGCAGACCGGGCAATTGTTTTTCCAACGTGTCCAAATCGGCGTGGAATCCTGGCCGTTGGAACACCACGAGTTTACACAAACGAATCAATTGTTCCGGCGCACGCCAGGTCAAGAGATTCGCCAGCGAATCCATGCCCATAATGAAATAAAGTTCAGCGTTGGCGCCATACTGTTCGCGCAACAAGCGCATGGTATCCACCGTGTACGTGGGACCGGGACGATCTACATCAATACGTGAAAGAACAAACTGGGGCTGATCGGCAATCGCCAGCCGCACCATTTCCAGCCGATGCTCGATAGATGTGATATGGTTGTTGATCTTGTGCGGCGGCAAGCGCGTGGGTGCAAATAACACTTGATCGAGTTCGAGTTGGGTCAACGCATATTGAGCGATGAGGAGATGGCCATTGTGCGGTGGATCGAACGTGCCACCGAGTACCCCAAGGCGGCGGGGCGAAGCGTTCGTTGGAAGGTGGTTGGTTGAAAAGTGGGGTTGGGAGGATGGTAGTGTGCTCATTGATCAATTGAATCGGGCGAATGCCTCGCCCTTATTCTCTCCATTCTAACTCAATTTTGCCGATGCGAACCGGATCGCCCTCGCGGATGCCGGCGTTCTTTAAGGCTTGGGTTACCCCCATCGCTTGAAAGATGCGATGTAATCGTTGCACCGCTTCGTCTTGGTCGAAATTGGTCATTGCGACAACCCGTTCGACTTTTTTACCGCGCAATCGAAATGCATGTTGCTCGCGCAAGACTTCGAATGCTTCTTCATCTTCGCGGGGACGAATGACAGGTAATTCTTCAATCGTCGGAATTGATTCGGGCATGGTTTCGTCTAGTTTCTTGACGGCGGCACGAAGCAAATCGCGGACCCCTTGCCCGGTAACTGCAGAAATGGCATACGGTTGAATCGTGCGACGAGCGAATGCTTTTTGAATTTGAACCCATTGGGCTTGGGCGTCTGGCAAGTCCATTTTGTTGACGGCGACGATTTGGGGCTTGGTCGCCAAATGTTCGTTATAGGCGGCTAATTCGCGGTTGATCGTGTCGAAGGCGTGCAATGGATCAGCAAGCGTGCCATCGAGCAGATGAATGAGTACGCGGGTGCGTTCAATGTGACGCAAGAATTTATCGCCCAAGCCTGCGCCGGCGTGCGCCCCTTCGATCAAACCGGGAATATCGGCAAGCACTAGATCGCGATCATCCACCAGGGCGACGCCGAGGTTGGGCACCAGCGTGGTGAACGGATAATCCGCGATCTTGGGACGCGCGGCAGTAACCGAAGCCAGCAACGTAGATTTGCCGGCGTTCGGCAGACCGATGATGCCAATGTCGGCGAGTAGTTTGAGTTCGAGTACAAGGGCGCGTTCTTCGCCGATTTCGCCTTTTTCTGCAAAACGTGGGGCTTGATTCGTTGAACTGACGAATGCGGAATTGCCACGTCCGCCGCGTCCGCCCCGCGCGACAATCACGCGATCGTCATCGCGCACCAGATCGGCGATAATTTCGCCGGTCTCGGCATCCCGCACCACGGTGCCGCGCGGTACACGCACGATGGCATCCGCGCCGTTCTTGCCATGTTTGTTCTTGCCTTGGCCGTGTGTACCGTGCTTGGCTTGCCAATGGGGATGCTTGCGCAAGTACAACAAGGTGTTCAGATGCGGATCAACGACGAGCACTACGTTACCGCCGTTGCCACCGTGTCCACCATCGGGTCCGCCCAGCGGCACAAATTTTTCCCGGCGAAAACTGGTGCACCCATTGCCGCCGTTGCCGGCACGCACAAAAATCTTGGCTTCATCGAAAAAGAGACCTGGATCACGCATCGCGGCTTAGCGTACTCGAATCGCTGAAAAAGTCAAACGCAATTCTTGCAACTTGGTCTGAATCGTGTTATGATTAGAATCGTCAACAAATTCACAAATGAATGGGAGAACCGGCATGGCAGCGCAGCCAGTATCGGATGTCGTCATCAATCGCTTGCCGCTTTATTTGCGGATGCTTGAGTTTATGCAAAAGGAAGGCAAGACCATTACTTCGTCTCAGGAATTGGGCGAGCGACTTGCTTTGTCTTCGGCACAGATTCGCAAAGACCTTTCGTACTTTGGTGAGTTTGGCAAGCAAGGCACCGGCTACAACATCGAGTACTTGCAAAAAATGTTGCGGCACATTTTGCACGTGGATCGCCCGTGGGAGGTGGTGGTGATTGGCGCAGGTGATTTGGGACGCGCGTTGGTGCATTACCAAGGATTTGCAGAGCAAGGATTTAATTTGGTTGCGATCTTTGATAATGCGCCACAAAAAATCGGAATGACGGTGGGACATTTGGTCGTTCAAAACATTACCGATTTGCCGCGTGTGGTGCGCGAGAAGCAAATCGAAATGGCGGTGTTGGCGGTGCCGGCACAAGCAGCCCAAGGGGTGGCAAATCAGCTGTGCGAGTTGGGCATTCGGGCGATTTTGAATTACGCACCGATTACGCTGACCGTGCCGCCCAATGTGCGCGTGTATTACATTGACCCGATAGTGGGTTTGCAAAGTATGGCGTATTATCTCACGTAAAAAATCAGAAGGTAAAAAGTAAAAGCCAGACAGAATTCCTGCTGGCTTTTTGTTTTTCACTTTTTACTTTGAACTTTGAACTTAGATTTGCGGCATACTCTTGCGAATCATATCGAGTTGTTCTAGCGTTCTCCCGGCGCCGATAGCTACGCATGCCATTGGATTTTCGGCGACGTAACACGGTACGCCGGTTTCCTTGGTGAGAAAGCGATCCATGTTGCGTAACAAGGCGCCGCCGCCCACCATCACCATGCCACGATCAATAATATCGGACGCGAGTTCGGGCGGTGTCTTTTCGAGCACCGAGCGCACGACGCCTGAAATCGCTTGCAACGGTTCAGCAATGGCATCGGTGATCTCGTTCGAGGAGACGCGAATCGTGCGGGGCAGACCTTGGACTTGGTCGCGTCCGCGCACTTCGATAGTGAGTTCTTCTTCCAAGGGCAACGCGCTTCCGATTTGAATCTTGATGTCCTCCGCCGTTGCCTCGCCAATCATCAAGTTGTACTTTTTGCGAATGTAGGTTGAGATGGCTTCGTCAATCTTCAAGCCCGCCACGCGGACGGCACCCGACACGACCATGCCGTTCATCGAAATAACTGCCGCTTCGCTGGCGCCGCCGCCAATGTCCACGACCATATTGCCGGTGGGCGTGTGAATGGGCAAACCCGCGCCTAAGGCGGCGGCAAACGGTTCCGGAATAAGATGCACGTTCCGTCCCCCAGCGGCAATCGCTGCATCGTGAACGGCACGTTCTTCCACGCTCGTGACGCCCACCGGGACGCTGATGGCAATATCGGGCTTGAGGCCGAACATCATTTGCAAGCGTCCGCACACTTTGGTGATAAAGTAGCGGAGCATGGCTTCGGTAACCATATAATCGGCGATGACGCCATCACGCATTGGGCGCATCACTTCGATATGTTCCGGCGTGCGACCGAGCATCGCGCGGGCTTCTTCGCCGAGAGCCACCACCCGTGAGTCGGCGAGCGAAAGTGCGACGAGCGAGGGTTCTTGCAGTACGATCCCTCGCCCGCGTACGTACACCAGTACGTTGACGGTGCCTAGATCAATTCCAACTTGTTGAACGAACATCCTTGGTCTATTCGCCCAAATTCTGGGTTGGCGCTTGAGGGCCACGATGTTTGCGGCGGGCGACTTTGAGACGCAACTCGGCGCGGCGCAACGCTTGTTCAATGCGAGCGAATTCGACATCGCCGCGTGGTTTTTCTTTGAGCAATTCTTGCGCGCGCTTGCGGGCAGCTTCGGCGCGTTGCTCATCAATCTCGTCGGCACTTTCGGCGACATCGGCAAGGACAGTCACGTGGTCGGGACGCACTTCCATAAAGCCGCCACCGATGGCAAACGAAAGTTCTTGGGTTCCTTTTTTGTACCGCAACTCGCCGACGGTGAGTGCGGTGAGCAACGGGGCATGGCGGGGCAGGATGCCGAGCACGCCATCAATGCCGGGGGCGCTGATGTATTCGACCTCTTCGCTCAACACCACGCGTTCGGCGGTTACGATATCGAGTCGAATCGTTTTCATTGGTTAGATTTTGCCTTCTTGGAATGCCTCGCGCACTTCGTCAATCGTGCCGCGCATATAAAAGTACGGTTCGGGAACGTCATCCATTTCGCCGTTGAGAATCATCTTAAAGCCGCGCACGGTTTCTTTGATCGGCACGTACTTGCCGGGGCGGCCCGTGAACGCCTCTGCCACGCGCATCGGTTGGGAAAGAAAGCGTTGAATCTTGCGCGCGCGCGCGACGGTCAATTTGTCTTCTTCGCTCAACTCTTCGATCCCGAGAATGGCGATAATGTCTTGCAGGTCTTTGTAGCGTTGGAGAACCCGTTGCACGCCGCGTGCAACTTCGTAATGTTCTTGCCCGACGACGCGCGGATCAAGAATGCGTGAGGTGGATGCCAGCGGATCAACGGCAGGATACAATCCTTGCTCGGCGATGGAGCGTTCGAGCGAGATGGTGGCGTCTAGGTGCGCAAAGGTGGCGACGGGCGCGGGGTCGGTGTAATCATCGGCGGGAACGTAGATCGCTTGCATCGAAGTGATGGAGCCGCGTTTGGTGGAGGTGATACGTTCTTGCAATTCACCCATTTCTTGGGCGAGCGTGGGTTGATAACCGACCGCGCTGGGCATCCGACCCAGCAAGGCGGAGACTTCGGAACCACTCATCACGAACCGAAAGATGTTATCAATGAAGAGCAGAACATCGCGTCCTTCGTCACGGAAATATTCTGCCATCGTCAAGCCGGTGAGCGCGACGCGCAAGCGCACGCCCGGCGGCTCGTTCATCTGACCAAACACCATCACGGTTTTGTCAATGACGCCGGACTCGGTCATTTCTAGATAAAGGTCATTGCCTTCGCGGGAGCGTTCGCCGACGCCGCAGAACACGGAATAGCCGCCGTGTTCGGTGGCGACGGAGCGGATGAGTTCTTGGATGATGACGGTTTTGCCCACGCCGGCGCCGCCAAAGACGCCCACCTTGCCCCCTTTGGTGAACGGAGCGACGAGGTCAATGACCTTCATCCCAGTTTCAAAGAATTGGGGTTCGGTGACTTGTTCTTCAAACGCCGGGGCAGGGCGATGAATGGGATAATATTTTTCGCCGACCACCGGACCCTTTTGATCAATCGGATCGCCAACGACGTTAAAGATGCGGCCCAACGTTGGGCGTCCGACCGGGACGGCGATAGGCGCCCCGGTGTCCACCACCTGCAAGCCGCGCCGCAAACCATCGGTCGAGTCCATCGCGACGGTGCGTACTGCATTCTCACCGAGATGCTGTTGCACTTCGAGGACCAAGCGTGAGCCATCCCGTCGAATTTCGAGCGCGTGATATATTTCCGGAAGTTCACCGACTCTGAATTCTACGTCCACCACAGGACCCATAACTTGAATGACATGTCCAATCGAACCTTTTGCCATCATTCCTCCAGAGACAATTTCAGATTATAGATTTATGATTTGACAACCTGATGGAATGACAAACTGGTTTAACTCTGAAATCATAAATGGTAACTCATTTAGCGGCTAGGGTTTGTCGCAACGATTCTGCGCCACCTACAATGTCGAGCATTTCGCGCGTAATATTCCACTGGCGTGCCTTGTTCATCACCAGCGTAAGACTATCAATGAGTTCGCGGGCATTCTCGGTGGCATTACGCATGGCGACCATCCGCGCGGAATGTTCGCTGGCGACTGATTCGAGCAGGGCTTGATAAATCTGCAGTTCGGTAAAGCGCGGTAGAATCGAATCGAGTATGACTTCGGGACTGGGTTCGTAGAGGTACACGGCGCCGCCCCCCTCGTTGCGTTCTGCAGGTGTTTCAATCGGCAACAGTTGTTTGACTTGGGGCTTTTGCACCATCACGTTCACAAAATCCGTGTACGCGATTTCGACGCGATCTGCTTTGCCGGTCAAAAATTCTTCGATGGCAATCTTGGCGATGGGACCAATATCGAGTATGGACGGCTTTTCCGATAAACCGGTGAACTCGGCAATAATGTCTTTGCCGGCACGCATCGCAATATCGCGCCCGCGCCGTCCAATGGTGATGAGTTTGACCGGTTTATCGGTCTGCTTGATAAAGTCGAACGCGGTGCGCAAGATGTTGACATTGAACGCGCCGCACAAACCGCGATCCGAAGTGATCAGGATGAGCAAAATGTTGTTGACGTGCTCACGCTTTTCGAGCAAGGGATGCAGGGTTTTGCTCCGCCCGGGTTGCGCGGCGACGTATCGTAACACTTCCCAGGCTTTTTCCGCGTAGGCACGGCTGGCGAGGGTGGCGTTTTGGGCGCGGCGCATTTTCGATGCGGCGACCATTTCCATCGCCCGCGTTACTTGTGAAATATTGCGGACACTTTTAATGCGTCGTTGAATGGATCGAAGCGTTGCCACGTGCTAACCTCTAACTGCCTTTGAATAAAAAGGTCCCCTGGCCAGCGGGGCTGAGGGGTGCATACTTGCAGTGATAGGTGTAATTGGGATCACATTGCCCCAAGTTCTTGACGACCGTGATAGACCAATGCGCCCACATCTGACTGGTTTGAAGCAAAAGTGAATTGTAGTTGGGTTGTGGTCCCACGCGATTGGGCGATTCGAGCACAAACTTGACCGAGTAACCTTTAGGTGTTTGATCGCCGCAATGCACAAGCCAATAATCCGAAGCCACGCCGATGCCGGGTCCTGGATTCACGGGTTCGGTGTTGACTTGTAGGAGATAGCATTCATCGCCGCCCAATCCGCCCACCGATTGCCAATCAAACACGATGGCGCCGCCCGGGAATTTGACTTCGTCTTTTTGATTCTCCGTCCAAATCGGACGGGTCAAGCTGGGCGCCCCAAACTTGATCGGCAGAGCGGTAGCCGTGGGCGAAGCCGCTGGTTTGGTGGGCGTGCGGGTGGGTACCGGTCGCGCCGATGACGATACTACTGTTGTCACGGCTGCTTTCGTCGGCGCGACAACAGTAGTCGTAATCGCGACGGTTGGGATGGGTGTGAGGCTAGGTTGTGGCGGTGTGGCGGTGGCTGGCAATGGTGTGGCGGTGATGACTACCGTGATTACTTGGGGAGGTTGGGTGGGTAGCGGTACCGGCGTAGGCGAAGTACCACAACCAACAACGACCAGAGCGATCAACACAAGTAAGATGACCGACAAGGGTTTATGAGGCATAGTTTTTCTCCGTTTCTTTTTTTCGAGCCATCATCCACCTTTATTCAAAATATAGATCAATGAGCATTGTTTGACTTGGTGAGCCGCAACTGATTTCGGTGCCGGTTTTGGTCCCGTCGTCGTTGAAACTGCCGGACACTTTGACGATGGTGACGTACCAGGTTACCATGGCGCTGTCGCCTGCCCCCAATCGTCGCACCTTGGGTCCCTCGTACGAGTACATTCCCCGTTCGATATATTTGTTGTGTGAGACATAGACCACATCGCCCCCTACGGTTTGCCCGCCGCGTTTGGAGGTAATGTCAATCCGATAACCGATGGTGGGGTCTTGGGGGCCGCTTCCGAGGGGTGTGTGCCATTTGAATTCGAACGCGGGCCCGCTGGTTCCCACAATGTTGATTGTGCGCCGCACGCCGTTTTCCGGAAAATAGGGTGTTACCGTTCCCAGATTACACGCTGGGACAGGGGTTGCCACTACGACCGGCGCGGAAGGGGCGACGGGTTTGGTGGGCGTCGCCGTTGCGCGAACAGGGGCAACCGTTCGCGTGGGGGGCCGCGTGGGCGTGGTTCGGACGGGTACCGTGGGCAAGGGCGTAATCGTTGCAGGTTCAGGTGTAACGGTTACCGGCACGAAGATGATCCACGGTGTTTGGGTTGCCGCGCGAGTGGGGGTCATGGCGGTGCTTGGCGCACCAGAACTACACGCGCTCAAGACTAGCACCATTGCCCCCAGTATAACGATCCATTTGGGTTGGGTAATCTTCACGCTCTCTCCTGCACATTTCGAATGGCAAATCGCGGATCATTCAACATATCCTTTGCCGTTTGCCCTTTGCGATTCACGCGCGGCTGGTCTGTCGCTTGGTTGCGCACTAGAACATTCCAGCCAGTTTGAATTCTTGGATTGCCTTTTTGAGCGATTCTTCGGTCTCTGGGTCAATCTCACGCTTGTTCAGAATACTCTGACCCACCTGGGGATGACTGGCATCCATAAAACGATAGAAGGCGGTCTCAAAGGCACGAATCTTTTCGATGGGTACGTCATCGAGATAGCCGTTGGTGGCGGCGTAGATCACCATCACTTGGTGATCCAAGCGGACGGGTGCATACTGAGGTTGCTTGAGTAACTCGGTTAGGCGGGCGCCGCGATCCAATTGATCGCGCGTTGCTTTATCCAAATCGGAACCGAATTGCGCAAACGCGGCAAGGTTGCGGTACTGTGCCAGATCGAGTTTCAACTTGCCAGCCACTTGGCGCATCGCTTTGGTTTGCGCTTTGCCCCCCACGCGCGAGACGCTAATGCCCACGTTTAATGCCGGTCGGATACCTTGATAGAACAAATCGCTTTCCAAATATAACTGACCGTCGGTAATCGAAATCACGTTGGTGGGAATATAGGCAGACACATCGCCGGCTTGCGTTTCGATGATGGGGAGCGCGGTGAGCGAACCTCCCCCGTAATTTTTGTTCAACTTGGCAGCGCGTTCGAGCAAGCGCGAATGCAGATAGAAAATATCGCCGGGATAGGCTTCGCGGCCCGGAGGACGGCGGAGGAGCAATGAAACTTGGCGGTACGCCCAGGCATGCTTGGACAGGTCATCGTAAATAATCAACGCATCGCGCACGGTCTTGCCATTGATCGTTACACCATTCTCCATCACTTCTTCGCCCATGGCGCAACCGGCGTACGGCGCAAGGTATTGCAACGCGGCAGGATCGGAGGATGACGCATTCACCACGGTGGTGTATTCCATCGCCCCAAATTTTTCCAAGGTGGCAACGACCTGAGCGACCGTGGAGAGTTTCTGCCCGATGGCAACGTAGATGCAGACCATATCTTGTCCGCGTTGATTGATGATGGTATCAATGGCGATAGCGGTCTTGCCGGTTTGACGGTCACCGATGATGAGTTCGCGCTGACCGCGACCAATGGGGAACATGGCGTCCACGGCTTTGACGCCGGTTTGCACCGGTTGGTTCACTGGTTCACGCATAATCACGTTCGGCGCGATGCGTTCGACCGGGCGGAACGTTTGCGTTTCGATGGGCCCCTTCCCATCGAGGGGTTGACCCAATGCATTGACCACTCGTCCAATGAGTCCTTGCCCCACCGGCACCGAAGCGATGCGCCCGGTGCTTTTGACCAGATCGCCTTCGCGCAAGTCAGCATACTCCCCCATAATGACGACACCAATGATGTCTTTTTCGAGGTTCAGGGTGAGACCGAACGAGCCGTTTTTGGGGAACTCGACTAGTTCGCCCGCCATCACTTGTTGCAAACCCGCGACACGTGCAATGCCATCCCCTACTTCGACAATCGTGCCAACATCTACGGCTTCAAGCGGGGCTTGGAATGCTTCAATTTGTTTTTTGATTTCCGCAGTAAATTCTTCCACGCGAATCGCCATCTAAAAACCTCCAAGTAAAAAGGCCAAAGTGCTTTTAACTTGTTATTTGAGTTTCTCTTGCAGTGCCGCCAGTTTGCCTGCCACGCTTCCATCAATGACCTTGTCACCAATACGCACGACCAGACCGCCCAGAATAGAAGCATCAATGGCGTACTCGAAGGTCAGGTCTTGACCAAACTGTGCGCGCAATTTAGTTTCCAACGCGCTCTTTTCATTCTCGGTCAACGGGATCGCTGTGGTCACGTGGGCGCGCACACCGATGGCTTGGCGCTTGGCATAGTGATCGAGATGCGCGATGATTTCATTGAGCAGATGAACATGATTCTTGCTGGCGAGCAAGAACACAAAATTCTGTACGTGCGTTGGCGTATTTGTCGGCAAAAGCGGTTGAACCAGGGTTTGCTTTTTGGCAAACTCGAGCGTTGGATCATCAAGTTGGTTGATCACGCCGGCTTGTGCCAAGGCACCCGCAATGGTCTTGAGTGGAGTAAGGTATTGTTCAAGTGCTTGTTCAAAGAGGGCTTGAGCGTAGGGTTGGGCTAGTCGTTCGTTTGCCATCCCCCCTCCTAGTTCTTGCTCAACTGGTCTGCCTGCGCCAGAAACTCATTCACAAGTTTGCGGTGGGCATTTTCGTCCAACGATTGACCGATCACTTTTTGGGCAGTCAGCATCGAAAGGCGGACAATTTCCTCGCGCAACTCGGAGAGCATTTGTTTGCGTTCATAGTCAATTTGCTCGCGTGCCTGTTCGACGAGTTTGCGGGCTTCTTCGCGGGCTTGGGCGAGAATGGCTTCGCGCTCTTTTTCGCCGGCTTGCGCCGCGGCGGCAGTGGCAGCCGCCATTTCGCGCCGCGCGGCTTCAAGTTTTTGTTCAAACTCTTTTTGCTGTGCTGCCGCATCGCGCTTGACTTTTTCGGCGTAATCCAAACTTTCTTGAATTTTTTGTTTGCGATCATTCATCAGCTTGAGGACAGGTTTGTACGCAAACTGCCACAAGAGAAAGATGAGCAAGCCGACATTGACGATTTGCGCGATCAGCCACGTTGTATTGATGCCTAGTTTTTCCAAGGCAACCTCCGTTTAGAGAAAAGATAAGGTGGGTGGCGCGCGCCTAGAAAATCTTGAAACCGATGAGCAAAGAGACCACCAAGGCAAAGATGCCCAACGCCTCGGTTACGGCGATACCGATGAACATGTTGATCTGAACCTGACCAGCGGCTTCGGGATTGCGGCCCATCGCATTCAACGCTGAATTGACGAGCAACCCCAAGCCAATGCCGGGTCCGATGGTGCCCAAACCGATTGCCAACGCGGCGGCGACGAGACGTGCTGCATTCACATCCATTTTGGAATTTCCTCCTTGAGATAAAAATCAACCGATGACGGGAGATTCGTTAGTGATGTTCTTCGGCGCTGTGTGCAGTGGTGGCAATCGTCATAAAGACGAGCGTGAGAATACCAAAGACGAATGCCTGCATAAAGCCCACAAACAATTCCAGGGCGTAGAAAACAAATGGCATTCCAAAAAAGTAAAAGGTGCTTCCTAGGAATGCCATAATCAACAAAACCACCTCGCCGGCAAAAATGTTACCGAAAAGCCGGAAGGTGAACGAAACGACTTTGACGATTTCGCTGACAAACTCCAAAATCCCCACAAAGAGATCAATAAAGCCGTAAAAAAGCAAGCCAAAGTTGGGTTTACCTTTGAAAAGGGAAACAAAGAATTGGCCCACCTTGGCAAAGTTAAAGAACTTGGTCCAGTATTTGAGGGGACCGACTACCTTCATTCCAAAGATTTGCGCGGTAACCATCGAAATCAACGCCAGGGCGAGGGTGGTGTTGATGTCCGTCGAAGGAGAGCGCACAAAGGGTGCCAGCAGCGGCGCTTCACTTTCGGTTTCCTTGCTCGCCTCTTGGCTGGAGGAACTATGATCGTCTGTGGCTTTCAAGAATTCGGGATGAGCGCCCAGCACCTTGCCCAACCCAAAAGGCAAATCAAAGGTAACGATCCCTTCTGGTGCGTGTTCGCCTTCTTTGACCGGAATAATCCCGATGGGTCCAAAGCCAGGAATCAGCCCCAAGTAGTTGGAGAACAAGACAAAGAGAAAGATGGTCATCACGAACGGAAAGAACATTTTGTTGCGTTCGCCAGCCACGTTGCGTCCTAAACCATCCCACATTTCGATGGCGATCTCAAACACATTTTGCAAGCCATTGGGCACTAGACTCAGCTTGCGCGTAGCAGAAAACGCAAAGAGCAAGACGAGCAGCATTACAATCCAGGTGGTCAAGAGTGTATTCGAGACGGGAAATGAACCGATGTGGAAAATCACTTCGGGTGCAACTGCCACCGATGCCGTAACAGCATCCGAACCGAATTTGGGAAGAATTGCGCCGAGCGCAAAGAGGATGATCAAGACGATCAGTACCGGTAGCAAACGCTTCACTCTTTTCCTCCATGATCTGAACGATGAACTTGATCCACAAGGGTTTGGTTGGCTTGCTTGACGGTGCGATACACGCCGATTGTACCAGCCACAATGCCCACCACCATCAAACAAAGGGTCAAGATGGGCGCCGTGCCCATCCTCTGATCGAGCCAGATGCCCAACAACAGCGAACCGAATGCCGCGCCCAGCGTGAGCGCGCTCAACCGAAACAATAGCCCCAGTCCACTCCAAGTGCCACGCATCGTGAGACTCGATAACAAACGCACAGGATTATACACAAAAAAGCGAAAAAAGCAAAATCAAATTTTGATTTTACGTAACTACTCACCGCAGAGGCGCAGAGAACGCCGAGTTTCATTTTGTTTTTTTCTCCGCGCCCTCGGCGTCTCTGCGGTAATTTGAGAAGGGCTGAGCAGTTACGATTTTACTCTGTTTTGAGTTTGAGGTAACGCGATAACTCGGCTTGTCCAAAAAAGCCAATGATCCGATTTGCTTCAATGACCGGCAACTCGGCGCTTTCTGTCGTTGTCAGTTTCGTCAATGCCTCGGCGGCAGTCTCGTTGGGATCTAGGGATTGCAAAGTGGAGCGTGGCTGCATCATATCGCGCACACGTCGCGTTGCCCATTCCGCGCGAGGTAAGGGGCGTAGTTGATCAACGCCGATGATTCCATGAAACCCAAGCCCATCGGACACGGCAAAAACTTGATCGCGCCGATGCAGCAGGTACATATCCACAAATTCGGAAATCGAAATGTCTGGCGAGACCGGGGTAATCACATCGGTCATCAATTGACGGACGGTGACCTTCCGCAATGCTTCCATCATAAGCGTTTGACGATACCCTTCGGTCGCCGCATTCCACAAGAACATTCCGATGAGGGCATACCAAATTCCGCTCAAGCCACCGGGCAATAACGCCGTGAAGAAATCGAGTCTGGTGATTTCAAAGAGGAACGGAAGGACAAAGAGACTCATCAGCAAAATGGCGATTCCTTGTCCCACGCGCGCCGCCCAGAGCGTGGCGGTGCGAATGTTCTTGAGCCAGCCCCAGAGAATCGCGCGCAAAACGCGTCCGCCATCCAAGGGAAAGCCGGGGGCTAGGTTGAACAAGGCAAGCGAACCATTGGCTTGGGCTAAAAGGCTCGAAACAAGAATCAGCGGCGTCAACGATACGCCCAGCCATGCCATTGAATCAATGATCTCCAGCCAAAGCCACGCCGCGCCAAACATGGTCGCAAGGGCGACACTCATCAGCGGTCCCATAATCGCAATGAGCAGTTCGCTCGTGGGCTTGTCTGGCTCGCTGGCAATTTGAGCGACCCCACCAAAAATAAATAGCGTGATGCGTTTGACGGCAATCCCGCGTTGAAGCGCCATCCACGAATGCGAGAGTTCGTGGGCGAGGACTGAGCCGAACAACAATAAACTGGTAACAATGCCGAGGGTGATTGAAAGCAGATCGGCGCGGGGGCGCAGAGCGTAGGGGTGCAATTCGAATGGGAATTCAATAAAGCCGAGCGAGTAAACCATCAACGCGACGATGATAAACCAACTTGGGTCAACCGTGATATCAATCCCCAGTATTCGTCCAAGGCGCAAGCCACGCATAATCACTCCTCACACGAAACGACGCGGGATTGGCATTGCCCCGCGTCGTCAATTCTTGCCTCTGGTTTATTTCCCTGGCAATAATCCATACGGGTTACGATGCACGCCACCGCGAATGATTTCAAAGTGCAGGTGGGGTCCCGTTGAATTGCCGGTGCTTCCTACGCGTCCGATCATTTGTCCTTTTTTCACCGAATCGCCCACTTCAACATTCAGCGAACTGAGATGAGCATAGCGCGTGAGGTAGCCGTTGCCGTGATTGATCAGAATCATATTGCCATATCCCACAGTGCTCCACCCCGCACTCACCACATACCCCGAATCGGCGGCATAGATGGGTGTGCCGGTCGGTGCGCCAATATCCAGACCCGGATGCCGGGTCCAGTATTTTTGGGTGATGCGTCCGGAAACGGGCCATCCAAAACTGCCGGTGCCTTTAGCCGCTGTTGCCGGAATCGGTCCACTGTAGGCGGTAACCACGCGGGGTACATAAGGTTTGTACCCCCCCGGGATCATCAAGAACTGTCCAACTGTGAGCGTATATTCGGGTCCGGCAAGATCATGGCGTTCTTGATTGAATTCAGAACTGACAATATTCTCCACCATTTGTTCGACGGTCGCTTTGGTGGGTTTGTATTTGGTGGCAAGGGATTTGACCGTATCGCCATTGTGGACGGTAACGAGTACACCACTCACCGGCGGAATGTTGAGGATTTGCCCTACCGAGAGCATATCCGGATTATCTTCCAACTTGCCGTTCGCCCACAAGATCGAATCTGCACTCACCCCAAAACTTTCTGCAATGTTGCTGACATTGTCACCGGGCTGAACGGTGTACTTGATCACGTCGCGCCGTGTGCGCTTGGGCGAATTGGTGATAGGCATCGGGGCATTCACCAACACCGCAGAATTTTCTGGAGCGATGTCGAGCATAGGAATCATTTCGGTATCGGCGTCGGCAAGGGTGGTGGGACCGCCTTTATCGGTGCCCAGATTGAGTTGCACACTGCTTGCGGCGATGGTCAAGACCATCAGGACGAGCAAGCCAACGTGCGAAGCAATGCGCGTGAGTAACGGAATATCCTGAATACACTCGCGCGCAAAATCGCGGAGTTGTAACAGGTGCGGTGCCGCCCAAATGCGTGCGCGGGCAGTCAGCGACAGACGATAAGGATGGGGGGTCATAGTTTAGAGGTCATCCTTGTTCAGTGTGCTCAGAAATTCTTTATTGTTTTTGGTCTTCATCATCCGCGAAATGACGGCTTGCAGTGCTTCTTCACCGCCGCCGAGCATATCAATCATTCGACGCAAGGTGTACACGCGATTGAGTGTTTCTTCGTCCAGTAACAATTCTTCGCGCCGAGTGCTGGAACGTTCAATGTCAATCGCCGGGAAGATGCGCCGTTCGGCAAGTTTGCGATTGAGGTGCAGTTCGCTGTTGCCGGTACCTTTGAATTCTTCGTAAATCAAATCGTCCATCCGGCTGCCCGTGTCCACGAGACAGGTGGCGATGATGGTGAGCGAGCCGCCTTCTTCCAAGTTGCGCGCCGCCCCAAAGAATCGTTTGGGGGGATAGAGCGCGGCAGGGTCAAAGCCGCCGGTCAAAGTGCGGCCGCTGGGAGGCACGGTGAGGTTGTAGGCGCGGGCGAGCCGGGTAATCGAATCGAGCATGACGACAACATCTTTGCCCCCTTCGACGAGGCGTTTGGCGCGTTGCAGTGCCATCTCCGCCACGCGCGTTTGATTTTCAACGACATCGTCAAACGTGGAAGCAAAGACTTCGGCTTCCACCGAACGATCCATATCGGTGACTTCTTCCGGGCGTTCGCCGATGAGGACCACCATCAAGTGCGCGTCGGGATAGTTTTCGCTGATGCCGTTGGCGATTTGTTTGAGAATGGTTGTCTTGCCGGCTTTGGGGGGTGAAACGATCAAACCGCGTTGACCGCGTCCAATGGGGGCAAGCATATCGAGCAGGCGCGTGGCGATGATCTGCGGCTTGGTTTCTAGTCTGAATTGCGCATTGGGAAAGATCGGTGTGAGTTTATCAAAGTCAGGTCGTGCTTTGGCGGCTTCGGGATCGAGTCCGTTCACCGCTTCGACGCGGAGCAAAGAAAAATATTTTTCGGTTTCTTTGGGGGGACGAACTTGACCAATGACCATATCGCCGGTGCGCAATCCAAAGCGGCGGATTTGGGATTGGGAGACGTACACATCTTCGGGACCGGGGAGTAAATGATCGGAGCGTAAAAAGCCGATGCCATCTTCGACGATTTGCAGGACGCCGCCGCCAAAAATCAATCCTTCTCGCTCGGCTTTGGCGCGCAACAATCGAAAGATGAGATCGGTTTTTTTGTACCGCGAGTAGCCGCTGATGCTTTGCTCTTTGGCAAGTTCGCGCAGTTCGGCAAGCGTTTTCTGTTCCAGTTCGGCGTAATTGAGGGCTTCGGTCACGAGGGACTCCATAGGTCAAATAAACGGGGAATGAACTAAGCGCACTGGCGCGTCAGTTGAATCGGTCTAGTAGTGCACCAACATGAAAGTGCGTGGTGAAAACTCGATTTTTAGCCACGTCTGTCCACGTCTTCCCATCCGTCTGGTATGCAACTATTTCATGTTGTTGCACTAGGGCATTGATATTACGCGCGTCCCAACGGGAGCCCGTCGAGCGCACAGACGCTTAAAAACGTTTTTCACTTACGCTTGGCAAAATGATCCCGGTGGTGTAAGGTGAGTAATGAGAACATACCTTCGGCAATAAACACTGGCGTTTGGCAAAGGGAATGCAACCAATTGAGGTGAAGCCAAGGGGTGGTGCGATTGAAGTAAATGATGATTGGTTCGATTTAGATTATAGCATCAAACTGCCTCACAGTCAAATACAACGGCAAGGGTTACACAAGGGACTAGACGTCTGCGAGCCCTGCGAAAAATTCAGAGAGCGTGGGACAAATTTGTCCCACGATGATCAACGATGAGCCATGTTGAACTTGCATTGTTTCCAACTCACGGTATAATCGCGCGCAACAAGGAGTGGCGCATTCGCCGTTGGCGCACCAGCAGCGAGATGAAAATAAGCGAGGGAGCTCGTCGTGCGGCGCTTGAGCGCTCGCGCGATGAATCGCGCGACTACAAACCTAACTCGGACGAGCCGAAACCACACCGGCATTGAGCCACGAAGGACACGAAGGTCCACGAAGATTGCTCTGTTCTTCGTGACCTTGGTGCCCTTCGTGGATGAAACAATCTTGGCTGTTTGTGCAACGATTTCATTGGATAGGTACTATTTTCAAGGGAGCGACTATGAATTTGTTGGCAGAAATGTCTTGGGCGGAGGTGGAGGAATATCTGGCGCGCGATGATCGAATCATTTTGCCGCTCGGTTCCACCGAGGAACACGGTCGGCATTTGGGGCTAGGCACCGATTCGATTGAAGCGGAAGCAATTGCGTACGCGGTAGGGGAGCAGACAGGCGTGATTGTCGCGCCGACGCTGCATTATGGGATGGCATTATCCCAAATGGGATTTCCCGGCACCGTGTCGCTTAAACCGACAACGTTGATCGCGGTGTTGGAAGACATTTTCCGTTCACTGTATCGGCATGGGTTTCGGCGTGTCCTGGTGGTGAATGGACATGGCGGCAACACGGCGTCGTTGATGAGTGCGGTGCAGATGGTTACCCAAGACCTACCGGGCTGGCGGGTGAAAAATTTCGAGTGGTGGACGGATCAAGAAGCTTACCGCGTTGTGGTTGAGATGCTGGGCGAGCAGGTGGGATCGCATGCCTCGCCCGGCGAAACGGCGTTTATGCTGGCGGTGCGCCCGAACGCGGTGAAATTGGATCGTTTAACCGAACGGGATGCGCCGGTCAAACCTTCGCGCGAGATTACGACGGTGCAATCGTTTGCCCGGAAATATCCGGAGGGAATTATGGGCTTGAATCCCCGGAATGCGACGCGCCAAGTGGGCGAGGCATTGCTCAAGAAATCGGTGGAGATTTGTGTATGCGAGATCAACGACTGGTAAATTACCGCTCGCCGGGGATTACCTAATAACTCACCGCAGAGGCACGGAGGTCACAGAGGTTTCTTGTTTTTTCTCTCGGCGTTCTCAGCGTCTCGGCGGTAAAATGGAGAGGTGAATAATCACCACAGGGCTGCCGATGCTGATTTGCGATTACGTTTTATCTATGCTATACTTTTTTCCGTGTGCCCCTGTAGCTCAACTGGACAGAGCGAAGCACTCCTAACGCTGAGGTTGTGGGTTCAAGTCCCGCCAGGGGCATTGAACTTGGTCCTCAAAACGATGCTACTCATTCGATCCATCCAAACCAAATCGCCGAGGATGGGAGCACTGTAATCGGCACGCGCTCTTGACCGCGCTCAACCGAAATCTCCTTGTTCTCCCTTCTTGATGATCTAACTCAAACTCCAACGACTTTGTTTCGGATCACACCGATTCTTTCAACCTCGCTTTCCAGCACATCGCCCGGTTTCAAAAATTCCGGCGGCTTGCGGGCAAAACCCACACCCGCCGGCGTTCCGGTCGTGATAATATCGCCGGGCTCTAGCGTCATCCAGCGCGATAAATCTTCGATGATGTACGCGACCGGGTACAACATCTCGCGGGTGTGGCCCGATTGTTTGACCACACCATTCACCCGACACCCCACATTCAAATTCTGTGGATCCGGAATTTCGTCTGCCGTTACGATCCAAGGACCCATCGGCGCATAGCCATCAATAGACTTGCCCACAAAGAATTGCGAGGTGCGATTTTGCAAATCGCGCGCGGTTACATCGTTTAACACGGTATAGCCAAACACATAGTTCAGCGCATCGCGTTGCGATACCTTGCGTGCACGTCTGCCGATAATCACGGCAAGTTCCGCCTCCCAATCCACTTGGACCGATACCTCGGGATCAATCACAATGTCGCCAAACGGTGCGTTGACGGTGGTGGGGGCTTTGGTGAAAATGACCGGCGGACCCGGCTTTTCACCGCGCGCCGCCGCCGATTCTTTGGCATGCTCAGCATAGTTGCGCCCAATCGCAAAAATATTTTTGCGCGGGCGCGGAATCGGCGCCAGCAAGCGCACTTGATTGAGCGGAATCATTTCGCCCACCGTGCGCAACTGCTCCATCCCTTGTTCAATCAAGGCGAGCATATCTGGCACGGCAATTTGCGTGATTGCATCGTCGCGCACCGCACCCACACTCACCTTGCCTTGATACTCGTACGTTGCCAGTCTCATCCTTGTCTCCTCGCTAGGCGTTAGGCGCTAGGCGTGAGGCGTGAGGTGTTCGTCATTTGTCATTCATCATTGACTTGCCTTGCTTCTCAAACATCCGCAAAATCTCTCTCACGGTGGTGGCATCTTCCGGCTTTTTGTCCGTGCGAATAAATCCTTTCACGCGTGGAAAGCGCAACGCATAACCCGGCTCATCTCTCACTTTGCCGGCGGTGTGCACCGGCGAGCGTGTGATTTCATCCGCCTGCATCTCAATCACATACTTGGGTTCCACCCAGACATCCGGCTCCAAAAGCGCCTCCACCCGTGCGGGCTTTTGTTCCACCTTGATCTGGTCGAGCAAGGCACGCATCTGGGGCCATTCCGCATCGGAAAAGCCGGTGCCAATCTTGGCAATCGTTACCAACTTGTCTTGCGTATCATCATACACCGCAACGAGCAAGGCACCGATCCCAAACCGCGCCCGCATTCCACGTCCGCGCAAGTATCCCACCACCACGCCATCCACCGTGTCCGATAAATGTCCCTGATACGATCGCTTGAGTTTGATCCAATTAAAGTTACGCGCACCGGCTTGGTACTTGGAGTCCAGCCGCTTTGCCATAATGCCTTCCAAGCCACTTGTGATTGCCTCGAAAAAATATTTTTCGATCTCTTTGGCATCCTGCGTGATGATATGCTTGGAAATTTCCACGCGGTCGCCTGGCGCGATAAGCGAAGCGAGCGTATCATAGCGTTGTGAGTACGGTTGCCCGGTATAATCCTTGCCGTTGAGATAAAGCAGATCAAACGCGATGAGTCGCAAGGGATACTTGAGCGTCATTTCTTCCAAATCGTACTTGCGTTTGCGTTGCATCGTAACTTGAAACGGATGAAACTCGCCGGTCTCTGGATCGTATGATAACGCCTCGCCCTCCAGAATCGCCGATTGGGCTTGAATTTGTTTGCGAATGCCATCGGCAATGTCGGTGAACATCGCTGTCGTCTCTTCCAGATTGCGCGAAAAGATGCGGACGGTATCGCCTTGCTTGTGGACTTGGCAACGAAAGCCATCATACTTGCTTTCCACCGAACAACGACCCAGCCGGGTAATGATGTCTTCCGGACTCTTGGCGCGTTCAGCAAGTGCCATGCGCACCGGCTTGCCCACTTGAACTTGAATCTGGTCCAGTGCCTCGACGCCTTCTGCTTTGAACACGCGCGCCACTTGGCCCAGATCGGAGCAAACGTTGTACGCTCGCTCGATTTGGGGGCGCAAACTTTTATCGCCCGCTTTGGACCACGAGAGACCTTCCATCACCGTGGGATCGCCGATCCCAAGCCGTAGGCGTCCCAGCGGAATGCGCAGAACGTAGCGCGCTTCGCGTCCCGTGAGTTTCTGCAAGAGATCGGCGAGCAAATCGGTTTTCTTTTCCACCGTGCCTTCGCCGCTCGTGGTGGCAATCTCTTTCAAACGATCAAACACCTGGGTAACGGTGAGTTTCTTGGCTTCATCGCTGATCAATTTTTCGGCAACCAGTCCATAATCGCCCAATTGTTTGTACAATTTCTTGATCGCGTCCTTGTCTTTGCCAGTCGCTTTTGCCAACGCTTCCGCTGCCAACGCTTCGCCAATCCCAAAATCAATCGGCTCGAATGGAGGACCCAAACGTTCTTGCGTGAGATAAATAATCGCCGCAATTTCATCTTCGCCGGCTTCTTTGAACAAGTCAGCGAGAATGGCGGTCATTTCCAAACGTTTGGTGGTGGCTTCCAACTTTGCCAAATAGTCAACTAATTTTGAGAACCGCATATCGCCCTCCCCAATCACACTTTTGCCGACGTTCCTCCGTCGTCATTATAGCACGCCTTGCAAACCCCTGACAAACGTCTTAATTGACAAAAGATTCTGCTTCTTCTATTATGCATGCAAGTTATGAATTCAATCATCCTTGCTTCAACCTCACCGCGCCGCCGAGAGTTGGTGGCGCTGTTTGGGTTGACTTTTCAATTTATCTCTGCCGATGTGGACGAATCACCACATCCCAATGAAGCCCCCGCCGATCTGGTGCACCGATTGTCGCGCGCCAAAGCCGAGATCGGTGTGCAAGCATTTCCCAATTCGATTGTGGTGGGTGCAGATACGATTGTTTGGCTCGATCATACCATCATCGGCAAACCCACCGATGCAAATGATGCGGCGCGAATGTTAAAGCTGCTCCGCAATCGTCCCCACACGGTTTATTCCGGCGTTACGGTGATGCACGGCGCTCAAGCCATCACCGAAATCGCCACAACGATGGTGCAGATGCGCAACTATGCGGACGAGGAAATTGCCGCATTCGTTGCCACCGATGAACCGCTGGACAAAGCGGCGGCGTATGCCATTCAGAACACCGCCTTCAAACCGGTGGCATACCTCGAAGGATGTTTTGCAAATGTGATGGGCTTGCCTCTGTGTCATTTGTATCGTGCGCTCAAAAAGTTTGGCGTGCCACTTGGCACACCCGACCGCGCGTGCCAAGATCATTTGAATATCGTGTGCTTTGAAGCGGAACGGGTTTTAACCTCGGAGTAGATGATTCGCTCAAGATGGACATTCTTTCTTCACTCAATCCAGCGCAACAACAAGCTGTGAAAATAGTTCATGGCCCCGTCCTGGTGCTGGCAGGTCCGGGCAGTGGCAAGACCCGCGTCCTCACCCATCGGGTTGCCTACCTCATTGGCGAAAGACACATTGCCCCGTACAACATCCTCGCCGTAACGTTCACGAACAAAGCCGCACGCGAAATGCGTGAACGCTTGATCAAACTGATTGGCGAAGCACGCGCGCAGGATTTAACGATCGGCACTTTTCACGCCACCTGCGCGCGTTTTCTGCGTCGTGATGGTGAACGTGTGGGCTTGGGACGCGGCTTTGGGATTTATGATGAAGACGATCAAACCGCACTCATCAAGCAAATTCTCCGAGAGATGAATCTGGACGATAAAAAGTACAAACCGGGTGCTGTGCTGGGGACGATTAGCAAAGCCAAGAATGAGTTGATCGAACCGGCAAACTATGTGCCGGCATCGTATTGGCACGAAGTAGTGGGGCGCGTGTATCAACGCTATCAGCAACTCCTTGCCGCCAACAACGCTGCTGACTTTGATGATTTGTTGATGGCGACGGTGCGTTTGTTCCGTGAAAATCCCGATGTGCTCGAACGGTACCAGAATCGGTACGTGTACCTGCACGTGGACGAGTTTCAAGACACGAACATGGCGCAATACGAGTTGATGAAATTGCTCGCCGGCAAATATCAAAACTTGTTTTGCGTGGGGGACGAGGATCAAAGCATTTACGGCTGGCGTGGTGCGGACTATCGCAACGTGTTACGCTTTAGCCAAGACTTTCCCAATGCCCAAGTCCAGTTGCTGGAACAGAACTATCGCTCCACGCAAACCATCTTGGATGTGGCGCAAGCGATCATTCGCAAAAACAAATCGCGCCACAAAAAAGAATTGTGGACTGAAAATCCTCAAGGCATTCCCATCATCATTTGGGAAGCCTACGACCAAGACGAAGAAGCCAGTCTGGTGGTGGATGAGATCGCGCGTTTAGCCAAGCAAGGGTATCGTCCGCGCGACTGCGCCGTGTTCTATCGTACCAATTTCCAATCACGCGCGCTGGAAGCGGCATTTACGCGACGGGGGATGCCGTACCAACTGATCGGCGCGTTGCGCTTTTATCAACGCCGCGAAGTCAAAGATATTCTGGCATACCTCCGCCTCATCGCCAATCCAGACGATAGCGTAGCTTTCAATCGCGTACTAAACGTGCCACCGCGTGGCATCGGCAAGAATACGATGGATAATTTAGCACGCTGGGCAGAAAAGTTGAACACATCGCCATATGCCATTTTACAAATGCTCAAAGAGACGGATGATACAAGCACGCCCACATCGCCGACGCACCCCTCGGCACTGAGCCGCGATGCCTTTGACGCGCGCGCCCGCAAATCGCTTTTGGCGTTCATTGATTTGTTGGATGAACTCCGCGCGGCGCGCCACGAAATAAAATTGACTGAACTGGTCAAACTGGTTTTGCAGAAAACCGCGTACGAAGATTACATCGTAGATGGTACACCGGAGGGTGAAGATCGTTGGCAAAACGTGCGCGAGTTGTTGAACGCTACAAAAAAATACGCTAGCGAGACAGCAGAGGTTACGTTGCCGCAGTTTCTGGAAGAAGCCGCCCTCATCGCCGATATTGATACAATGCGCGATGATGTGGACGCGCCCACGTTGATGACCTTGCATATGGCAAAGGGGTTGGAATTTCGGGTGGTGTTTATGGTGGGGCTGGAAGAGGGTTTGTTCCCGCATTCGCGTTCTTTTGATGAACCGGCGCAAATGGAAGAAGAACGTCGTTTATGTTACGTCGGTATCACGCGCGCCAAAGAACGCCTCTACTTGGTACACACTTTTCGCCGTTCATTCTACGGCAACACCGAACCGAGCGAGCCCTCGCGTTATTTAGCGGACATTCCGCGTCATCTGGTCGCCGGGACAACCACGGCACATCGTTTGGACAAAGGACACAAAACATCGCATTACGCGCGTGCTCAGGAAGACGCTATAGACGATGACGATTTTGACACGGATGAAACATCGTCGCGCCGCAGGCACAAGCCACGTTCCTCATGGTCTCACGCGTCCCGCACTCCATCACATCAGTTTAAGGCAGGCGATCAGGTTACGCATCCAACCTTTGGCGATGGGGTCGTGATTGCCAGCAAAATCGTTGGCACCGATGAAGAAGTTCAGGTCGCCTTTCCCGGTATCGGCGTGAAACGTCTGGTTGCCCGATACGCTCATTTGCAGAAAAAGTAGTATGCGCCAGTTATTCTCTTCCATCAATACCGTTTTATTGATCGGCGTGGTTTTAATACTCAGCGCCTTTTTGCTGATCCTGCCCTTGTTACATCTTTCGCCAACCGATCAAACTAAACTGACATTATTGGTGATTGTCAGTGTCGTTTACGCTTTTCTCTCCAATCGTGCCGCCGCACGCTGGGGATGGTTGCGGCTGGCGCCGATGATCCAACCGATGAATGTCCTCATTGTAACTTTGGGCTTTGCCATTCTCTACGATGATGTGAATCTGGTTTGGACTTTTTATTTTCTCATCCCTTGGAGCGCGGCGCTCGCGGTGAGCGCCGGTTGGGCTTATTCCGATGGAGTGCTCTGCGCTCTTGGCTATTTGAGTGTGGTTTATGTGCACGGCGAATTGTCTGAAAACCCCGGCGCGCATCTGATGGTGGCAAGCGTTTTAATGACCTTTGCGTTCTTTGGGGGGATGCTGGCAAGTGTGGTGCGTCGTCAAGAACAGACCTTGCGTGAAAAAATTGAGGCATTACAAACCCTCACGGCGATGCAACAGCAATTGATTGAGGAGAACAAACATCACGCGGTGGAGATGGCGACACTCAATCAAATTGGACACGCTGTTTCAAATTTGCAAACGTTGGAAAATGTGTTTGAACTCATCTATGAGCAGATCCGTCAAGCGGTGCCCTTGGATGTCTTTTTCATTTGTCTCAAAGATGAAAGTGGCAAGGTTTCATTTCCTATTTTGTATGACGGAGGCAAACGCTACTCTCAGAACCAAGATACCGTTCCAAGCGAGAGTCCCCTCGGACAAACACTAACCACTGGCATCCCGCGTCTCATTAATCGAACCCCTACTGAAATTGCCACCTCGCCCGTCGTCTATCGCACCGGCGATACCAGTCGCCCTTCCGCCTCGCTCATTTATGCCCCTCTGCGGAGCAAGACAGGTATCATTGGCGTCTTGTCAGTCCAAAGTTATCAACTCAATGCGTATGATGACCATCACCTCACGCTGGTAACGGGCATTGCTCAGCAAGCCGCCATCGCCATTGAAAACGCCCGCCTGTTTGCGCAAGCCCAGCGTCGTGCCGACGAGTTTGCTTTGCTGTACGAGACCACGCGCGATCTGACTCAAGTGCATGATGTACAAACATTGCTCGAGACCATCGTTGCACGAGCCAGAGCGTTTCTCCACAGCGCGGGCGGTGGGATGTATCTCTACGATGCTACGCGCCAAGATTTGTACGCCGTCGTTAGCACACACCCCTCCATACCGGTAGGCACCCGGCTGGCTCTGGGTGAAGGGATGGCAGGGCGAGTGGCTCAAACCCGGCAACCTCTCATTGTGGACGATTATAAAACCTGGAGTGGGCGTTCACCAAAATTCGAGGGAGCATTCATCTCCGCCATTGTCCAAGTCCCAATGCTTTATCGTGGCGAGTTGATTGGGGTCTTGGCAGTAGAGGAATACGAAAACGAGACGCACAAGTATACCGAAGATGATATGCGGCTCTTGTCTCTCTTTGCCGCGCAAGCCGCCGGGATCGTTCACAGCGCACGATTGTATGAAGCCGCCCGCCAACGCGCCGCCGAACTGGAAGCCGTTCGGCAAGCCACGCTGAGTTTAACTTCCAGTCTTGATCCCGCCATCGTGTTGCAAACAATTGTTACCAACGTTCTGCGGCTCAACCCTGATGCACACGATACCCACATCTACCTGTACGACAATGAACGGTTGACCTTTGGTGCCTCCCGCTGGGCAGATGGACGCTTGAATGAAGAATGGGCACCCCCGCGCGAAGACGGCCTCACTTATACGGTTGCACGCGAAGGTAAAATTATCATTGTCCCCGATATCCGCACGCATCCATTGTTCGTTACCGCCCAACGCCCCTTTGAAGGTGCCATTGTTGGATTGCCGCTCAAAATGGGCAATCGCGTGGTGGGGGTAATGAACATCGCCTATGCTCACCCACGATCATTCACCGATGATGAATTGAGCGTTTTGCAACTCCTCGGCGATCAAGCCGCTGTGGCAATCGTCAATTCACGCTTGCACCACGCTGTCCAAGAATCGGAACAACGCTATCGTTCGCTCGTCGAAAATATCCCGATTGGGGTTTATCGGGTTACCCCGGGTCCCCAAGGCGAGATTCTGATGGCGAATCCAGCACTCCTCAAGATGTTTGGCTATGCTTCGCTGGAAGAAATGCAAACCAAGCCCGTCGCCGAGTTCTATATGAATCCCAGCGAGCGGAAAGACTTTTCAGACCGCGTTTTACGTGAGGGTGCGGTAACCAGTCTCGAACAGCATCTCAAACGTAAAGATGGTTCTTCCATTTGGGTCTCGGTCAATGCGCGAGCGGTCTATCAGGATGGTCAGCCCGTCTATTTTGACTGCACCTCGATTGACATTACTGCACGGAAGATGGAAGAACTCGCACGCGCCCAAGCCGAACACGCCCTGCAACGACGCACCGAGGAATTGGAAGGATTGCT
>DAOUAL010000013.1:0-6310 GCA_034433515.1 Anaerolineae bacterium | reverse complement strand
ACGACCCGGCGTATCAAGGCGCGTCGGATAACACGGCGGCGGTGAGCGTGATGCTCGCAGCGATTGAGGAACTGATATGCCGCGGCGATGCCGGCAATCGCGCTTTCCTGTTCACCGGTGAAGAGGAAACCGGTCTGCGCGGCGCAACCGCCTTTGTGGAGTACGCCCGTACGAACAACATTCCGATCCGTGCCATCATCAATTTCGATAACATCGGGCGCGGCAGGTTGGCGATTCGTCCATCTGCGCCGATGCCGGGTTTTGTGTTCACGTTGCCTTTGCTCGGCGATTTCGTGTTCGATGGTCGAACGCTCAATCCCAGCCCGGCGTATCCGCTTGCCAATGCACGCCTCGTCCAATCGCTCTGGCGCGCGCAACCCGACCTTGTCGTGTACGAACGGTTTACCGCGTTGGGCGATGCAAACGTGTTTCAAGCCAACGGCATAGATACGGTGGCAATCAGTGCCAGCGATCAATACTATCTAGAGCAAACGTGGCACACCTATGCCGACCGCCTCGAATTACTCGACGAACGCAATCTTGACCGCGCGTTCGATTTGATGATAAATTACAAGTAACCCTCCCAATGAAGCGAGGTGAGTATGACCATTCGAATTGTAACCGACAGTACGTGCGATTTACCGCCTGCGCTCGCCGAGCAATACGGCATCGTTGTTTTGCCGTGTTACATCAACATCGGTGAACGCAGTTATCTGGATGGTGTAAATTTATCGCGGGAAGAATTCTACACCAACCTACCCACCTACTCACCCTTGCCCACCACCGCCGCGCCGGGCATCGAAATGTTCCACGAGGCGTATGTGCGGCTGGCGCAAGAAGGCGCGACCCAAGTCCTGTCCATTCATTTGGCATCCAGTCTAAGCGCGCTCTTGAACGTGGCGCTGATTGCCGCACGCGAAACGACTCAAGTGCCGGTAACCGTTTTCGATTCGCGGCAATTATCCTTGGGGCTGGGTTTTCAAGCGCTCACGGCCGCACGCGCCGCGGCTCAAGGACGTTCGGTCGCCGAGATCGTTGCCTTGCTCAATGATCAAGTAATCCGCACCCACATCTTCGCCGTCCTCGACACACTTGAAAATCTCAGACGCAGTGGGCGCGTGTCGCGCTTGGTGGCAGAATTGGGAACATTGCTTCAAGTCAAACCTCTGTTGCGCGTTTACAATGGCGAGGTGAGCGCGGAGCGCATTCGCACACGCAAAGCAGCGATGGAAAAAATGCTGGAGCAAATTCAACGGCTAGGTCGCTTGGAAGAGATGGCAATCGTCCACGCTCGCGCTCCCGAACGCGCGCAAGAATTGAAAGCGCAAATGCAACAACGCCATTCCCACTTGAACATTTCCCTCTGCGAAGAAATTACGCCGATTATTGGGACGCACGTGGGCATCGGTGCGGTAGGGGTAATTTGTGTCCAAGCCAAATCATAGGGAGAGGTGAGGAATGAACCAAGTTCGATTAGGAGACACGGATGTATTTGTTCCCGAACTAGGCATTGGCGCGTGGGCGTGGGGTGATACGTTATTTTGGAGTTATGGCAAAACGCACACTGATCAGGATGTGCGCGCCGCCATCGAAACGGCGATCGCGCATGGCATCAATTTCTTTGACACTGCCGAAATCTACGGCGGGGGACATTCCGAAAGACATCTCGGTGCGTACGTGCGCGAGAAGAATCCAACATTGATCATTGCGACCAAGTTTATGCCCTTCCCTTGGCGTTTGCGCCGCCTCAGCGTGATCCAAGCATTGCAACGCAGTCTCGCACGCCTGAATGTCGCGCGCGTGGATTTGTACCAAGTGCATCAACCCTTGCCGCCCATCGCACCGGAGACGTGGATGGCAGGGATGGCGGAGGCGCTCAAAGCCGGCTTAACCCGCGCGATTGGTGTCTCGAATTATAACGCCGCGTGGACACGCCGCGCCTACACCGCGCTGGCGCAACACGGCATTCCGCTGGCATCGAATCAACTCAAGTACAGTTTGCTCGACCGACGCATCGAACGCAACGGGACGATGCAAACCTGTCGCGAATTGAACATTACGATCATCGCTTACAGTCCGCTGGAGATGGGCTTGCTCTCTGGCCAGTACACCCCAGACCAAGTGCCGCCCGGGTGGCGCAATCGTCGTTACAGCCGCGAGTATCTCGCCAAGATTCAGCCACTCATCGGTTTGTTGCGCGAGATTGGACAAGCGCACGGCGGTAAAACGCCAGCCCAAGTGGCGATCAATTGGACGATCTGCAAAGGGACCGTGCCGATTCCCGGTGCCAAGAATGCACGCCAAGTCGAAGAAAATATTGGCGCGATGGATTGGCGATTGAACGCGGATGAAATCGCTGCGCTCGATGCAATGAGTGAAAGGTTGCAACGATGAAACGCGCTCTCAAAATCGGATTGATCGTTTTAGGTGTTCTGCTTGCTTTGCTCATCGTCGTGCCGTTGCTCATTCCAATTCCGCCGTTAGAAAATGTGGTGCCGCCGGAAAAATTGGCGGACGCGGATAGCCGATTCATCAACATCAACGGCATCAACGTCCATTACAAAATCTCCGGCGAAGGCGAGCCGGTGTTTATCCTCTTGCACGGTTTTGCCGCCAGCGAGTTTTCGTGGCGCGAGGTAAGACAACCATTGGCCCAAGAGTACGGTGGCACCGTCATCGCGTACGATCGCCCCGCTTTTGGTTTGACGCAACGCCCAATGCCCGGCGAATGGAGCGGCGACTCGCCGTACGGACCGGACGCGCAAGTGAATCTGCTGATCGGTTTGATGGACGCGCTCAAAATCAACCGTGCAATTCTGGTGGGGAATTCGGCGGGCGGTGGCATTGCGGCATTGACCGCGTTGCGACATCCGAACCGGGTGGAGGCGCTGATTCTCGTCGCTCCGGCAATCGGCGTGGGAAGCACAGCAACGTGGTATCAGCCATTGATGACGACACCGCAAGGACGACGAATCGGAATATTGATGGCGCGCCAGATCAAAGATTGGGGCATTGATTTTGGGAAATCGGCATGGCACGACCCCTCCAAGATCACACCGGAGATTTGGCAAGGGTACTTGAAACCACTTCAGGTCGAAAACTGGGATCGCGCGTTGTGGGAATTTACCGCAGCCGCCCGACCCACCGAACTGGCAAGTCAAATCAAATCGCTCAAGATGCCCACGTTGGTTATCACTGGCGATGATGACAAGATTGTTCCGAAAGAACGTAGCATTCAGTTAGCCCACGATCTGCCGAATGCCAAGTTGGAAGTGATTCCAAACTGTGGACACGTGCCTCACGAGGAATGTCCCGTTGCGTTTCTGGGCGCAGTGAAAAGTTTTATGCGGATGATTCAAGGAACAAAAAACCGGGTTTCTGAACGAAACCCGGTTTTTGCTATTACGCCGCTTCAGCCAGTGGACGATGTTCTCTCAGATAATCATCCACTTCTTGCCGTGCTTTTTGGAATTGTTTGAGCAATCCCTCATCCGTTCCTTTGTAAGCCATCAGCGTACGTTTGGCACACGCTGCACACCCCATCAATGCTTTATACCGATCGGGATTGCAATCCAAACAATTGCATTGCCGAATCATTAACAGGGCGAACGCCAAACTATCGGGATGATCTTCTGGCAAAGCCGCCACGCGTTTGGTCAAATCGCGCCACTTGCCATTGCGAATGTTCGTCAGCGAGGCGATACTCTTGTGAGGAAACAAAATTTCGGCACGCATGTCAATTCCTTTCTATTCAAGCGGCACACCGCCGCCTTCATTTATCCAAACACCCACGTGATTGGCAAGCAGCCGTACCCCCGATTCTGTTTTGTCCGTCATCTGTCTCGCGCGTGGCGCGGTGGCAATTACGCTTTCGCGCATTGCCACTGCGACGGGAATCAACCGCAAGTTGATCCCACCCGCCTTGCTCCCAGTTGGACATTCGCCTAGCCGTCGTTGTTACCAACGACGCTGGTGGGCGCTTACCCCACCGTTGCACTCCTCACTCGCTTGCGCGAGCGGACTTGCTTTCTGTTGCAGTTGTCGTCACACGCCGATGACTCGGCGTGTGCCCTCACTTGTGGTTTCGTGAGGCAACCGTGTTGCTTGCCAACGCAAGCAACCGGGAGTCGGGAAGTTCCTCTCACTTGCGTGAGCGACGGATCGCTTGCTTGCCAATCAATGAGGCGGCAGGGAATCGAACCCTGAACCCACAGCTTAACCTACCACACTAGCTTTCGCTAGCCGAGCGTCGGATGCTCGTTGTAGTCTGGATCATCTCTTTACCCTCGGCGTCACCCGGTCGGGTAGATTGCGTATGATCTCTGAGGGCTTGCTTGAATTCGAGATAGTTTTCAAACCAATGGACACCTTTGACTTGGCGATTCTTGGGTTGAACTACTCGAATGACGGTGGTGCCTTTGGCTTTAAGAACTCGATGGACATTCAGAAAGAGAATCAGGTCTCTTTGCGGAATGTAAATCGCAAACACATCAACATCTTCCGGTTTGTAGCGATAGTGATAACCTGGACCACTCTTGCGAGAATCCACACTGATTTTGCCTTCTTTGAGATTCCTCGTCTTGACTTGGATTTTGATTGGTCGGTTTTCGAATAGAACAATCAAATCCACACGCGAGAGATCTCCCAGTTCGGCAAAGACGCTCAAACCTTGCGACATGAGGTAAGCCGCGACACGCAGTACGCCAATGGCTCCCAACTGTTTACTATGTAATTTCATCTATGCCTCCCTCCAGCATAGTTTATCCATTGTTGGGTGCCATTTCAAGGTTGCCTGCTGATTGCCCACATATCCCTAGCCTTTTCACGTGGAGGAACGTAGCCAGGGCTTGAGGGTGTTCCAGCATATAGCAATCTGCACTGTCCCAAATTACTTTGGGCAGGCTCCATTCAAAGGCTGTTGCTCTGCCAATTGAGCTACCGCCCCATATAAAATTTTAACGTGCATCAGGCATAAAAATTGGCGTGAGTTGAATCACGCCGCAACGGTTGGCAGCGTTCTCTCCGTTTGCGTGGGCAAGTTTACCACAACTGATAACGATTTGTCAAGCGGATTCGAAAAATCGGGCTTATGTTAATTGGCGTCCCAGTGCATCGCCAGCACGCGCGCAACCTCCTGCAAGAATATTCGATCCGATTCCGAGAACGCCGCCGGCACATCGCTATCAATATCAATCTCGCCCAACACGCGATCCGCGCCCATGATCGGCACAACGATTTCGCTCCGCGTCTCCAAACTACACGCGATATACTCGGCATCGCTGTTCACATCATCCACGATCACCGTGTCTTTGATGCGCGCGGCACGACCGCAAATTCCTGCACCAATTGGAATGCGCGTGTGTTCAGTAGGGCGACCGCGATACGAATGTAACACCAACGTTTCACCTTCGAGGAGATAGATGTAAACGCCGGTATAGTGCGAGAAATTTTCCTTGAGTAACGCGGCAACGCGATCCAACAAAACATCGCGCGGTTCTTTGGAATTTTTGACCAGATGGATGACGTCATCTTGATTCATCTTTACTCCAAACAAAAAGACGGAGGCCGGAAGACGGATGCGGTACGTTCCGTCGTTCGTCCTCCGTCTTTGGTCGTGAATTATCGGAACAACCCACCGCTGGCGAGCGCCAGCGTCGGTGCGGGGAACACGCCCAGCGCAATCACGCCAACCACCGCGATGATCAACGCCATCGTTACGAACACATCCACGCGAAGCTTGTCCCAACCCGGCTTGGCTTCGTTCATATACATTTGCACGATGGGACGCACATAAAAGTACACCGACACTAGACTATTCAACACGCCAATGACGGCAAGCCACGTCCAACCATTTTCGACCGCCGCGCTGAAAATCAAGAACTTGCCAACGAACCCGGCGAACGGCGGAAAGCCGGCAAGCGAGAGCAAGAAAATCGAAAACGCGGCAGCGATGAACGGTTGTTGAGACGCCGCGCCCGCATAATCGTTCACTTCAAGGCGTTCACGTGCGCCATCGCTTAACGCGATCACGGCGCCGAACGCGCCTAGGTTCGTCAGCGTGTATGCCAGCAAATAAAACAACGCCGATGACGTACCGTTCGACCCCATCGCGACGAGCGCAATCAGAATATAGCCCGCGTGTGCGATGCTCGAGTATGCCAACATTCGCTTGATGTTCGATTGGAGCAACGCGGCAACGTTGCCCAGCGTCATCGTTAACACCGCGAGGATGGCGAGCATCATTTGCCAATCCATCGAGATATCGGGTAACGCAACGAGAAACGCGCGGAAGAATGCGCCGAACGCCGCC
>DAOUAL010000012.1:0-7828 GCA_034433515.1 Anaerolineae bacterium | reverse complement strand
TGACGGAGGTCAGGCCACACAATTTGATCATGGCTATCGCAAAGCTCCAGAGAGCCAACACGGTCGCCTGGGGCTTTGAGGCAAGTGAGTTGTCACCATGACGTACCCTTGGTATAATGCTGGGTGGCGAGACATCTGCCTCCCTTCCTTGAAAATAGGCTTGTAGTCGCGCGATTCATCTCTCTCCCCGCAAAGCGGGGAGAGAAGGGGGCAGGGGGATGAGAGGGGGTCTAGTAGTGTACCAACATGAAAGTGCGTAGTGAAAACTCGATTTTTAGCTACGTCTGTCAATGTATTCCCACCAGTCGGGTATGCAACTATTTCATGTTGTTGCACTCGTTCTGCAAGTGCGAAAAACAGGCTCAGGGTGACGAGCTATTCTCAGGTCAGATCACCGGATTCACTGAGGTTTCTATGGTTTTCTCTGTGTTCTCCGCGTGCTCATAAAATCGTTGAGTAACGGATGTCGAAGTAAGAATAACCCTCGGTCAATCCCAAATCTTCCCCAGAATGACAGCCGTCTTGGGACGATGACACCTTCTCAATCGTTTCTGCTATTCCCCGATCCCAGCAAGTTGCATTTGCCATGACTGTTCACCGTTTGGTGAAATTGCCCAACCTGCGTAGAATCGGGTATCTTGAAGAGTGCCCGATGCCTTGGAACATCGCTTGCCCAAAGTCAAACCGCCCACTGCTGTCCGCTGAAAACTTTAAGGTTGCATTCTTTCATTCCTAGTGTATAATCGAAAAGGAATATTATTCAATCTTATTTCATCAACAATTTCTTAGGATAAAACGAGCGCGTGAAAATTCTAGTTGTATTCAACGTCATCGAACCAGTCGAACACGGCGAAGAAGACGATCTCTTTGCCGAACAAGAAATTGTTTTGGTGGAACAACACATCGAGCAGGCGTTGCAGGCATACGGGTACACGACGGTGACGGTGCCGATTCGTGATGATTTGTGGGGACCATTGGCACCGTACGATCCAAACGAATGGCTCATCTTTAATTTGTGTGAAAGTATCCGCAACAAGACGTATCTGGAACCGTACATCATCTCTGTCTTTGAGCATCTCGGTTTTCGCTACACCGGGTCGAATCGGCGCACGCTAGCCACTTGCCTCAACAAAGCGCGCACCAAAGAAATTTTACAAGCCCATGGCATCCCCACCGCGCCGTATCAAGTGTTTACCCCCTATACCATTGATTGCCGCCTCAACTTTCCCTTGATTGTCAAACCCCTGTCGGAAGACGCCAGCATTGGCATTACACTCAACTCGGTCGTGCATGACGAACGCGGCTTGCGTCGCCAAGTGCGCTACATCTGGGACAAGTACCACGAACCTGCGTTGTGCGAAGAATTCATTGATGGACGCGAATTCAACGTCACCGTCCTCGGCAACGAATCGCCACGCGTTTTGCCTCTCTCCGAAATCAATTTCCGGCACATTGACAATCCGTTCGCGCGCATCGTTTCCTTCCGTGCCAAATGGGTTCCCACGTCGGAAGAATATTTGAAAACGCCGCCCACCTGCCCGGCGCGTATCAGCGATGCGTTGCGTCTCAAAATCGAAGAGGTCGCACGGCGCGCTTACACAACGATGGGCTTGCGTGATTATGGGCGCGTGGATATTCGGGTCAAGAATGGTACGCCGTACGTGCTCGAAGTGAATCCCAATGCCGATTTGTCACCGGATGCCGGCATTGCACGCGCCGCGCGCGTTGCCGGCTTGGCCTACGCCGACCTGGCTGATGAAATTGTCCGGCTTGCCGCACGGCGTTATCGCCTGAAAGGATTTGCGCGCCCACGCCTGGTGGCGTATGAACTTAAAGCGCGGAGCATCGGCGACGATAACGTCTATTCGATTCCGGTCAGTGCGCTTGCCTCCAGCAAACTGCCCACCGAAAAAATCAAACGCCTACCTTCTGTGCTCGCCGTTACCGCTGCCGCCTAGCGTCTATGTCTATCGAGTCGCCGCAGCCCCAGGATGTTGATGCCATAATACATATCGCCGAGACGACCGGCGTTTTTACTTCCATCGAACTGTCCGTCGTCCGCGAACTCGTGGATACTTTTTTCGATCCCGAGCCGCGCGACGATCACACGTTCATCGTCTATCGCAACGGTCATCCGAATTCGGTTGCCGGTTTTGCGTGCTTTGGACCCACTCCGCTCACTGACCGCGTTTGGGATTTGTATTGGATTTGTGTCGAACGTTCACAACAATCCAATGGGATTGGGAGCCGGTTGTTGCAGCACGTCGAAGAATGTGTGCGGGCGCAAGGCGGACGTGCGATTTATCTCGAAACCTCGGATTCGATGATGTATCAGCCCGCGCGCGAATTTTATGAACGACACGGTTATCAGCGTGTCGCGCATTTGCCGGATTTTTATGCGATCGGCGAGGGCAAAATCATTTACTGTAAATCGTTTGAAGAATAAGAGCGAGAGACGAGTCCTCGCTCTTTTTATGGACCTTATTCTCATTGACGTTTTCCGCCGGGCGGTGTACTCTGAAAGTCAGGAGGGATAACGATGGAAAAACAACATGAGGGCGTTACGCGACGCCAATTGATGACCACAGCCGTGGTGGGGGGGGCTGCCTTGATCGCCGGCGCGGTGGGCGGTACTGCAGCCACCACCGCCGCGCTCGCAGAAAAGGAATTGGAACTAGCCAAATTGCGCGCGCTGGTGGGGCTGTACGAAAACCTAGAAAAAGTGGGGATTGATGCCATCATCGCGACCGGGATGAATGTTCTCCGGGGCGCCTTTGAAACTGTCAAGACCGGCGTCCGGCTCGCGCGCGAGGGCATTACAGCGGCGGAGACGGCGCTCAAGAATTTCCAAGCGATGCTCGATAGTTTGCAAAGCGCGGTGGACCTGGCTACACGCGCGCTCACCGAACTAGCGCGCAAACTTCAAGCCGCCGAATCTTTTGTGGTAACCATACTCGGCACCGCTTTACCGCTTGCCGAAGCCATCGCAAATTTCTTCAACGAGTTGATCAAGAAAATCCCGTTTGGTGTGGGCGCCGAGATCAGCCGCGCGATTAGCGCGCTCATTGATTTAATTCGCGCGGTGCCGGCAACGCTGGATACCTTACTCACCCAACTCCTCAAACCCTTGCGCGATATGTTTTTCCCGGCGTCTGGCACCGCCACGGTCAGAACCAACTTGTTCGATCCCATCATCAACAATTTGCTCACACCGCTGAAAAAATTCTTGACCGATGTGGAAACTCTGCTCGACAAGTGGGAAAAAGAATTTACGGCACCGGTGCAAAAGGCATTGGACGAGCGCGCGCAGATTCGCAAGCAAATCGTCGCGCTGCGCAACGATATTGGATTGGTGTAAGGGCGGCTTTTAAAGCCGCCCCTCTATCGCAGACACGTTTGATGCCGCCCACCATCAATCGAGTACGAGACGCCGGTAATCCAACCGGCTTTGGGCGAAGCGAGAAAGAAAATCAACTCGGCGACTTCGTCCGCCGTCCCAACGCGTCCTAACGGATGCGTCGTTTTGCTATGCTCCAGAAATTTGGCGTACGCCTCGTCATTCATCCCACCCGTACGATGCAACATCGTTACCGTAACCCCGGGATTCACTGCATTGACGCGCACGCCTTTGCTCGCCACTTCGAGCGCGACACAATGCGTGAGTTGATCCAGCGCGGCTTTGCTGGCACAGTACGCCAACACATTCGGAAAGGCGCGAATGCCGGTCACGCTCGATACATTCACTACGTTGCCCTTGCGTTCGATGAGGTACGGGAGCGCGCATTGCATCAAATAAAACGGAGCACGCACATTAACATTGAACATAGCATCCCAATCGCGCAACGTTGTGTTTTCGATGTTGCCGTTCGCGATGATGCCAGCGGCGTTGACCAAAATATCAATGCCGCCAAACGCCGCCACAGTCTCGCGCACCACGCGCTCAATATCCGATTCCTGGGTTACGTCCGCGACGATGGGCTGGCATTCGCCGCCTTGCGCGCGAATCGTTTGGGCAACCTCGTTCAATTTATCGGCGCGGCGTGCGACGATGGCAACGCGCGCACTTTCGCTGGCAAATTTGAGTGCGGTCGCTCGACCAATGCCGCTACTTGCGCCGGTGATAATGGCAACTTGATTTTGCAATTCATTCATCTATCAATCTCCATCCAGAAAATATGTTTATCCACAAAGATCACGAAGAAGCACGAAGAGAAACCGTCCGTGAAACTTTGTGGGTCATTTCATCCAAACCTTCACAAATCCCTTGCTGCAAAAATTCTTCTCAACGCTTCCACTAAGTTTTCAACATCCTCCAGCGTGTTGTACGCTTGAATCGAAATGCGAATGAATGGTCGGTTCTGCCACGTAACAATCGGCACTTCGATGCGAAATTCGTCGTAGAGACGCACTTTGAGTTGTGCGGGATCGCACGGGGGCAGGGGGAGAGTAACCATTTGTGCGTACCATTCGATTGAATCGGGCGAGAGGGGAGGCAAGCCGGTCAACGCCGTGATTTGTTCGCGCACGAATTGCGCAAGCATATGACATTGTAAGCGAACCTGATCCCATTGATGTTCTTGCGCAAACTGAATTGCCGCTGGTACGCTAAGAAATGCCGCAATATCGCGCGTGCCCGTCCATTCCTGTTCATCAATAAAGCGCGATGCGCTCGGCTTTTCCGATTCGTACCCCCAACTCACGATGAGCGGTTCGACAAGCGGCTGCATTTCACGGCGCGCGTAAAGAAATGCTGATCCTTTTGGTGCACAGAGCCACTTGTGCGCGTTCGATGAATAAAAATCAGCGCCAAGGTCTGGCAAATCCAAATCGAGTTGTCCCAACGTGTGTGCGCCGTCAACGATGCTGAGGATGCCGGCATTCCGCGCACGTCGGCAAATTTCCTTGACCGGAAAAATGAGTGCGGTGGGTGAGGTGATGTGGCTCAGAAACACGATGCGCGTGCGCGGCGTAACGCCAGACCAAAAGCGTTCTACAAAATCGTCGGGCGTCGTGACCGGCACCGGCATCGGTTGGGGTTTGTACACCGCGCCAGTTTTACGCGCGATGAATCGCCACGTGCGATCAAGCGCGCCGTACTCGTGATCGGTGGTCAAGATTTCGTCGCCGGGATTGAGCCGCAGACTGCGTGCCACGATGTTCAAGCCGGTGGTTGCATTGGGAACGTAAACGATGTCGTCGGGATCGGTGTGGATGAACGCGGCGAGATGCGTGCGCGCCTCGCGCATTAAATCGTTAAAGCGGCGTCCCAGAAATTCGACGGGCTGGCGTTCCAGTTCGCGTTGCCAACGTTGATAGGTTTCAAAGACCGGTTGGGGTGTTGCGCCAAACGAACCGTGATTCAAGAATGTGATGTGTGGATCGAGTAAGAATAGATCGCGCAGATGAGATGACACGGTTGCCTCGCGCTAAAGATGGTGTTAGGGTCCCGTGCTAAGCGATTCCCAGCCCCAGAAATCGGGATGCGGCGCCACGTTGTTGATCAGCCGGCGCGGATTCGAGCCATCGAAATTCATGACAAAGATGCCCCACGCGGTTCCATTTTGATCGCTCCGCCAAAAAATCGAACCGCCATCGCGCGACCATGCCGGTTGGCCATCGTTGCTCTTGCCATTCGTCAATTGCTTTTTGCCCGAGCCGTCGGGGTTGATGAAAAAGACTTGCTTGTGCCCGGCATTATCATTGGCTTGATAGACGATGCCGCGTGTGCCCCAATCGGCATTCCCGCCGTTATCGGTGGTAATTTGACGCGGGGTTCCGCCCCCCGCCGGCACGATCATCAAACCGCACGTGTTCGTGTTCGGCAAACAACCAGAGTACACGACTTGCTTGCCGTCCGGCGAAAACGCGGGGCCATTACCATCTACGCCCAGCGCCACGATGGTTTTATACACGCCATCCACCTTGAGCGTGTAAATAGGTCCGCCGGGTTGCTTGGGGCGCGGCGAGACGGTGTAAACCAGCCAGTTGCCGTCGCGCGACCAGTTGATGCAGCACACGCCCACGCCCACGACGATCAATTCCGGATTCCCACCATCGGCATTCGCCAGATAAAGTCCTTCCGATTTTCCTTCGGGCGTACCATAGTATGCAATCCGTTTGCCATCCGGCGAAAGGGAGGGCCATCGTGCGTGGGTGAGGATTTGACGCGCGCCCGATCCATCGGCGTTGGCAATCCAAATGGTGTGAAACTTGGGCTCGGTGCCGGTAACAACGGTGTAAGCGATTCGCCCGGTGGGCGCCGCAGGTTTGGGGACGGGGGTCGCTGTTAAGGTTGCGGTTGGCACGGCGATTGCAAATTTGGTGGCAGTGGCAGATGGTTGCGCTGGTGCTAACGTTGAGGTGGGCGATGCCAAGGGAAGGGTAGGTGGCGTGGTGGGTTGAACCGTAACTTGAGTTGGCTGAACCGAGGGAACTGTGAATGTTGGCGATGGAGGCAAGGTGGGCGTAGTACTGCCGCACGCCGCCACCATCGTCATAAGCACAACAAACATTGCAAGACGGAACAAGTTGAACATTGTAACCTCCTAACTCGGACGCGCCGAAACCACACCGGCATTGATCCACGAAGGACACGAAGGTCCACGAAGATTTCTCTGTTCTTCCTTCGTGACCTTGGTGCCCTTCGTGAATGAAAAAAATCTTGGCTTTTTGTGCAACGATTGCATTGGATAGGGACTAGTGCAACAACATGAAATAGTTGCATACCAGACCGATGGAAAAATAGTTACCGAGACCGCAAAGTATCAAGTTTCCACTATGCACTTTCATGTTGGTGCACTACTAGAATGAAAAAATGGAAAAAGGCTCGCCGGGAATTTGCGAGCCTTGATTTCCACCCTTACTTGCCGACGGCGATACGGTCGTAGGGCCAATCTCCCGGTGGCATATCGCCAATCAATCGAACCGGGTTGGTCCCATCCGCGTTCATGCGCCAGATGCCCCATTGCCCGCCTTCGGGTGAGCGATAGAAAATAAAGTTGCCATCGAGCGACCAGTTCGCCGAGACGTGGATGGCAGAACCCGAAGTCAATTGTTTCTTACCCGAACCATCCGCGTTGATCAAGAACAATTGCTTTTTTCCGTCCACATCTTTTTGATATACGATCTTTTTGCCATCCGGCGAAAATGCGGCGAGTCCGCCATCATCGGTAATGATCGGCACGGCTTCGCCACCAGTCGAAGGGGCGCGATAAATCCCACAACCAGAACCACGACAAGTTTGCAGTACCAGTTGCGTGTCATCCGGCGACCAAAAGGGACTCCACCCCACAGTGATCGGGTGTCGCCCGGTGCCATCGGGGGCAATCGCATCGGTTGCAATATTGCCCGAACCGCCGGGGCGAACAGAGAAAGCAATCCAGCGTCCATCGTGCGACCATGACAAAAAGCCGGCATTCGACTCGCCCAGGATTTTCTTAGCCCCGGTGCCATCGGCATTCGCGACGTAGATGCCATCGGTCCATTGATAGTAAGCAATCTTGGTTCCGTCCGGCGAGAACGTTGGCTCGGAAGCGCGTTTCAAGATTTCTTTCGCCCCGGTGCCATCGGCATTCATAATCCAAATGAAATTGTCTTCAGGGCGATCGCCGCGTCGAACGGTAAATGCCAGTTTGCCTTTCGGAGCGGCAGGCGGCTGCGAGGATGCCGGCGATGAAGCCGCAGACGAAGCCGGCGAAGAGGCAACCGATGACGTTGCCGAAGATTGCACCGAAGACGAAGATGCCGATAGGGTACTCGTCGCCGATGAGGCGCTCGATGAGACGATGGGAGGTTGCGTTGGGAAAACCGGCGGCAAGGTGGGTTGCAC
>DAOUAL010000011.1:0-16066 GCA_034433515.1 Anaerolineae bacterium | reverse complement strand
AGTTTCGAGGAACTACCTGCCGCTTTCCCTTTTCGGAGACCTCGGATGCCTTTTGCTTCAACGGTCTTGGCCCAATTACTCACTGTGGCTCGACTGACGCCCAAGCGCCGTGCAATTTCCGCTTGGCTTAGTTTGCCCGCCTTCAGAAGGCGACCACCTTCCAGACGCCTTTCTTCCATTTGTTCACGGGTTAGGTATGATGGTTTCCATGTCACACCGCCAATTGTCAGCCAATCTCCGTTAACCTGAATAAGATAATTCCGACCACAATTCCGATTGCGCCGGCGATCACACTATTCAACACGGCAACCATTTCCACCAAGCCCCCACGTCCCATCTTGCGCCTCATCTTCTTGAACGGTTCATAATCGCGCAAGCGTTCATCCCCTTCTTTGAAAAAGGCACGAATCGAATCCATCGCCCGTTTGTATTCGTCCGTAACTTGATTACGGCGCAACATTCGCAAAAACGTAACGCTGCCCAACGCCAACAATGCTAGCAAGGCAAAGAGAACAATGGCATAATCAGAATCGGTGCGTGAGCCAGACCCGCGCGTTGCCCACGCGACGAGCGCGCTCAGAACCGCAGTGACCAAAGTGATAAAAAAGTTAACTCGGCGTTCGCCTGCCTCTTCGTTACGCCAAAACGAATCTGCCAAGTTGCGATACTCGACGAGTAAGAAATCTTCGGTCCTGGTGGGCTTGCGCAACTCGTTCATCCCTTCCTCCTTGGCATTGTTCGTTCGTTTGCCCAATCTTCAATTTGCAGATAGGCGCGAATGCCCAGACTAAGCCCCAGCCGCAGTGGTTCGGGGGGCCAGGGAATCACACGACGATTGACAAAGAATACCTCTGTCAGATCCGTTTGCTTTTCCAAAATCAAATCGCGAATCGTTTGCCCGTTGAGATGCGACATCGAAACGCCGTGCCCAATGCAACCGAGTGAATACACCGCGCGCTGGTCCCCCACGTAACCGAGCGCGGGTGTGAGATCAACCGTAACCGAGAAGGGTCCGCCCCACCGATGGGTAATCTGGATTCCTTTCAGCGCCGGAAAAACATAGCCGATGTGTTCTTCCAAATGTCGCCACGCCTTTTCGTCGGAATCAAAATTCATATTATCGCCAAAACCCAAACCGACGGGACCGCCCCCCATCAATAACCGATTATCGGGCGAGATGCGGTAATAATGAATCAAGTTGCGCGCGTCCTCCACGCCTTGGCGATGTTGCCAGCCAATCGCATCGAATTGTCTGTCAGTCAAGGGTTCGGTTGCCACCATATACGTCCACGCCGGAATTTGCTTGCGCCGAATCATCGGAAACAGATGCGAGTAGGCGTTCGTGGCAAAAACGATTTTCTGGGCGATCACATTTCCGCCCGGCGTCTTGAGGGTAAAATTCGCGCCGCGTTCGATAGACATTACCGGCGAATGCTCATAAATTTCTGCACCCAGATTTTGCGCCACGCGCTTCATTTCGCGCACCAACTTGACCGGGTTGACCAACGCCATGCGCGGTTCCCACCATGCACCCAAATACACATCCGAATTCACTTCCGCGCACGCGGCATCGCGCTCCAACCATTCGATCCCGGTGATGCCCAGCTCTTGACACAATTCGACTTGCTTTTTGATTTTGGTGACATAGCTCGGCGTCGTCGCCATCCGCAAAAAGCCGGGACGCGTGTAATCGCAATCCAAATTGTTCTCTTCGACCAATTCACCAACCGTGTCCACCGCGCGCTCCATATAGCGGTGTCCTTCCAACGCGGCTTGCTTACCTTTCAACATTGCCAAAACGTCAATGCCGAGTCCAATCACCGTCATTGCAAACGAGCCATTGCGACCGCTGGCGCCAAAGCCAATGACCTCGCTTTCGAGGACGACCACCTTGAGCGATGGATCGGCTTTACGCAAATAGTATGCGGTGGACATGCCGGTGAATCCACCACCGATGATCGCCACATCGGCTTGCAAGTTTCCTTGCAACGGTGCATTCGATTGATAAGGGGGACACGTGGCGAGCCAGAAACTCACATCGGAATAATCGGTGCGCATCACACCTCCTTGTGTAACCTAATTATACGCCTATCGGCGCAGACGTGCAAGCATCATTTGCCACACTCGTTCCGCCTCGCGGATGCGCAAGAACCACACCATCGCGATGTAAACGCCGATGGCTACGATTGCCGAGACGCTCACCTGCAACACAATCGAAGAAAACATCCCGGCGATGACGAACACCACTCCGCCCATCACCATCGAGGCGATCAAAATTTTTGTCGTCGTCGCAATCATCGCCGATTGTCCCAGCCCACCCAATCGCGTGTGTGTAAGCCAAAGCATAATCAATCCATGCCCAGTCAGCATCGCCGAGTTGGCAAGCACCAACGCGATGAAACCGAAAGACGACATTAGCACGAGCGCGACGATGAGATAGATGCCCACCGCAACAAATTGCACCACGTTTGGGGTGAGTGTATTCTTGCGCGCATAAAACGCAAACACCAACGGTTGATCAATCGCGGCAAAGGGCAAGCCGATTAGATAACATTGCAACGCCAATGCCGTCGCGGTTGTGTCATTGGGCGTGAATGCGCCGCGCTCGAATAGCAACGCGATAATTGGACGTGCAAGGACAAACAAGCCGACAGTGGCAGGGAGAATCAGGAGCAAAACCAGTTTGATGCCGAAGGTGAGGGTAGCACGAAATTCGTTGGGTGGAGTGTACGAGGCGTGAAACGTGTTGCGTATTGCGTGTTCCGTCTCACTGCCTCCTGCCTCCTGCCGACTGAGTTCGGGGAGAATCGCAAACGATACCGCCGTTGCCACCAAGCCCAAGGGGAATTGCACCAACACCGTTGCCGCCTGCATCCACGCCAGCGATTGTTCGCCGGTGTGCGACGCCAAGTTGCGATCAATCGCCACCGCCATGACGCTAATGCTCAACCCGGCAACCACCGGCGCGTAGAGTTTCAAAATTCTCCGCAAAGCCGGGTGCGTAAAATCAATCGCCAGATGATAGTGCATATCACGCAAGCCGGGCAATTGCAACCCCACTTGCAACGCTGAACCGATAATGATACCAACGACAAGACTGGTGATACCAAACATCGGTGTGAGCGCGAGCGCGATGACGATAATGCCAGCATTGTAGGCGGCGGTGGTGAAGGCGGGAAACGTAAATCGCTTGAGGGAATAGAGCAAGCCGGTTACGATACCGGACATGCCAAGAAAAAACACTGCCGGCAAAACCAAACGGAGCATTTCCACTGCGACATTTTGTAATTCCGGCGTGTAACCGCTTCCCAGAATCCACACTAGTTGCGGCGCGAATAATTCAAGAACGAGCACAGCCATCGCGAGCAAGAGCGCCAGCACATTCAAGACAATACTTGCGACGCGCCACAATTCAGCGCGATTTTCTTTTGCCGCGAAATCGGAGAAAACCGGGACGAGTGCCGCGCTCACCATCCCGCCCACTAAGAAATCGTACAAGGTTTGGATGATGGTCGCCGCCACGCGAAACACGCTGACCAAACCGGTCGCCCCAAAGAGGTACGCAATGACGGTCTCGCGCACCAAGCCCAGCACACGGCTTGCAATATTGCCCATCGCGATGATTGCCACTGCGTTCACGACACCTGTTGCAGAGTGAAGATTCGAGGTGGGGAGATTGGAAGATGGAGACTGGAGGTTAGAGATGGGAGACTCCTAGAGAAATGAACCAATGAGCCCAGTGACGAAAGACGAACGAACCAACAAACCAACGATGCAACGACCCCACTACGCGCCTATCCGACTAACCTCCCACATCCGGCAAAATGCACAACGACCCGGTGCGCTAGTGGGTTGGCCGCAAATTTCGCACGCGTGCAATGCTTCGGTTTTGTTGAACTGCTCGAACGCACCTTCACTGCGCGCGCGGAGAAATTCAAGATAGAAACTCAATTTCGAGCCGGGCGATTCATTTTCAAGTTGATTCAACAAGGTCTTGTAAAAGTTGGTGAGGTTGCCAACCGCGTGCGGACACTCGTCGTAGATATAATCAATGCCGCGCACCAACGCATAGGTTGCCGTCTCGCGTTCGTAGAATCGGCAGAATGGCTTGACCTTCTTGATCAACCCTTCGCGTGAGGCGGGCAATACCGGCGCTTGGCGTGCGAGATAACCGGTCTGCCAACGCAACGTATTTTGAAACAACACAGCCACTTCATCGTCCAGATTGTGTCCGGTCGCCAACACAGGGTACCCTTTTTCGTACGCCAGCCGATTCATCACGTAACGTTTGGTCAAGCCGCATGCCGCGCACGGGCGTCCTTGGCCGCGCATTTTCTCGCGCGAAATTTCCGGAATCGTCTTGCCATAGGTTTGCGGAATGTCAACGATGTGCAATGTTGGCGTAAAGTGGGTGGCGTGTTGCGTCTCCTCGTTACCCGCCACTTGCCACTCACCACTCGCCACGAATTTCTGCGTCTTTTCCAACGACACGTCCGAGTACGGGATTGGCTCATTGATTCCCAAGCCAATGTACAACCCATCCGCTTGATAACCCAAGCGCAACAACACATCCCAGAGCGAAAGCGAATCCTTGCCGCCGCTCACCGCCACCAGAATGCGCTCAGCGCGCGTGAACATTTTATATTTTTCGATAGCGCGGTCAGTCTGCGCCGTGAACCATTCCACGTAATGCTCGGCGCACAACGCCAACTTGTGATGGCGCATATTGATGACCGCGCGTTCGCTACACTTGCGACAATGCATTATCGTCCACCTGAAACAACGGCGACCAACTTGACCTCGTCGCCTTCACGCAGAATCATATCGTCAGTTACCAATTTGCCATTAACGATAACCAACACGGCTTCCGGGTCGAGGCCGATCTTTCTGATCGCATCGCGCGCGGTGATGTTCGGTTTGGTCTCGTACTTTTTATCGCGAAAGGTGATTTGCATAGCACGATTTTACACGAAACGAGAAGGATGGTCAAAGGCAATGATTCTAGTCATTACCCACCTCTCCATTTTACCGCCGAGACGCCGAGAACGCAGAGAAAAAAATAAGAAAACTCGGCACGCAAAGCGTCTGCGCCTCTGCGGTGAGTTTTGGGTAATCACCAACAATTATTTTCCAACGATCGGAAAGTAATAAATGAACGGCTGAACTGGCGACACAAATGAATTGTATGCCGCCAACACATCAATCCGCCCGTACCCGTACACATTGTTCGGCACTTGGGTCGTCGAATCGCCGCCGCAACCTTGCGCGGTGGTCAGATGAAGCGCGGTCTGTTGCAACAAGGTTTCCGTCGCATCCACATCACCGCGCAACGCCGGAATCGCCGACCACAACAATGCGACTGCCCCGGCAACGTGCGGCGCCGCCATCGAAGTGCCGCTCATCGTACCGTACGCGCCGCCAACGGTACTGGATCGAATACTCACGCCGGGCGCAGCCAAATCGGGCTTGCGGCGATTGCTCCCGTCAATCGTTACCGGACCGCGACTGCTAAACCCGGCGATAAGATCACTGGAATCTGTTGCGCCAACCGTGATGGCAGAATCGTAAATGGCTGGCGGATCACTGACCGTTGAACACGCGGAGCCGGTATTGCCCGCCGAGACCGCCATAAAGATTCCGGCGGCGCGCAAATTATCGAGTGCCGTGAGCAAACTATTGACGCTGCACCCCTCCGCAGGCGGACAGCCGTACGAATTACTCACCACAGCCGGGCGCTTGCTCACATCCGGATTGTTGCCGTTCAAATCGGTGGGCGCAAGAAAAAATTGCAGACATTCCAAATACGTACTCGGGCTACCCCACCCTTGCTCCATATTGCGACACGCAATCCAGCGCGCGCCCGGCGCAACCCCAATCTGATTACCCGCGCCATCATCACCGATGCCAATGCCCAGCGTGTGCGTCCCGTGTCCATAATCGTCGCACGGCGCGGTCAGATTATAACCACACGGATTCGTACCATTGCCGCTCAAATCGGAATGAATGGCATCCCACCAATGATAGTTGTGATCCGCCACGCCATTCCAACCACGATAGTGCGGTTGCAATGCCGGATGAGTCCATTGCACGCCGGTATCCGCATTCGCGTACACGATATTCTGCCCGGTATAACCCAGCATCCACAACGACGGCGCGTTGATCTTGCTCACGTTCCACTCGATTGTGGTTGGCGCACGGCTGCCCGTTGGAGTTGGCAGCGAAACGGGAAACGCGCGATCCGATTCGATGGCGGCGACATCCGCGCGCGCGGCGAGCGCATCCACCATCGCGCGATTCCCTTCAACGGCGATAGCATTCACGAGGTAATAGGCGCGATACTTGACACCCCACGCTTCCAACTGCGCCCGCACATTCGATTGCGTGGTCGCGGCATTTTGTTTGAGCGCATTGAACACGATTCGCGCACGTTGCGCGCGATTCGATGTTGTGGTAACCAAGGCACGCGTTTGCGTTTGCGAGCGAAGCACGACAAGGAAACGCGCGGTCGCGCCATCGGCAGTGTCGGCGAGAACGCGTGGATCAATCGTTGCCGTTTGCGCTTGCACTGGCATCGCAACGATCCATAACACCAAACCGAACAGAATCAAAGACCTCATAGACTTGAAATCACATCGAGCACGGCGCGCGCGCTGACCTGCCACGAAAAGCGTTTGATGTTCTCCTCGCCACGCGCTATCAACTTGGCGCGTAATGTCTCATCGGTCAGCGCGCGCGCCATCGCCCCAGCAATGGCATCCACATCCAACGGATCGAAAAAGAGCGCGGCGTCACCCGCCGCTTCCGGCAGCGACGAAGTCATCGAGCAAACGACGGGTGTGCCACACGCGTGCGCTTCCAGAATCGGCAAGCCAAACCCTTCGTGCAAACTCGGAAAGGCAAACAGACGCGCACCGCTGATGAGCGCCGGCAAATCCGCCGCCGGCACATAATCGAGAAAATGAACGCGTGATTGCAAACCCCATTGCGTCACGGATTCAAAAATAGTCTTGTGTAACCATCCGCGCTTGCCGATGATAACGAGTTGCAAGTTCAAAGTTTCAAGGTTTGAAATCACACGCGCAAACGCCTCGACAAGTCGCGCATAGTTTTTACGGGGATGCATCGTGCCAATGCTCAGCACATAGTCTTTGCCTATACGATATTTCGCGCAAACATTTTCGATCTGCGCAACATCGCGCACCGGCTTGAACAATTGCGCATCGAACGCCGGATACACCACCGTGATTTTTTCCGACGGCACATTCAATCGTTGAACAAGGTCCTCGCGCGTGGCTTCGGAATCGGCAAGGAGATGTAAAGCGGTGCGCACGTTCCAGAGCGTTGACCATCGGTGATACAGTCGTTGCAAAACGGGATGCGCTTGCGGAAAATGTAAATGTCCCAAATCGTGGATGGTTACGATGGATCGGCGCGGATGAATGGGGGGCAAGACGTGCGCCGGAATCCAGAGCACATCGGGCGCACGGGTGAGCATTTCGACCGACAAACGTACGTGTGTCCAGAGGCGAGGGAAAGACATAGTACGAATCTCGTAGTGCGTCGCGCGTGGTACGTGGTGCTTGAGACGCGCATCGGCGAAAAAGTCAGGCGCGACGCGTTCGCGCGTGTAGAGCCGATACAGGTTCCGCTGATCCAACGCGAGCAGGCCGCGAATCAATTCACGCGAGTAGGTTTCCGTGCCGGTCGGCGCGCGACTCGTAGCCCGTGAAGCATCAATTCCAATCAACATCGTTTGAACGATCCAACTATCCAACTTTTCCCAACACGCGCTCAATCTCCTCCCTGGCAATCACTCCCGCACGCAACACTTTTGGCGGATCACTCGTTACATCCACAACGGTCGAAGGCACATTGCCGCGCGTTGCGCCGCCATCGAGAACAAGCGGAATGCGTCCGTTGAGTTGAGCCAAAACTTCTTGCGCGTTTGCCGGGTCAGGACCGCCGGAGATGTTCGCGCTGGTGGTAGCCAGCGGAACACCCATTTTGGCAATGAGGGCGCGCGTGATTGGATGATTGGGCACACGAACGGCTACCGTATCGCCGCCAGCGATCAGAACCTTGGGCACACGCGGCGACGCAGGCACCACGAGGGTTAATCCGCCGGGCCAGAATTTTTCCGCGAGCAACTGGGCGGCACGCGGCATTTCTTGCACCACGTGGACGAGATCGCTCGCGTCTGCCAGCAAGTACGGAATCGCTTTGCCACGTTCACGTTCCTTAACAACAAACAGTTGCTCGATCGCGCGTTCGTTGAAACCATCTGCGCCCAGGCCATAAACCGTATCGGTGGGAAACGCAATTGCATAACCGGCACGTAAGAGTTGTACCGCATCGTCAAGCGATTGCGAATTGTTACACGACAAACATTGTGTTTGCATCTCACGTCCTTGATCGCCGATCATTGGCTCATTCCGCACTCGTCATCTGGATTTCCATCACGCGATCCAATCCTTCCACATCGCGATGCAAAGTTACGACCGCGCGCGGCAAAATGCGATACGCCGCTTCCATCGCGCTCGTGCCCTGCTCTTCCGAAATTTCTAGCAACGCAATGGCATTCCGATTGGCGTGTGCCTGCAACTGCGCCAGTAATCGCCGCATCACCCCCAAGCCGTCTTCACCGCCGTCGAGCGCGGCGCGTGGTTCAAACGCGCGAATCTCACGCGGAAGCTGTTCAAAACGATGCGTGGGAATGTACGGCAGGTTGGCAACCAACACATCGAACACGTCGGTGAACGCAGCGAGCAAATCGCTGTGCAAAAATTTCACACGCGCGTCCACATTCAAACGTTTCGCGTTGAGTCGCGCCACCTCCAGCGCATCATGCGATTGATCGAGCGCATAGACACGCGCGTCCGCCAGATGATATGCCAAGGTCAATGCCAACGCTCCCGACCCGGTGCCCACGTCCACAATCGTGGGCGAAGCCATTGTGCGCGCGCGGTCGAGCGCAATTTGCACGAGTATTTCCGTTTCGTGGCGCGGAATGAGCACACGCCGATCCACAATGAAATCGAGTCCATAAAATTCTTGATGCCCGATGATGTAGGCGAGCGGTTCGTGTTTGGCACGCCGCGCCACGTTCGCGGCGAACCGCGCGGCAACTTCGGGCGCGAGTGTTTCATTCAAACGCGCCAGCACCATGGCGCGCGTCGTCTCAAGTGTGTGCGCCAACAAAATCTCTGCTTGCAAACGCGCTTCGTGGTACTCCATCGTTGCCCCAAGCGCGCGTGTGGCATTGACCAAAATTTCTTGAATGGTTTCGGGTTTACCAATCAAGACACTCAATTTGCCCAACCATTCCCCCCAAACAATCTCTTTTGCATCATTCTCCCAAAAGTATGGGGGAATCCGACAAGTCCATCATCTGGTCAGCGTCTGTCGCATTCAAGAAAGCAATCACCGATCTCAAATCATCGAATAAATAGGAGCGAGTTTCACCACGATTGCTACGTACGATAACTTTAACCGATTTAATCTGGCGTGGGGCACTTTCGTCCAACGCTGTTGCCAATGACCTTTGCAATGACTCTTTGATTCCTGCAATCAATTTTTGCCCGATCTGCTTACGTTGGCTGGTGGATAACGAAAGAAACTTTTTCCAACTTGTATCGGCTTGCGCACGATCTTTCTCCGCCCACCAGTAATTGATGCCAAATTCTGAAAGCACATCACAAATATCATCAAAAGTAATCTCAAAGAGTTCGACCTCAAAACTTTGGAGCAATCGTTTCGAAGGTCGGCTCCAGCTGCCCATTAGGATCGCGATGGATTTGCGAACTGTACCATAACGTTCACGCAACTTGGTATGTGCGGTGCAAATCCAACTTGCTTTGTCACGGTTATGTTTCTTGTACCGAATGTACTTGGATTCGACAAGTACGAGTGGTTGGAAACGATTATTGATGATAACGGAATCAACGTTATACTCATTTCCATCGCCATCTTCCAAAATCAATTTGGTTGGTTGACCAGTCCGCGGGTGACTTGGGCCGGTAGTAACATAAACACAGTTCGCCACTTCAGCCAAAGGTTTCAAGATACGATGAATTTCTTCTTCGAGCAAGGCACCAATTGCTTCTCCAAGCGCACTCCCCGGATTTGCGATTTGATCCATTGTTATCTCTCCAGAATCAAGATACTTTCTCGCAAACTAACTTTGTGGCGCTGGGGATTGTGATTCCATTTTTCACCCCGCGTCCGCAATTGTTGAATCTTGTAATTCCGAAATCCCACTCCTATTGCAAGTTTACCCAAGTACTCTTCTGTTGGAATGTGAACACCATAAGGTGCAGAATCCCCCAAAATCAACACAAAGGGAGAAGATGGTTTTAACACACGGTAGACTTGGCGCACTACTTGGGTCAAGTCATTAAAGTATCCCGCCACCATCAAGTCATAACTCTTCTTGCCGCCTTTTTCCAAGCGCAAACGTTCCAACTGGCGCACCTTCACACACAATTCTTCATACACGCGCGCATCCAGACCTTTGATTTCAGAGCTAACAGGATCGGTCGGAAATTCATGTCGCCGAATCTGCGTCGTCGCAGCAATGATCAGTTTATCTCGCACCTTCTCGGTGATCTCGCTCCACGATTTTGCCCAACCCCAGAAATACATTTCGAGCCGCGTACGATCCGCATAGTCATAGTTATTTAGGTACGGCGGCGAAGTAACTGCCAGATCTATACTCGCATCATCCATGGGATATTTCTGACGCGCATCCATCAGTAACAATTTCGTTTCCACCTTTCTATGCTGACGCGATAAAACAGTTTTCAAATCATCGAACATCAGACGGATCTGTGCGTCAAACACTTCCAATCCATCGCGTTCGCTCTGTTTGGCATGATACTTACTAGGTGCGACATAGGGCCACCCCGTTCCAGCAATTGATGCAGTGCGTAAGGTATCGGTCAATGCCAAGCGAAAGAAACTACGTTCTTCTTCTGAGCAATCAAACGTCTCGATGACATCACGAATGATCTTGAGTTTTGCCAGATTTTGCCGTGAATAACATTTCTGAACAAGTTCAGGAAACTCGGAGACATCAATAGAGAAATGATGTGCCAGTTGTTTATGAACTTGCGTCAGGAGAGATTCAATTCGCTTATAGAACGCCCCCAACTCAAATTCCCAAAATGTCTTGACTCGGGCAACTTGATACACAAACGGATGCGCCTCAATGCCAACACAATTAACGCCATATTCTTTTGCTGCAACCGCCGTTGTACCAGAACCTATAAATGGATCCAAAATCCAATGGGATTCATTGAGTCCATAATCCTTTATGAGTGTATCAACAAGCTTGTAGCTAAAGCCAGCAGGATATTTGAACCAACGATGAATGGGGGCACGCAAACTATCTTGAAACGTGCCAACACGTTCCAAGAACATCCTGGACGAAGCACTTCCAGAAACCGGTTCATAAAGATCCAAAACCAATTGTTCGCGGATTCGTTTACTAGTTCTGGGTTTGTTTTTTTCCATTTAAGGATTCCTTGTCAAAGTTTCCATCATTGTAATTGCCCCACCTCGCTGTAGGTGTGAGTGTACTAGTCAGTGTAAGCATCGGTGTCCACGTGGGCGTCATCGTTCGCGTGGGTGTGAGCGTGCGTGTCGGTGTACGCGTGAGCGTAGCCGTGGGGCGGCGGGTGGGTGTGAAAGTTGGTGTAACCACCGGCGTAACGGGGGGCCAGTAATCGAAAAAGTAGAGACCGTAAACCAATCGCCCGCGCGGATGATCGCTGGGGGCTTGCCATTGAATCGTCAATAAAAAATTTCCGGCTTCCACCAATCGTTGCACATCCTCATCGCTAAACTTGCCGCGCACCTTGACGGCTGCGCCGGTCTGTTCCGCTGTCCCAGTCCAGTACGAGTGATCCACAAAGTTACGCGCGCCGCGTGTCGGATCATCAACGTTCGATTCCGCGCTCAGCACCTGGCGCGCAATTTCGATGGCGCGCGGATCGGGTAAATCGTTTTTGTGTTCCGGGTACGAAGCATACCGACTCAAGACGCGCTCATCGGTGTAACGCACCAAGCCGCCAAAACCAATTTCCACCCGATTGCGCATCGTCCACGCAATCGCGGTGTACGCTTGCGAACGAAGCGGTTCCGGGAACACTTGGGCTTCGTACGTGGCGATGACTGCAACGACACGCACATCGTCATCGGTAAAGCGCGGTGTGGGAGTGGGCGTGAGTCCCTCGATGGGTAACGACACTCCTCGCGTGCAACTTAGCGCCATCACTCCAATCATCACCAGCGCGCCCAGCCGCCACACCCAAGCCCGCACCTCAACTCACCCCTGCTTGCTTTAACCTCTCGGCTTGGTCGTGCAAGATGAGCGCGTCAATCACCGTGTCCAAATCCCCATCGAGAATGCGGGGCAAGTTGTGCAAGGATAATCCGATGCGATGATCGGTCATTCGATCTTGCGGGAAATTGTACGTCCGAATCTTCTCGGCGCGCTCCCCCGAACCGACTTGCAAGCGGCGCGCTTCGGTAACCTCGCGCTGTTGCTTTTCCAATTCGATTTCGTACAAACGCGCCCGCAAAACATTCATCGCGCGAATCTTGTTTTGCAACTGCGAACGTTGATCCTGACACGTTACGACCAAGCCGGTGGGCAAGTGGGTGATGCGCACAGCCGTCGCCACCTTTTGCACATTTTGACCACCGTGCCCCGAGGCGTGGAAAATATCAATTTTCAGATCGTCCGGCTTGATCTCCACTTCGACTTCATCCACCTCAGCCAACACAGCCACCGTCGCGGTCGAGGTGTGAATGCGGCCGCTCGCTTCGGTGACCGGCACGCGTTGAACGCGATGCACACCGCTTTCGTACTTCATTCGCGAAAAGGCGCCCTTGCCACGAATTTCAAAGACAACTTCTTTGAATCCTTTCAAGCCGGTGCGATTCTCATCCACGAGTTCGACCTGCCAGCCCTTGGCTTCGGCGTAACGCGTGTACATCCGATACAAATCGGCGGCAAAGAGCGCGGCTTCATCGCCGCCGGTGCCCGCGCGAATTTCTACAAACACATCCTTATCATCGCGCGGATCTTTGGGCAACAACAAGACACGCAACTCTTGGTAGAGGCGACTGACATCGGCTTCTAACTTGGCGACTTCTTCCTTTGCCAGCGCGCGCAATTCTTCATCCGATTCTTCACGCATCAACGCACGCGTCTTGTCCAATGCCTCGTGCGTCGTTTTGTACTCGCGATACTTGGCGACCGTTTCTTCCAGCCCGCTAATCTCGCGCGTGATTTCGCGCAAGCGCGTGGGATTACTACTGATCGCCGGGTCTGCCATCAAATTGTGTAATTCTTCATAACGTTTTTCAACGACTGCCAGTTTATCGAGCATCAATACTCCAATTTATGATTTTACGTTTTGCGTTTAATTCTTTTGACTACAAACGCAATTTCCTCGGACCGCAACAATGCCGTTAAACCAAAATAAATCACTCCTCCAACGCTGATGCTAATCAACGCGGCGATGAACGCACCCCAAGACGATAGCGCGTCCGCCAGCCACGCAATCACCACGCCCATTGCCAGCGAGGCAATGACGATGCGCACAAACGATAACGCAATCCGTCTCTGATCAACATCGCCTAAGCGTTGACGCAAGAGAGCGAACAAGACAAGCAATTCGAGGATCGTTGCAATCGAATTGGCAAGCGCCAATCCACCTTGCGCCAACGGTTTGATCAAAACGATACTCAAGCCAATGTTCAACCCCATCGCGCCGATACCGATAGAGACCGGTGTGAGTGTGTCGTGCATAGCATAGAACGCGCGCGTTACAATTTCGAGCGTGGCGTGGGCGAACAAGGCAAGCGCAAAGAATTGCAACGCCCATACGGTTGCGGCGGTGGATTGGGTATCAAACTCGCCGCGCTGAAAAAGGAGCGTGATAATCGGCGTGCCTAACACCATCAAGCCGATTGTCGCCGGGATCGTGAGATAGAGCGTCGTGCGAAACGCCATTGAGAATGTATCGCGAAACTCATCGCGTTCTTGACGCGCGTTCTGCGCCGAAAACGTTGGAAACACTGCCGTCGCCAACGATTGCCCCACCACACCGACCGGCAACAGCATCACGCGCCACGCGTACGATAACGCCGCGATTCCGCCGGCAGGCAGCGCAGAGGCAAGAATCGTATTTACTAAAAAGTTGATCTGCACTGCGGCGATGCCGAGGGTGCGCGGAAGCATCAGGCGGATGACCTCGCGCACATCAGGCGATTGCAGATTAAAAATCTGAAATCTGAAATCTGAAATCTGTAATCTGTAATCTGTAATCTGTAATCTGTAATACACTGCCAGCGGTACTTGGACCGCCAGATGCAACACCGCGCCGGCTATCACGCCCGCCACCAGTCCATACACGCCTATCGTGGGGGCAAGCCAAAGCGCGCCCGCGATGATAGCCACATTATACACCACCGGCGCGAATGCGGGCAAAACGAAATGTTGGTACGAATTGAGAATGCCCATCACGATGCCGCTCACACCAAAAATAATTGGCGTGATGAGCATCCAGCGCATCAAATCGGCGGTGAGTTGTTGTTCGCTGGGCGCAAAGCCACGCGCCACCGTGAGCGTGGCAATCTCAGAAGCAAAGATCGCTAGCGCGAGGCAAATGAGCGTGAGCAAACCAAACATTAGTTGGATGATCGCGCTTGCCAAGCGCCACGCACGCAGCACTTGGTTTTGCGCCAGCAACGCTGAAAACGTTGGAATGAATGCCGAACCGAGCGCGCCGCCGGCGATAATGTTAAAGATCAAATCCGGGAGGTTGAACGCGGCAAAGTACGCATCCAACTCGCGCGTGGTGCCGAACTGATGGCTAATCACCATATCGCGCACCAGCCCCAGCACGCGACTGGTCACAAAAAAGAGCATGACGATAGTTGCGGCGCACGCGAGCCGGCGTGGTTGCGTGGGTAACGTTGTTTCCGGATTCACACCCGACATTATAGCATGAATATCTTGGCGAGCGAAGCGAAGCCATGTGGTCCATAGGGTTTTGTCAAAGTCGCGTCGGGCGAATCAATTCGCGGCAACCAGAACCCCAAGTCGCCCTACGGCGACTCAAACCATCCGACCCTTCGTTTCCTTCCTTCGTCAGGACATGCCTCAGGGTAAACGCCGGTCGGCTTCGGGTGGGGGTCGCAAGCGTTCACGCAGAAAACTTGACCATTCATCGAAACCGAAAGAGCGTGAATGCTTGCGATTGCAGCGGTTTCAACCGCCCGTACCCGACTTGGCACGCCGATTTGTCAAAAAGTGGAAAGTGATGTAATATGCGCCGCGAAATAATCTGGGAGGATTTTTCAAATTGGCAAACGCACCTAAGAAAACCGGTCGAAAACACTCTGCCATCAAAGCTATGCGCCAGAGCGCGCGCCGCCGCATCCGCAACCGCACCATTCGGATGACGGCACGCACGGAAATCAAGGACGCCAATGCCTTGATCGCTGCGGGCAATCTTGCCGAAGCGGAAAAGGCAGTCAAGTTGGCAATTCGCGCCTTGGACAAAGCCGCCGAAAAGGGTGTGCTGAAAAAGAATAATGCCGCGCGTCGCAAAGCGCGCTTGATGAAGAAATTCAATCAAGCCAAAGCCACGACAGTCCAAGCATGAGTTAGGCAATTTATCTTTTTCTACAAACATCAAGCCGATTGGATCACCAATCGGCTTGATGTTTGTTCGCTGGCACGATCATCGGATTACGAATTGCGTTCCACCCACCGCCGCACCAGTTCGACGCGGAATTGGTACGCGCGGGTCAAACCCGAAGGGTCTCGGAGACCCTTCGGGTTTTGCATCAGAATATCGCGATGCACGAGTTTGCGGAGCGCGGCGTTCAGACCCGAAGGGTCTCCAAGACCCTTCGGGTCTTGATTTGTCGCAATCGCGCGCATCACCGCGCGCTGCGCGTCGTCGCTGTCGCGCGGGTTGCCCCACAGGTCTTGAAAGTACGCCGCCCCGGTCGTCAACACCGAATCGAGCGCGCGGTCGGCGTCCGCGAG
>DAOUAL010000010.1:0-12829 GCA_034433515.1 Anaerolineae bacterium | reverse complement strand
GGTTCACGTCAAGAAGATATTGAACGTGAAGTGCGTGCGGGTCGTCCGGTGTATCTTACGATTCACCCAAACGAAACGGAAACCTTGACCACGCTGGTGGATGAATTTCGTTTGGTGCGCGTAGGCGAATTGTGGCGTGTGCTGAATGTACCACCGCGTGCCACGCTGCCATCCTCCCAACCTATCGCTACGTTCACCGATCGCGGGGGACGCACAATGGAATTGCTGGGTTATTCGATTTATCCGGCAACGACATTGCACCCCGGCGATTTTGGTTTGCTCACGCTGTTTTGGCGTGCGCCGCAATTAGTGAGTGCGCGGTTTACGATTTCGTTGCGGGTGATGGATGCGCAAGAGCGGGTGGTGTATCAGCGCGATATGGAACCAGCGAATGGTTTATTGCCGACGATCGGTTGGCTGCCCAACGAAATTGTGCAGGACGATGCCGGGTTCTTTGTACCGCCGGACGCGGCACCGGGCGCGTATCGGTTAGTGGTGGTGGTGTACGATGCGGCGCGGGGGGAGGAGTTGGCAACCGGATCGAACATTTTTTCTTTAGCGGTTCGCAACATTGAAGTAGTGGGACCGTAGGCGGCTATAATGTTTCTTCCTCGAGTGTTGCGAAACGTTCAACACTTGCCTCCTGATGGATGGGCGATCGTTGCCCTGATCGCGTGGTTCTTGGTCTATCACCTGCCGGTTACGCTAGGCCAACGCGTCTTTTCAGAGGGCGACATCGTGTGGGGGAATTTGCCGATTCGTGCCGAAGTTACACGTGCACTATCGAATGGTAGGTTACCTCTCTGGACCCCTTTACTTCAAGCGGGAATGCCTTTATTCGCCGAAGGGCATACGGCTGTGCTCTATCCTCTTAATCTAATTGTCCATGTTCTTCTCCCTCCTCCGATCGCAATTTCGTATGTGATCTTGTTCAATCTGTGCTGGATGTCAATAGGAATGTATCTGTTTAGCCGCGCGGCAGGTTTACGCATTTCTAGCGCTCTTCTCGCCAGTTTAGCGTTGGGAACAAGTGGGGCTATCACGGCTCGTGTTTCTCACTTGGATGTGCTCACGCCAATATCTTGGTTACCTTGGCTTGTATTCTTTCAAGTCAAATATTGGCGAGCACGTTCTGGCAATGGGCAAACGTATCATTGGTACACTCTTGGCTGCCTTGCCATTGGCTTGCAGTTTTTGGCAGGGTCGCCTGCCGTGGTTGCACTAAATCTCATTGTTTTTATTGTTTTTGGCTTGTTCGCCCATGTCTTGTGGATACCAAAAATTCTTCAAGACAACTTGTTCCAAGCATGGCTCAAGTTTCTTCCCCCAAGTCTGTTTGTGACTGGGAGCACGGTGGTTTGCGGGCTTGGAATCGGCGCCGCGCAATTGATTCCCACAGCCGAATTGCTTGGGTGGTCACTTCGCGGTCAAGAATTGGGCAAGTTGTTCTTCACTAGCTATTCTCTCGAATTACCTGCCCTGTCCCAGTTTCTTGCGCCATTCGGGTTCCTAGGTACGCCAAGTGCAGAGAACATGGAGTTTTGGGGTTATTTTGGTGTGTTTCCTTTTATGCTGGTGTTCATCGCTCTAATCCTCCGCCGCAATTTTCGGGTATGGTTCTTTGTGTTGTTTGCTATGGTTGCGCTTGCCTTAGCCCTTGGTGGCTCAACGCCGTTGTATGACTGGCTATATTATGTGCCACTCTTTAATCGCTTTCGCGCGCCCGCGCGTTTCCTCTTTCTGGTTCTGTTTGCTGGCGCATTCCTTGCCGCTACTGGTTTCGATGAATTGCAGAATCGTTTGCAGGACAAGCCCCAGATCTCCTATCGGATTACTATCCCGATGATTGTGGCGGTAACGGCTGGCACAATGATGCTGGGCTATCAAGTTTCCTTGGAATCCTGGATGGAGTGGTGGCAGTGGTTGCCGATGGGATTGGGGTTGCTTGGTATCGCGTTCTTGGCGATGGGGATCATGCGCTCACCTAGCCGCCAACTCGCTCAAACGCTTGTCATCGGTGTTACCTGTTTGGATTTGATAATGTTTACTGCGCCGTTTCTTTCGACGCTAGCGAGAACCTCCCCCCTCTCAGAGTTGACGCAAGTTCCACGTACTGTGTTAACAATGGATCAGCGCGAACCGCTTGCTCGTTCATGGGTACTCAAGTTTCCTTCAGTAACCCAAGCCGCTGTTCGTGCGACCATGTGGAGCGGTTTGCCGATGGCGTATGGGCGGGCTGGGATTATTCGTGGGTATATGCCGTTTTCATTAGCATTACGCCGGAATGAAGAATACATCCAACGAATGTCTCGTCCGATGCGTAACTTGATGAACATTCGATACTATCTTCTGCCTTTGGAAATCGCACCCCCAGAAACCGCGTCGCCGCTAGACGCGGCACAGCCGGAAGATGGTTTGACTTTAGAGCTGTTACAAAGTCAACCGGTCATCTCTCCCACTCGGGCAACGCGGCCAAGTGTTGTCTCGTATACAGATCAGACAACCGAATTGCCAGATGGTTTTATGGCTGGAGAAATAAGCTTGACATGGGACGATGGCAGTCATGCAGTGTTGCCATTACGCCTTGGGGTAGAAACAGCCGATTGGGCATACGACGGCATGGGACAAATCACACTGGTTAAACACACCCAGCCTCTTGAGGCATTCAGTTTTCCAGCGTATCTTCGTTCGGTGGGGCACGACTTTCAGGGCAAAAAATATATTACTCGCTTTGACCTTGCCCCGCCGACCTCCTCTGCAATGATCACTGCAATAGGCGCGCGTACATTTCTGCCGGGAGCTGGCTTGACCATCGAACACATTGATTTTATTGATCAAGCCGGTGAGGCAGTCTCACTTTCCAAGTTGTTGAAACGAAACGATTTAGCACTTGCGTTTCGAAGTCACACGGCAGCAATGTGGGATAATCGAGATGTCATGCCTCGCGCCTTTATCGTTTACGCAGCAGAAGTTGTTCCCGATCTACAAATCTTGGATCGCATGCAAGATCCGGAATTCGATCCTTATCAGAGGGTGTTTCTCAGCGCGGACACCGTCCTGGAAGGCTGGGTGCCTAACTTGCCTGGGTCTGGCAAGAGTATGGTAAATATTCTTGATTACAAACCAGACCGTGTCGTGCTTCAAGCCACAACGGATCAAGCCGGCTATCTTGTCTTGACTGACTCGTGGTATCCGGGTTGGATTGCCCGGGTAAATGGGGTAGAGACACCCATCTATCGCGCCGATTACATTTTCCGCGCCGTTCGCCTAGAGTCAGGTAAGCATCGGATCGAATTTGAATATCGTCCATGGTCATTTACCCTTGGAGCATGGATTAGCGGTTTGAGCTGCGTTCTAGTCATCCTCATTAGTGCAGTCGGAGGATTGGCGAGGGCTAGATGAAAAAATCCGCTGACCTGTGGGTATTCATTGGCTTTAGTTTTTTGATGATGCTCATCTATCGCCCAGTACTAGAGGCCCAGTTTGGGTTGGCGGACGATCATGAGATTTTCCGGTTTGCTGCTCCCGTCCAACTTTCCCAACAAGTTGGGCCTCCCCTTTCTCTTGGTGAGATGATCGGTCCGGTTGACACAGAGAACGGTCGTGTGCGGACTATGTTTTATATTATTCGTTTTGCTTTAATTGATCTCCTAGGCACAAATCCTTTTCTTTGGCATACTTGCTTTTTATTAATGGGACTTGGTACCGCTGCTCTTTTATATGCAACTCTCCGAACCTTGAACATTGGTATTATTCCTTCGCTCTTAGGCGTCGGAATGATTATGTTTCTGCCAACGGTCTCTTTTGTATGGATTAGAATGGGGGCGCCAGAGAATTTGGGAACTCTGTTTCTGGGTATGGCGTTTTTTGCCATTGCCAAGTCTGCGCAATCAGCGCGTTCGACTTTTTGGGATGCTGTACTAGTGATCAGTATCTTGGCATTGGCTCTCACCAAGGAGAGTTTTATTTTGACGATACCCGCATTGATATACGCTCGGCTATTGGTATCACAACGTTCGTCACACACCTCATTTATGCAGGCGATTACCGCAAATTGGCCGACCGTGGTTCTGATGGGAGTGATCTTTGGATTAACGCTAGGCCTACTCTATTTCCATATCCAAGCCGCAGGAATTGCCAGCCAAGGTGGCAGTTCGTTTACACCCAATCCTTTGTTTCTTTTTCGATGGATGGATTTGGCGGCGGACTCGGTATGGCAAGCAGTGGGATATGTCCCGCTAATTCTATGGGGCTTGGTTGTATTACGTTACCCGAATCGAATAACGAGTCATCTCCGCGAGGTTTTCGCCACAAGTGTTTTCTCAATCTTATTAGTCATGCCCCAATTGTTTCTTTACGCTACCCGCGATTTTTTTGATTCACGATATTGGTTGCCGGCAATGATCGGTATTGTTTTTGCCAACACTGCTTCGCTTGCCTGGCTCTCTCAACATGGCTCCAAGTGGATATACCTCGGCTGCGTTATTTGGTTATCACTTGGGTTGATTGTATTCTCTCGGCAGACTGCGTTTCAAGTCTCTTGGTTTCGGGCAGATACGATTGCTCTGAATCGAATGGTGGAGGATATAACAACAAAAACGGGTTACCGTCGAGCAGTCGTCATTACAGCTGATCCAGGAATTCATTACGAAGCGGTTATTTCACTCTTGTATCATATTGCCCAACGAGGACGCGCGGATATCCCGGTGTATCTGTTACTAACCCCAAGCGAATCTGACAATCCTTACCTTATCGAAACTCAAACCAAGGCATTATTAGAAACTTATTTTGCTGGTTATAACGCACTCATTGATGTTTCACCGGATCGCGTGGATGCCATTATCTTGCTGAGCCAGCGTGAAGAGGTTCCCTTGTTTTGGGCTAACGCTTTTTCAATCAAGTTAGCGGAGTACTTGGAAGCAGTACCAATTTTTAGTTTCAATGAACGTACATTCACGACTACGGATGCCGGTTACAAAGTTCTGTGGTTATCTCCAAATCCTTGAAACCTTTTGCTCATAGTTTTGACTATGCTCTTCAAGGTATAGTATACTTTGAACGTTACCAGGTAACACCCCGATGAATCGCGGTGGGTTGGTTGTTCACGGCGTAGCAAAAAGTCGCATTTTGGGGCTTGAAAACGATCTTCTGTTTCGTTCCAGGTTTAACAAACCATCTCCACGGTCTTGGGGTGTTACCCACATTTCGTTTCACAGGAGTTGCTCATTCGCCGTTGGCGCACCAGCGGTCGAATGAAAATGGACCACGCGTAGGACAAATTTCAAATTTGTCCCACATTTTCAAGGGAGAAACAGATTCAATGTCGAAAGAAACACATTCTCCATCAGGGTGGTTATGTCGTGTACGCATGGCATTGCAAACGATGTCGTACGCCATGGCTTTGGTTTTTATTCTTAGCGTTGCCGCTGCCTTCAAGACGCTACCAGTGCATGCCGTCGTTACGGGGCCTCCTAACAGTCAAGTAGAACCAACTCGTACGAGAACTCCCACTCCTACATTGATTAAAGTGACGCCCACCTTTCGATCCGCCCGAGTCCTTGCCGCGCCGCAATCAGTCCCGGGTCAACCCCAAGTGGATGCTAATACCCTTGCGCTGTACCATTTTGATTCGCCCTCGGAGACTGCTGCCATTGATGCTACCGGTCGTTATACGGGCACTCTACTTGGGAACGCCACGATTACTAGTTTGGGAGTTTATGCTGGCGCTTTGCGTTTGGATGGGGCAAGTGGTTACGTTTCGATTGGATACTTGGATGATGCACTTAGCCAGGGAACCATTGAAGCCTTTGTTGACTTTAGTGAAGCATGCCATTCGCCTAGTGATATCTTCCCGATCATTACAATTATGGGGCCCTCCGGCGTCGTTCTTGCATTGGAAGAGAATAGCGGATTGCATTTTGGGATCTATGCAAATGGTAAATGGAATTGGGCAGATAGTGGAATCAATAGTTGTCGTTACCTCAAGTCGGGTAATGCCTTCAATCCGCCACCTTGGCAAGACGTGCCGATTCGTTGGCCCTATGAGGTTTGGCGGTTTCATCACGTTGCCGCCACATGGGGGCCACGCGGTATGGAGATTTGGGTGGACGGCGTTTTGCATGGGGTGGGCAACGATGATCCAAATGCAAACATTTGGCCCTATCCTTACATGTGTAATCCGCAAGACCAAATGATGTCATCTATTTATCCGCTATGCAAAACGCCGGTGATGGCACCTACAATGACAGTATATCCACGGGGGGATTATACCGGTGGGCTCCTACCGTATCATACGATTTTCATTGGGTATAATCCATCCTTACCTGCCGTTCCACCATCAAATCCGTACTTTAAAGGCAGGATAGAGGAGGTACGGATAAGTAATATCCAACGTACGTTTCACTGGAGTGTGGTACCAACGATTACGCCGACGCCCACCCAAACTCCGGTGCCCATTTCAGGTGAGTACAGTGTGGACAGCCAAACCATCGCGCTGTTCCATTTGAATTATCAAGCCGGGCAAAGTGTGCTGGAGGAGGTAACTCAACAATATCGCTATCTGAGCCGTTATTCGCAGATCGTCTCCAATGGGCACTTTGGCGCTGCGTTATCCTTGTCTGGGAATGATTCTAGTTTTGATCCGGGAAGTCTGGGTAATCCCGGGGCGGGCACACTTGAAGCCTGGGTGCTGTTTCAGAGTGCGGCTTCAAATCAGCCCCTCTTTGCTTCCTATCAGGGTGGTACCAGCAGCACCATGTTCTTGGGTGTCCCATTTTATGCGAACACCCTTAGTCTAGGCCTTTATGATGGAAACGCCATGCAATGGGTTGATAGTGGTGTGTCGCCGAGGTCTTTGGCGGGTTGCTGGCATCACGTGGCTGGCACGTGGGGTGCGCGGGGAATGGAAATCTGGATTGACGGGATTCTACAGAATCGGAATGGATATACCGGGGGTATGCTTAATCCAACATGGTTCTGGCGGGTTGGCGGGGACTTGGTCGGTAACTCTATGAGCGGACTTTTGGACGAAGTTCGTGTCAGCGCAGTGCAACGCACTTTTACACGCCAAGCTTTAGCCATAGGTGCGCGGGCGCGTGCCCCTATGGTGATAGAAACACCGCTTTATCTCCCTCTGATTGCTGTGGCACCTACGCCGCAATGTCCTTTTGGACCATAAAGCCAAAACACTCACGAAGCAGATGATTTTGATCTGCTTCATTTTTTTGTAGCGGTCAAATTGAAGTGAGGATGACAAACTCACCTTGCGCAGCAAGTTATTTCGAGGAGCAGAGCGACGAGAAATCTCCACTTTTCTGACAAAGAACTGTGATTTGTTCTAGGTTAAAAAATTTGTTATACTAGCAACGCTATGATCAAGAATAGGTTTAGAAGAATCACATGGCTGAGCGTATTATTGCTTGGCATTTTTGTTCTTGTTATCTACCTCCCCGCGCTCAAAATTCAATTCTACGATGGCTGGTGGTACCTCATCTGGTCTGCCACGATGGACTTGCCGCGCTATCTCATCCAGTTTCTTGACCCAGCCAATATCACGCAAGGGTATCGCCCGGTGCAGGGTTTGTATATGTACTTGCTGTACCACCTGTTTGGTTTCAATCCTGATGGCTATCACTGGGCACATAATCTTCTGCACGCGGCAAATGCGATCCTGTTGTTTTTCATCGTTGGGAAACTGAGCGCGCGCTGGCGATTTGCGTTGATTGCCGCGCTCATCTACGCGGGGTTGCCCAATTACTCGCTTGCCGTGTTCTGGCACGCCGTTGTTGACCCGCTCGCAGCGTTCTTTTATTTGCTAACGATCTTGCTGTGGACACGTTATCTCGATACACGCCGTGCGCGCGATTATGCGTTCACTTTTTTGGCATTCCTTTTCGCGCTCTTTAGCAAAGAGATCGCGGTCTTTCTGCCACTCTTTCTCTTTCTAATCGAATGGTGGTTTTACCGTGTTGAGCCGAATCGGCGCACGCTCGTGCCGCGCTATATGCCATTTCTCCTTACCTTCATCCCCTACCTCTGGTTAGTGTACCAAGTGCAGAGTCACGGCGAATTTGTGGGCCAGTTTGGTTTTCGCATCGGACCACATATGCTCAATAATCTGATTCCCTACGCAGCGGTGCTAGTGTTCCCTTGGTTCACCACTCTCCCCACTGATGCGCTCGCGTACGGGTGGCTCGCGCTGGTCGTGGTGGTCTATGTCAGCGTGATGGTTTATCAACGCAGCCCACTTTTGCTCTTCCTTGCGCTCTTTGCTATCCTGAATGTCTCGCCGCTTCTCGGCTTTCCGCTCGATTATTTCAATCCACGCTATCTTTACCTCTCCACCATTGCGTCGGCAATCGTTATGGCGCTGGTCTTTGAAAAATTCTGGGGCTGGGCAGGCACTCACCGTTTGCTCAGGGTTAGCACGGTGGTGGGCTTGCTGTGGCTCGTCATTGCGAGCAGCGCCCAGGTTGCTGATTCCGCTGCAGGTTTGGCAGAGTACACGCGCCAAATTCGCGTGCCTTTTCGCGATATTGCACGTCAGCATCCTACATTTCCACCGGGCAGTTATGTGTACATCGTTTATTCACCGTTCACCTCGTTCTGGGATTTCGAGGGGTTGTTCTTTGCGCGCTATGGCAAGAACGTTACAGTGAACGCGACTGATCTGGGGCGTCCGGCGAATCTACGTGATTATGAGCATGCTTACGTTTATTATTTCGATTCGACTGGCAAGCCGATTGAAATTCCGGTGGATCGGCAATCAATAACATTGGCGACGCTATCATTGCCTGTCCGCTTTCAGATTCCCATAATGCTGGAACAGTACGAAGTACCGACCACACGGCTTGAACGCGGCAAAGCACTCGTTGTCATACTTAATTGGCGCGCAACTGAGAGCATCGAAAAAGATTACACGATCTTTGCGCATCTTGTTGATGCACAAGGACATTGGATTGCCGAGTACAACAGTCAACCGGTGAATGGCAAATACCCCACCTCACAGTGGAATCCCCACCGCACCATCGTGGATGCGGCAGTCTTGCCGATTGCCGATGATGCGCCGCTCGGCGACGATTATCGTTTAGAAATTGGAATGTACGATTTGACCACAATGGAACGCTTGGCTTTTGTGGATGAGCAGGGTCATCCGATTGCTGACAAGATGATCGTGAGTTCTTTTAGCATCGTCGAACGGTGAATATGCTTAAAATATGGGTTGCTCCTTTCCTTCTCGTTGCCATCGTCCTGATCACCTATCAACCCAGTTTCCGAATGGGATTATATCTCGACGATTATTACAACATCGAGCGTGCCGGACGAATTGAAGATTCTGATGCACTGCGACAAATCTTCGATCCGCGCGTGCAAACGCTGTGGTATCGTCCGTTGCAGGGTTTGCAGTTTTTTATCGCGGTCCGATTGTTTGGATCGAATTCCAACGCGTATCACCTGCTCAACATCACGTACCACGCCATCAACGTCGTACTCGTTTATGCACTCGCGTGGCGAATGTCTAAACGTTGGTTGCTGGGATTTGCTAGCGCATTTTTCTACGCCACCTTCACGGTGTACATCTCAGGGGTGAACTGGGCGGCGATTGTTGAGCCGTTGCTCGGCGTTCCTTACTTGCTCAGCATTTGGTTTTGGTGGGGCTATCTCGAAAAAGAAAATCGCCGCGATTACGTACTGGCGCTCACCGCGTTGATGCTCGCGTTGATGGCAAAGCAAACGGCCGTCACCATTCCGATCGTATTCTTCTTGATTGATCGCCTCATCGTTCGCCAGCCCCTTGGTCTTGGCGCGCTAATTCGGCGTTACGCGGTCTTTATCCTCGCCACCGGCTTTTTCGTGTTTCTGCAATACTCGGCGCAAAGCACCTATACCTTTGCCGGCACCTTTGGTTGGAAACCCACACCGGAAATGGCGCGCATCTTTTGGGAATATCTCGTTCTGCTCTTGGTCCCCTGGGGCACGTTCCCATCTATTGATTTGAATCCTCCAATCGTTGGCGAACCACTCACCTACGCATGGGTCGTGATCGCCCTTGTCTTGTTGATCGGTTTTGGCATTCTCAAACGCAGTCGTCCGCTGCTCGTGCTAAGTGCCTTCACCACGCTCACTTTGCTCCCGGTCTTGCCTTTTCCATTTCTCGAACATCGCTATGTCTATTTGCCGATTATTTCGGTCGCGATTATCCTGGGTTGGTTGCTCTATCACACCCATGCCCGATGGGGTAAATATCGAGGTGCAATTTTTTCTGCATCGTTAGCGTTGGCACTCATCGCTTTGGGCAACGGTCTGGCCTTGGTGGATTCGGTTGCGGCTGCCGCAGAGTGGGCACGTCAACTCCGCGTTCCGTTTCGCGACATCGAGCGACAAAATCCAACCTTTCCCCCGGATACGTTGTTGTATTTCATTGATCCGATCACGCCTACCGAAGGCGGACTCTCGGGCATGTTTTTCCTACGTTATGGCAAAAGCATCACAGTCCGCAATTGGACGCAGTACGCTGGCTTGCGTGAACACAATGCCGCGTGGGTGTACTATTTCGATGAGCAACGTCGTCCGCAGAAAATAGACATCGAGAAAAATGCAGTAACCGCTATCGAGCCAGCGCTCCCGGTCACCTTCCAAGCACCGATTCGCTTGGAAGGGTACGAAGTCTCGCACGTTTCGCTCAAACGTAGTATGCCACTCGCGATCATTCTGTATTGGCGCGCGCTGGATACGATTGCGCAAGATTATTCGGTGTTTGTCCATTTGGTTGATCACGCGGGAACGATTGTCGCCCAATACGATAGCCCACCGCGCAAAGGTCAGGCACCGACCAGCGCTTGGGAACCTATGCGTCCGGTCGTTGATGCCATCGTATTGCCGATAGATGCTTCCGTGCCGCGCGATGCGGGTTATCGCATCGAGTTCGGGCTGTACGATCTGCACACGCAGCAACGGCTGCCGATTTTGGACGCACAGGGCAAAACAATCGCCGACAAGATAATTCTCTCGTCATTTAGTATCGTCGAGTAACAAGGACTATGACTCAATCATCCGCAGACACACAATTGAACGCGCGCCGCTTGGCATTCGGCGCGGGTGTGCTTGGCATCGTCGTCTTCATCGCGTACTTTCAAGCGTTGAAATTGCAATTCGTTGGCGACGATTGGATTTTCATTGACCTCGCCGGGAGATTGAACCTGGCAGATTATCTCGTCAAGTATTTCGATCCGCACGCGCAAACCGCGTGGTATCGTCCGGTGCAAGGCATGCTCATTCGCATTGGCTATATGTTCTTCGGCGTGGACCCGATGCCGCACCATCTCGTCAACGTGTTGATTCATCTCGCCACCGCGCTCGCGCTCTTTATCGTCGCCAGCCACGTGCTCGGACGATGGCGTGTCGGATTCATCGCTGGTTTGTTGTTCGCCACCTTTCCGATTGCGGTGGAAGGGGTTTTCAGGACCGGCGTGATTGACCCGCTCGTCGCGCTGGCGTTTGTGATTGCGATTGGATTCTGGATTCGTCATCTTGAATCGGAACAGAGCCGATTCTACTGGTTCGCGTTCGCCGCATTCCTCGTCGCGCTCTTGAGCAAAGAAATCAGCGTGACGCTGCCGATCACGCTTTTTCTGTTCGACCGCCTGTTCATTCGCAAGGCGGCAACCCTGCTTCAGTTGGCGCGCCGTTACCTCTGGTTCGGCGTCGTCGGGATTTTCTACGCGCCGATCGAGTACATCGTGACACGGCGTAGTGTCTTTGTGCATCGCGAGGGATACGCCGTGAGTGCACGGCTTCTCCCAAACTTTTTCGATTACCTCAGCGGACTGGCGTTCCCGTGGGGATTCTTCCCGCCCGCGAGTTACGTCTGGCTCGCGTGTGTTTCGATTGTGCTAGTGTATCTCATCATCGCGAAGAAAAAGATCGCGCTCGTCCCGGTCATCGCCGGCGCAGTCATGGCGTTTCTGCCGATTCTTCCCTTTCCGGAGGTCTCGTTTCGATTTCTGATCGTGTCGTTGCTGGGGACTGCCCTCCTCTACGCGCTCGCGTTCGATTGGGTGTGGCAGCGCGCGCCGCGCGGATGGGCAACCCGCGTCGTTGGCTGGGGCGCGCTTGCGCTCGTCGCGGTGATTGGCAGTGCGCAAGTCATGCAAGCCGCGCTCGATTTCGGCGAGTTCGGGCGCGTCAGCCGCGTTACGTACCGCAATGTCTGGCAAGCGCATCCTACTTTTCCCGACGACACCTACCTCTACTTTTTCTATCCGCCGGTTCCCGGTCCCAATCTATCCGGCATGTTTTTCACGCGCTATGGCACGCGCGTCACCGTCGGCGCAACGGATGGCGGGCAGCCGGCACGCCTGCGCGAGCACGCGGTTGCCTACGTCTATTATTTCGACGCGCAAGGAAACCAGAAGGAACAGCGCGTCGAAAAAGAAATCGTTACGCGTGCCGCACCCGAACCACCGCTGACCTTCACTGAACCGATTCGCCTCGACGGGTACGAACTCGCGAGCACGCGCGTACCGCGCGGGCAGGCATTCCTGCTGCTGCTGTACTGGCGCGCGCGCGCGCCCATCGCGCACGATTACACGGTCTCGGTACGCTTGGTTGACGCCGCCGGCAAAATCGTCGCTGAGTATTTCAAGGAGCCGCGCTTGGGCGCTGCGCCAACGAGCACGTGGCGCATGGACGAACTCGTGATAGACGCGATTCAACTGCCGATTCCCAACGACGCTGCGCCCGGCGCGTATCGGCTGGAGGTGGGGTTGTACGATCCGGCGACCCAACAGCGCATCGGCATCGTGGATGCGAGTGGCCAGGTGAGCGCGGA
>DAOUAL010000009.1:0-23807 GCA_034433515.1 Anaerolineae bacterium | reverse complement strand
TGCGCCCTTCGATCCAAGTCATCGGCGTGGAAGCGTTGGGTGCGGACGATGCCAAGCAATCGCTCGCGCGCGGCGAAATCGTTCACATCGCACCGCCCACCACGATTGCGGATGGCATTCGCACGCAAGCGATTGGCACGCTCACCTTTGCGATTATGCGCGAGTTGGTGAACGAGATCGTCCTAGTCAGCGACGAAGAGATTATCGCCGCGTTGCGTTTTGTGATTCCACGAATGAAGATAATCGTTGAACCAACCGGCGCGGTACCAATTGCCGCCGTGATGCAGAATCGTATTCCAGCCAATCTCAAGCGGGTGGGGGTGATCGTGAGCGGCGGCAATCTCAGCGGTGAATTACTTCAAATCATAGGTCAAAACGAATGAAACGAATGTTTTTTCTTTTAGCGGGTTTATCCTTTTTGTTCGGCGGATGTTCTGTGGTACCCATGTTTGCGCCTACGCCAACATCAACCGCAACGTCCACGCCAACGATCACGCGCACAGCAACGGCTTTGCCCACCTCGACGGCGACGTTGACGCCCACTCCTTTGCCGACGAGCACGCGTACGATTACGCCGCGTCCCAGCGCCTCGCCGACTCAAGTTCGCACGCGGACGGCAACGGCAACCAAGCCGCCGGCGGGACCCAGCGCCACTCCCAGTCTCGCCCAAATCTGTGCCAACTTTGCCGCCAAAGCCGCGCCGGATATTTACGTGATGTACGTTTACCCAGCCACCGATTTAGTTTGGGATACCGAGCCGCGTTATTTCCGCGTGGGCTTGTGCAACACCAATTCAGCAGCGAGTACACCGCAAGGCAAGTACAAGATCGCCATGACGTTTCCGCCGGACACAGGCGGCGCAACGCAAAGTTCGCCTTCCCCCGCCGAGTTGAAAGCCGGCTTTAACGAGATCAGAGTGGGTCCCTGGGTGCCCGGCTTGCGCAATCATCTTGCCGATTGTCGGTCGCGCGAGAATGCGCACACGCAAGTAACGTACAACGACACGCCGGATCCGTTCTATCGCACGCTCAAGTGGATGGACGGCGGCGATCATACGATCTTGACAATCAAGTGCGGCGGAAATTTTCCGTGAGTTGGCGTGAGGAGAGACCATAGGATTTGGTGATTGCTCCTATCTGAGCCCGTAGAGGACATAGAGGAATTGCAACCGTTCAGCCCGATCTGTCATTGCGAGCCGCACAGCGGCGAAGCAATCTCTCAACGTTGATCTAGGGGATGCTTTGAAAGATTGCTTCGTCGGCACAAAACGCCTCCTCGCAATGACCCCTGAATGGTTACGAGGAATTTTTTCTCTCTATGTTCGCTATGCTCTATGGCAAAATAGACTGGTGGGCGATCAAATAGAATAGTTTGAGGAAACGGTATTTTATAGTAGAATAGTGGTAACTACATATCATTGTTCGAATCGCCCAAGGTGCTGTGACCACCTCAGCGAGATTGCGTACCACGCCCGCGCGGACTGGTCAAGTACCGGCGCGGGCGTTTGTGTTTCAGCGATGTCATGCGTTTGGCGCAGGAGACCTTCCCGTGAGCAATCAATGCCCGAAACGGTTGGTTCGTAGGGCAAATTTGGAAATTTGCCCTACGATCTCTGAATATTCAAAAATGAAAAAGAAATGAATCCGCTGTGATGATGGAAGAAAGGGTTGCCAATGACCGAACTCATCTGGGACGGCAAGTACGATAAAGACGGCAAGCGCGTCGCACCCCTCCGCGTCGCGTTGCCGTTTCAGACGGTCGAGACCGTGAACGAGTCCGCGCAAGCGCGCCAGCGCGCGCTCGACCTCTTTAGCGCGGGACGCGACCCCGAATGGCGCAACCGCTTGATTTGGGGCGATAAAAAGTACGTGCTCCCTTCTCTCCTCGAAGAATTTGCGGGCAAGGTGAACTTGATTTACATTGACCCGCCCTTTAACGTGGGCGCGGATTTTTTCATTTACTGCGACAATCCCCGACCATCCCGAAACCGACGAAGACGAAACGACCAGTTTTGTCACAGAGCCGAGCGTGATTGAGATGAAAGCGTACCGCGACACGTGGGAACGTGGGATGGATTCCTACTTGCAGTGGTTTTACGAGACGGTGGTTTTATTGCGCGAGTTGCTGGCGGAGAATGGAAGTATCTACGTGCATTTGGATTATCACATCGGGCATTATGCTAAGGCAGTGTGGGACGAAGTATTTGGACAGGACAACTTCAAGAACGAAATTGTCTGGAAACGCTCTTTGCCCCACAACGACCCGAAGAAATTTGGTTCGATTCACGACGTAATCTTCTTCTATGTCAAGACCGAGAATTACGTTTTCAATCAAATGTTCACTGGACTGAGCGAGGAGTATAAAGAGTCCCATTACACACAGGTTGACGAGCAGGGACGGCGATACCAATTATCGTCACTCTCTGCCTCTGGATCAGGGCCCGCCAGAAAATTCGGAGACAAAGTACTAACACCTCCCAAAGGGACGCACTGGCGTTACTCACAAGAGAAGATTGACGAGCTGATGAAACAAGGCAGAATTGTCTTTACAAGTGGAAAGACGCCGCGCTACGTTCGTTATATGGATGAAATGCAGGGACCAGCAGTGCAATCAATTTGGACAGACGTGCTCCCAGTAAATTCACAAGCAATTGAGCGAGTGGATTACGCCACCCAAAAACCCGAAGCCCTGCTTGAACGCATCATCCGCGCATCGTCCAACGAAAACGACTTGGTGCTGGATTGTTTTGTCGGCAGCGGCACCACCGCCGTCGTCGCGGAAAAACTGAATCGCCGTTGGATCGCGTGCGACCTGAGTCGCTTTGCGATTCACACCACGCGCAAGCGTCTCCTCTCCATCGAAAACGTGCGCCCGTTCGTCGTGCAAAACCTCGGCAAGTACGAGCGGCAACATTGGCAAGCCGCCGAGTTTGGCAACGACGCGGAAGCGCGCATCCAGAATTATCGCCAACTCATCCTCGAATTGTTCCAAGCGCGCGCCCTCGCGGGCTACACTTGGCTGCACGGCATCAAAGGCGGGCGGATGGTGCACGTTGGCGCGGTGGATTCGCCGGTTTCCGTCGGCGACGTGTCGAACATCGTCACGGAATTCAAGCGCGCGATTGGCACCGGCGCGGACGCGCCGACGACGAACGGCGTGGATGTGCTGGGCTGGGATTTCGCATTCGAGTTGAACGAGGTCGCGGTGCAGCAAGCCGCGCGCGCCAACGTCAACTTGCGCTTTTTGCGCATCCCGCGCGATGTGATGGACAAGCGTGTTCCGCGCGAAGAAATCCATTTCTTTGAACTCGCCGCGTTGTCGGTCAAGGTCAAAACATCGAAACGAACCGTCACGCTCACGCTCACCGATTTCGTCATCCCGCCCGACGACGTGCCGCAAGACGTTCAGCGCGCCATCAAGCATTGGTCGCAGTGGATTGACTATTGGGCGATTGATTGGGACAACCAGGGCGATGCGTTCCACAACGAATGGCAGGCGTACCGCACGCGCAAGCACAACCAATTGCAACTTTCGGTCGCGCACGAATACGCTGCGCCAGGGGAGTACACCATTGTCGTCAAAGTGATTGACATTTTGGGGAACGATACGACCAAGACGATGAAGGTGAAGGTGGGATGAAGAAACAAGATAAACTCGACCGCACGCTCAATCGCATCGTCAAGCGGCTCGTTCGTCGCTTCAATCCAGAGCAAATCATTCTTTTCGGTTCACACGCGCGCGGCGACGCGCGTCCCGACAGCGACATTGATTTGCTCGTCGTGTTACCGTTGCACGGCTCTAAACGCGCCAAGCGAGTAGAGATGCGCATCGCGTTGCATGATATTCGCGTCCCCAAAGACATCGTCGTGGCGACCCCCGAAGAACTCGCGCAGCGACGCCACGTCGTCGGCACGATCATCAAGCCTGCACTACAGGAAGGCAAGGTGCTCTATGCCCGTTCACGCTGAAACTTTGCACGTCGTTCGGCAATGGGTAGAAAAAGCCGAGAACGATTTGAAAAACGCGGCGCACACGTTGAAGCTGGGGAAAGCGTGTCCCACCGATACGGTGTGTTTCCACGCGCAACAATGCGTCGAAAAATATCTCAAGGCGCTGCTCGTCTTCGAGGGCAAAGATATTTCCAGAACGCACCACATCAGCGAATTGATGCGAATGTTACCGGGGACGATCCGTCCCGATATATCGCCGTCTGAGCAAGAACTCTTGACGGATTACGCTGTGTCCACGCGCTACCCCGGCGATTATGAAACCATCCCATTAGCGGAAGCCAAGCGCGCCGTTCAAATTGCGCGGCGCGTTCGCAAACAGGTGCGCGCGCTGTTGCCGCCTGCCAGTTTGAAACGAGGTTAAACGCAATGCCGCGCCGCAAACCAGCATCCCCCACCCAAACGAGTTTCGTGGACGCGCGTCTCAAAACCGCGCCGTGTGTCCCCGCCATCGAACAAGCCGTGAACGAATGGCGCGCGTCGAATTATGCCGGCGCAACCGAGACGACGCGCAAGTTGCTCAACTTTTGGTTCGAAACGCCTCACCGCTTGCCCAATCGAACCGCTTTCAAATTCTGGGACGCGCAACGCCGCGCCACCGAAACGCTGATTTACCTGTACGAAGTCGCGGGCGTGCGGCGTCACAAAGATTTGATCGAAAAGTACGCGCAAGGGCACCAGGACTTGCGCCTGTTGCAGTACGACGATTTCGCGCGCTATTGCGTCAAGATGGCGACCGGGAGCGGCAAGACCAAAGTGATGGCGCTCGCAATCGCGTGGCAATATTTCAACGCGGTCAACGAACCGCGCGACGATTACGCCAAAACCTTTTTGCTCATCGCGCCGAACGTAATCGTCTTTGAACGCCTGAAAAAAGATTTTGCGAACGGCAAAATTTTCCGCACCGATCCGATTATCCCGCCCGACCTCAGAATACTGTGGGATTTCGACTGCTATATGCGCGGCGACCCCGAACGCGCGAGTTCGCAAGGCGCGCTCTACCTCACCAACATCCAGCAATTCTACGAACGCGCGAACAACGGCGACGACAACGAACGCGAAGAAATCACCGCCGTGCTTGGACACAAACCGCCCGCGCAAAACATCGCGGTCGAAGATTTCGACAAGCGCATCGTCGCACGCCGCGTGCCCGTGATGGTGATTAACGATGAAGCGCACCACACCCACGACGAAGCAAGCGAGTGGAACAAGGTCATTCGACGGCTGCATCAAGACCTGGCAGGGTTCCCAAACCTGTCCGGTCTCATCGCGCAACTCGATTTCACCGCGACCCCGCGCTACAGCAAAGGCGCGTTGTTCACCTGGACGGTGTACGACTATTCGCTCAAGCAAGCCATTGCCGATGGAATCGTCAAACGTCCCATCAAAGGCATCGCGCGCAACATTCAAGAAGCCCGGTCAACGATTGCCAGCACGCGCTACAAAGCGTACTTGACCGCCGGCGTCGAACGATGGCGCGAATATCGTGAACAATTGAAACCGCTGGGCAAAAAGCCGGTGCTGTTTGTGATGATGAATGACACCGCCGAAGCCGACGACGTCGCCGAAGATTTACAGCGCAAGTATCCCTCCGAATTCGGCGGTGATCAACTGTTGGTCATTCACACCAATCGCGCAGGCGAGATTGTCAAAGGTGATTTGGAAAAAGCGCGCCAGACCGCGCGTCAAGTGGACGATCCTGATAATCCCGTCAACGCGATTGTCAGCGTGTTGATGCTGCGCGAAGGATGGGATGTGGAAAATGTAACCGTCGTCGTTGGCTTGCGCCCGTACACCTCCAAAGCCAACATCTTGCCCGAACAAACCATCGGGCGCGGTCTGCGCTTGATGTTCCACCGCACGACCGATTACGTCGAGCGCGTGGACGTCATCGGCAACAAAGCATTTGTCGAGTTCGTCGAGCAACTTGAGAAAGAAGAAGAAATCGCATTCGATACGTTCGAGGTCGGCAAAGACAAACTCGTCATCGTCAAAATTTTTCCCGACCCCGCCAAGATGGACAAGGACATTGCGCTGCCAGTCCTCTCCCCGATTCTCACGCGCAAGAAAACGCTTGCCGAAGAAATCGCCGCGCTCGACATTGCCGCGATGTCGTGTCCCAAACTCCCGCGCAAAGCCAACGACGCGACCGCGCAGCATTTCCGCTACGAGGGGTACGACCTGCTCACGCTGGAGAAAATTGTCGAACGCGAGTATACCTTGCCCGAAGTGCAAACGGCGCAAGAAGTCATTTCGTACTATGCGCGGCGCATTGCGGCAGATGTGAAGCTGCCCGCGCAATTCGCCGCGCTTGCGCCCAAAGTGCGCGAGTTTTTGGAGACGCGCGCGTTTGGCGAACGCGTAGACTTGGACGACCCCGTGATTATCAAAGCGATGGCGACGAACGTCGCGCAGTACGTCACGGTCAAAACGTTCGTCAATGCACTGCGCCCACTCGTCGTGCAAGAACTCGTGCCGCAACTCTTGAATCAAGGACGCAAGCTTTCCGAGACACCGCCGTTCCCGTACTCGCGCCCAACCATCGAAGCGACCAAGACCGTGTTCAACCTTGTACCGTGCGGTAACAAGTTCGAGCAAGCATTCGCCAAGTTTCTGGAAGATGCGCGCGATGTGACCGCGTTCGAAGTTGCCCGAACAATTCGGCTTTGCGATTGAGTACACCGACGCGAGCAATAACCTGCGTTACTACGAACCCGATTTCGTAGCCGTGATGTCGAATGATACCCACTACTTGATCGAAACCAAAGGGCGTGAAGATGTGGATGTCGCCAACAAAGACCGCGCCGCAATGCTCTGGTGTGAGAACGCGACGCGGTTGACCGGGATACACTGGCAGTACATCAAAGTGCCGCAAAAAGAATTCGAGCAACTCCAGCCGGATGAGTTTGCAGACGTGCTAATCTTTGCCTTGCCACCCTCGTTGTAATTTCTTCTTTTTTCTCACGGATTCTGAATCGGTCGGCGTATCTTGAGCGCTGGCTTGATCGGATTCAGTGTTGCTCATCGTTCGGTAATCTGCGATTGCAAAGATCAGTGTGGCTGTTGGTCTGTCCGAATGGAACTGGGCAGCGCAGACAAACGTCTCTAGAATAGAATCGGATTATCGAGGAGTGTTGAAATGAAAATCCGCTTGTCTGCGATTGGTTCATTGACATTGACAATGTTGTTCGCTATCGGCTGTTCGAGGGTCCCCGTGCCAACGCTCTTTGCCTCGCCAACCCCGCCGCCGACCCAAGTTCCTTTACCCACGCGCATAGCGATTGCGGTGCCAACTCCCACCCTCGCGAACCTTGTTCCACCGGACAGTTCCAGCGAGGCGGCAACGATGCTTCACGAGTTTATCCGCGCCGTTGCCATCGGCGATTTGGAAGACGCCATGTCCTATTGGGCAACGAATCTGCCGGGACAATCCAGCGGCTATGCCGCGAATGTGCGCAAGATGGTACACGAGTGGATCACTCTGAAACGACAATTCATTGTGGGCGAGATTACCTATTCGGGGATGGATGCCACCGGCAAATATGTAACCATGCCAATGGACGATCCGCGCGTAGAAAAAGCAACTGCCCGCGTGCGCGTGGATGGCATTGAATATCGCTTTTTTCTTACGCAACTCAAAGGGGGCTGGTTCATCGAAGGGGTGAATACGACTGGAAATTGATGCCAACCCTCCAAATATCGCAATCATTCGATTGCCGCGAGCGAACTCGCGGCAATTTGTATGATTCACTGATGTTACGCACGTTCACCGCTGAGCGCAGCAGAAAAAACATTTTTCGCTCTGCGTCCTTGGCGTTCTTTGCGGTAAATCGCTAGAGACCGCGTAAGAAGAGTTATTCATCTGCCGGTTAGGGCTTTAAGTCTACTGACGGGTGGTTAAAACTACTGCAATCGCAAGCGTTCATGCTCTTTTGATTTCGATGAATGGTCGAGTTCTCTGCGTGAACGCTTGCGATCACCACCCGAAGCCGACCTGCGTCGGCTGGTAGAGACGAGGCACCGACTCGTCTGTACGCGCTTTTTGGGGGGCGCAGATGCAGGCAAATCCATTTGCCGGGAGGTTCGCCACAAAGTGTCTTGCTTTATGATGGGACACTCAAAACGCCGTGCGTGCCGCGCCTCCATCTATCAGCAACGCCACACCATTGATGTACGAGGCACGTTCGGAAGCGAGAAAAACCACCGCGTTCGCAAACTCTTCCGGTTTTGCCATCCTTCCCAACGGAATCTCTTTTTCGATTGCTGCGTATTGCGCGCGCACATCGGTATTTGCGCGTTTGGCACGATCCTGCATCAATTGCTCTACCCGTTCCGTCATCGTCCAGCCCGGCAAAACGCTATTGACCAAGATATTATCCTTCCCCAATTCGATGGCTTGGGTCTTGCTCAATCCCACCACCGCCGCGCGAATCGAGTTCGACAGCATCAAGTTTTCGATGGGATGCTTGACCGAGTACGAGCAAATGTGAACGATGCGTCCCCACTTTTGCGCTTGCATCCACGGAATCGCCGCGCGCGATAACCGCACCGCACTCATCAAGGTGAGATTCACCGCGTTCTGCCATTGCTCATCGGTCAGCGCGACAAAGGTGCCGGGCGGTGGTCCGCCAGCATTCGTAACCAAAATGTGTAACGCGCCAAATTGTTTGACCGTCTCATCCACAACGCGCTGAACATCGTTTGGCATCGTTACATCGGCGATGAGGGGAAGCACCGATGCGCCGGTTTGCTCGCGAATCTCTTTTGCTGCATTTTCAATGCGCGCTTGATCGCGGGCAACAATTGCCACCTTTGCCCCTTCGCGCGCCAACCCTAGCGCCACGGCTTTACCCAATCCTTTGCTTGCACCGGCGACTAGTGCAACCTTACCATTCAATCCCAAATCCATCTTGCCTCCTCATTTCTAAATACTGAATACTGAACACTGAATTCCGAATTCCGAATTCGGACTACGTACCGTGCGCGACCCGCCGGCTCAATCGCGTGCAGGCAACCGATATCGAGTACGAAATCGAAGGGTTCGGTCAAGAAATCGAGCCGGGTTACATCGGCGACGTGAAAATCAATCGTGAGACCGGCGCGTGTGGCTTTTTGACGCGCGGTCGCAATCGCTTTCGATGAGAAATCAACGCCGACGACGTGGTAACCGTGTTGCGCAAGAAAAATCGAATTTGTGCCGGTGCCGCAACCCAGATCGAGCGCGCGCCCGCGTTGCGGATTCGTTTTGACAAAGGCAACAACCTCGGGCGGTGTTACCCCGCTATCCCACGGCGGTCGTGAAAAACGATACTGAGACTCGAAAAACCATCGGTGCCAATTCATTCCCAATCACCCCATCACCCCATCACCTAATCACCCCATCACCTAATCACTCCATCACCTAATCACCCAATTCCCCAATTACCTGCTCCTTACTACACCCACGCGATCACAATACTCGCGCACCGGACAAATCGAACATTTTGGCGATGTGGGATGGCAAACATTTTGACCCAGCGCAACCAACTCATCGTTGATTTCGATCCAGTACGCGCGCGGCAATTTTTCGCGCAACGCCATTTCCGTTTGCTCCGGCGTCTTGGTCTGCACATACCCCCACCGATTCGTAATCCGATGCACGTGCGTGTCCACGCAGATACCCAACTTGCCATAGCCCAACGTCAGCACCAAGTTGGCGGTCTTGCGTCCCACGCCGGGGAGTTTGATCAACTCTTCGATTTCGTCCGGCACGCGCCCTTGGTAATTCTGGATCAATTGCTGGCAGACGAGGTGAATGCTGCGTGCCTTGGTGCGATAAAAGCCCACCGGGTAAATCGCTTTTTCGATTTGGCGTGGCGTGAGGCGCAGCATTTTGGCCGGCGTATCAGCGAGCGCAAATAATTTTTGCGAAGCGATTTCGGTTACTGCGTCCTTGGTGCGCAGACTCAGCATCGTCGAGATGAGAACGCGGAACGGGTCGCGCCGGGTTTGTGCCATTTCGGTAACGTAGGGCAGCCGCCATTCGCGCGCGGCGCGGCGCAGAATATTGATCACGGTGTGAATTTCATCGTTTTGCATCGCGCGGCATTATAGCACACGCGGCGGATGCTTTCAATTCGTGTTATAATGTCCCTGAAAGGAAAAGTGGAAATGCCAAAATCTTTGAACGTCATTAGCGCAATGCTGGTCTTGATTGCCGTTGCGCTGTTCGCGTGTTCGCCGATGGGAGTGGGGCAAGGTGGCCAAGGGGATGCAGCAACGCTCACCCCAACCCGCTTTGCCATCGCGGTGGCATCGCCTGCCGCCACCCCACCGCTTCCCACCCCTTCGATGCCGAACGCCACCGCCACAGTCGTTCCAGCAACAGCATCGGTTGCCGTGTTGCCCTTGCGCACCGATTTGCCGGCGATGACCCTGCGCGACTGGCCCCGTCCAGCGAACGATAACGGACGGTGTATCCATTTCTTGCCGACGGGGTATTTCAGCCAGCGAGATTTCGATATTCAGATTCCGCGCCTGAAAGATTTGCAGATGCGCTGGGTGCTGGCGATTTATTCTGATGAGAATCAGTTGCGGCTAGCGGCACAACAATTCAAAGCCGCCGGCATCGTCCCGGTGTGGCGACGTTATTTGCGTGCGTATCAACGCTACTATGCGTGGGATCGCGATATTCAAATCTTGAAAGAGATCGGCTTGCCGCCGTATATGCAAGTTTACAATGAGCCGGACACGGGGGAGGAGTGGGATGGCCGCGAGGTCAATCGCGATGAGTGGGTTCCGTACGCCGTGCAAATGGCAAAAGATGTTTACAATGCCGGCGGTTATGTCGGTCTCCAAGTGCTCGATGAAGAATGGTTGCGCGTGTTTCTGCAAACCGTCAAAGCCCAAAAAGGCGAACGCCTCTTTACGCGAATGTTTTTTGTGCCGCATCCGTACGGCTTGAATCACCCGCCGAATTACGTCGAAGATGATAATGGCGTGTTGGGGTTTCGCGTCTTTGTCGAGGTCTTCCAGCAAGAGATCGGTTTTGTGCCACCGTTCATTGCCGGCGAGGGTGGCTGGAAATACAAAGCGACGGATGACAACCGCTTTCCGATGGTGGATGACAAGTTGCACGCCCAATATCATGTTGAACTATTCCGATGGTTTTTGGAGGGCAAACTCTCCGACGGCTCGCCATTGCCCGATTACCTTTTGGCGTTCTGTCCATGGATTTTGGCGGGGCAATTGGAAGGCGCGGCGTGGTACGATTCGTTTGAAGGTGATCGCACGTTGACCATCGCCGCAGTGAAAAAGATTCCGATTTTTACCCGCAAGTTTTCGTGGGACAAGAAATAAACTGCCGATCTTGTGCTCAACAACGTGGAGAGGGAAAAATGCGGCATCTCTGGTTTGGCTTGAGTGTAATAGTCTTGGTCTCGGCGTGTATGCCAACGCCCACGCCAACCGCAACGGCTGTGCCGACGCCGATAGCAACACTTGTGCCCGGCGCGCTGGACGCTTTTCGCAAAGCGGAGCAAGCCTACAACGCCGGCAACCTTGATCAAGCCATCGAATTTTATACCGAGGTGATTACGCTCAGCCCAACGTACACCGATGCGTACTATAATCGTGCCATCGCGTACGAAGACCGGGGCGATCTGGATCAAGCGATTGCCGATTATACGCGAGCCATCGAAATTGATCCCAGGTATGTGCGCGCGATTTACAATCGTGGCATTCTCTACTATCGCCAAGGGCAAGCCGATCAAGCCATCGCCGATTTTACCAAAGCGATTGAACTTGCCCCCGGCTCCCCCAAGCCATACAACAATCGCGGCATTGCGTACGAAGAAAAAGGGGATTTGGATCGAGCGATTGCCGATTACACCAAAGCCATCGAAGTTGACCCCAGTTTTGCTATGGCGTACCTTAATCGAGGTCAAGCGTATCGTCTGCGTAATCTCAAAGAACAAGCCATTGCCGATTTCCAAAAATATCTAGAGTTGGACAAGACCACACCGCATCGCAACGAAATCGAACAGTGGATTCGCGAGTTGCAGTAAGGGGGGATGATGGTATGCGTGTGATTGCGGGAACCGCCAAAGGGCGTGCGCTCAAAGCGGCGGGCACGGCAACGCGACCGATTACCGATCGCGTCAAAGAAAATCTCTTTAACATCCTGGGTGAGCGCGTCGTTAATGCGAACGTGCTCGATTTATTTGCCGGCGCGGGCAGTGTGGGCATCGAAGCGTTGTCCCGCGGCGCGCGCGCGGCGACGTTTGTGGAGTTGGATCACGCGGCGTTACGTGCGATTCGCACCAATTTGGAAACCACGCAATTGATGCCGCGCGCGCGCATCGTCCGGCAAGATGTGTTCAAGTTTATCCGCCGCGCGCCGGACGAAAAATTCAATCTGATTTACGTCGCACCGCCGCAATACAAGGGCTTGTGGATTGACACGCTCGTTGCGCTCGATGCCAGCACGTTATTGGCAGACCGCGGCGTGGTGGTGGCACAGATTCATCCCAAAGAGTACAGAGAAATTGCGCTGACCAACTTGGAGTTGTGCGATCAGCGCAAGTACGGCAGCACGCTGTTGTGCTTTTATCGGAAAGCGAACGCGTAGCGCGTCTTACGTTTGGAGTTTTTCCAACAACGCGATCACTTCTTCATCGCTCGTTTGTCCGAATTGCGCGTAAAACCGACCCACTGCCCAAAATGGTTCTGGCGTTGCCAGCACAATGAGTTGATCGCATTCGCGCGCCAGCCGATGCATTGTTTCCGCGGGTCCCACCGGAATCGCGAGAATCAATTTGGCGGGACGCATCTGGCGCAATGCCCGCAACGAAGCCAACACGGTCGAGCCGGTTGCCACGCCGTCGTCAATCAGGACGACGGTCTTGTTTTGCACATCGAGCGGCGAACGGTTTTGCCGGTACAGATGCATTCGCCGTTCAATTTCAGCCCGTTGGTGTTCGGCTTCGCGCGCGATCTCATCGGTTGAAATATCTAGTTCGTGTACCAACAACTCATCGAGCAAGATTTCGCCGGTGCTGGTTACCGCGCCGATGGCGAGTTCCGGATTGAACGGTGCGCCCAGTTTGTGCGCGAGGAAAACATCCAGCGGTGCATTCAGCGCGCGGGCGACCTCGGCGGCAACCACCACGCCGCCGCGCGGAATGCCCAGGACGATGACGTTCGGTTGATCTTTGAGAAAACTCAGTTGTTCTGCCAACTGTTGTCCAGCGTCGTAACGATCTCTGAAAATCATTTCATCGAACCTATCGCTTGAAATGCTTTTTCGACGGCATCGCGTGCGTCAGACGCGGGAATAATTCCCCACGGCTGGTCGCCGCGTGCCAGTTGCCAGGTGCCCAAGCCGATCACCGGAATTCCAAACTTGAACGCAAACGCAATTTCGCTTAACGTGCCGTACTCGCCGCCAATCGCAATAACCGCACGTCCCGTGCGGACGACGATCACATTGCGCGCTTCGCCCAAGCCGGTAACGATCGGAATGTCCACGTACGGATTTGCCTCGCGATGAGTAATGCCCGGCAAGATGCCAATGGTACGTCCGCCGGCCTGTTTGGCACCTTTGCACGCGGCTTCCATCACGCCGCCCAAGCCGCCGCAAACGATGGTGGCGTCCCGTTGAGCCAACTCGCGCCCCACTTGTTCGGCGAGCGCGTATGTTTTTTCATCACATTTGCCAGCACCGATTACCGAGATTAGAATTTCACGCATAGAGTTCGATAGCGTACAATCGGGTATAAACGCTACCACTTGGGCGCAGCTCACTCTTCATCACACTCACATGATCCACGCGCAAATCGCCCAATGCATTCACGTGCACTGCTTCCACCATCGCACCGATGGACGCACGTTCGCTAGGCGATACCTCCTTTTTCACGCGCCCCAAGGTCAGGTGAGTTGTGAACGGTCGCGTCTCGCGCGGAAAGCCGAACGCCGCGCACGCCTCATCAATCTTTTGCGCGAGTTGCGCGGCAATTTCCACTTGTCCAGTCGCGCCGACCCAAAGATTGTTTGGGCGTTTGGTATTTGGAAATGCACCCAAGCCAGCAAGCGTTAGCGCAAAAGGTGGCGTGTTCTCACACGCTTTCACCAGCGCATTGTGCAGGGCAGGTAATTGATTTGCTTCGACGTCGCCCAAAAATTTCAGCGTGATGTGGATGTTCTCCGGCGCAACCCAGCGAATCAGGCGCGCGGCATGATCGCGCTTGAGCCGATTTTGCACCTCCCCCAGCGCGCGATACAGCGTCTCGTTCAATTCGATCGCGATAAACGTCCGAATCCATTCAGCCATACGTTCATTTTCGGGCAAATGCTCGCGAAAGTCAAACCCCTTGACACAGAACAAGCGTTCGTGGTATAATATGGACAAATGTTCGGTGTGTGCGAACAGATTTTCGACCCGCACCAAGGAGGGCTCGATGGCACTCTCGGAACGACAACAAAAGATTTACGATTACATCAACAAATTCACGCGCGAGAAGGGACGACCGCCAACGATTCGCGAGATCGGCAGCCATGTAGGCATTTCGTCCACCTCGGTCGTCAACTATAATCTCAACATTCTCGTGCGCGAAGGGTTGATTCAACGCGAAAAAGAAGTCTCGCGGGGATTGCGCATTGTGGGCGGACCTGTCAAGTCCTTGGGGGGGGATTCGATTCACGCCGTTCAAATTCCCTTGCTCGGTACCATCGCCGCCGGCTCACCCATTCCCGTGCCCGAAAGTGGACTCGAACCGCTCGATACCCTGACCCTCACGCGCGATCTCATTCCCGACAGCGAAGGCATCTTTGCGCTCAAAGTCAAGGGCACTTCGATGATTGATGCGCTGATCAACGATGGCGATATTGTGGTGATGAAACGTGCCGAGACCGCACAGAACGGCGAGATGTGCGCCGTGTGGCTCCGCGACAAAAACGAGACGACGCTCAAACGCGTATATCGCGAAAAAGGGCGCATCCGCCTCCAACCCATGAATCCCACCATGAAGCCGTTCTATGCCGAGGCGCGCAACGTGGTGATTCAGGGCAAGGTGGTTCTGGTCGTTCGCCAACTCCAAAAACTCCCCGCCTAAGATCCAGCCACAGAAACACGCAGAACCACACAGAAAAAATTCTGTGTGGTTCTGCCGCAAATTAAGGCACACGGCCCATTTTTTCATCAAGATTTTTAGACAGTGTAGCATGGCGACCGCCAATCATCTCAACTCGACCGCAAAGACCGCAGAGAAAAAATGTTAAACTCTGCGCTCTCTGTGCCTCTGCGGTTAGTGAATCGGTGGGCGTGCTACGGTCTCGATTTTTAAGGTCAAATTAGCCCGTACCCCCTTGACAGAACGCTTGTTCTGATTTATAATCCCAAATAGAACACTAGTTCTAATTGGAACCGAACCTCGCTTGTCTCAGCTTTCTCGCGTTCGATTCACGGGAGTGCGTGTGAGTCTCAAACCTTGCCCCTATCGTCAGGTAGGAGATGAGGGGCACATTCTTTGTGACAAGATCAAGACCGGCGACCGCGAAGTCTCGCCGAATATTTGTCGCGCGTGTCCAATTGCGCAAATCAATTGCACGCATCTCCGCGCCACGCTCGACAATCAATCGCGTCCACCGATCATCGTCCGCTGGGGCAATGGCAAGACCCAAGTCTGGGACGATTTTGCACAACAATCTATCTTGCTGCAACGCGCCGCGTGCGCGGAAAAAGTGGTGCCCATTCATTCCCCGCGCGATTGTGCCGGCTGTCCGTTGCGCCACGCCCTGGTCTCCACCGATTCGGTGATAACCATCGAACGTCCGCCCGCCGTTGCGCCGGATGAACGACGCCGGACGAATCGCGTGCGAGGTGCGCCTGCGCCGGCACCTCAACCCGTCGCGCCAACTCTTCCCTCGGTGCCCGTCGCCGCGCCAACCACGCCATCGCCGGTGGCAGACAAACGGTCGAATATCGTCGCGCAAAAAATTATTCAATTGCAAGAATGGCTCGCCAAAAATGGGGCAAGCAAAAAATCGGACGCGAACGAGGTAGTTCAGCCAATTGAAACGCGTCCGCTTGCCCGAGTTGTGGGCGAAGAAAAACGCGTGGGCTGGACCGATTAGCCAATGGCGAATTGGGCATGATGGAAAAACGAACGTTGGATTTCCAAGCCGACCAGATCGAAATGGTGTTGGCAGCGCATAAAGCGCCGGTGCGCGTGTGGGGCGGGCGCTTGACCGCACGCACGATCCAATTTCATCTTGCGCCCGCCGCCAACACCCGGCTCAGCAAACTCGAATCGCTCACCGAGGAGGTCGCCTTGGCACTGGGAACACCGAGCGCGCGGCTCACGCGCAGTAACGGTACGCTCAGCATCGAAGTGCCGCGCACTGATGCGCGATTTATCTCTCTGGTCGAACTCGCGCAACGTTTGCAACACGATGAGCATTTGCGTCGCGCGCTGGATGCGCCCGGCACCGCGATCCTGGGGATTGATAGCGAAGGGGTGCCGTTATTGTTGCGGCTCTCCTCGCCCGATGTGGCGCATTGTTTGATTGCGGGCACGACCGGCAGTGGCAAGACCGAACTCGCGCGCACGATGATTGCCTCGCTCATTCGTCATCAAAAACCGCGCGATGTGCAATTGGCTTTGTTCGATCCCAAATGGTCCGGCTTTGCACCGTTCGCACGCGCGCCCCACTTGCTCTTTCCCGTTGTGCGCGATTCGGCAGAAGCGCAGGCGCGCCTCAATTATCTGGTTGCTGAAATGGAACGACGTGATCGTGAAATGATTGAACGACCGCGCATCATCGTAGTTATTGACGAGCTAGCGGATCTGCTTCAAACGTGTGGGGGTGAGTTGGAAGCGACCTTGACGCGATTGTTGCAACGCGGACGCAGTGCCGGCTTTTCGATTGTCGCGTGTACGCAAAAGCCAGCCGCTAAGGTGGTGGGGAGTTTAGTCAAAGCCAATTTTCCGGTTCGATTAGTGGGGCGCGTGGCAAGTACCGATGATGCGCGGGTTGCTGCCGGCATTGGCGGCACAGGCGCAGAGAAACTTGCCGGGCGTGGCGATTTCTTGCTTATTGCCGGCGGACAGGTGATTCGTTTTCAATCGGCGTACATCACGCCCGACGAAATCGAGTCGTTGTCTGCGCGTCAAACGCTGGTTCAGAAAAAACCTTCGCGATGGGGTTGGTTGCATCGCGTCAAGTAATGAACGGACAGAAAAGAGGAGCGATGAAAAACGGGATCATCATTGTGGGGGTTACCTTTGCGGTCGCGCTGGCGTACGTGGTCGGCAGTCGCCTCTCGGATGATGCGCTGGCGGTGGTGGTGGGCACGGTGTGTGGCATCAGTGCAAGTATTCCGGTGAGTATCGGCTTGGTGATTGCCTCCAGTCAAAATTGGGGCAAACGCGCGACGCCGAATGAAATTGGGTACGATTATGGCGCGCATCGCTTTGTGCCGCAACAACCGATGATCATTTTTGCGCCGCCGCAAAATATACCGGGTCAACCCAGCATGCCGATGCCGTACGGATATGCGCCACCCTACGTTACACCGATGAACGCCCCGATGCTAGGCGCACCACGCGAATTCAAGATCATTGGCGAAGAGTAACAGAGGCGAGTCTCAGACTCGCCTCTTATCGTGTCAATTCAACAATCAAAACATCCAGCGCCAATACCGGCTCGCTCCGCCCGGTCTTGATCGCCACATCCGTATCCAAAAGTTTTTGATAAATCGCTTCGAGTTGGGGTAAGGAAAAATTCAACGCTTGATTCCACGTTTTGCTGGCAACGAACGGATGCAGTTTCAATTGCTCGCGTGCCGCAACCATCGTTCGTCCGCGCGTCGCCAAGTCTTTCATCTGCAAGAGCAAGCGAAACTGGCGGGTAATCATCGCGAGCAAATAAATCGGCGCGGCGTTGTGATTAAGTTGGTCGTGCAAGAGGTGGAGCGCGGTTCGCGTCTCGCGCCGACCAATCGCATCCACCAGCGCAAATACATCCGATTCACGCACCGGCGCAACCAACCTACGCACATCTTCGGCGCGAATCGTTTCGTTGGCACGATACGTTATCAACTTTTCGATTTCGCTATCGAGCCAGCGCAAATCGGTTCCGATATGTGCTGCCAGTTCAGTGATCGCGCCGGGTTCAATCGTACCCCCTTTGGCTTGGACGCGATCTTGGATCCATTTGGGCAAGGCGCGTTCGGTGGGCGCGGTAAATTCTTTGACGTACACTTGCTTGGCATCGCCGATGGCTAAGGCGTGTTTCAACACCGGATTGTTCTTGGCGAGCGTTTTCGATTCGACGAAGACCAAACGCGTCGTGTCTGGCAAGCGATCGAGATACGCGATCAAATCTTTGGCGAGGGTGGGATTCGTTTCTTCCTCGATTTCGCCGGCATCGTCATCGCTTTTGGCGCGGCGCGGATCAAAGCGTGCGAGCATCCCTTCGACGATAACGAGCCGCTTGTCAGTCAGAAACGGCACCGCGTCGCACGCGTGTTGCAATTCGCCCAACGTCAATTGGCGTCCGTCGAATTGCGTGGTGTTCAAATCGGCAAATTGCGGGTCGCCCATTTTGGCGCGCAACTTGGCGATGGCTTCGGTGCGCGAGAGTTCGTCTTCGCCGTGCAGAATGTAATACATTAGTTATCCCAAGCGATGTCCACGTGTTGCACTTGGATTTGTCCAAATTGCGATGGCGTGATGCCAACAATGCGTGCGCCGCGCGCGTCCGGCGAAGTGGTGATGTGTTGTTGCAACGATAAACCAAGTGGCTGGGCGATGTACGCGGCGAACGTGGTGGCGAGAATCACGTCCGGCAATTTCTTGAGACTGGGCTTGCGTCCCAACGCCAGCACGGCAGCGATTGCCGTGAACAACCCGGCGATGAGGAGGTTCGTTCCGCAACGTGGATGGACCGCCAGTGCCGCTTCGCCGTTTTGCAAACGCAGTAAGGCTTCTTGCGCTGCGCTTGCCAACTCCTCGGTAGGGACGTTGCCATAGATGTTGAACCCGGTCGTATCGGCGCGGCCGATCAATTGGAGGTTGGGGTTGCGTGCCGTGAGAATGTGCACCGTCGCGTGTTCGATGCCGTGATTGCGCCGCACGGTCGAAATCGGTGCGGTTTCTAAAATATTCATCGGGTCACCTCGGTTGTGATTCTACATCAAATTGCGCGCGGCGTCGAATTGATTGATACACCGCTAACGTTTCTTGTGCGCAGCGTCGCCACGAAAATTTTTTCGCCTGCGCCAGACCCCGTTCACGCATTTCACGCCGGCGCGTTTCATCGGTCAAGAGGGTTCGCATTGCATTTGCCCACGCCGCCACATCGTTTGGGTCAACTGTGATTGCTGCATCGCCCACCACTTCCGGCAACGACGATGCGTTGGAGCAAATCACCGGCGTGCCGCACGCCATCGCTTCTAACGGCGGCAAACCAAATCCTTCGTACAACGATGCAAAGACGAATGCGGTCGCGCTAGAGTAGAGCGCGGGCTTGTCCTCTTCCTTCACCCAGCCGATAAATCGAACCGCATCGTCCGGCAAATTCGATTCGCGCGCAAGGCGGCGCGGGTTCGGGAAAAATTCTGAATCGTGTCCTAGGATCGTACCGCCGAGCACCAAACGATACCCTTGGGCGTGTAAATCGTGCAGGCGCGCAAACGCTTGAATGATCACGCGCACATTTTTGCGCTGATCGAATCCACCCAAGTACAGAATAAACTTGTCCGGCAACGCATATTGGCGACGAACCTGTTCGATGGACGCCGTATCCGCCGGCGCGTACTGTTCCTCGGCGGCAAGATAGACGACGTGCACGCGCGCAGGATTAATCCGCAATCGTTGCACAATGTCGCGCTTGCTCCATTCCGAATCGGCAATGATCGCATTCGCGCGCCGCGCACCGGCGGCGACGAGTTGCGTGTATGCGCGCACCAAAATCGAGCCGCGGTAAAGTGGAAGGATCAACGGAATCAAGTCGTGAATCGTGGCGATGAGAGGGGTGCTGGGAAACAACGGCGGCGCAAAGTACGGCACGTGCGCCAGGTGAGCGCCCTCGCGTTGGCACGCACGCACAAATGCAACTTGTTCAAACCAGACCTTGGCAAGGTTTTTTGAACGCCCCAATGTTTCCGGTGTTGAATGAACAGAGACGCACGGTGGTGTGGCAAGCAAGCGACGTTGGGACGTAACAAGCACGTAATCGTTTTCAATGTCGTTGTGAATGAGCGCGTGCAATAAGGCACGCACGTATTGTCCGCTGCCGGTATTGGGTTGTTCCCAGAAATGTGCGTTGAGAGCGATTTTCATCGCATTAACCGTTTGCCGGCTTCGACCATCAGCCAATCGAGCAAACCGATTTCGCCGACATCGCAAAAGTTCAAATCGTACGTGTGATCCGAGAGGACGCGTGCGCCGGCGCGTGCGATGAGTCGCAAAATATTTTCGCCTTCGTCGAGGGTGAGGGCAAGTGCGGCGATCTTTTCCGCTGAATCGGGTGCTAGGTTGACGCGGCGCGCAAAAATTTCTTTGCCATTCAACTCGGCACGTAATTCGATGTTTTCAAACGCTTGGCGCAAATCATTGATGAGCCACAAGTTGCCGTGAACTGTATCGCTGGAATGGCGCGGCATCAACTCGTAATCGAAGGAGGCAAGCACGGGCGAGTACAATTTTTGCAATTCAAAATAGGCGCGCTTGGGGACGCCATAATAATCAATCACGCTCCACGAAATCGAGGGCCAACAATCATTGAGTTGCCAAATAGCGACGCCGGCAGTTTGTGGTTTGCGTCGGCGCATGTGTTCGATGGCAATTTGCAAACCGATGGCTTGGGCGCGTTGGGTGGCGTCAATAAAGTCCTTGACGTTCCTCGCCTCTCGCCCTTTGTTTTGGGCATACCGTCCCAGTTTTTTCAAGTCAGCGTGATGATATTCCCACAAACGATGCGGCGCGGTCAAGGCATCCGCGGGCAAGAATTTTTTCAGCGATTCCCAGTTGGGCAGGGATTGCAAACCAAACTCGCTGAGGAATGGCGTTCGATCTTGGCGATAATCGCGCAAATTGGCAAAACGATGCCACACACGCCAGTTGTGCGATTCGTCGCGGTACGACGACGCCGGCTTGAAAGGGCGCGTGCCATCCAGGTCTTTGACCACCGCGCGCAATCGGTTGACGATGATATAATTCCCGCGTGTGTTGAATTCGTTGCCGCCGCACCACACGACAAGCGAGGGATGATTGCGCAACGCGCGCACGATCTCGCCGCATTCCGCACGAATCAATTGCAGATGTGCCCGATGTGTGGGAAAGCGATCCAAAATGGCGCCAGCAAACGGAAACTCTTGCCAGACCAGAATGCCCAGTTCATCGCATAGATCGTAAAAGGCGCGTTTTTCACGCAAGCCGCCGCCCCACACGCGCAAGAAATTGATGTTGGCATCGCGCGCTTGCTGAAGACGCGCGGCGTAATCATTGCGCGTGAGTCGCGCTGGAATCGCGTCCAGCGGAACCCAGTTTGCGCCGCGCACAAATTCGCGTTCGCCGTTGATGACGAATTGCCACGGCTCGCGCTGGGGCGCAATGCGTTCAAGTTCAAATGAACGAATGCCAAACGTTTCAACCAGCGAGTCGAGCGATTCACCGGTTTCCGTCTCGATGTGCGTTTCGATCTCGTACAAATTCGGCGCACCACGATCCCAGGGATTCCACAGTTGCGCGTTGTCTAAATCAAACGCGAGTTCACGCACTTGGGTGCCGCGATGCAAATGCAAATCGAAAGCAAAGGTACGAGGATCGTCGGAAAAATTTTTACCCCGTACCTTGAACACCGCGCGCACATTTTGATCTTGATCCGAATCGAGGGTCAAGGCAGCCGTCACGTTTGCCGTTGTGGATTGGATTTTCGATTTGAGGAACACATCGCGGATGAACACTGAACGCGCGATGACCAGACGCGCCTCGTCCCAGATGCCGCACGTGCGCAAACGCGGCGCAAAATCCCAGCCGAATTGCATTTGGCATTTGAGGGTGGCGTAGCGATCTGGAAACGGATGCTCGGGCGGGCGATACAAGGGTTTGATCAGGCGCGCCCAAATTTTTTGCGCGAGTGTGAGGTGCAACTTGGGAAGCGCATCGGAACCCCAGATACGAATGGCGAGTGACGCGGGGCGAGCGGCAAGGCGCAACGGAATTTCATAGATTTGCCGCGAAAACATTCCCACGTGTTGCCCAAGTTGTTTGCCGTTCCAAAACACTGCGCTCTGATAATCAATTCCATTGAACACTAGAAACGCACGCACCCCCTTTGTAAACTCTAACTCTTTCTCTAACTCTCGGACATACCACCAATCGCGTGCATCCACCCATTGCGATGATTCGTTGTTATCGGCGTAAAACGGATCGCTGATCGTGCCGGCGCGTAACAAGTCGAGCCGCACGTCGCCGGGAACGGTTGCCGGCAACCATTCGGTTACCTCGGCGAGATCGTTGATGTTGCCAAAAGGTTTTTGCGCAACCGAACCAACGCGCCAATGGGAATCGTTGAGCGAAATAATTTTACGCATTACCACATCACAACCACACGCCGCACGCCACGCGGCAAGCGAATGGTGTTGCCCATCATTTCGATGCCGGTGACACCTTCATCGCCGCCAAACTCGCGCAACGGAAATGGCAAATTCCATTCGATATATCTCAACGTCCCATCGCGCCAATCGCCGTTGATGACCAGCGTGGCGGTGCGTTCGCCAAACGCGATGGTGTAACTAACGTTGCCAAAGTACGTTGGTGCGTCCTCGACCTTGATGACGTTCATCTCCGCGGTCCATTCTGGCGGCAAGATGGGTGTGATGACAAGATGATCGTCTTCTTCCAACAACAAGGCGTTGCGGACGATGAGCAGAAAATCGGCGAGCGCCCAGCCGTGATGACCATCGCCCATTCCGCCGGCGCGCGTGAGCGGATGAATGCCCTCTGCCCACGTGAACGTCGGCGAGGCGTGGCGCAAGACCCAGTTGATAATTTTCCACGCTTCGCGATTGTGTTGCATTAGCAAACATTGCGCCACGTGCAATGACAGGTACGTGCCAAACGCCGAATGCCCCACGTGATTGAAATACGCATCTTCTAGCCACGCTTTTTCTTTCAGCGCGTTGAGCGTATCCACGATGCGCGGGTCATTCGCATCGAACAAGCGCAGGGGATAGAGCGCGACAAGATTGCCAATCATCCCGGCATCCAGCCGACGATAGGGTGAAGCCGGCATCGCCGCGCGACCGAGGCGTTGAGCGGCTTGGGCGAGCGAGGCGTCAACATCAGCGCGAAACGATTCATAATTGGCGCGTAATGTTTTGGCATCGCTGGTTTGCGCGAGCCATTCGGCGGTCTGTGCCATAGCACGCAGCCCCGCCAATCCCCAGAAATCGTCCCAATAAAAATAATCGCTGGGCCCCAAATGTTCCGCGCTGGGTCCGGGGGGCAAGAGACCATAATGCGCTGGCTTGGCTTGTCGTTTGTCTTTGGTCTTTTGTCGCTTGGAATTGATCCACGATGCCATGCGCAACATTGACCAGTAATGCCGGGCGAGTAATTCGCGGTCGCCGGACAGGCGAGCGTGTTCCACCATCGTCCAGAGCGCGGCGCCGTTCGAGTCCCATTCCCCTTCGGTTGCGGACAAGTAGCCATCCTTTTGCAAACGACGCGGAAATTTTTCGATCACTTGGCGCGCTTGATCGTGATAACCCAGTTTGTCGAGTGCGTTGAGCAAGTAGGCGGCATCGCGGAACCA
>DAOUAL010000008.1:0-18172 GCA_034433515.1 Anaerolineae bacterium | reverse complement strand
AGGACACGAAGATTTCTCCGTTCTTCGTGACCTTGGTGCCCTTCGTGGATGAAAACATCTTGGCTTTTTGTGCAATGATTTCAAGGTACTCGTGAATCTCTGGACGTCGTTCAGATCGAATGTGCAACCGACGATTCATTTTTTACTTGTGGCACGCCGTACACGTGGCATCGGTACGACCAGCGTGATCCGCCGGCAATTTCGGTCCGACCCCGTTGGCGTGGCAAACCGTGCAGGTTGTGCGCCCCGCATGACTGGCTGGCAACGGCTTGAGTCCCGCCGCCGCGGATGTCACGCTCGATGTTGATGACGCGCTGGAGGTTGCGGCACTCGGCGTGGCACTGGACGCACTAGACGATGCTGAACTCGATGGTGTGCGCGTAGTAGGTGTAGCCGTCGGTGCAACCGTAGGGGCAACGGTAGGCGAAGGTGTTGCCGTTGCTTCGCCCGGTGTGGCGGGCTTGTGACACGTCAAACAGTTTGCGTTCGTAAAGCCAAAGTCTTTGTGGAACTGGGTAATTTGCGAAATGCCCGATGCCCCAGTGCCATGACAACCCAGACATTGCGCACGTCCAGCCGTGCTATGCGGAATCTTTGGAGGACCACCAGCCGTCCCACCGGGTACTGGCGTTGACACCGTTGTCGCAACCGTGGGCTTGTGACATTGCAAGCATGTCTCGTTGGGACGCCCCACGTGATCAGCCGGGTACGGATAAGCCAATGCATTTGGCCCGTGACAGATTTGGCAATCCGGCTTACCGCCGACCGGATGCGGGATCGTGCGCGGCGCGGCACCGGGTGCACTCACCGGCCGAATCGGCGCTTTGACGATTTCGGCAAGGTTCGGCGCATTCAAGCCAGCAAACTTCCACACCGTGCCGTGACAAGCACTGTTCGAACAGAACGATGAATTGTCTTTGCCGCCTGCATTATTCGTGTCGTGGCACACTTGGCACGAGGTATTGAATTGCAAACGATGTTCCGCAAGCCACGTGGTCTTTTTGTGCGATTCCGGTTCATCGGAGCGTGTGATTGAAACCGCGACTGGCGCACCGCTTGTTACCGAAACTTCGGGGATTGTGTGGCAAATGTTGCATTCCAGCCGAACGGCTTCTTTGCGATCGGGGGTGAAATGCTTGCCATCGTGGCAACGGAAACAGCCGGGCCAATCCTTATGCCCCAGATTATCAGGATGGGTTGTCCAACCGAGTTCTTGATCCCGATGGTAGATTTGGGGATACAAGTCTTGCAGATACTTGATGGCTTTTTGCACTAACGCGGTGTTGCGCGTATAGAACGCTGAATAGTTTTGTTTATAGTATTGTTCTAACGCTCCAATGGCTTGCGTGGCTTCGGCGTCCGTCTTGTAATGCGGGGTCAACACCTCAATCCCTTTTTTCTTGATTTCTGGGATCGAGGTATCCAGCAACTTGTTCTGCAACGCGGTATTGATCGCTTGCTCCGGCGATGGGAACGTATGGGACACGCGATTGTGGCAATCAATACAGTCCATCTGGCGCGTGGGCAGTTCGGCTAACTGATTAGCCGTCAGCGGCTTTTCGATGTCGGTGTAAATCGTCTTGGTGCCATCCGGGTTCGTAACCGCGATCCACGGAATCTCCTGTTGCAACTTGTCCGTGTATTTGAATTCGATGGGATTTTCGATGTGCCAGTGAATTCCGCGTCCCAAGCCGGTCCGCGCCGAGCCCCCCCCAATCTTCATCACGAGTGTTGTGATGACCGGGGAATTCTTTTCGTCCGCTTGATAGTTGGACAAGGTGACGACTTTATCCCACGAAAATTTTTCGGGCCAATGGCATTTCTCGCACGATTCGCGCGCTGGTTGCAAGCCTCGCGCATAGATGGGATACTCGTAATTGCCGGTGAGGTACGCCCACACAAATTGAGCATCTACGGCTTTGCGAGTGAATGCCACGCCCACAAACGTGCGACCAATGTGACATTCCACACATTGCACACGGGCGTGGGGAGATCGTTGATACGATTCATAGTGAGGAGGCATGGTATGACATTGCGTACCGCAAAACGGCGCGCTGTTGGTATAGTCCCAGGCGTACACAATACCCAGAAAAACAATAAAGGCGATGACCACACCGATAACGCCCAGCCCCCATTGCCGCGGCTTGATGGAGCGAATGCGTTGCCACAGATTACGTAGAAAAGACATTGTGCTTCCTCGCCAAAAAAATAAATGCCCATCGCCGCTTACGTATCACGCCGAAAGGCAATCCGTCACCTTCCGTAACGTAGCCGGGAGACAGCCGCTTCACCGTCAGCGATAAATCAAACTTATCGCTAATTATAATGATGCCAAGTCAAAATCAAGTCAAATCTTTGTGCCAATTGTGTCCCGACCAACGTTATTTGCCGCGCAACAATTTTGATGAATTGATAAACACCGCCACATCCGGCAGCGATTGCGCCGCCGCCGCCATCACCGGAGTCAAAATTCCCAACGCTGCCAACGATAATCCGGCAACGTTGAACAACAAACCAAAGGTGATATTTTGCTGAATGGTGCGCCACGTCCGCCGCGCCAGCGCCAGCGCCACTGGAATCTGATTCCAATCATCCGTCATCAACGCGATGTGCGCGGCTTCCATCGCCACGTCAGTGCCTGCCACCCCCATCGCAATGCCCACCTCGGCTTGGGCGAGTGCCGGCGCATCGTTGATGCCATCGCCAATCATCGCCACGCGATGCCCGGCGCGTTGCAACTGGCGTACAAATTCGATTTTATTTTCCGGCAACATTTCCGCGTGATACTCGACCTTCAATTGTTGCGCCAAGGCTGATGCCACTCGTTCGTTATCGCCGGTCAACAAAATCAGCCGACGAATTCCGCTCGTGCGAATTTGTTTGAGCGCGTTGGGCACTTGATCGCGCACTACATCGGCAACCGCGATCAATCCGGCGATGTGATGATTATTCGATAAAAACATCACCGTTTTGCCGGTGCGTTCCCATTCCTCCGCTCGCGCCACTAGTGTGGGCTCGACCGCGATGCCGGCCGCTTCCATCAAGCGGCGATTGCCAAAGAGAATTTGGTTACCGTTCCAGCGGGCCACCACGCCTTGGCCGGCAATCGCTTCAAACGCGGTGGGCGGCTCAATGACGATTCCGCGCGCGTGCGCTGCTTCGAGGATGGCATTGGCGAGTGGGTGTTCAGAAAATTTTTCTGCGGTTGCGGCAAGCCGCAGAATGTCTTTAACTTGAAACTGGGCATCTGCCACCTGAATGTCCGTCACGCGCGGCTTGCCAAAGGTGAGGGTCCCCGTCTTGTCCATCACCAGCGTGTCCACCTTTGCCAGCATCTCAAGATACAAACCACCCTTGATGAGAATGCCTTGGCGGGCAGCGTAACCTACGCTGGCAACGACTGCTAATGGCGTCGCCAGCGCAATCGCGCACGGGCAAGCCACCACCAGCACCGCAATTGCGTGAGTGGGATTGCGTGTGATGAGATACGTGAGCAAAGCAACGCTGATCACCACCGGCAAATAGATCGCGCTGTAACGATCCGCAAATTTTTGCACCGGGGCTTTGGCGGCTTCGGCTTGTTCCACCAAACGAATGATCTTACCCAGCATACTATCACGCCCGACGCGCGTAACTTGGAGGTGTAATACGCCGTGTTGATTTACACTGCCGGCAAAAACGGAATCGCCAGTGCGTTTTTCGATCGGCATCGCTTCACCGGTAATCGGCGATTGATCTACCGCACTCGTGCCATCCACCACGATGCCATCCGCCGCCAAACGCTCGCCGGGACGAACGATCATCACATCGTGGACGTGCAGTTGCTCCACCGGAATTTCGATTTCGGTGCCATTGCGTTGCACGCGCGCAATCTTGGGCGTCAATGCCACCAGTTCGCGAATGGCTGCCCGCGATTTCTCGGTGGTCATATGTTCAAGGAAATGCGCAATGTTCATAAAAAAGACGATGAGCGCAGCAGAGATGAATTCACCCAACATTGCCGCGCCAGCAATGGCAACGGTCATCAATAAATCGGCATTGATTTGACGAATGCGCAAACCTTGAACCGCACTTTGGAAAATGGGCAATCCGCCCGCCAAAATCGCAAGGAGGACTAGAGGTGCTGGTATCTGCGCAACGACATTATGGAGAATTCCCAACCGCTCAACGAACAAGCCGATCAGCCCAAGCCCGGCAACGGTTGCAATGAAAGCCAAGCGGACGAGATTGGCAAGGGCAACAAGCCGATGGGTTTGGGGGGATGCCGTTTGAGTTTCCGCGCGATAGCCCAATTCACCGATTGCGCGCGCGAACACCTCCGGGGTTGTCAAATCTGGATCGAATGAAATGATCCCCTTTTCCGCCGCAAGCAACACCCGCGCGCTATGCACCCCTTCGATCTGGTGCAAGCGTTCTTCGATGTGTAGCGCACATTCGGCGCAATCCATTCCTTTGATGGTGAGTTCGATCGTGTTAGCCATAATGACTTATCTGGCGAGCGAAGATTTTTTTGCGGATATTCGGACAAACGCGGTGTGTCCAATATGTTGTAGCGCTTGGGTCAAGAGTTCGCCCGCGTGTTCATCATCGAGCGAATAGTACGCCATCCGACCGGTTTTGCGATACTTGACCAAGCCCAGATAGCGCAAGTGACGCAATTGATGCGATACGGCAGAGAGCGTCATCCCCAGCAAGACCGCTAGATCACATACACACAGTTCGGCTTTGGATAACGCCACCATAATTTTCGCGCGCGTCGGATCACCCAACGCCGCAAATAAATCCGCGACTTGATGGATGGTCGCTGGATCGGGCATTTGTTTTTGCACCCGTCTGACCAGTACTTCATTGATGCTCTGCACTTCGCACACGTCTTTGAGTCGCCGCATCGCCTCCTCCTTAAACGTAGGACAAATTTGAAATGTGTCCTACATGCTGACGAATGCAAGCTCATGGGAAAGCTCTTATTGTTGAATAGTTGTTCAAGTATTTCAATTATACCACCTTGCAGATGGTTGTCAAAAAGACAACTCCCTCGCCAAGCGTCGAGGGAGTTGCATCCAAAGGAAGAGGAGATTAGGGTAATTTGTGACACGCCACACACATCGCGTCTGTACGCCCGGCGTGATCGGCCGGATTCTTGGGTGCGCCTCCGACGCCGGTTTCATGGCACACGTTGCACGTGGTACGCCCGGCGTGACTGGCGGGCAACACTTTGGCTCCACCACTGGTAGATGCTTTGGTGGGTGCAACCGTTGGTGCCGGCGGTTTGGTGGCGGCAGGTGCTGTTGTGGCTGGCGCCGAAGCCGCCGGTTTGTGGCAGGCAACGCATGTACTGTCGGCACGCCCGGCGTGATCGGCAGGATTCTTGGGACCCGCGGTGCCGGTTTCATGGCATACATTGCAGGTGGTTCTGCCGGTGTGGCTCGCAGGCAACGCTTTTGCAACGCCACCTGAAGCCGGCACCGTGGCAGCAGGTGGCGTTGTGCCTGCCGTCGGCGCTGGTGTCGAACCCGCCGGTGCATGACACGCCCCACACGTGGCATCCGTTCGCCCGGCGTGATCCGCAGGCAACTTGGGTTGCAGCAAGGTTTGATGACACGCCATACATGTGGTTCGTCCAGCGTGACTCGCCGGCAACACCTTGACGGTTACACTGACCGTCGGTGCACCCGCGCGTGGTGTGGGCGTCAACGTAATCGGCGCATAGACTTGGACCGTCGCACGTTTGGGCAAGGTGGTGATGGCGGTCTGTTCATAGTTGATAAACAGGTACAACACCACCAGCATACTCACCGAAAGCACTGTGGCAATCGGAATGAACCAGCGCTCACGTTGTTTGATGACTTCGGGCGAGGGCCGCGGATCCACCTTACCGGATTGAATCCGAGCCAATTCCAAACCGTGTTCGTGCGCCATCTCGTGTTCACTCAGTTTGCCGGTGAACATGGATGTGTTGAATATTTTGATGTGGACGCTGTAAAAGTGCCACACGATGATTGCCAACACGGCAAGTAGGGCTTCGCCACCGTGGGCGGCTTTGGCGGCGGGGATCAGATCGCCGGGGACAAAGCGTGCCGTATTGATCGGATTCCACATCATAAAGCCGGTGACGCCCATAATGATTGCGCCCCAGACGAATGCCCAGTACTCGGCTTTTTCTTCAAAGGAATAGCGGTCGAATTGAGGACGTTCCTTGGTGAGACCGAGGTTGTAACGAATCACATCGAGCGCGTCGAGCACGTCATCCAAGCGCGGGAACATGGTCCAGCGTACGCGCAGAACAAACACTTTGTAGGCAACCACGATCACGTGATAGATACAGGCGAGTGCCATCGCAATGGCGGCAACGTGATGAATGTTGCGAACATTTTCGATGCCGCCCAACATCGCGATCAACGTCTCTGCCCAGCCCTCGCCGGCAAATTTCTGCGGCAAGCCGGTGAAACCGAGCAGGAAGAAGGAGAGCATCTGCACCCAGTGTTCGATGCGTTGCGCTACGGAGAATCTGAGGTAATGTTTTTGCTCGCTCATTGTCTATGCACTCCCCGTTTTCTGGAAACGATTCACAATTCGGCGTGCCGCATCCAGCAACACAAATGCCAGCATGCCACCAATGACCACCGGAATAAAGATGGTGTAAAAGAGATTCACATAGTACACCGCCGGATATTTGGTGGGGCTAGCGTCATAATGACTCATCCACGAAGCCGGGAAATCAGCCGTCGCATCAGGATGACATTGTTGGCAGGTCTTGAGCAAGTTTTCCTTGATGACCGTTGATTTGGGATCTTGGGTGTCCCGAATGTCGTGGATGCCGTGACAATCGGTGCAGACCGGTTTGTTGGTGGGCTGGTTGGGCGATGTCTTGGCAAACAACTCAACCGTCGTACCATGGAAATCGGCGACGTAGGAATTCAGCACGTTCGTCGAGATACCATATCGCTTCATCATCGCCTTGTCGGTGTGGCATTTAGCGCACAATTCCGGCGTGGACAGACGGAAGACATTGGTGGTGGGATCAGCAATCTTGTGGACGCCGTGACAATCTACACACGTGGGGACATCCGGGTTCGATTGATCCAACAATGCCGCACCATGCACACTGCTCTTGTATTGATCAAAGACCGTGCTGTGGCATTTGCGGCACGTTTGTGGAATGCGCGAGCGAGGATTCTCTGGATCGGAAACATAGTGTGCCGTGTGACAATCGGTGCAGACGGCACCATTACGATTGCCGGCGGCAAGTGCCTTGGCGTGATTCGAGTCAAGTTGTTGTTGATAAACTTGCTCATGGCACTGCCGGCAAATGGTGTACATATTCAGCGAGAAATCGCGAATGTCCCGCGCGATAGTGGGGGGATGCGGATAACTGCTGATGTTGGTGTGACAGGCGGTACAGCGTTGTCCTTGTTTGCCATGCACCGAGGCATTGAACGCAGCTTCATCGGTGTAGAGACTCAATTTCTCGCCGCTGGGCAACGTCATATAAAGATCTTTGGAGGCATGACACGCCAGACAGACTTGGTTTTCAACAAGCGTCGGGCTAGGGGCATCGCCGGGACCGCCGGCAAAAGCCCTCGGTGCGTACACTATGGCGAGGACTGCCAAAAGCAATAACGTGAACAAAAGTGCAAGCCAACGTCGTTGCATACCTTTCTCCCAGAAAAAAAATAAACGCCTCACCTTCGAAGCAGAAAGGCAATCGGCACCCTCTTTGCTTGCGCATACAACACATAGAGGTTCACCCTCTTTGGTGAACCGATTCCTTGACATTTTAACGAACCCAAGTCCAAACCGCGTACGTCTCAAGTCAAAATCTGGTCAGAGGTTTACCCGCCGCTAATCGCCATAATAATCCGCACTTGGTCGTGCGGATCAAGTGGTTCATTCAAACTCGCCGCCACCTGTTGATTCACGAAAATCTTGATATGCTCGCGCAATTGGTCTTGTTCATTGATAATGCGGAAACGCAAGCCGGGAAATTGGCGGTCGAGGTCGTAAAACAGTTCTGCCAGTGTTGTGCCGTGCGCTTGGACAAGGCTCGTATTTGTGTACGAGCGCAGGGGAGTGGGGATGTGAACGTTCATTGTTCCGCAACACGCACCGAATAAATCTCCGGCAACGATGTCAACAACCGCATCCACGATTCGCCCTCGTTGCGGCTTGCCCATACTTCTCCGCCGGTCGTGCCAAGATAGATGCCCACCGGGTCGTGTGTGTCCGCATTCATCGCTTGGCGTTTCACCGAGAACCAGCCATCGCGTTTGGGAAATCCCTTGTTCTGTTTTTTCCACGTTTTGCCAGCGTTGTGCGAAACCAACACAGCCGGCTTGCCGTTAGGACTCACGCGCCCAAGCGGAAACGATCCATCGAGCGGAAAGACCCACACGGTAGCCGGGTCGCGGGGATGCAAAACGATGGGATACGAATGATCGCTGTAGGGCTTGGGCAGTGTCTTGCCAATGTTGACCCACACACCGGCATCGCGATCCATTCGATAGATGCCGCAATGATTTTGTTGATACAAGCGATCTGGGTTGACCGGATGCATCTCGCACCGATGCGGGTCGTGGCCCACTTCGGCATCGGGCACCGGCAAGAAATCAGAGACCAAACCTTTGTTGAGCGGATGCCAATCGCGCCCTTGATCGAAAGATTCAAACACGCCACCGCCGGAGAGACAGAGATACATATGCTTGGCGTTACGCGGATCAATCATAATCGAATGGAGCGTGGGGCCATCGGGCGGACCTTGATCCGGTGGATTCCACCACGTTTTGAATTGGGGATGTTGATTGAACCCGTTGACCGGTTCCCACGTTACACCGTCGTCTTCGGAACGAAACAATCCTTGCGGCGATGTGCCGAGATACCACACGCCCGGCTCGCTGGCGTGTCCGGGCGAGAGCCAAAAATTATGATGCACCGATATTCCTTCTTCGCCTTCCGATGCTTTGGGAAACGCGGGTGGCTTGCTCGCCTCCTTCCACGTTTTCCCTAAATCGGTTGAACGAAACACCGTGGGACCCAAATGTCCCGTGCGTGCACACATCAAGATTGTGCGATGCGTGCGCGAGTCCATCACCATATCATTGACGACCGCACCGATCAAGATGCCGTCGGACAATTTCCATTGGCGACGTGTGCGATCGCCGCGCAAAATGAATGCACCCTTGCGCGTCCCGATCAGCAATGCCACCGCGCCGTTTGCCGGCTTGACTATAGATTGGTTTGGCATTTCTCCCTCCTTGACCACGATTGTAAGTGAACAATTGTTCTGTGTCAAGGGGTGATGCCCTTTGCTTTTTTCCGGCAATCGCGTAAGATAACCCAAAGAGAGGCGAATCCATGTCACCGATTCGATTCTTTTTGATTGGGCTTGTTGGCATCGCGCTCATCGGTTGCAGTTCTACGCCCACTTCGTTGTTGATTGACACGCCCACGCGGATCAGCGTGCCAACGGTGATTGCCACGCCGATTCCAACACCGACGCCCACGCTAACGGCGACTGTCACACGCGTCATCACACCCACCCTTGCGCCCACCATCGCCATCACCCCATCGCGCACGCCCACGCTGGCGGCTGGAACGATGAAGATCAAACTCTTTTTCATCGCGCTCAACGACAATGGCAAATCCGGCAAAAAGATCGGCTGTGGTGATAGTATCGTTGCGGTCGAGCGAACGATTCCGGCAACCCAAGCCCCTCTCACCGCCGCGCTCAAAGAATTGTTAGCCCTCAAAGAGCGCAACATTGGGCAAGCGGGTTTATACAATTCGCTCGCCAATGCGAATCTGAAAATTGATAACGTTGCCGTCGTGGGCGGCACAGCGTTCATCGCCTTGTCCGGCACGTTGGGGCTGAGTGGTGTGTGCGACGATCCACGCGCCGAAGCCCAGTTGAAAGAACTCGCCTTGCAATTTGCGACGGTCAAGCAAGTGAGCATTACCTTGAACGGCATTCCTATCGAAAGAGCCCTGTCTGGCAAAGGCAACTAGCCAACTATGTTGATTCCTGTCCCACTTTTACGCAGAATCGAACTGGCACTGCTCGCGCCCGCGTTATCGAAAATCGAAATCGAAGCCGGGTGCGAAACCGCCATCCATCACGATTGTGTCTCCGTCTTTGTCAAGCCGCACTATATCGAAGTGGCGCGCAAAGCGTTGAAAGAGACGCCCATCAAAGTGATCTCGGTCATTGGTTTTCCGCACGGCGGCGTAACGACAGCAACGAAAATGTACGAGACGCAAGATTTGCTACAGCGTGGCGCCGATGAATTGGCGATGGTCATCAACGTGGGTGCCCTGCGCGACCACGACGACTTGGCGGTGAAAAACGACATTCAAGGTGTCCTCAAAACTGCACGTGGCAAACCGATCACGGTGATTTTGGAAACCCCGTTGCTGAACGATGAAGAAAAAATACGCGCGTGCAAACTGGCAGAGGCGGCGGGCGCAACGATGGTAATGACCGCAACCGGGTTTGCGACGCCAAGCCCGATGTTGAACGATGTGCGCTTGATTCGCGTGACGTGCCCCGGTCTCAAGATTCGCGTGCTAGGTGGCAGCGCATCGCAACAAGATGCGCTAGCCATGATTGAAGCCGGCGCGGCGTTTGTGGTCGTAAAGGATATTGAGAAAGAGTTAAGCGAATAAAATTCAGCAAGCCGACCAACGCAATGCCAAAGGAATTGTTGCAATGCTCCGCGCAACGACCATTCATAGCTCATAGTCGCTTGTCAGCGGTCTTTGCATTTTCCGCCAACCTCTGCTATCTTTCCCCGCGTGCCAGAAGACAAATCCATCAAACTAGGTCATCCCTCGTACGTATGGCGCTTTGGCCAAGATCGCCGGCTTGCGATGATTCAGCGTTACGTCGCGTTGAACGATGCGCACGTCCTCGACATCGGTTGCGGCATTGGCGCGTACGTCGAAAAGTTTGCCGCGTTGGGCGCGCAGGCGTTTGGCGTGGACGTGGATGGGGAAAAACTTGCCAACGCGCGACGCGAGAAAAATCTTGACCGACTTGCACTCGCCGTCTCCGAAGCACTCCCCTTCCCCGATAATTTTTTCGATGCCGTGTTATTGCACGAAGTCATCGAACACGTCGCCGAGGATCGCCAAACGATTGGCGAAGCGCATCGCGTTTGCAAGCCGGGTGGGCACGTCATCGTCTTTGCACCCAATCGTTTGTATCCGTTTGAAACGCACGGCGCGTATTTTGGCAAGCGGTACGTGTTCGGCAACATTCCATTCATCAGTTGGCTCCCGGATTTGCTGCGCGACAAGTTGGCACCGCACGTCCGCGCGTACACAACACGTCGCATTCGCGCGCTGTTCGATGGCTGGGATGGTGCCATTATTTTGCACACCCAAATTTATCCGGGCTATGACAAGATCGCGCGAAAGAATGCCGGGCTGGCGCGCGCGTTACGCGGCTTGACGTATTTTCTGGAGCACACACCGTTGCGCGTATTTGGGTTGAGTCATTTGGTTGTTTGGAGAAAAGACTAGGTTCCCCACCAAGAAACGGAGAGCGCAAAAAAAGAATCTTTCTTTCAGTAGCAATTTTGTTCGGATTGGATTATAATAGCGACAAACCAATTGGAGGAACACTTTTGTTCTAGAAATCAAAACAGGTGTTGAATGGCAGATCAACGACTCATTGGTAACGTTAAAACTGTCGAAATCGAAACCGAGATGCGCAACGCGTACCTCGATTACGCGATGAGCGTTATCACCGCGCGCGCGCTCCCGGATGTGCGCGATGGAATGAAGCCGGTGCAACGCCGCATCTTGTACACGATGGGCGAGATGGGCTTGCGGCACAACGTCGCGTTCAAAAAATGCGCGCGCATCGTCGGCGATGTAATGGGCCGCTATCATCCCCACGGCGACCAAGCCGTGTACGATGCGCTTGTCCGCATGGCGCAAGATTTCAATATGCGCTATCCGCTCATTGATGGGCAAGGCAACTTTGGTTCGATTGATAACGACCCGGCGGCGGCGATGCGTTACACCGAAGCGCGCCTCACTGAAATCGCCGAGGAAATGTTGCTGGACATTGACAAAGACACGGTCAACTTTGCAGAAAACTTTGATGGCTCACTCAAAGAGCCGCGTGTGTTGCCCGCCAAAATTCCCAACCTGTTGCTCAACGGCGCCGCCGGTATCGCGGTGGGAATGGCGACGAGTATTCCACCGCACAACTTGAACGAAATTGTGGACGCCATCAACTATATCATCGAACGCTGGGACGAAATTGACGACATCGAAGTGGACGAGTTGATGAAGTTTGTCCAAGGTCCCGATTTTCCGACGGCGGGCATCATCCTGGGTGCCGAAGGCATCAAGCAAGCGTACGCGACCGGGAATGGCCGCATTACTGTGCGCGGCAAAATTCACACCGAAGAAGCCGGCGGCGGCAAGACCCGCATTGTCATCACCGAGTTACCCTATCAAGTGAATAAAGCCGCGCTCATCGAACGCATCGCCGATTTGGTGCGCGACCGCAAAATCGAAGACATTGCCGATTTGCGCGACGAATCGGATCGGCAAGGGATGAGCATCATCGTTGAGTTGAAACGCGGCGCAAATCCCAACCCGGTCATCAATCAACTTTTGAAATACACGCCGCTCCAATCCGGCTTTAGCATCAATATGCTCGCGCTCGTGGACGGCGAACCCAAAGTGCTGTCGCTTAAACGGATGTTGCAATTGTACGTGCAACATCGCCAAGAAGTCATCACGCGCCGCACGAAATTCGATTTGGAAAAAGCCAAAGCGCGTGCACATATTCTTGAAGGTTTGAAAATCGCGCTCGATTATCTCGACGAAGTGATCAAGACGATTCGCCAATCGCCGGATGCGGACGTGGCAAAAGAACGATTGATGAAACGCTTCAAGTTGAGCGATTTGCAAGCGCAAGCAATTCTCGATATGCAGTTGCGCCGGCTTGCCGCGTTGGAACGCAAAAAAATCGAAGAGGAACTTGCCCAAGTCAAACAGACCATCAAGTATCTCGAAGCGTTGCTCAAGAGTCCCAAGAAAATTCTGGGCGTGATTGTGGACGAGTTGACCGATTTGAAAAAACGTTTCGGCGATGCCCGACGCACCCACATCGTTGAAGGCAGCGCGGAAGAACAACCCACCGAATTCAAAGCCGAGGATTTAGTGCAAGACGAAGCGGTGCTGGTTTCGATTACGCAACGTGGTTACATCAGCCGCGTGCCGCAAAGTTCGGTGCGCCGCACGTCCGCCTCATCCAAAGTGGCGACGCGTGAAGAAGACGCGGTGCAATATCTTTTGCCGGCGCAAACCCGCGACACCCTTTTGATTTTCACGAACAAGGGCAAGGCGTATCCCTTGCGCGCGCATCAAGCGCCCGACGTAACGCGCACGCCTAAAGGTTTGCCGCTCAACAATTTCTTGTCATTTGAGCAAAACGAACGCGTGACCTCGGCGGTTGCCGTGTCCGATTTTTCGCAGGCGGAATTTTTGACGATGGCAACGTCGCAAGGTCGTGCGAAACGCACACCGCTCGCGGAATTCGATGGCATTCGATCCGCCGGCGTCAACGCAATCAATTTGAGCGACGGCGACGAATTGGGATGGGCAAAACTCACGCACGGCGGTGGCGAGTTGATCTTTGTGACCGAGCAGGGTCAAGCCATGCGTTGCAAAGAAGATGATGTACCGGTGCAAGGTCGTACTGCCGGTGGTGTGTACGGCATCAAGTTGAACGAGGGCGACAAGGTTGCTTCGATGGATGTGGTGCAACCGGATGGTTTTCTGCTCGTGATGACGACAAAGGGGTTTGGCAAGCGCACGCCGATCAAAGAGTATGCGGTGCAGAATCGTTACACCAAAGGTGTGTCCACACTGGGACGCGACCCGGCGCGCGCGGGTGTGATTGCGGCGGCGCGCGTGGTGAATGAAGACGATGATGTAACAATCATCTCGGCGAACGGGATGGTGATGCGTTCGCGCGTGGCGAACTTGCCCAAGGGCAAGCGCACCTCCAAGGAAACTGAGGTGATCAAGTTGAAAGAGGGCGACGCGGTGGCAAGCATTGCGCGGCTGGAGTCAAAATCTTCACCCACGAAGAGCACGAAGGACACGAAGGAAGAAAGCGAGGTTGAGCAACTGGCGCTAGCAGAAGCGGAAAGTAAAAAGCATGCCCTGAGCAAAAGCGAAGGGGAAAAAGGTAAAAGTAAAAAGTGAAAAAGAAAAAATCACTGCAACCCCAACTTTTCAGAATTGAATCAGAGTTCCCGGCGCTTAAGGTCCTGTCGAATATCCATGTCAGATACAGGAACAATGTTCGTCAAGTGACTTGTTTTTGTGGAGATAAAGTCGAACGATCTATATTGCCCCATCTTCGAAAGAAACACCCGAAAATATGGGGTAGTTGGTGTGATATTTTTGTTACTCTTAGAAACCGCCGTTGGACAACCAAAAGAATCATGTATGCGTTCCAAGCTAACGGCCATCTTTTGTTCACATGGACAGTAATCGAAAAAGAGCTTCGAAGATTGGAGGAATCAGGACAAGGAAAACTTGTTGTATGGCAAAAAGACAGAATAAAATCATGGCAACCAAAGGAGCCAGAAGATTTCATTCTCCAGAAAACAACTATTTGGGATTTCCCATCAAGAGGTAATTGGGCAGTTCACCAAAGTGACTATAGAGGAAATTGGCCTCCTCAACTCGTGAGAAACCTTCTCCTAACTTACACAACTCAGGGTGACTGGGTTGCAGATTTGTTTGCAGGGGGCGGGACCACCCTTATTGAATGTTGGTTAACTGGTCGTAAGAGCGTTGGATTGGATATTAGCAATTTTGCGGTGAAGACAATAGATTCAAGACTAGATGAGATGCAATCAAAATCCCAAAAGGAAGGAATCATATTAACTTCGCCGCGTCCGTTCGTTAGGAAACAAGACAGTCGGCGATGCAACGAAGTATTTGAGCAACTAGGTCTCGGGAAGAATTCATTCGCGCTTATCTGTGCTCATCCCCCCTATCTCAATGCTCTAAGATACACTGAGACTATAGAAGGTGACCTATCTCATCTAAGCGATCTGCCTACATTTATTTCAGCGATGAAAGAGGTTTGCACAGCTGCAAAACCCTGGCTCAAACCGGATGGTATTTTCGCATTGTTGATCGGCGATGTAAGAAAAAGAGGTAAATTAGTGCCTCTGGGATTCTTGCTTCTCAAAGCCTTTATCGACTGCGGATACGAACTGCAAGAGATCATTATAAAAACCCAGAATCAAGATCAGTCAAGTAATCTCTGGGCAAATAACAAGAAACTCAAGTTCCGGATTGCACACGAATATTTGTTTATCTTCTCGAATCCAAAGGAGAGCAAGAAATGAAGACAGAAATCGAAGGCACTTTGGTTTCGGCTGAACGTTTGAATCAGGAAGCACGCAAACGGAAAAGCAAACAAGAGGTGATCTTGGTCCCCAAACCACTCGAAGCAACCAAGTTTCATGGGTACGAACAGATTGGTGAGACCAAGACCAAAATTAGGTTAGCCAGAGATCTGGAGCCGTGGAAGGTCTTCGAAAATAGAATATGGTTATTACTTTACAGCTTCGGTTTTACCGACCTGAACGTTTCACGATTGTTTGTGAACACACATATACCATCCAGCCCGGATGACACCAGCAGTCGTCTGGAAGTGGATGTTCTGGGAAAAGCGGATGACAACGTCTTTGTAATTGAATGCAGAACAAGGGAAACTCTTGGTATGAAGCGCCTGCGGGATGTAATTACTGAGTTTGGCCATTTTCGATCACGTGTAGAAGGCGCAATTCGCAAGTACTACAATGATGATGAAAAACGCATCAAGGTCTCCTTCATAATAGCTACTCAGAACATCGAAGTTAGCGATGCTGACAGAAAAGAGGCACATAGGAGTGGAATGCATGTTTGGGATGAAAGCCATATCGCGTACTTGGAGCAGATAGCAAAGCTCCGCCGCTTGATTGGGGACGCAGCACGGTACCAACTGTATGCTGTGATGTTTGGAAATCAAGAAATCAAAGCCCTCGAGGAAGAAGAGCCCGCTATACTAGGGAAAATAGGAAAGAGGAAATATTTTTCATTCCTTACGACACCAGAAAAGCTGCTTCGAATAGCCTACGTACATCATAGAGCCGGCTCCTTCGAAATAGAATCATTAAAGCAAATTCCTGTTACTTATCAACGACTATTAAAAGAAAAGAAACTTCAAGAGATTAAAGAGTTCATCGAAGATAGATATTTCCCCAATAGCATAATTGTGAATTTTGAGAGGGAACCCCGTTTTGATCAGGCATCTCGAAAGCAATCAAAATCAGATACACAGTTCGGATTCTTGCACTTGCCGAATAGGTATCGAAGTGCTTGGGTAATCGATGGTCAGCACAGGTTGTATGGATATGCTAAGAGTGACCGCCGTTTCACCACAAAGATTCCTGTTGTGGCCTTTGTCGGTTTGCAAACCAGCGAACAAGCCAAGCTGTTTGTTGAGATCAATGAGAATCAGACCCCTGTTGAGAAGAATTTGCTTTGGGACTTGTACTCCGATATCTATGCGGGTTCGGATGATCCCAAACAGATTGAGGATTTTACTATCTCAAATGTGGCAAAAAGGCTCAATCAGTTAGATGGAGCATTGAAGGGCCATGTCTATATACCCAGCATCATCTCTAAACGCAGCGCTACAGCAAATATCACAATGACGACCCTCTGCGAGAACATTAAGAAAAATGCGTTACTTTCCGAAAAGATGCTCGGCAATGCAGCATTAGGACAAGCAGATAGAGAAAAGTTTATTGCTGACCGAATTGGTGTATTCTTCGATGTGATTCAAGAGACTTATCCTGAAGATTGGAACAGGGGAGAAAAAGGGTTTCTTCGTAGCAACAATGGAATTGCTGCATTGTTAATCGTGCTACGTCAAATACTCAAATACTTTAACGCGCGCGACGAGGAAGAAGTCTATCGTGGAAAGAATATCGGTGAATACAAAAAACGTCTCAAGGAACTTCTTGCGCCAATCGGGGAATACCTGAAAGCCGATATGGCAATCCCAGACGAACTTCGTAAGAAACGCGGCTCAGCAGGACAATCTGAGAGTGCGGCCGATTTGTGTCGCCAAATTAATCAGCAATTCAAGGATTTCCGGTTGCCCCCTACGCAACCCAAACCTCTTCCTAAAGATAGTCGCCAAGTTTCCGAAGAAGACGTGAAAAAACAAGTCGAAAATATCGAGAAGTACTTACGCCGCTTTGTGTTCGAAAAACTGAATGAATTGCATGGTAATAAATGGTACGAGCTTGGTGTGCCAGGGGATATCAGTGAACCTAATTCACCAAAAGGAACGATTGAAAAATTACTGAACGAGGAATTGTCGAATAATCCATACCGAGAAGAGGAATTTCAGTCCCATCCCGAATTAAAATTGGATTTCACGTTCCTGGGTCATCTAAGCCAGATTATAATTGCAAAGCAAAATAGAAAGGTTTTTGAGCATACGTTTCGTTCTCCGCAACGAGTACAACAACAGTTTGGACATTTGATTACGCTCCGAAATGCACTCCAACATTTTCGCAGCATCGATAGAGTAGATTGGGAAAATGGGCGCACTGCAATAATGTGGATTAGCAAGTGTTTGAAAATTTGGAGAGAGGAATCGGAATAGTGCCGCATGCTGTTTGTTGTTCGTTTTTTAACTTCCATATTGACTGTTTACGTTCACTGTCCACTAACTACCGAGGTATTCCATGTCCACCGTTCACGTTTCCAATCATCCACTCCTGCGCCACAAAGTTACGCTGATGCGCGATTTCAAAACCGAGCCGAAAAAATTTCGCGAACTCATTCGCGAAGTGGCGATTTTGCTCGCCTATGAAGCCACCGCCGATCTCGCTCTCATCGAAACCAATGTTACCACGCCGCTCGCCACGACCAAAGGGTACGAATTGAAAGAAGTCATCGGCTTGGTACCCATCTTGCGCGCCGGGCTGGGCATGGTCGAGGGCTTTTGGGAGATGATGCCCTCCGCCGAAGTGTGGCACATTGGTTTATACCGCGATCACAAAACGCTCGAGCCGATTCAGTACTATAATCGTCTGCCGGTCGCGCCCACCGTGGACGTGTGCCTCATCCTCGA
>DAOUAL010000007.1:0-42897 GCA_034433515.1 Anaerolineae bacterium | reverse complement strand
GAGGTGGCAAAGCGGCCGCCGTCGAGTTGCACCATCGGGCGCAAATCGGGGGGGATGACGGGCAAGACGGTGAGAATCATCCATTCGGGACGATTGCCGGCGCGGCGCAACGCTTCCACCACGCGCAAGCGTTTGATCGCTTTTTTGCGCACTTGCTTGGAGTTGGTCGAGCGGATTGCTTTGCGCAGATCGCGTGCCATCGCTTCCAAGTCAATCCGTTTGAGAATTTCGTACACGGCTTCGGCGCCCATCGCGGCTTTGAACACACTGCCCCACCTGGCTTGCAATTCGCGGTAGCGATTCTCGCCCAGAAATTCCTTCTCGTGCAAACTATGCAATTCATCGAACTTGGGTTGATAGGCTGCCACCAGGGCTTGGACTCGTTCCTTGCGCTGTTCCTCCAACGCGGCAAGCTCTGCCTCCAAGGCGTGTTTCTTTTGATCGCGTTCGGCTTGAAAAAGTAATTTGCGATCTTTTTGTTTGGCACGCATTTCTTTTTCAAGTTCGGCGATCTTGGCTTGAACAATCTCGCGTAATTTTTTCTTGTGCTTGGCAAGGACTTGGTCGCCTTCTTCCACAATCACATCGCCGGTCGGTTCAAACACAATCGCTTTGCGCACCTCCCGCCCGGTCTCGTCCAGTTTGCGCTCGACGACCTTGCCCGCGCCCACAATCTCATCGGTCTCGGCATTCAACTGTTCTTCTAATTTTGCAATCGCTGCTTCGGTTTTCTTTTCGAGTTTGGCGATTTCGTCTTCATAATGCAATTGCTTGCTGGCGATCTTGTCGTCAATCGCTTTGGTTTCGCGTTCGATCTTGTGCTTGAGTTCTTCTTCCAAACGATGCAGGGCGCGTTGGCGCGCACCTTCATCCACGTGCGTAATCATATATTGCGCAAAGTACAACACGCGATCGAGGTTGCGGCGGGTTACATCGAGAAGCAAGCCCAGATAGGAGGGGACGCGACGCGTGTACCAGATATGGGCGACCGGAGCGGCGAGTTCGATATGCCCCATTCGTTCGCGGCGGACGCGTGCCGGCGCAACTTCGACGCCACACTTTTCGCAAATCACGCCCTTGTAGCGAATCTTTTTGTACTTGCCGCAATAACATTCCCAATCACGCGTGGGTCCAAAGATCCGTTCGTCGAACAAGCCATCCCGTTCGGGGCGCAAGCGACGATAGTTGATGGTCTCTGGCTTGGTCACTTCGCCGTATGACCATGAGCGGATTTGCTCGGGGGAAGCCAAACTAATGCGGACGGCACTCAGGTCTCTAATTTCCATTCAACCTCCGAGGCAGAGAAACCCAATGGATTATAATAATTGCGAGGGGAAGAGGCGGACGTGTGGAGATGGGGTCGGACGATAAAGCGTCGTCGCAAAAGTCAGATGAATTACCGGGGCAAAGGGCGCGGTTAGACGCGGTATGGGGCAAATCTCCTCCCGATCCCAACAACCAGATACCTAAGACGAACCTGCCCTGATTATACGCAACGGAGCGTTTGTGTCAAGAAGGAACAAATGGGCTAGACCGAGAAAGGGATCGAAGAGCGAGCTAGTAGTGCACCAACATGAAAGTGCGTAGTGGAAACTTGATTTTTTAGCCACGTTTGTCGCCGTCTTCCCAGCAGTCTGCAACTATTTCATGTGGTTGCACTAGGTCTTGCAGATTCGATGGAGCGTCCATTGATCAGCAACCCTTTTGTAACGTGGCGCTGGTTCACTTGAGCCCCCGGGGGTTGCCAAAACAACTGCTCGGGAGGTCGTGCGCTGAGCCACCGGATCACTTGGGCGTTTCACAGTCTTTGGATAATCGCCTCGGTCATTTCGCGTGTGCTCAATATCCGCTCGCCGCGCTGTGCCAGATCGGCGGTACGGCATCCGTCGCTGAGCGCGCGCGCAACGGCTTGTTCAATAACTTGGGCTTCGTGCAGCAAGTTGAGTGAGTATCGCAACAACAATGCCGCGCTTAGGATCGTACCAATCGGATTGGCGATGCCTTGCCCGGCAATGTCCGGCGCAGAGCCGTGAATTGGTTCATACACCCCTAACGTACCCGCGCCCAACGAGGCAGAGGGCAACAAGCCCATCGAGCCGACGAGTACGGCGGCTTCATCGGTGAGAATATCGCCAAACATATTTTCGGTCACGATCACATCAAACGAGGAGGGCACCGTAACCAACCGCATCGCGCACGTGTCCACCAACATGTGCGTGAGTTGTACGGTGGGATAGCGGGGCGCCATGTGTGTCGCGATCTCGCGCCACAAGCGCGAACTAGCAAGTACATTTGCCTTGTCCACCGAGGTAACGTGGCAACGCCGCGTCTGTGCCAAACGAAATGCCAAATCAACAATCCGCTGAATCTCAAAATCCGAGTACGCGAGGGTATCTACGGCGCGGGTGTGTCCATTCTCTTCAAAGCGACCTTGCGGCTTGCCAAAGTACAAACCGCCGGTCAATTCGCGCACCACTAACACATCCACGTCAACGAGACGTTCAGAGCGCAAGGCGGACGTATGGGCTAACGCCGGCTGCGGTTTGACCGGTCGCAGATTGGCATACAAGCCCAAGCCCTGACGCAAACCGAGCAAGCCCTGCTCGGGGCGCACTGCCGCGCGGGGATCATCCCACCGGGGTCCGCCCACAGCCCCCAGCAAAATGGCATCGGCGTGGCGGCACGCTGCCAGTGTTTCTGCCGGTAAGGCGGTCCCGGTAGCCTCGATGGCACAACCGCCAATGAGATGTTCCTCGAAATCAAAATGGTGATGAAATCGCTCGGCGATGGCTTGCAGAACGCGGACACCTTCTGCCACTACTTCGGGTCCAATGCCATCCCCGGGTAAGGTAACGATGTGTGCGTGCATAGCCCAGTGCTCACGATTCTGTCTTGGCAACGGTGAGACCGTACTCGACCGCATCGTACAAGGCGAGCCAACTGGCTTCGATGATGTTGGTGGAAGCGCCGACTGTGTTCCAGCGTTGTCTGTGATTCGCCGTTTCGATCAAGACGCGTGTGGTGGCGGCGGTGCCGGCGGCACCATCGAGAATGCGCACTTTGTAATCCGTCAAGTGAAATGTTTCGATGTTCGGATAATATTGGCACAGGGCTTTGCGCAATGCTTGGTCGAGCGCATTCACCGGTCCGTTGCCTTCCGCAACGGTGTGAACAATTTCGTTCTGGATGCGCAACTTGACGCTCCCTTCGGCGAACAAGCCGCGCCCGGCGCGATGTTCCACCACGACCATAAAATCGAGCAGTTCAAACAAGGGCTGATAATCGGGCTGTGCGCGCTGCAACATCAATTCGACCGAGGCATCGGCGGATTCAAAATGAAAACCACGCGCTTCCAAGTCCTTGATCCGTTGCACCACGCTTGCCGCCTGTTCGACATTGGGGACTAGCCCCATTTCTTCCGCTTTGCTCAAAATATTTCCGCGCCCTGATAGTTCGGAAACCACGACGCGCATTTCATTACCGACCAGCGCCGGATCAATATGTTGATAACTGGCGGGGTGGCGCCGCATCGCGGCGACGTGTATGCCCCCTTTGTGGGCAAAGGCACTGCGTCCCACGTACGCCAGATGATCGTCGGGTGCCAAGTTGGCAATTTCTGCAATGGCGTGCGACAAACGTACCATATTTTTGAGTTGCCCGGCGGGAAGGCATGGCTTGCCCATTTTCAATTCCAAATTGGCAATGATCGAGCAAAGGTTGGCGTTGCCGCACCGTTCGCCGTAGCCGTTGATCGTTCCTTGGATCATCGTGCAACCAGCGCGCACCGCCGCCAATGAGTTAGCCACTGCCAGTTCGCTATCGTTGTGGCAATGAATGCCCAAGGTTTGGTCGGGAAGGTGGGGACGCACGGCACGAAGGATTTCGTCAATCTCCCACGGCATTGTCCCCCCATTTGTATCGCACAACGTGATGACATCGGCACCACCCATTGCGGCAGCACGCAAGGTTGCCAAGGCGTACGCCGGATCGGCTTTATAGCCATCGAAAAAATGCTCGCCGTCGTAGATGACCTCGCGCCCCAACGACTTGAAGTATGCTACCGTGTCGTGGATCATCCGCAAGTTTTCATCCAGCGTGGTGTACAACACCTGGGTAACGTGCAGCGTCCACGATTTGCCGACGACGGTAATCACCGGCGTCGCGGCATTCACCATCGCTTGACAATTGGCGTCCTCCGTCGGCGGCGTGTGTGGCCGGCACGTCATGCCAAACGCGGCTAACTTGGCATGCTGGAAACGCATGGTTTTGGCGCGTTCAAAGAATTCGGCGTCCTTGGGATTCGACCCGGGCCAGCCTCCTTCGATGTACGCCACCCCAAAGTCATCGAGCAAGCGCGCCACGCGCAATTTATCGTCGAGCGTGAACGAGATACCTTCACGCTGCGAGCCGTCGCGTAGAGTGGTATCGTAGATTTGAATCTCCATGCCTCATCCGTTTCAAAAATTTCACTCTTCGCATCGCGGTAGAGACTGCCGTTCAAGTCCGTTGGAGGTGAAATGGGGTTCACCGTGTCGTGGTGAGCCGCCTGTGGTAAAACACGCTAAATCTGATTCGCTGCCTCGTACCGCGCAATCGCCGCTTGCTGTGCCAACAAATATCCCAGTTCATCTACTCCTTCCAGTAAGCAGGTTTTGGAAAAGGCATCCAGCGGAAACATGGCGGTACGTCCATCCGGCAGCGTGAGGGTTTGCATCGCCACATCAATGTTCAATTCAACGTCCGGCATTTGGGCAATCAAATCAAATAAATCCCGATGCATGGGTTTGTCCACAATGAGCGGTAACAAACCGTTCTTGAGCGCGTTATTGCGAAAGATGTCAGCAATGGAGGTACTGATGACGACGCGGAAACCAAAGCCCAGTAATGCCCAGACCGCATGTTCGCGTGAACTGCCACACGCAAAGTTATCGCCCGCGAGCAAAATCTGTGCCCCTTGCGCACGCGGTTGATTCAACACAAAATCGGGTTTGGGCTTGCCCTGCGCATCGTACCGCCAATCGGCGAACAAATGCGCCCCCATCCCGGCTTTGTCAATTGCTTTCAAAAAGCGGGCAGGGATGATTTGATCGGTATCAATATTTTCGTGGGGCAGGGCGACGACCCGGGAGCGGACCAGCCGTAACGGTTTCATAGGAATTGCCTCGGATCGGCAATCGCCCCTGCCACCGCACTCGCCGCGGCGGTCAAGGGCGAGGCTAAAATCGTGCGCGCGCCTTGTCCTTGCCGGCCTTCAAAATTGCGATTGCTGGTACTCACGCTATACTGACCCGGCAGGACGCTATCACCATTCATAGCAATGCACATCGAACAACCCGGTTCGCGCCACTCGCACCCGGCGTCCCGGAAAATTTGGGCTAACCCTTCGGCTTCGGCTTGGCGTTTGATTTGGCGCGAGCCAGGCACGATCAGCGCACGTACGTGGGGTGCCACCCGGCGTCCGTTCAAGACCGACGCCGCCAGTTGCAAATCCGACCAGCGACCGTTCGTGCAACTGCCGATGAATACGACATCAATCGGATGACCGAGCAAAGATTGTCCCGGTTGCAAGCCCATATAGGTGAGCGCGTGGCTGAGGGCTTGGCGCTGACTTGGGTCAGCGTACGACGCCGGGTCAGGAATCCGACCAGAAAGGGGGATGCCCATACCGGGATTGGTGCCGAAGGTAACCATTGGTTCAAGCGTGTTGGCATCCAATTCGATGGTACGATCGTAGGACGCCCCCGGGTCGGTGGGCAAGGTTTTCCAGCGTGCCAGCGCGGCATCCCACGCAGCACCCTTGGGAGCAAATTCGCGATGAGCAAGGTATTCGAACGTGGTGTCATCCGGCGCGATCATTCCCGCCCGTGCGCCCGCTTCGATGGACATATTGCACACGGTCATACGGGCTTCCATAGATAGCGCGCGAATCGCCGCGCCGGTGTATTCGATGACATAGCCGGTCCCACCGCCAATCCCCATTTTGGCGATGAGCGCGAGAATCAGGTCTTTGCCGGTCACGCCGCGTGCCAGGGTCCCTTCCACGCGGACTTGCATCGTTGACGGTTTGCGTTGCAATAAGCATTGCGTTGCCAACACATGCGCGACCTCGCTCGTGCCGATACCAAAGGCAAGGGCTCCAAACGCCCCGTGCGTGGCGGTGTGACTGTCACCGCATACAATTGTCATACCGGGTTGCGTGAGACCCAGTTGCGGTCCAATGACATGCACAATTCCTTGCCGCGCATCGCCCAAGCCAAACAAAGGCACCCCAAACTCGCGGCAATTGGTTTCCAGTTGTGCCACTTGTTTAGCAGCAATTTCATCCGCGATGGGCAATACGCCATCGGTGGGGATGCTGTGATCGAGTGTGGCAAACGTCTTGTCGGGACGGCGCACGCGCAACCCACGCTCACGCAAGTCTTGAAATGCCTGCGGCGAAGTAACCTCGTGGATCAAATGCAAATCAATGTAGAGGATTGCAGGGCTGTTCTCCGCTGAGGCGACGACATGGCTCGCCCAAATTTTTTCGAATAAGGTGCGGGGCGTCATTCCGCCTCGTCCGTGCGCGCAAGGTGGTCATGGCGCATCAGCCAACTCACGTCCCATTGATTCGCATGGTCGCGCGGTTCCACCGCTTGATCGAGATAACGTGGGGCGTGTTCGGTATGCTCGTCATTCCATTGCGTCGTGGTGTCTGACATCGGATCCTCCCTTGAAAATGTAGGACAAATTTGAAATTTGTCCTACACACAGTCCATTTTTCATCCGACTTCTGGTGCGCCCAAGGGCGAATGAGCAACTCTTCTAAAAATAGGTTGGTAGTCGCGCGATTCATCGCGCGGGCGATCCAGCGTCGTACTACGAACTCACTCGCTTATGGTCATCTCTCTGCTGGTGCACCAATGGCGAATGAACAACTCCTCTAAAAATAAGTTTGTAGGCGCGCGATGAATCGCGCGGGCGCTCCAGCGCCGTACTACGACCTCACTCGCTTATGGTCATCTCGCTGCTGGTGCGCCAACGGCGAATGAGCAACTCCTCTAAAAATTAGGTTTGTAGTCGCGCGATTCATCGCGCGGGCGCTCCAGCGCTGTACTACGACCTCCCTCGCTTGTTTTCATCTCGCTGCTGGTGCGCCAACGGCGAATGAACAACTCAGGCACACAAGGTCTTTTCTGGAATCAATCGGCAACGGCTTCCAACGCCGAATGTTGGGCATGCAACGGGTGCGGCTGTTGTTGGGCAACGAGCATCTTGTTCAAGGCAGCCAAGTAGGCTTTGGCACTTGCCACGATAATGTCGGTATCGGCACCGTGTCCGCCGAAGGTGCGGGGATCGTTTTCATTGGATTTGAGCCGCACGGTTACTTCGGCGAGCGCGTCAATGCCTTCGGTAACGGCGTGGATGCTAAACTCCAACAGCGTGTTAGGCGCGCCGATGATTTGATCAATCGCTTTGTACATTGCATGGACGGGCCCGGTACCAATGGCGGCTTGCGTGTGCAACTCGCCGGTGGGACCACGCAAACGGACCGTGGCAGTGGGCATGCCGTGTCGCCCACAGACCACTTGGAGATCATCGAGCGTGTAAATTTCCCTTGGTTTGTAAAATTCATCCGCAATCAAGACTTCAATATCGGCATCGGTTACATATTTTTTCTTGTCTGCCAATTCCTTGAAACGCTGGAACGCTTGGTCGAGATCGGGATCATTCAGCGTATAGCCCAGTTCGATGATACGCGCTTTGAAGGCATGGCGGCCAGAATGTTTGCCCAGGATCAATTGAGAGGCAGACACCCCGACGGTTTCCGGGCGCATGATTTCGTAGGTGAGATGATGTTTGAGCATCCCGTCTTGATGGATGCCGGCTTCGTGGGCAAAGGCATTGGCGCCCACAACCGCCTTGTTGGGCTGCACCGGGATGCTGGTATAATTCACCACCATGCGTGAGGTGCGGGCGATTTGCGTCGTATCAATGCCGGTCTCGAGACCATAAAACGTCGAACGCGTTTTCAACGCCATCACCACTTCTTCCAGCGGGGTGTTGCCAGCGCGTTCCCCAATGCCATTGATCGTTACCTCGGCTTGCCGCGCGCCTGCCATTAAACCCGCTAACGTGTTCGCCGTCGCCAAGCCCAAATCGTCGTGGCAATGTACCGACCAGATGACGTGCTGACTACCAGGGGTGCGCTGGATGAGCGTGGCGATCAAGTTGCCAAATTCCGTCGGCATCGTGTAGCCCACCGTGTCGGGAATGTTCAGCGTGGTCGCCCCCGCTTGAATCGCCACCGTCAGAACTTGGATCAAGAAGGCTGGGTCAGAGCGCCCGGCATCTTCCGGCGAAAATTCGACATCGGCGCACAAGCGTTTCGCATACGCGACCATCTCTTGCACCCGCGCAATCACTTGGGCGCGCGTCATTTTGAGTTTGTGTTCCAGATGAATATCGCTGGTGGCTAGAAAGGTGTGGATGCGGGGGTGTGCCGCATAGCGAACCGCTTGCCAACATTTATCAATATCGTCGTGATTGGCGCGTGCGAGGCCGGCAATGATCGGCACGCGCGTCCCCTCGCGCGAGTTGCCCACCTCGATGGCGATGCGGCGCACGGCTTCTAAATCATCCGGCGAAGCGGCGGGAAAGCCGGCTTCGATGACATCCACCCCGAGTCGCGCGAGTTGGCGTGCCACTTCGAGTTTCTCAACACTGGTCATACTCGCGCCGGGCGATTGCTCGCCATCGCGCAAGGTGGTATCAAAAATCCGCACATAGTTATCCATATCACCTCTTAGGGCTACTACAGGGGCACCGCGAAAACCAATGCCCCCGCGGTGCGCCCTGTGGTTGAACGGGATGCCTATTTTTTCCAATTCTCCGGGCGCAAGGCACGTACGGCGGCGCCGGTTTGCCACATTTCCGATTCACGCATCTCGCGCAGTTCGGCTTCCAACTTTTGTTTGTAATCCGGGGCACTGTTGGCGGCCAACACAATCCGCGTCTCTTCACCGGTAACGACACTTTGGTACAGACGCGCAAAAACCGGCTCCACCGCCCGCCGAAATTCGTGCCGCCAATCCAGCGCGCCGCGTTGTGCTGTTGTACTGCAATTGGCGTACATCCAATCCATCCCATTTTGCGCCACCAGACGAATCAAACTCTGGGTCAGTTCTTCCACCGTTTCGTTGAACGCTTCGCTGGGCGAATGACCATGCTTCCGCAGTTCGTTGTATTGCGCTTCCATCACGCCTGCTAGGGCACCCATCAAAATCCCGCGTTCGCCGGTGAGATCGCTGTACACTTCATGTTCGAAGGTGGTGGGAAACAAATAGCCCGCGCCCACCGCAATCCCCAGTGCCAGAGTGCGTTCGGTGGCGCGCCCGGTGGCATCTTGGAAAACGGCGTAACTCGCGTTGATGCCACTGCCGTTCAAGAAATTGGTGCGCACGCTGGTTCCCGAGCCTTTCGGTGCCACGAGAATGACATCCACAAAATCCGGCGGAACGATGCCGGTTTGATCGCGGTACACGAGGCCAAAGCCGTGCGAAAAATAGAGTGCATCGCCCGGCTTGAGGCAGGGTTTGATCTGGGGCCACGTCAGCATTTGCCCGGCATCGGACACGAGATATTGAATGATCGTGCCCCGCTCCGCCGCCTCTTCAAGCGAAAAGAGGGTTTTGCCCGGCACCCAACCATCTTGGAGTGCCTTGTCCCAACTTGCACTGCCGGCTTTTTGTCCCACGATGACCTGGATGCCGTTATCGCGCATATTGAGGGCTTGGGCGGGTCCTTGCACGCCATACCCCAGAACGGCGACAATTTCATCTTTCAACGTCGCGCGCGCTTTTTCGAGGGGGAACTCGTCTCGCGTTACGACATTCTCAAGTACACCACCAAAATTGATTGTGGTCATTCTACTCCTCTCACGCTTTTAGGTGTATAGTTACGCGATTCATCGCGCCCGGTGCGCCAGTGAGACATTAGGGATTAGCCTGGTCGTTCGTCCCGTGCCCGTTCCCGCGTACCATCGCCACTTGACCTGTACGCACCATTTCGATGATGCCGCGCGGACGCAGGAGTTCGACGAGACCATTGATCTTGACCTCTGCGCCGGTGATTTCGATGATCACGGAATCAGGCGACACATCCACAATGCTGGCACGAAAAATTTCCGCGAGTTGCTTGATCTCAGCCAGTTCACTGGCGTTGGCGCGCACCTTGATGAGCGCCAGATCGCGCATTACCGTCGGTTGGGTGGTCACGTCTTGCACCGCAATCACATTGATCAACTTGGCCAAGTTGGCTTCGACCAAGTGAGGCGCGGTTTGTTCGGTGTCCACCAGAATCGTCATACGGGAAACGTTGGGTTCATGCGTGCGCCCCACCGTCAAACTTTCGATGTTGAACGCGCGACGGCGAAACAAACTTGCCACGCGATTGAGCACACCGGGTTTGTCTTCGACCAGGGCGACAAGAGTGTGCTTCATTTTGTTCCTTCCACTGCTTCGACCAGGGTCGGGCGGCGAATCATCGCATGCAAATCGGCGCCCGCCGGCACCATCGGGTAAACATTGTCTTCTGGCTGAACGCGAAAGTCAATCAGTACTGATCCCGGCTGAGCGCGCGCGGCTTGGACAGCCGGGATTACCTCATCGCGGCGTTCTACGCGCATTGCCACAAGACCGTACGCCTCGGCGAGTTTGCAAAAATCCGGGCTCAGAATCGGCGTGGCGGTGTAACGACGTCCGTAGAACAGTTGTTGCCATTGCCGTACCATTCCCAGATAGCCATTGTTGATGATGGCGATATTGATCTTGAGTTTTTCTTGTTGCAACGTCGCGAGTTCAGAGAGCGTCATTTGAAATCCACCATCGCCCACCACCACCCACACTTCTTCATGGGGGCGTGCAAATTTTGCGCCGATTGCCGCCGGCAACGCAAAGCCCATCGTGCCAAGCCCGCCTGAGGTAATCAAGCCGCGCGGAAAATCGTGGCGATAGTATTGGGCTTCCCACATTTGATTTTGGCCCACATCGCTCACCACGACTGCTTTGCCTTCCGTGGCTTGCCACAAATCGTGCATCACGTGCGCCGGCACGAGGGCATCGGTTTCTTCCCATCGCAAAATATTGCGCGCTTCGGATTCCATTTTCCATTCGGCAATTTGACGATGCCACGCCTCACACGCTGATGGGTTCACGAGCGGGATCAATTGCTCGAGCACGGTCGCGGCATCTCCCAGCAGCGGCAAGTCAACGCGTACATTTTTAGCGATTTCGGACGGATCAATTTCGATATGAATTTTTTTGGCGTGCTTGGCGTACGTTTTCAAATTGCCGGTCACGCGATCATCGAAACGCATCCCAATCGCGATGAGCAAATCGGCGTTTTGCACCGCGCGATTGGCATACACTTCGCCGTGCATGCCCATCATCCCCAGCGACAAGGGATGTTGCGCGGGGAACACCCCCAAGCCGAGCAACGTCAAGGCAACCGGGATGTGCGTCCGTTCGGCGAATTCTCTCAATTGCTGGATAGCCCCGCTGATGAGCACCCCATGCCCCGCCAGAATGACCGGTCGTTCGGCTTGGTTGATCATTTCGGCGGCGCGGTGCAGAGCCGTTGCCGGGACGTGGGCGGGAATGCGTCGGCGGGGATACGGCATTGGCTCCGTCGGATAGACGAATTCGCATTTGGCATTTTGGACATCTTTGGGAATGTCCACCAATACGGGACCGGGGCGACCTTCGCGCGCAATGTGGAATGCCTCACGCAGCGTGTGGGCTAACTCGTTCACGTGCCGAACCAGATAGTTGTGTTTGGTGATCGGCAACGTTACCCCGGTAATGTCCACTTCTTGAAATGCATCACTGCCAATCATATTGGTTCCGACTTGGCCGGTGATACACACAATCGGCGACGAGTCAAGCATAGCGGTGGCAATGCCGGTCACCATATTCGTTGCCCCAGGACCACTCGTCGCAATCGCCACGCCCACTTGACCCGAGGCACGCGCGTAACCATCGGCCGCATGCGTGGCGCCTTGCTCGTGACGCGTGAGAACGTGATGAATCGGATAATCGAGTATCGCGTCGTACGCCGGCAGAATCGCCCCGCCGGGGTACCCAAAGACAACCCGTACCCCTTCTTTGACCAGACATTCCCAAATGATTTGTGCACCTGTTCGAAGTGCCATAGCAACCTCTTGCTTTACATTTCTCTGAGCACTGCGCCTGTGTTCGCACTCGTAACCAGACTGGCATACCGTCGCAACCACTTGCTCTGGATGTGGCGTACCTTGGGCGGCTGAGCAGCGAGACGCGCGCGAATTTCTGCTTCGCTCAACTCCACCTCCAGGCGGTATGCCGGCAGATCAATGACGATCATATCGCCATCACGCAACGCAGCGATGGGTCCACCTGCCGCCGCTTCCGGCGACACATGCCCAATGCACAAGCCGTGCGTCCCGCCACTAAAACGACCATCGGTAAGGAGGGCAACCTGGTCGCCCAAGCCCATGCCCATCAGCGCCGCCGTCGGCGATAACATTTCTTGCATTCCTGGTCCACCGCGCGGTCCCTCATAACGCACGACGACGACTTGGCCCGGCTTGACTTGGCCGGCAAGAATGCCGCGCATCGCTTCTTCTTCCGATTCGTAAATGTGCGCGGGGCCCCGAAATTTTTGTAGCGTCGGACGGATGCCGCCGGTCTTGATCACTGCGCCCTCGGGCGCGAGATTCCCAAACAAGATTGCTAGCCCGCCGGTCGCGCGATGCGGCTGGGTAAGCGGACGAATGACCTCCGCATCTTGGATGCGCGCCGATGCAATATTCTCACGCAAGGTGTGGCCGGTCACGGTGAGCCGATCGAGATGCAGCATAGCGGAAATTTCATGCAGGATCGCTGGGACGCCCCCGGCGCGATGCACATCTTCCATATGCCATATGCCCGCCGGCGAGACCTGACACAGATGTGGCACCTTGGCGGCGATCTCATTGATGCGTTCGAGCGGGTAATCTATTCCGGCTTCATGGGCAAGGGCAAGGGTGTGCAGCACGGTATTCGTCGAGCCGCCCATTGCCATATCGAGCGCAAAGGCATCATCAATCGCCTCTCGCGTAACGATCTGACGCGGCGTGAGATTTTTTTCGATTAGGTTCAGAATTTGCGCGGCTGCCGTTCGTGCTAGTGCGTTGCGCTCTTCGGTTTCGGCGAGTGCGGTGCCGTTGTACGGCAAGGCAAGACCGAGTACCTCCATCAAGCAATTTATCGAATTGGCGGTGAACAAACCGGCACACGAACCGCACGCCGGACATGCATAGTCTTCGATCTCTTTCAACTGGGCGGCGTTGATTTTCCCGGCGTGGTACGCGCCAACCCCTTCAAAGACGCTGATGAGATCAACCACCTTGCCTTGCGGCGTTCGCCCGGCACGCATCGGACCGCCGGAAACAAAAATCGTTGGGATGTCCAAGCGCAGCGCTGCCATCAACATCCCCGGTACAATCTTGTCGCAGTTGGGGAGGCACACCATCCCATCAAAGGCGTGGGCGGTGATCATCGTTTCAACGCAATCGGCGATGAGTTCGCGCGAAGGGAGCGAGAATTTCATCCCGGTATGTCCCATCGCGATCCCGTCATCTACGCCAATGGTGTTAAATTCAAAGGGAACACCGCCGGCTTGGCGAACGGCTTGCTTGACCAGCGCGCCAAATTTTTGCAGATGGACATGCCCGGGCACAATATCCACGTACGAATTGACGATGGCGATGAACGGTTTGTCCAAATCGGCATCGGTGACCCCAACCGCTTTGAGCAAACTGCGATGCGGGGCACGTTCGAATCCGCGTTTGATTTGATCCGAGCGCATCTTAGGCATTGTAGCATTCACTCAGACACGCGCTCAGCCACCGATCGTTGTCAGCCGCCTCGTCTTCGGAAGAGACGTTTGCGGCGGGCTCCACCGAGCGCTGGGAGGCTTCCGTTTCATCAACAGAGGTGTGAGCCATTCGATTCCTTTCGTAACAAAAAACCGCCTGATTGGTTCAGGCGGTTTTGTAATGTCAAATTCCCGTTTGACTAGCGTCGAGTGCATCTCTCGACTGGCGCCCAAACCAAATTACGCGTGTTGCCAATAATCAAGACAACAAGCGAAAGGAGGACGCTAATAATCGAGAGCGAAATGATGGAGAGAGACATCATGGTCTTTGGCGCAAAAATGCCCCGCGCGATTTCAACCTTGAAGAGCCGCGGGGTTCCTTGGACTGGATATGAATTTGCTTCCGATTATAGCAGGAGCAAGGCGTGGCGTCTATGGACAAATTGTGCGAAATAAGCCCGTGTGTGTCTATGCAAATTGCACAACCTAGTGCACCAACATGAAATAGTTGCAGACCAGACTGATTGGGAAGACAGCGACCGACGCGGCTAAAAATCGAGTTTCTACCACACCCTTTCATGTTGGTGCACTACTAGTGCACCAACATGAAATAGTTGCAGACCGGACTGATGGAAAGACGTTGACCGACGTGGTTAAAAATCGAGTTTTCACCACGCACTTTCATGTTGGTGCACTACTAGGACTGCTGGGTGTTTTTTTGATCTACCCAGGCGTCTACACCACGGTAACCCAAGCGCGCCGACTCCGCCGTCTCCGTTGAACCGACGGCGGTCGGCTTTGGGGCGTAGTCGCAAGCGTTCACGCAGAGTACTTAAACACCCACCCAAGCCTAAAAGGCGTGAACGCTTGCGATCGCAAGCGTTCACGCAGAATCCTTGGTCTGCCTCGAAATCGAAAAGGCGTGAACGCTTGCGATGGTGCAGTGTCACCTGCCACTGTTGTCTCCGCAAGCCGCATTCAAATGAGATCAAAACAACACATTTTGCTAGTAGCACGGTGGTGGGCTCTTGCTTCACCCTCCTTATGGATGTTGCACCATCAACCCGACCCGAAGGGAATACCTTCGGGTCTTTGGTACCATTGGGCTATTGGCAAAACGACCCAATCGGTTTAGAATCTGGTCAAATTGGTCTTCTGGTCTGACCAGAGAACCACAGGAAAATCCGATGAGAATTGACCCTGTTTCCAAAAACACGCTCGCCCGTTCAGTTGCCGAACGCCTTTTGCGCCTCATCGCCGACGGCACCATCAAGCCCGGCGACCGGATGCCTTCCGAACGCGATTTGATGGAACGCCTCCAAGTCGCGCGCTCCACCGTCCGCGAAGCCCTCCAAGCCCTCGCCGCATGTAACGTGATTGAAATTCGACCCGGTGTTGGCGCGTTCGTCTTTGCAAACGCACGCGATTTGATTCCGGTTGCCCTTGAAAGTTTACGCAGTCCACGGAACGCGCCGCCCGTTCCGCGCACCGTGCCGGACAATGGCTCGGGACGCGCCAAGATCGCTGGATTGGCACCGCTGCCCCCTGCGCCGGAAAAACCACTGCACATCCCTAACCTCAAAAAGGATCGCCTTGGTACTTTCGAGTTTATCTCGTGGTGGGAACGCAGCAAAGTACAAAATGCGCGCGTGATGGTGATTGGTGCCGGTGCGCTGGGCAACGAAGTGTTGAAAAATCTCGCGTTGATGGGCGTGGGCAATTTGTTCATCGTTGACTTTGACACGATCGAAGCCGCCAATTTGAGCCGCTCGGTTCTATTCCGCGCCGAAGACAATGGCAAGAAAAAAGCCGAGGTTGCCGCGCGGCGCGTCAAAGAATTGAATCCCGATGTCCACGTCCAATATTTTCACGGCGATGTCAACACCGCGCTGGGGCTGGGCGTCTTTCGCCGAATGGATGCGATCATCGGTTGTCTCGATAATCGCGAAGCCCGCCTTTCGATCAATCGCTTTGCGTATCGTTTGAACAAACCCTGGGTGGATGGCGCGATTCAAGAACTCTTTGGCTTGGTGCGTGTGTTTGTGCCGGGACAAGGCGCGTGCTACGAATGCACGCTCACCGAACAAGCGCGGCGCGAAATGTCGTTGCGATATTCATGTCCGCTTTTGGCGCGGCAAAATATTTTGCTGGGCAAAGTCCCCACCACGCCAACCATCTCGGCGATTATCGCCGGGCTACAATCGCAAGAAGCATTGAAACTGATCCACGCGATGCCGGTACAAGCCGGGCATGTAACGCACATCAACGGCTTGACGAATGAATTTCACACCACCGCGTACACGCCAGACGAAAATTGTGAAAGCCACTGGGTTTATGGCGACATTATCGAGTTGTCCAACGTCAAAGCGTCCACCACCACCGTGGCTGAACTCCTCCGCATCGCCCGCGAACAACTGGGCACCGCGGCGTTGATCGAACTCGATCAAGAAATTGTAACGCAGTTAGAGTGCCATCATTGCGAGACCCTCACCGAGGTGTACAAACCGATCTCGCAAGTGAGTTACAACGATGGCTTGTGTCCCGGCTGCGGCGAACTGCGCGAGGTTCATATGGCGCACGTCATCACCGGCGATGAACCGTTTGTGCATCGCACGCTGTTGGCGATTGGCATTCCACCCTTGCACATCGTCCGCGTGCGCAACGATCAAGAATATCGTTTCTTGGAATTGACCGGCGATCTGCCGGACGCCTTGCACTGGTCGCACTTTGAAGGTGGCGCGCGTTCTGCACACGCGGCGCGCGTGCGTTTGCATCCGCGTCCACAAATCAAACTAGGCGAAGCGGTGCCAGAGGTTGCGCCACCGGCAACCCCCGCGCGCCCGCGCGTGATCGTACACTAAGCCTAGATTTCGCACCTGCGCTGTCAAATAGGTAATGTAGCTAGCCCAGCCGCTCCATGCACGCCCATTCTTATTGATCAAGTGAGGGTGCGAAAGCAAGACCCTGTTGGAACTTATGGAATGGCAACTCTCAACGCCCATGCGTTCCTATCGAGCCGATAGAATGAACACCGCGTCATCCATCAATTGGCGATTTCGCCTTGGTTTCACGCTCAGCGCATTCCTGGGATTGGCGTGGGGTATTCTGCTGGGCTGGTACCAAGTGCGCTTGAATGCGTACCTTTCGCCGGGGCTCACCCTGTTGGTTACGATGCCCATTGCTTTCTGGGGCAGTGTGTTTGCCGGGCTCGCCTTCAATCGCATGTTGCCCGGTTGGCACAAGTTCGCGCGCTTGCTTATCGCCACCTTCATCATCATTGCCGGCTTGCCCTTGGGCATCGTTTGGGCGTTGCTGGGCGATGGGGTGGAACCCATCAATCTGATTCGATCAACTGGCTGGACCCCGTGGCAATTGGAATGGGCGATTGCATTCGTTGGGTTGCTGGGCGGAATATTTCCGCGTTGGATGTTGGTATTTCTACGTCCGCTTGGCAATTGGGTCACCTGGATTTTGGCGCGCCCGATCAACGCGGTGCGCTGGGTGGGCAACACCCTTCTTGGCTTGCCGCGCCGATTGACGCAATTTGTCACGGATACGGCACCGCACCCACCGCCACCCTTGATCGAACCGGTGCCACCGCAACGTACCCCGCGAACGAGAACGCGGCGCGTGAGAGCCAAAACCACGCCCGCGCCGGTATCTAGCAATGGCAACCATAACGGTGCGCGGGTCATTGCTCGCGTCGAAGATCGTTGCCCTTATTGCTTTGATATTGTGAAACGCAATGATCCGCGTGGTGTGCACGTATGCGAGGTGTGCCACACGCCGCATCATGCCGATTGCTGGGCAATCACCGGCAAATGCCAAGTGCCACACTTGAACACATAACGCATTCTCCACACTCTAACTCTACACTCTGACTCTAACTCTCGGAGGATCTATGCCTGACCTGAGCGTTACCCTCGTGTTACCAACTGGCGGCGCACGCACCGCCGAAGTGCCAGACGATGTACCGGTGCGCGAGTTATTACCTGAACTCATTTCCGTCCTCGAATTGCCGACCACCGGACCGGATGGTCGTCCGATGGGCTATCGTCTGGACAGCAAAGCATTGGGGCGCGAACTGCGCGAGAGCGAAACACTCGCCGCCGCCGGCGTGCCGGCAAACGATCGCTTGATGATCACGGCGGATGTAACCGCTGGGGCGCCAGTCTCGCTCGTCAATGCCAGTCCGCGTTTTCGCCGGCTCAAAGCCGATTACGAGAAAATGTTGGAACTCAAAGCTCACAGCGACTTGATTGACTTTGAGGTCGTTGATGTCAAGCCCGGCTTTCCACCGGAAAAATATATCGTTACCTTCAAATGCAAAAGCATCATTGGCATTGATGCCGCCGGCAATCCCAAGTTCGGTGACAAGCATCAGGTTGCCATCTACTTGCACAACGAATATCCGCATCGTTGGCCCGGCTTGAAATGGTTAACGCCCATCTGGCATCCCAACATCAAAGGATCGAATGGCAGTGTGTGCATTGATGCGGCGTGGTGGACGGCGGCACGCTCACTGGATCGGTTGGTGATCATGCTGGGCGAAATGGCGCAATGGAAAAATTATCACGACGATCCCACCAAGCCCCCGTTCCCCTGGGATGCCGAAGCCGCCAAGTGGAGTATGAACTATCGCAAGAAACATCCCGGGTGTTTCCCGGTGGACAAGCGTGAACTCTTGCGCCCTGAACGTGTCAAACTCAAAACCGACGCGGCGGTGTCAACCCCGCGACCCAAGATCAAATTGAAATCGTAGGGGCAACCCTCGCGGTTGTCCAACCCAAAACCCAAATGGAGGTGCCCAATGGCAGATGTACCCGTAACCTTGATTCTTCCGGCAGGTGGTTCCCGCACCGCCGAAGTCCCCAACGATGTCCCGATCAAAGACCTCCTGCCCGAACTCACGTCATCGTTGCAACTCCCCACCACCGGACCCGACGGTCGTCCGATGAGTTATCGGATAGATAGCAAAGCATTGGGGCGCGAACTGCGCGAAGACGAAACGCTGGAAGCCGCCGGCGTCCCGCAGAATGATCGGTTGATGCTCACGGCGGATGTAACGGCGGGATAAGCATCGTCCCGTAGGGGCGAGGGACACTCGCCCCTACCCAAACGAGGCAACGAAATGTCGCTGGCATTCGATCCCACCCGCCCTTTTCGCGCGCTTGCCATTGCGCCGCTCAACGATCCGAACGCCGCCCCAGTGTTGTACGAATTGATCAGTGAATCCACGTCCATTGGTTCGGCTGAGGATAACGCGATTGTCCTCGTGGGCGATAGTATCTCGGCGCATCATTGCACGGTGCGTGGCAAAGCCGACCAGGTCCATCTCTTGATTGATCTGGGTGAACGGTGGCGTGCGCGCGATTATGGTTGGCGCAACGCTCAACCGGGCGATGCCTACTGGTGCCCACGCCACGGGAACCTGGATCGGCTGGATGCGCGCGATTGGTGCCCTCATTGCAAGCAACGGCGCGGTTCGTTATGGTTGATGCGTCCGCTCAAGCCAGGCGACACCTTTGACATTGGCACGGCGTTTCGCGCAACGTATGTGGTGCAAGAACGCCAACCTGCCGAGAACACCACACCGGAACTGCCGCCAGAATTGCCACCGAGCGAGTTGTTTCAAACGCCATCGCGAACCATTGCGCTCACTCCCAACGACACCACCATTCCGGTGGGCACACCGCCCCTAGACGATTCCAACGTGTGGCGCTGGCACCCGGAAGGCATCCCGTTCCCAATTTATCTGCACCAGCGCGTCAACTTGAGTATCACACAACACGCGCACCAAAATCCGGATCGCGAGGTGGGCGGCGTCCTGTTGGGCGATGTGCGCTTGGACGAACACGGGCAACTGTACGTCTATGTAACACACGCGCTCAAAGCCGAATTCGCTAGCGAGGCACGTGGACATCTCACCTTTACGCATCAAACGTGGGTGCAGATTCACGCCGCACACGACGCGCTCTATCCGGACAAGACGATTGTGGGATGGTATCACACGCATCCCGGCTGGACGATCTTTCTTTCACCGTGGGATTTGTTCATTCATCAAAATTTCTTCAAACAGCCATGGCAAGTGGCGCTTGTCATTGATCCATCCTTAGATCGCGCCGGTTTTTTTGTCTGGAAAGATAATCAAATCACCAGCCCGCAAAAACCCATTGCGCCGTTTCGTTTGGCAGAACTGGAGGGCTGGTCCGATCTGACCAAGCCGCGTGTGCGTATCAAATTGACCGATGCTCATCGGTGATAGACGGAGGATACCTCGTGTCGCGCATTAAACTTTTCGATACGTTACCCACGCCATCCATCGAACAACCTATGCCGCTCGATCAAGCCCTACAATGGGTCTCGCCGTACGAAACGCAAGTGAAACCGAATGTGCGCATCTTTTTCGCGCAAGCGGCGTACCGCAAGTGCTTTGAACACGCGCGTAGCGATCTGGCGCACGAAGTAGGCGGCGCACTGATCGGCGAAGTGCGGTACGATGCTGGGCGCGCGCAAACCTATATTGTCATCCAAGACATCCTGCCCGCCTCTTTCACCGATGCCGGCGAAACCCATTTGACCTTTACCCAAGATACCCTTGTCCACTTTAGCAATCAGATGGACGAACTCTTCCCGGGCAAACGCATGGTGGGATGGTATCACACGCATCCGCGCTTGGGCGTGTTTTTATCGGGACACGATACCTTTTTGCATCGCCACTTTTTCCCGGATCCAACCCAAGTCGCACTCGTCATTGATCCGTACGCTTGTCACGCCGGCTTTTTCTGCTGGCAGACCAACGCCACCCTCGATCCCAAACATTACATTGGCTTTTACGAGTTGAGCGATGCGGATGATCATAGCATCGTTGAATGGGAAAATTTAACGCCAGTGATTTTGGACGATGATCCAATAGAAAGCGAGGGATAAATGAGTTTACGCATGCGAGCATACTATTACGCGATTCTGGGCGCCATCGGCGCGCTCATCGGTTGGCGCATCGGTGATACGATTGGTTTTATTCGTGGGGCGAATGTGTACGTGAGCGATGTGGTGCTGGGTGCGATCATCGGTTTGAGCATCGGCTGGCTGATTGGCGCGAGCGAAGGAGTGCTGGGTCAATCGTGGTATCGTGCCTTGCGCGCCGGGATGGTTGCCGGCGGCATCGGTTTGGTGGCGGGCGCGATTGGCTTGCCCATCGGCGAGTTGGTATTTCAATTGACCGGGGGTGAACTGATCGGGCGCGCACTGGGCTGGGCGTTGTTTGGTTTGCTCATCGGCTTGTCCGAAAGTTACACGGGCGGAACGCAAATGTGGAAGGGCGCAGTGGGCGGCGTCATCGGCGGCACGATTGGCGGCACCATTTTGTTCACGCTGCAATCTGCGTTCGGCTCCACCGAGATCGGCAAGATGCTGGGCTTAATCGTGTTGGGTGCTTCGGTAGGTGCCTTTATCGCCTTGATTGTTGTGATCCTCTCGCGCGCGTGGCTCGAAGTGAAAACCGGCAAACTGAAGGGCAACGAGTTTATTCTCGATAAATTCTTGCCGGCACACGGACCTGCGGCGATCATTGGGAGCAATGATTTCAAAGCGGACATTGCCTTGCCCGATCCGGATATGGCGCCGCAACACGCACGCCTCAAAGGGGCTGGCTCGCACTTTGTCATCGAGGATATGAGCGTGGGCAAAGGGACATTTGTGAATGGTCGCCAAGTGGAAATGACCCGACTCACGAACAACGCGGTGATTCGTTTGGGCAACACCGAGTTGGTGTACCACGAGCGACATTAAGGATGTGTCGGGTGGCAGTGCGAGAAAAATCTTTTGCACGCTTTGCTATTCGACGGAAAGGAGTCTTGTGAGAAAACTGATTTCATCTTTCGCGCTGGCATTGGCGTTGTGTAGCGTGTTCGCTATCGGGCTTGGCGCGCAAGGATCAACAACGATCAACGTTACTCAGGTGGACACCTCGCGTTTTCCGCAAGTGGATGTGTACATCTCAGTAACGGATGCCAACGGCAAGCCGGTGCGCAATGTTTCACCCAGCACTTTTCGCCTGACCGAGAACGGACAGGAAATGGCGTTGACCAACATTACACGCGCTGGCGAACAAGGCGCGGTCAACACCGTGTTGATCATTGATCACAGCGGCAGTATGGCGGCGGGTGGCAAGATGGCAGCGGCAAAGCAAGCAGCGAGTACGTTTGTCAATTTGATGCGTCCCGGCGACAAGACCGCGTTGATTCAATTCGATACGGAGATTGAAACGCTCCAGCCCTTCACCGAGGACAAGACCGCCTTGTTGACCGCCATTCAAAAAATCGTGCCGCGCGGCAACACGGCGTTGTACGATGCGTTGAATCAAGCCGCCAAATATTTCGAGACAACGCAAGGACGCAAAGCGATCATCGTCGTAACGGATGGAATGGACACGGCAAGCAAACTAGGACGGGAAGCGATTGTGCAACGCGCCAGCACCGGCGGCTTTTCGATTTACACTGTAGGGTTAGGTGCCAAAAACGCGGCATACGGAAGCCAGGATGGGATTGATGAAAACATCTTGCGCGAATTAGCGATGGTGTCGTACGGCAACTATTATTACAGCCCAGACGGCAGTCAGTTGAGTGAGTTGTATCAACAGTTATCGTTCTTGCTACAGAACGAATACAAACTCACGTACATCTCGCCCAACCCCTTGCGCGATGGCGTCAAACGGAACATTGGGGTTACCGCGTCGGGCGTTGCCAGCACCCGCACCGATTTCAACCCGGGCGGTGTGATTCCCGAAGTCGCTTCGCAAGGCACATCGTGGTTACTCTTTTTCGTTGCGCTCGTTTTGTTGATTGCGCTCTTGTTTGCGCCGGCAGGATTGCAAACGATTCGTGAACATGGATTGGCATTGCCAGCCTTCGCGCTGCCTGCGTTGCCACAATTAACGCAGAAACCCAAACCCAGCCGCATCAAATTGACCGGCGGTGCGCCCACCGCTAGCGCGCCCCAACCCAAGCCGCGTATCAAGATCAAGCGCTCATCCTCTGGCACTGCGCCACAAATGCCTTGGGATGAGAACGCAGACAAACATTAGCCGCAGACTCATTAGTTGGCAAAGGAGTTGCGCATTCACGTTCCATAGGCAAATGAAAAATGCGCTTGGTTTGTAATCGGCGATGGATCGCCGGCGCGATGAATCGCGCGACTACAAGCCTATTTTCAAGGGAGTTGTTCATTCGCCGTTGGCGCACCAGCAGACAGATGAAAATAAGCGAGTGAGGTCGTAGTACGGCGATGGATCGCCGGCGCGATGAATCGCGCGACTACAAACCTATTTTCAGAGGAGTTATTCATTCGCCGTTGGCGCACCAAAAGTCGAATGAAAATGGACTATGCGTAGGACAAATTTCAAATTTGTCCCACAGTTTCAAGGGAGGTTACAATGGCGAACGTATTTGACAATATGCCGGATGTTGGCAAGAAAAAGAAAGTGAGTGGTGCCACGCAACCGAGTCGTACACCGCTGTTGCTCGGACTGCTGGCGGGTTGCTTGGTGCTCTTTCTCTGCGGCTTGCTCGCCGGCGGCGGTTATTGGCTCTGGTCATTGCAACAAGGCAAGGTAGCGACGGCTACGGGGAACACCAATTCTGGCACCAATCCGGTTCTGCCGATTTTGCCGGGAGGCAGCGGCAAAACACGCATCGCGTTTAGTGTGGAACGCGGCGGTCGCCCCGAAGACAAGTTTGTCTGGGTGATGAATGCGGACGGCAGCGATGCGAAACAATTGTTGACTCAAGCATCGTCGCCGGCATTTTCACCGGACGGATCGTTGATTGCCTACTATCATTGGAACGATGGCATTTACATCGCGAATGCGGATGGCACCCATCCGCGCAAGATTCTGGGCGAGAGCAATGCCAAATATTTGGCTTGGTCGCACGATGGCAAGTGGATTGCATTTTCATCGCAACCCAGTTTGCAAGAAAACGCGCCCATCAACATTGATGCCATCCGAGTAGATGGCAGTGGTCGGCGCCTTATCGTGATCGGGGGGACGCAACCCACGTGGTCGCCGGACGACAAACAAATTGCCTTCGCCACGTGTCGCGGTCCGGATTGTGGCATCTACAAAGCGAGTTCAGCGGGTGGCGATGCCGGCACCAAAATCGTCGGCGAACTGGGCTCGAATCCAGCGTGGTCGCCCAACGGCAACACGATCGTTTACCAAGCCGATGTAGATGGCGTCAAACAATTGTTCATCGTTAATGTGGATGGCACTGGCAAAAAACAACTCACGTCGGGAACCGTGCCGCACGTGGGTGCACAATGGTCGCCGGATGGTAGCGCGATTTACTATCGTTCGCCGGAGGGCGGCAGTTGGGGCATCTGGCGAATGAATGCCGATGGCTCGAATCCCACGCGCATCGCTAACGATGTTCAGCCGGTAGATTGGGCATACGAACGTTTGGCGCTAAGCAAGTAAGCCACCCCTTCACCAATGACTGACGAACCGAACAGGACACCCTGTTCGGTTTTTGATTTGGTCATTGACAAACCCGCATCAACCGCGTATAATACAAATGGACTAGACCACTCCTGACCATTTCAGGAAAGGGGGAATCGCTCGGCGCACTGCATAAACGTTCGCATGACTCTCGCCCAGTCAATCACCATTCGTTAGGTTTGCAGTCACGCGATTCATCGCGCAGAGAGGAGAAGAAGCAATGAAGCGCACAGCGCTACTCGTTCTTGTTTTGGTTGTTGTGGCATTCATTGTTGCTTGCGCTACACCCACCCCGGCAACTGTCGTGCAGACCCAAGTGGTAGAACAAACCCGCGTGGTGGAAGCGACCAAGATTGTTGAACAAACCAAAGTGGTCGAAAAAGTAGTAACCGCTACGCCACCTCCAACCCCTGCCCCCAAGCGCGGTGGCACCCTCATCGCCGCACGCGCAGCCGATGCCACCGGGATTGACCCGCACAAACAAACTGCGTTTGCATCCTTCCGCATGCTCGAATTGATTTACGATCCGCTCTTTGCCTTTGACAAAGATCTAAAGATCGTCCCCAACCTTGCCGAATCGTGGAAATTTTCCGAAGATGCCAAGACCTTGACCGTTACCCTCCGCAAGAACGTCAAGTTCCACACCGGCAATCCTATGACCTCCGAGGATGTCAAGTTCTCGTTTGAACGCATTCTCGATGAAAAAACCGGCGCGGCGGCGCGCTCCACGTTTGCCGGCATTGACAAGATGGACACGCCCGATCCGTACACCATCGTCTTTAATCTCAAAGCCCCCAACGCCGCGATTCTGTCCGCGATGACGAATCCCAACTCAGCCATCATTGACAAAAAAGCCGTAACCGGCGGCGCCGACCCCGCCAAAGTGGACGTGGGCACCGGCGCGTTTATGATTGACAAGTGGGACCCGGATCGCACGTTCACGATGAAAGCGTTCAAGGATTTTTGGCTGCCCGGTTTGCCGCGCCTCGATGCGATCGAATGGCGCACGATTCCGGATGAATCTTCAATTCTTGCCGGCTTGCGCGCCAAAACACTCGATTGGGCATTCATTAACGATCCGCGCGTCGCGATTCGCGCGGGCGCCGGCGGTAGCACACTGAACATTTCGCGCGCGCCAGCGTTGGCGTACCACGTCTTGCAACTGAACGCCAAGCGCCCCATGTTCACCGATGTGCGCGTGCGTCAAGCCATCGCTTGCGCGATTGATCGTCAAGAAGTCCTCGACACTGCCTCACTCGGCGAAGGCGAAGTTACCAGTCCCGCTACGCCGCCTTTCTATCGTGCCAATCTCAACGATTTGTTCTGCTACAAAAAAGATGTGGACAAAGCCAAGCAACTCCTCGCCGATGCCAAAGTGACCAATCTGAAATTCAAGATCATGGCAGCCACCGGCGAACCACCCACCGCGGTTGCCGAAGCGCAGAACATCCAAGCCCAGTTGAAAAAGATCGGCATCGAAACTGAAATCGAAACACTCGAACTGGGCGTGTATGTAGATCGGTGGCTTAAAGCCGATTTCGATGCGGTGGTCGCGCTCAACGGCGGCAACCCCGATCCCGATGTGATGTTCTATCGGTATTGGCACAGCACCGGCAACTTGAACAACGTCGCCAATTACTCTAGCCCCGAAATTGACAAGTTGTTGGAGCAAGGGCGCGCCGTTGCCGATCCGGAAAAACGCAAGCCGATTTACAACGAGATTCAAAAGAAACTGACCGAAGCCGCCCCTTGGGTCTGGCTCTATGTCGGTTACGAATATCGCGTGGGGCAACCGTACGTCAAGGGCTTTACCCCCCTGTCGAATGGTTCGTTGATTTACCTGCGCGAAGCATGGCTCGACAAATAAAGTAAGCACAAGGCAGAAGGCAGTCAGTAAAACACGGGCACTGCCTTCTGCCGGCTGGTTTGAAATGCAACGGTATCTCGCTCAACGCCTCATTGCCTTTATTCCAACTTTGTTTGGTATTTCGATCGTAGTCTTTATCGTGATGCGCTTGCTCCCCGGCGATGCAATCAATGCGATGGTGGGCACCTCGTTCAAACTCACCGACGCACAGATCGCCGCGTTGCGCGCGTACTTTGGTTTCGACAAACCATTGCACGAACAATATTGGATCTGGCTCACGGCCGCCTTGCGCGGCGATTTTGGTTTTTCCGTTCGTAGCGGCATCCCGGTGTTGCCGGAAATTCTCGCGCGCTTTCCACTCACGCTCGAACTGGCGATCCTTGCCATGTTGATCGCGACGACGATCGGCATACCGATTGGCATCCTGGCTGCCGTCCAGCGCGATTCCACGCTTGATCTCGCTGGACGATTGTTTGCACTCATCGGACTGGCACTCCCCAACTTTTGGATGGGCACGCTGATTATTCTCGTGCTGTCCGTTGCCTTTGGGGTGCTGCCCACCTCCGGCGATTACACCGATTTTGTCCAAGACCCGGTGACCAATCTCAAACAACTCTTTTTCCCCGCGCTCACGCTTGGCTTTGCCTTTAGCGCCTCCGTGATGCGCACGACTCGTTCGTCTATGCTCGAAGAGTTGCGGCAAGATTACACACGCACGGCGCGCGGCAAAGGGCTGAAAGAGCAAGCCGTCATCGTTGGACATTGTTTGAAAAACGCCCTCATTCCTATCATTACGATCATTGGTTTGGAGACCGGCTATCTTTTTGGCGGCGCGATCATTGTGGAAGAAGTGTTTGCGTTGCCGGGCATTGGCCGCTACCTCCTCACCGGCATTGCTCAACGGGATTACGCCGTGGTGCAAGGCACCGTCATTTTCATTGCGTTCAATTTTGTGTTGATCAATCTTATCGCCGATTTGGCATACGCGTTTGTGAATCCACGTATTCGATACGATTGAATCTCATCAAGGATGCAGAGACATTTTTTCTGTGTCCTGTGTGGCAAAGTTGTGAAATCGAATCAGTCCAAGACGCTTGTACGGTTTTTGCGTTATCGCAGTTCGCAACTCGGACTCGCGCTCGTTTCGATTTACGTCATCGTCGCCGTGTTTGCCGAGATACTCGCGCCCTATTCGCCCATTGAACAACACGCGCAGGATCGTTTGCAAGAGCCGAATGCAAATTACTGGCTCGGTACGGATGAGTTCGGGCGCGATATTCTCAGCCGCTTGATGCACGGTGCCACCAACTCGTTACGCATTGCGATTATATCCGTCGCCCTCGCGTGCTTGATCGGTTCAGCGCTGGGAATGATGGCCGGTTATATCGGCGGCTTGTTCGACAATGCGACGATGCGCGTAATGGACTTGTTCTTTGCTTTTCCAGCCATTCTCCTCGCGTTGACGATTGTTGCCGCACTGGGTCCCGGTGCCATCAACACGATTCTGGCGATTGCGGTCGTTTACACACCGATCTTTGCGCGCGTTGCCCGCGCACCCGTGCTCTCACTCAAAACCACCGAATTTGTCCAAGCCGCGCAAGCAATCGGCGCGCGGCATCCTCACATTTTGTTGCGCCACATTTTGCCCAACGCCCTCGCGCCCATCATCGTGCAAATCACGCTCGCGCTCTCGTGGGCGATGCTCACCGAAGCTGGCTTGAGTTTTCTGGGCTTGGGCACAATCCCTCCCGCCCCATCGTGGGGCAGTATGCTGAGCGAAAGTCGCAAGATGATGGAGATTGCCCCGTGGATGGCTATCTTTCCCGGCTTGGCGATTATGCTTGGTGTGCTGGGCTTTAATCTGCTGGGCGATGGTTTGCGCGACGCGCTCGATCCGCGCTTGCGATCATGATCACCCCAACCATCCGTCCCCTCACGCTCGCCGATATTCCCGGCATTGCACGCTGGGTAGCAGCCACACCGCTCTGGCAACGATATGGCGTAACCGAAGCATCGTTTGCTCAACGTCTGCGCGACGGACTCGCCGAAGGTGCGACGATCTACGTGGCAGAACGTGAGCAAGTGCTTGGTTTTCTCTGGCTCGTTGAGCGCGGCGCGTTCAATCGCAGTGGATATATTCAGTTGATTGGCGTGCATCCCGATGCGCGCGGCGCGGGGATAGGGCGCGCGTTGATGCAATTTGCCGAAGAAAAAATTTTTGGACAAGGACGTGATCTGTTTTTGCTCGTGTCCGATTTCAACACCGCCGCACAACGATTCTATGAATGGCTGGGCTATCGCCAAGTGGGCAAACTAGATGATTACGTTGTGCCAGGTGTGAGTGAACTGATCTTTTACAAGAAACGAAAAGCGTAAATCTTGCGTTTTTATTCCTGGGAGACATTATGATCATCGTTGGACTCATTTCCGGTACTTCGGCGGATGGCATCGAAGCCGCAGTCGTTGAAATCAACGGCATCCCGCCGGCATTTGAATGGAAACTGCTCAAACATTTGCACGTGGATCATCCCGGCAATTTGCGCGACGAAATCGTCAAATGTTTTCGACCCGAGTACGGCACAGTGGATCGTTTGTGCGCGCTCAACTTTCACCTGGGCGAAGCATTCGCCAACGCCGCCCTCCGCGCGATTGATGCCGCCGGGCTGAAACCTTCGCAGGTTGATCTCATCGGCAGTCACGGTCAAACCCTGTGGCATATTCCCACCGGCGAGGATGCGTCCACACTCCAACTGGGCGAGCCAGCGGTGATCGCCGAACGCACCGGCATCACCACGATTTCCAATTTTCGTACGCGCGATATGGCGGCAGGCGGCCAAGGTGCACCGCTTGTGCCACATCTCGATGTAATGCTCCTCTCGCATCCCACGCTCACGCGCGGCGCGTTGAATATCGGCGGCATTGGCAACGTCACCTACCTGCCGCCAACGCGCGATGCGCAACAGCAACCTTTTGCCTTCGACACCGGTCCCGGCAATATGCTGATGGACTACGCGGCGCATCGGGCAACCAACGGCGCATCGGCGTACGATCGCGATGGTGTGCTGGCGGCGCAAGGTCGCGTGGATCAAACCTTGCTCGCCGAATTGATGCGCGAACCGTACCTCAAACTCAAACCGCCCAAGACCACCGGCCGCGAACTCTTTGGCGCGCCGTACGGCGCGCAAGTTTGGGACAAGGCAAAGGCGCGCGGTTTATCCGATAATGACATCGTCGCCACGCTGACCGCGTTCACGGCGTACAGCATCGCACAAGCATTGAACGATTTTCTGCCGACCCGGCTCGATCAATTGATTGTGAGTGGAGGCGGCGCGCAAAATCCAACGTTGATGAAAATGTTGCGCGATCTGGTCGCACCTACCCACGTGATGCGCTCCGATGATGTGGGCGTTCCCACTCAAGCCAAAGAAGCGATTGCCTTTGCGATGCTCGCACACGCCACGTACTTTTATCGCGCGGGCAACGTGCCTGCCGCCACCGGCGCACGACATTCGGTTATCCTGGGAAACATCACACCCGGGAAAATGCCCAATGAGCAATGGCAAACCTCCAACGGCTTGCTGACCGAAACAAGAAACCCGGCAACGGATAACATTGACACTTTGTCCTCACTTGACATCGTTCGGAAAATGAACGATGAAGATACCTTCGTCGCACGCGCGGTTTCCGCCGAACTCCACAACATCGCCCAAGCAATTGATCGCATTGCGGAACGGATGCAACGCGGCGGCCGCTTGATCTATATCGGCGCGGGAACTTCCGGACGATTAGGCGTTCTGGATGCGGCGGAATGTCCGCCCACGTTCAGCACCTCACCCGATCAAGTGATCGGCGTGATTGCCGGCGGTACGCGCGCGCTCACGCAATCGGTAGAAGGCGCGGAAGATGATGCCGATGCCGGCGCCCGCGACATTGCCGCGTTGCATGTTTCTGCTAACGATAGCGTGATCGGCATTGCCGCAAGTGGTCGCACGCCGTACGTGATCGGCGGAATGCAAGAAGCCAAAAAACGCGGCGCGTTCGTCACCTCCATCGCGTGCAATCGTCCCTCGCCGCTCCAAGCCCTCGCCGATATTGGGATCGCACCGCTCGTTGGTCCCGAAGTCATTAGCGGTTCAACCCGGCTCAAAGCCGGCACCGCGCAAAAAATGGTGTTGAACATGCTGAGCACCGGCGTGATGATTCGCTTGGGCAAAACGTACGGCAACTTGATGGTGGACGTGCAAGCGACGAATACCAAACTGCGCGAACGCGCGCGTCAGATCGTTACCACAGCGTGCAATATTTCGTTGAACGATGCTGATGATCTGCTCGCACGCTGCAACGGCGAAGTGAAAACGGCGATTGTCAGTCACTTGGCAAAGGTAACCCCGGCGCAGGCACGGCAACGATTGATGGACGCAAAAGGATCGGTGCGCGCCGCGCTCAAGACGGATGACCGATAACCAAAGCCTGTTTTTCACACCCAGCGCTCATTACGAACGAGCACGAAATCTAGGCAAAGACGGAAACTGATTTGGGGTCTTTTGCAGTGGAGAACTATGCCCGAACTTCCCGAAGTTGAAACCGTTGCCCGCGATTTGCGGCCCCACTTGGTGGGGCGCACGATTGTTGACGCGCAAGTGCGTTGGCGCAAAACGATTGCCACCCCTTCCGCGCGCGAATTTGTCCACGCGATACACGGTTGCAAAATTACGGCGATTACACGTCGCGCCAAATATCTCATCTTTCATCTTGCCAAGGCACACCAAAAATTATTTTGGCTGGTGCATCTCCGAATGACCGGCGGCTTTCATCTCGATGCGCCCACGACGCCGCGCGATAAACATATGCACGTGATTTTGAAATTGAGCGACGGGTACGAACTGCGTTTCCGCGACACGCGCAAGTTTGGTCGAATGTGGTTGGTGGATGATCCACAAACAGTGCTTGCGCAGTTGGGTCCCGAACCGCTGGACATTTCGTTGCGCGAGTTTCACGCCTTGTTTGCCAAACGCCGCGGCTACCTCAAATCCTTGCTTCTCGATCAAACGTTTCTGGCGGGCATCGGCAACATTTACGCGGATGAATCATTGTGGTACGCGCGCTTGCATCCTTTGCGCCGCGCCGAATCACTCACACGCCCCGAACGTGCGCGCTTGTATCGTGCAATCCGCCGGGTGTTGACGCGCGCGATTGCCGTCGGCGGGACGAGCATTGATGTGATGTACAAGCGCGTGAATGGAAGGAGCGGTGGGTTTCAAGACAGTTTGCGCGCGTTTGATCGTGAAGAGCGTCCTTGTCGGCGGTGCGGCACGCCGATTGTCAAGACCATCGTTGGGCAACGCGGCACGCATTATTGTCCAACGTGTCAGACATTGCCACAAACAAAATGAGAGTTGGTCGTACCAATCATATCACCCAAAAGTACCATCGTCCTATTGTTGGTACTCGGGAACCAGCATACAATAGGCACAGTAATCGAAAAACTGTACCGTGTCCAACCGAGAAAGGCAAACCCATCGAAAGGTGGGGACGCAAAGCTAAGGGTCTAAAGCGCACTCGCGCTATGATCGCCCAGCCGCCGAAGTGGGACAGATGATTCCAAGCCTGTCTGTTCCGCCAAGCGGTCAGACAGTTTTTCATTTTTCCCTCCATCAAACAACTCTTCAGGCTTGGAAGGAGGAAACTCAAATGAAGAAATTGGTCTTTGCACTCGGACTGGTCGCCGCGCTCATCGTGCTCTCCGTCTCCTTCACTGTTGCGGCGATGGATTTTGAAGACCCTGTCCTGTGCGTGAATGGCAAGTGGTTACTCGTGGATGCCGCCCCTCCCTCTGCCGTCAAAGTCATTGTGCCGGACGATGCGCGTTATGGTGATCAAAAAGCCGGCGGCTGCAAAACTCCCGCGCCCGTCAATCAATTCATCACGAACGTCCAAGAATCCCAAGCCAAATACCTGATGCGCGTCTGGGTTGATGGTAGCCAAGCCAGCACGCCCACTGTCACGGTCTCCTACGGCAACGTGGTGGAAACCAAAAAGAACACCGGCAAATGGATGATGTTCACTTTCTTGGTACGCTAACCTCGTTTTGAAGGACAGGGGTCTCAAAAAGGCGCTTGCTGAATCTGCAAGCGCCTTTTTTCCTATTTTGCGTAGGAGGGTTGTGTAGTATAATGTAACTAACTAGCGAGTGATTTCCAAAATCCAAAACTATGATCCCATGTCCTCACTGTAATTCCCCCAATCCAATTGGCGCCGACGTCTGCGTCCAATGCGCCACGCCTCTGATTCGGCGTTGCCCGCATTGCCGTTTTGAAAATCCCGGCAATTTTAGATTTTGCGGCAACTGCGGCACGCGGCTTGTCTCGTCTGCTACCGCGCAGGACCCACGCGCGTCGCTGACCTCGCACATCCCGGAACTCTTGGCGCGAAAGATTTCAGAGATTGGCAAACAAATCGAAGGCGAGCGCCGCAATGTTACGGTTTTATTCGCCGACATTAGCGGCTTTACGGCTATCGCCGAGAAACTAGACCCTGAACATGTTTACAACTTTATCAACCAAACGCTCAAACCTTTCATTGACCAAATCTATCAACACGAAGGGATGATTGATAAAGTGATGGGGGATGGCGTGATGGCACTCTTTGGCGCCCCCATTGCTCACGAAGATGATCCGGCACGTGCCGTGCGCGCCGCGCTAGGAATGCAAGAGGCGCTTCGGCAGATCAATGCGGATTTGGAAACTCAACTGGGCATCACCTTGCGCATGCGGATTGGCTTGCACACGGGACCTGTTGTCGTCGGAAGTATTGGCACCGATTTGCGCATGGAATACACCGCGCTGGGCGATACGGTCAATGTCGCTTCACGCTTGGAAAGCATCGCGGAACCCGGCGCAATCGTCGTCAGCCGCGCCGTGTACGATGCGACCAAGCCCTTGTTTGAATTCCGTGAACTTGGCTCCATCCGGGTCAAGAATCGCATCGAGCCGGTCGAAATCTATGAATGTCTGGCGCCCCGCCCAGTCGCCGGGCGGGTGCGGGGCATTCCCGGCTTGAGCGCGCCGATGATTGGCCGCGAAACCGAATTTGCGCGCGTGCGTCAAGCCGTGGACGAATTGACGACCCGGCGGCGCGGCAAAATTGTTTTGGTGACGGGTAACGCCGGCATTGGCAAGTCACGCTTGACAAGCGAACTCAAAAATTACTTGTCCAATAAATGGGGCACCTTCCTGGAAGGTGCTTGTTTGGCATATGGGCAACCGGCATGCGGGGTCTTTCTCCAACTCCTGCGTTCACTCTTTGCCATTCACGACAGCGACTCGGAAGAAATCGTCCGCGAAAAAATCGAAAATACGATTCAACGTCTGCTCACACCGGCACACCTCGCTAACACCCTGCCCTATATCGAACATTTCTTTGGCATTCGCATTTTCGAACGTGAGATGGCGGCGCGCATTCGCCATCTCACCCCACCTCAATTGCAACAACAAACCTTTATCGCCATCCGTGACCTCTTGGCGATGCAAGCCCAACAAAAACCACTCGTCCTCTTTTTAGAAGATGTGCACTGGATTGATGCACTCTCTTTGGAATTGTTGACTTTTCTATTCCAAAGCATCGAAGACACGCCGCTCATGATCTATTGCAATTCCCGGCCGGCGGAAGGAGACGCTGCCTCCACGATCCTACGCTTGGGCAACGAGATGTATGCGCCCTATTTTATGCACATCCCGCTCGCGCCTCTCTCCCAAGCCGATAGCGTAGCCCTGGTGGACCTGTTGCTCACCATCCACGATTTGCCACCGATGCTCCGCGAACAAATTCCGCAACGCGCCGAAGGCAACCCCTTTTATCTCGAAGAAATTATCCGCATGCTCATTGATCGGGGGGTGATTCGGCGTGGCGAAAAATATTGGGAGATGACTCCTGAGGCCGATATCAAACACTTGCAAGTGCCCACCACCTTGCAAGGTTTGATTATGGCACGTGTGGATAGTCTCAGCGAGCACGCGCGGCACACCCTTCAATGCGCCGCCGTGATTGGACGTGATTTTTCCACACGTTTGTTGCAAACCGTGGTCGAGGACGCGCGCACCTTGGCAGACGATTTGGCAGAGTTGACCGAACGTCAATTGATCGTCGCCATCTCTCAACCCCCCGAAGCCGAATATCGTTTTGCGCACGTGTTGATTCAAGACACGGTGTATCAGAGTCTCTTAGTGCGCCGCCGCGAATATCTGCACCACAAAATTGCCCAAAGTATTGAAACATTGTACAAGAGTCGTCTCGATGATTACCTTGAACAACTGGCGTTTCATTATTCCCGGAGCAACGACCTCGACCGCGCCTTGCCGTATGTGATCCGCGCCGGTCAACATGCCGAAGCACGTTTTGCTAACGATCAAGCCCTCCGCCATTATCAAGCCGCCGCAGAATATCTCACCCGCACGCATCCCACGCTCGAACAAAAGATTGATGTATATATGGGGCTGGGTCAGGTACAAACCTTTACCGGCGATTATGCCGGCGCAACCACGTCATACCTCATCGCGCTGGAAATGGTGCGCTCCAGCGCCAAGACCCTGGAAACGCTCCGCCAAAGTGCTGAAGTGATGCGCCGCTTGGGTCGGGTATGTGAACGGCGCGGCGATTACACCGAAGCGTTGCATTGGCTCGAAAATGCCTGGCGTGAACTCGAATCCGATCCCAACGAAAAATCGGTGGAACGCGTTCGGGTGTTGAACGATTGGGGGTGGGTGCATTATCGTCGTGGCGAATTCGATCAGGCATACGAGATGTGTATGCGCACGCTCCAAGTGGTTGAAGGAACCGAGCATTACAACGAGATGGCGTCTGCCTACAATCGTCTGGTCGCAATCTTTACCCGCAAAGGCGATTGGGCGCGTGCCAGCGCATACGCGGAAAAAGGGTTGCGTCTGCGCGAACGCATCGGTGATCTGCACGGCGTCTCGCAATCCTACACCAATTTGGGCGTCATCGCTTGGGAACAAGATCAGTGGCGCCAAGCCTTTGAATACCTTGAGCGCTCACTTGACATCAAACAAAAAACCGGCGATATTGAAGGTATAGCACTGTTGTATAATAACCTTTCGGAACTGTACCGCGAGCAGGGGGATTACCCCCGCGCACTGGAATTGGGCGTGCGTGCGCTGAGCATCAGCGAAAAAATCAAAAACGGCAACAAAACGTGCCAAGCGTTGAACAATCTGGCACACCTCAAAATCTTGCAGAACGAATTTGCGGAGGCGCTGCCCTACTTGGAACGCTGTCTGGCATTGGCAACGCAAATGGGCTCCAAGGAACGCCTCACCGAAGCCAAGTGGTTGTTGGCACAGGCGCATTTAGGACAAAATCGTCTTGACACGGCAGAACACCTTGCCCACGAAGCCCTCACGCTTGCCCAGCAAGTCGGCAAGCGGTATGAAGCCATTATCGCTCGAACTTTGGCACAGATTGCGCTGGCACAAAAACGTTTTGCTCAAGCGCACCAATACATCGAACAAAGCATCGCGATTTGGACCACCCTCAAGAACCGGTTTGAACTAGCCAAATCGCAGTATCAATTGGGAATGATTCTGTACGCGGAAAATAAATTTGACCAAGCGCGCGAAATGCTCACGCAGGCATTCGAAACCTTTGCCCAACTCGAAGCCAGAGCGGAACGCGCGCGCGCGCAACACGCGCTCACCCAACTCACCGAGGCACAGGCTCAGTTGACGTTATGATCCACAATCTACGCAAGATTCCCTTTTTTGCCGATCTGGATGATTCGGTCCTGGATGCCATTTCCAAACGGCTCAAGCGCGAGCATTATCACAAAGGCGCTGCCGTCTTTTTGGAAAATGAGCCCGGCGATTGTATGTACATCATCGAGAGCGGCCAGATCAAAATTGTCTCCGAAACAGACAACCAAGAAAAAATCTATGGTTATCTAGGACCCGGCACCTTCTTTGGCGAGATGGCTGTCCTCTTGGGGGAGCGTCGTTCCGCCACGGCGCGCGTTGTGATTGACGCGGACTTGCTCGTCTTGCGTAAGGACGATCTGGACGAGTTGCTCCAGGTGCATCCCCAGATCGCCTTGATGATGACGCAAGAACTCGGGCGCCGATTATCCCGCTCCAATCGGACGCCCACGGTCCGTGAAGAATGCAACATCGCGGCAGTCCTGGGGACTTCCACCCCGACACTCGCACGCCGCCTGGCTCAAGTGACCGGCGAAGAAGTTTTCATTCTCGATCTCGGCGGTCTCGCGCATAGCACGTTTGATCAAGCCGCCTTAAGCCAGGCAGGGGTGTTGTTGGCGCGTGGTGAAGATATTCTGGAACCAGAAATCCTCGCCGACCAACTCAGTCAACTCGTCGAACGCTTTTATTGGGTCCTCCTGGCTATTGCGCCGTACGAAACCCCCCTGACCCTCAAAGCCATCGAACTCGCTAATGTAACGGTGCAAATTGGGGGGAGAGACCTAGGCTGGCTCAAAACCATTCCGACCAAAACCTTTTGGCGCATCGAAGCCAGCGATAAAGAGATTCAACGCCTCGCCCGGCGGATTAGCCAACGCTTGGTGGGCTTGGCGCTGTCCAGTGGCAACGCGCGGGGCATGGCACACATTGGCGTGCTCAAGGTGCTGGAGCAGGAAGGTATTCCGATTGATATGATTTCCGCCACCAGTGCCGGCGCGGTGTTCGGCGCGATGTATGCGGCGGGACGTTCCATCGCCGAACTCATTGATGTCGCGGTCAACGTGCAGCGGCAATATAACATTTTGACCGGTTTCCAATATTGGGATTTTAGAATCCCGCCCCTCTCTGGAATTATGCGAGGTAATCGCGTCCTTGCCTATTTGCGCAAATGTGTGATGAACAAGAACTTTGAGGATTTGACGATTCCGCTCCTCGTCGTCGCCACCGACTTGATTTCCGGCGAAGAAATCGTGTTCGAACATGGTCCCGTCGCCGAAGCCGTCCGCGCGAGCATAAGCGTGATCGGCGTGTTTGAGCCAGCGCGCGTGGCCGGCCGCTTTTTGATTGATGGAGGCTCGGTGAATCCGGTGCCCACCCAACTCCTCGCCGATCGCGGGATGAGTATTATCTTAGCCAGCAATGTCATCCCGGGCTTGGAAGATCGTTTGCATCGCCGAGAACTCAAACGCGAAGGCAAGTTGCCCAACATCATCGGCATTGTGACCGGCGCGATGGAAATCATGGAAAGTGAAATTATCAAATCGCGGATGGGCCCCGTGGATGTCTTGATTCAACCCAACATCGCCCAGTATGGCACCTTGGAGTACGACAAAGTGTATGAAATCATCAAGCGCGGTGAAGAAGCCGCAGCGGCTCTTATACCCGCCATTCGTGAACGCATCGCACCGCGCCCACGTCCACCGTTAGGCAAATAATTGCCCCGGTGCTCATGCCAACGAATGTCCAAACCCAGTCGCAAGCAACCTTCAATCGAAGAATTGCAAACCGAAATCCATCGGCTTGAACAACGGATCGCGACGCTGCAAGCCCTGCAAGAAGTTGCGCTGGCTTTCTCCTCCGAACTCGGCTTGAATCGTCTGCTCGCGCTCATCCTGTCGAGCGCGGTGGATGTGATGAAAGCCAGCGCGGGTTCGCTGCTCCTGTTCGATCCGACCACCAACGAATTGGTGTTCAAAGTGGTGCAAGGGGGCAGCGGCAAAGCCCTGAAGAACAAACGCATCAAAAAAGACGAAGGCATTGCCGGCTGGGTCTTTACGCGTCAGCAACCGGTGATTGTGGACAATGCCTCGCTGGATCCACGCTTTCTCGACCGCATTGACAAGAGTTTTAAATTTCATACCGTCGCGATGGTGGCAGCCCCGCTCTTGTTCCGCAACAAGCCCATCGGCGTGATCGAGATTATCAACAAACTGTCCGGCGATAAATTCAACCTCGATGATCAAGAGTTGTTGATGGCGTTTGCCGCTCAATCCGCCGTCCTCATCGAGAATGCGCGGCTCTATCAACAAGTCGTGAACGAACGCGATCGCTTGCTGATCGTGGAAGAAGAAGTCCGCCGCGAGTTGGCACGCGATTTGCACGATGGACCTTCGCAATTGCTCTCCGCGATCATTATGGGGCTCAAATTTCTACGTCAAATCATCGAACGTCAACCCGATCGCGCCCTCACCGAACTGAACGAGATGGAACGCCTTGCCACGCAAGCCCTGCATCAAGTTCGCAACATGTTGTTCGATCTGCGCCCCGTCGCCCTCGAGGCGCAAGGGCTCGCCGCCGCGATTCAACTCTACGCTGAACGCCCAAGCGAAGGGAGTCTGGTAAAACTTCATATTGACCCCGGCGTCCAAAACATTCGCTTTCCCTCGCGCGTGGAAGCCGCCGCCTTTTCGATTGTGCAAGAGGCGGTAGGCAATGCCAAGAAACACGCCCATGCCAAATCCATCTGGATCACTATGCGCCGCCGCGACAAGGATTTGGTGCTGAGCGTGCGCGACGACGGTCAGGGCTTTGATGTGGAACACGTGGACACCGCGTATGCCCAACGAGGCAGTCTGGGTCTGCTCAATATGAAAGAGCGTGCCGAAATTTGCCACGGCAAACTGACCATTGATTCCAAACCGGGCAAAGGCACCACCGTTACCCTCATCATCCCTTTTGATCAGCCCGATCAACCCGCGCGTTTGCTCACCTAATCCGCACACCTTTGATTTCGATGAAATCCTCAAAAACATTTCGTTTTCTCATCGCGATGCTGATCACCACTATCGCGATAATGTTCAGCCCACCCTTCAACCTGCCCGCGCAAACCCCCACCCCTATTTTCGTTCCGATTGCTTTGGCGCCCACGCAAAGCAACACGCCCGTCGAACTCGTCGCGCTCACGTTGGACGCCGAGATTACCGAAAATGCGGGCCGCACCCTCATCAGCGGCAACACGACATTCAAACTGCACAACACCGATCGGCTCAACGATCTCCAAGTATCGGCAGGGTTCCCGGCTTGGGCAGGCGATCCGTACACCTTCGATCCAGCGCGCCTGGGTTCATTTATCGTTTCGATTGACGGCACACGCGTTCGCACGCTCACGCCGGCACGCGCCGACCTCAAAATCGGCACCATCGTTCGATCCGTAGATTGGTACACCTTTACCTTGCCCTTGGGAGGCGATGAGAAGAAAACGGTGCGGTACGATTTCGTTCAAGACTTGGGCGATGCGCTGATGCCGCGTTTTGTCTTTGGTATGTTTCCCGCCGTCAACTGGAAAGGGGCGATTGGTAGCGCGCGCATCACGTTGAAATTTCCCAACACGACGACACTCGAACAAATCATAGCGTACGATCCGCCCAACCCGGACTTTGATGGTCAATCGCTCACGTGGCGATTCACCACCAAAGAACCGCCCGCCAATCCAGCGCTCACTTTTTTGCGTCCCTCGGTCTGGGACGATTTGAACGCCAAACGCCGCGCCGCGCAACAAAACCCCAACGATGCCAATGCGCGCGCCGCACTCGGCAATCTCTTGCGCCAACTTGCCGCGCTCGATTCACCGCGCCGTGATAACTTGGCGATGCAAGCGATTGCAGAATTGGAAAGCGCGGTACGCCTCGATCCCAATCATCGAACGGCGCGGCAAGCATTGGGAGCGGTGTACGAAATGCGCGCGGGTCCGGCAACGGGCCCGCGCAACATCGCCTATGTTCAACTCGCCGTCGCGCAATGGGAAGCATTAGCCAACGATGCGAACGCGCGCAAACAACTTGCCGAAGATTATTTTTATCTGGGACTGGACGCGCAAACGCGCCGCGAGTTCGAAACCGCCTCGAATTATTTCGATCTCGCCCTCGCGCGCGCGCCGAACGGTGCCGGACCACTTTTCACCCTTGAACGAATGAACGCGCAACGGCGCGCCCTCAATCTCGCGTGGGCGCGCGCGCTGATCGAACACGGTGAGGCAACCACGGCGATTGCCAAAGCGCGCAATGTGCTAGGCGATTCATTCATCGCTCAAGTTACGCCGCCTGCGTTTTACGTAACCCGTGTTCACGTTACCACCACGCCTACCCTGCGTTCGATGTTGTTCACCCTTGCCGCCTACAGCTCGCCCGACGAGTTGCTCAACACGGCAAGCGGCATAGTCGCATCACTGCGCAACGCGACCGATGTGGACGCCAATCTGGTCGCGCAGGGAACGAACGTGAGTATTCAAATCAACGTGCCCTTTGAAAATCGCGGACATTTGTCCGCCAAATTGAATGCGCTGACCAACGTGATCCCGCCGCGCGCCGAATGGGCGTTGATCCGCGCCGTGCTGACGCCAAGCCAATTTGAATGGACCCAGAGCGACGAGTGGTTCACCCAATCATTGCGCTATAGCGAACCCGTGGACTTGGGCGAAACGTGCGACACGTTCAATGCCCAATTGCAAGCCATCAACCAAAACCTAGCCTCGCTGGCGAATCTCTCGCCCAATGATGAAGAAGCGCATTTGAAACGCGCGTTGTTGCAGTACGCTCAACGTGGTTGGCAAAACGCTCTCTCGTTTGCTCAAGTTACTTTTCAGGCAGGTGAAACAGAGACGCGCGTGGATGCGTGCGCGGCAAAAACGATTGCGTGGTCATCTTCGACGTGGAAGATCGAACGCGTGGGGATTCTGGTGTTGGCGATTGAAGTGATTGGTGTAGGAATTTGGGTGGCGCGCTGGCAAGCGAGGCGTTCATCCAAATCAAATCAGAGATAAACCTTGCTTTGCAACCCACGCATTTCCGAAATGCTCCGATCGTGTGCAAGCGCCTCGCGCCGTCATTTACGTTACCCGGCAAAGCAACCCTTTGAGATATTCCGATTCCGGGAACGCCAGCAAAATCGGATGGTCGGGTGATTGCGAGAGTTTGGCGACAATCTGGGCATCGCGCTTTGCATCGGTCGCCGCCTCGAACACAACTTTTTGAAACATCGCCGCGCTCACCTGCCCCGAACACGAAAACGTGGCAAGCCATCCGCCCGGCTTGAGCAATTTGAACGCGAGCAAGTTGATGTCTTTGTACCCTCGCAAGCCGGCATTCAACTGGGCTTGCGTCGGCACAAACTTGGGTGGATCGAGAATAATTGCATCAAACGATTGACCTCGATCGCGATACTGACGCAGCACATAGAACGCATCACCTTCTATAAACTCGCCGCGATCCTCACCGTGATTGAGTCGCATATTCTCGCGCGCCAACTCCAGCGCGTCGTGCGACGCATCGAGGTTGATGACGCGTGCGTTGGGGTCTGCGGCGCAAAGATAAACCGCAAAGCCGCCGGTGTAAGCAAAGACATTGAGAATCTCGGCGGCGCGAAACAATTCAGCAACCTTTTGGCGATTTTCGCGCTGATCGAGATAGAAACCGGTCTTGTGCCCGCGTTTCACATCCACCAGAAATTTCAAGCCATTCTCAAGAATTTCGATCCGCTCTGGCGGCTCCTCGCCATGCAAAACGCCAACGCACGCCGATAAACCTTCCTTCGCGCGCACCTCCACATCACTGCGTTCATAGATGTTGCGCGCACCCAATTCAACGAGGCAAGCTACAATCTCTGCTTTGCGCTTTTCGATCCCCAACGTCAAACATTGAACGACAACCACATCAGCATAGCGATCCACGATGAGACCGGGCATCCCATCGCTTTCCGCATTCACCCAACGATAGGCGTTGGTTGTGGTGTGATTGATCAACGTCGTGCGCGCAGCAAGGGCGGCTTGCAAGCGGCGCTGAAAAAACGTGCGATCAATTAGTTCATCATCCCACGTCCACACGCGCACCGCAATTTGCGATTGAGCATTGTAATAGCCCCGCGCGATGAACGCGCCGGACGAATCGCAGATATCTACGGTATCCCCATCGCGAGCATTTTCCGCGTGCGCAATTGCGCCGGAAAAAATCCAGGGATGATGTGCGAGGACGGGTTTTTCTTTGTTGGGCTTGAGGATGATTTTGGGATACATACCTTGTTCAACCGCAGAGTACGCCCAGAGCGCGGAGAAAAAATATTTTTTCGTAACCGTTCAGCTTTATCTGTCCTTGCGAGCCGCAAAGCGGTTGCAAAGCAATCCCCACTCGGGCGACTGAAACAGTAATTGCTATAGATGTTAAGATTTGCTTTTAGAAAATCATGCTGGCAATGGGTGTGCCATACCGCTTTCGTCACAGTAGCGTCCGAATAGACTCAAAACCTCTAATCTCAGTGCACTGCTAAGTACTGGTTGTGGGTTGCCTGTTTCTTGGTCTTGCACCACAAGGATTCAATAGGGTTGTAATCAGGCGAATACAACGGCAGTTGAAAGACCGTCAACCGATCGCTATGCTGGGCGAAGAACTGCCGTATCGCTGTAGAGGCGGGCTCCGTTGCCCCATCCTGAATCAGAGAGATGCCGTCGTGTGGGCTAACACGCTCACCAAGGTAGTTTGCACTTGCGGCGGTTGAGTCCGGCGCGCCCACGTGTAACTCAGACTACCCCACTGCAGAAAACTGGCTTCGCCCAACAGGATCCACGCCTTGCGTTGGCACGCTTGCCGCAAACTCGGCGGCTATGCCTGCGTCAGCCCGGCTTGCCGACGCGCGGCGTCCCAATGATCCGAGACGAATGGGGCTGTCTGGAAAGAGTAGCCCAA
>DAOUAL010000006.1:0-17527 GCA_034433515.1 Anaerolineae bacterium | reverse complement strand
CAATGGTTTCTTGCCAATTCATTTTTCACTCTTTTGCTCTTTTTCCACCACCTGCGCCACGATGAATGGCGGGCGGTGGCGTGTGGCGTCCAATGTGCGCCACAAGTATTCGCCCAGGATGCCCAGAATTAACAATTGCACCCCTGCTGTTACCAAGATGACGATCATCAACGCGGTAAAGCCCTGCACCGGGATATTCCCCACCAAGCGTTCGATCAGCACAATGAGCGCGTAGATTCCGCCTACAATCGAAAAGAGAATTCCAACGAGCGAAGAAATACGAAGCGGCACGTACGAAAACGCGGCGAACGCATCAATGAAATACTTGACCTTTTTACCAAACGTCCACCGCGATTTGCCGTGCAACCGTTCCGCGCGATCATACTCGATCACCGCGCGCTTGAACCCAGTCCACAGAATCAACGCCATAATGTGGCTGTTCTTTTCACTGCATTGGATCAGCACATCCACCACTTGGCGATCAATCAAAAAGAAACCGATCCCGTGCGGCGACATATCGTTAAAGACCAACACTTTGAACAGCCAATTGAAAATCGCGGCGAAGAAACGGGTGAGGAGCGGATCGCCGCGGCCGCCCCGCCGTACCGCGAGTACGACTTGGGCATCTTGTTCCCATGCGGCGATCATGGCTGGCAAAGTTTCCGGCGGGTCTTGCAAGTCGGCGGCGAGAAATGCCGCGCAATCGCCGCGCGCGTAGGTCAGCCCTGCCAGAATTGCCGCGTTGGAACCAAAGTTGCGCGAAAGACGCAGCGCGCGCACCCGTGCATCTTGGCGCGCGAGTTGTTGCAACACGTTAAACGAATGATCGCCCGAACCATCGTCCACAAAAATAAATTCAAACGAATGTCTGGATTGACTCGCCGCAATGTTTTGTAACCGCTCTAACAACAACGGCAACGATTGTTCATTGTAATACACCGGCACGACAATCGAGATGAGCGCCATCGCGAATCTCCTATGCTTTGCCATGCGCGATAATTTTCTCGCGCAATTCAGGTGCAATGTGACGGACGTGGCGTGCCGGCACGCCGGCAACCACCGTCCATGCCGGGACATTGTGCGTAACGACCGCGCCTGCCGCCACAAAGGCGCCTTCACCAATTTCGATGCCGGGCAGGATGGTCGCGCCTGCGCCAATCGCGGCAAAGCGCCGCACGATGGGGGGCTTGAGTTCGGTTGGGGCTAAACCAAACCGCGTGAGATAGACATCGTTATCGTTCGTCGTTGTTACCGCCATGCCGATGAACACATCTTCTTCGATCACCATATTGCCGACGATGTGCGCTTGATCTTGAATCCGGCTGCGCGCGCCGATCTGGCAATTGTACAGAATCATCACGCCGCGCCCGATCACCACCTCATCGCCAATGTCGCACCCTTCCCGAAGCGAGGTGAGATCGTTGATCAACACATCTTTGCCAATGCGACTGCCGGTGTAAATCACTGCATTGGCACCGATGAGGGTTCGCGCGCCAATGATCAAATCGGCGTAATCGCGAGGGACGGCGCGCGTTACGGTACGATTCGCGATTGGCAAGCGCCCTAGCACCGCGCCATCCAAAATGATGCACTCGTCACCAATGCGAACCTTGGGATGAATGGTGATGAAATGACCGAGTCGCGCGGTTGGGGCGATGAACGAATCGGACGAGATAGAGTTCATCGAGTTCCTTTCAAGATTGGTGGTGTGTGTTGGTCAAGTACAATGCCACCGCTGGTGCGGACACAGCGGTGGCTATAGGTTGCCCGGTCTATCCGTTTGGTATTTTAGCAGACTCGACCGGCAAGGTCAAGTTGACAAAGATTGGAATGTGTGTATACTGGAAAACAGTACGGAACAGCAAATTCTGAAATCGCAAAGCACCAAGGCGCTCAGGAATTGTGGCGTCAAGGTGCTTGGTTTTTTCTCGATGGGTTTGTTCCGACAGTCTAAATGAAGGGAGCCAAAACAAATGGCTGAGCGAGTGATCGGGACCGTCAAGTGGTTCAATGCGGCAAAGGGGTACGGGTTTATTGCCCACGAAGGGGGCAAGGACCTGTTCGTCCACTTTTCCGAAATTCAAGATACGGGCAATGGCTATCGTAGCTTGAACGAAGGCGACCAAGTTGAATTCACCATTGGGGCAAGCCCAAAAGGTCCACAGGCAATCCAAGTTGCCAAAGTGAGCTAACCGCTCGCAAAAATTGCGCTTTCACGATTCTACGGCTATTATCAACGAAGAATATATAAAAACGAGCACAAGTTGTGAATACGTCAAGCAACAGGCAGGTTCGATCCTGCCTGTTTTCTTTTTCCTATCGAAGGTAACACGCGCCTTGCGCGCAAAATCAAAATCCCCGCCGCCCGGCGAAAGGTCAAGCCATCGGCGCGCGGTTGACTATCACGACACGGCGAGAAGCGGCGGAATCGCTGCGGTGATGAGGAGCGTGGGCGGCAACAGAAAGCCAGCAAGGATGTTGTTGGTGCGCGAGACAATACCGCCCAAAATGCTCAAGCCAAAGATGCCGGCGATGATCCACGCGTGCGGCAGGCGCAACGCGCTGACCGCAAACGCGTGCCGGTCGCATTCGACGAAATTCTCCACGCGATCGTTTCCTCTCAATCATCTGCGCCCGTCTGCGCGGGCTAGAACCAGTCGGCGTAGGCTGACTGGAATTCATTTGCCTGGCAAGAAATCCGCTTCTCATGTGAACGTACACCCCACTTGTATTTTTGGATTTTTTTTGTGACTCAGGTCACGCGTGGGCTTGGGGTGGGGGGCTTTTTTGTTTTCTCCAACCGAATAGAGTATTTGACTGGATGCGATGAAGCGCAGATGTTCAAATGGTCACCAGTAATCTGCGGGGAGCGAATGGTGAAACCGACCAGTGTGTTTGACTGGTCGGTTTTTGTTTGAGCAAGAGGAAAATTAAAAGGAGGAGGAAATGTTTACCTATCAGTCCAAGATCGCTTTGTTGCTTTGCGTCGCATTTATCGGATTGCTTTTACTTGCGGGAGCAAACCCGGTTGCTGCCGCAACACCGACGGTGGTACCTCCTGCAACCATCGGGGCAAATGCAACTACCCCCGCGATCACGCCAACCGCCTTGGCTCCGACAGCGACAAGCGTACCGCCAACTGCCACGCGCATTCCGCCAACAGCAACTCGAATTCTCCCAACAGCGACAAGTGTACCGCCAACTGCCACGCGGCCAAGTGTTCAACCGCCGGTCGCACGAACACAAGGACGCGCACCCAATGCCCCTGAAACGAACTGGGCATTGTATTTTGATGGCACGAACGATTATGTGACGTTTGGGGCGTCCCAAGGATTGGAAACCGGTCTGGGGGTTCAAACATTTACAATTGAAGTTTGGTTTATGAAGACGGGGGCTGGTGTTACAACCTCAACCGGCACCGGTGGGCTATCTAGTGCAATACCTCTTGTTACCAAGGGGCGGGGTGAAGCAGAAAATTCGGATGTTGATATGAACTACTTTTTTGGCATTGACTCTACGGGTGTCCTGGCGGCTGATTTTGAAGAATGCGCTCGATCGCAAACCGGTTGTCCTGCTACCGCTACCAACGCCACTCAAGGCGGTCAGAATTTTCCAGCCCGCGGCACAACAATTATCCAGAACAATGTATGGTACCATGCCGCGGTAACTTTTGATGGCAGATATTGGCAGTTCTACTTGAATGGCGTTCAGGACGGTTCAGCGACCGATACGGGTGCTAGTCGCCTACCACGTTGGGATAGCCGCCAACATGCAGGCATTGGAACAGCAATGACGTCTAGCGGAGCAACCGGAGGCTTTTTTGCCGGCGTTATAGACGAAGTCCGGATTTGGAATCGAGTTCGCACCCAAGCAGAGATTCAAGCCGATATGAACAACGAGTTGACCTCTGGGAATGGGTTGATTGCCCGGTGGGGATTGAATGAAGGTACAGGCACCGTTGCGAGCAACTCGATTGGAGGACGTCCCAATGGTACGCTCACCAATGGTCCTCTTTGGGCGTGTGGTAAATTCGCTGTGAATTGTGGACTCTGGTTTGACGGCACAAATGATTACGTAACATTTGGAACGGCCGCCGGCTTGGGAGCGCAAACATTCACGATTGAGACTTGGTTTCTCCGAACCGGCACCGGCGTGGCTGTTAGCACGGGGACGAATGGGGTTACGGCTGTCCCTTTGGTGACCAAGGGCTCGCCGGAAGCAGACGGTTCCAACGTGGATGAAAATTATATTCTGGGCATTCGCTCATCGGATAATGTTCTGGCGGGTGATTTTGAAATCTATCAAGCGTGCAATGGAAGACCAGCGGGTGATAACAATCCCATCGTCGGAGTGACACCCATTGTGAATGGAGTTTGGTATCACGCCGCGTTTACGTATGATGGAACCGCATTGCGATTGTATCTGAATGGCAATCTTGAGAGTACGCTGGTGAGTCCTTGCGCGCCACGTTATGACAGTATTCAACATGCGGCGCTGGGGACCTATTTGACTTCAGGGGGGTCGGCCTCTGGTTATTTCCAAGGCATGCTCGACGAAGTTCGCATCTGGAATGGGGCACGCACACAACTGGAAATCCAAAGCACGATCAACTCCCAATTGACCAGCGGGTCCGGTTTGATCGGTCGTTGGGGAATGAATGAAAATCAAGGCACCATCATCAACGATGCGACTGCGCCAGCCGAAAATGGTACGCTCACGAATGGTCCGATCTGGGTGACCGGCGCGCCGTTCAATATCGCTTTCACGCCACCCAACGCCCCCAGCAGTCTAAATGCGACCGCGCCATCGGCGTATCAAGTGAACTTGGCCTGGACTGACAACGCGACCAACGAAACCAGTTTTGAGATCGAACGCGGCGACAACGCTAACGGACCGTTCAGTCTAGTGGCAACCGTCGGCGCAAATTCCACTGCCTATGCGGACACCAATGTCTTGCCAGCCACTCCATACTGTTATCGCGTGCGTGCCATCAATGTGGCTGGGTCTTCCACGTACAGCAACGTTGCTTGTGCCACCACGCCCACGGAAAGTGCAAGCGCATTGGATTTTGGTAGTTCAAACGCTTACGTCACCTTTGGCGATGCGAACAGTTTGGACTTGGCGCAATTCACGTTAGAAACTTGGTTCCGTCGCGATGGGCCTGGCACGCCGAATGAAACTGGTACCAGTGGCATCCCTGCGGCAATTCCTCTCATTGCCAATGGCGCGCCAGAAGCAGAGAACAGTAACGCGGATATCAACTATATACTTTGCCTTGACAATGCGACGAACACCTTATGTGCTGATTTTGAAGAAAGTGCGGCTGGGGCATCGCCCAGTCTCAATCATCCAGTTTATGGAACGACCAGTGTGGTGACTGGAACGTGGTACCATGCGGCAGTCACGTATGATGGAAGCCGATTCAAGTTGTACCTCAACGGCAATTTGGAAGCCGATGTACTGATTGGGCAACCCGCCAACACCGCTAACATTTCTGCCAATTCGTTGGCAACCATGTTGACGACGACTGGTGCAACGCGGGGCTTTTTCGATGGCGCCATGGATGAAGTGCGCATCTGGAATTACGCTCGGAGCATTGAGCAAATTCGATCCACCATCAACACCCAAATCACAACGCCACAAACCGGCTTGGTTGCACGTTGGGGTTTGAATGAAGGGAGCGGAACGGTCGTTGCCGGTTCTGCCGGCACCAGTGTCAACGGTACGGTGACAGGCACCGGGTATAGTTGGATTACACCCGGCGCGCCGTTCAATATCAATTTTGCGCCCAATGCTCCCTCAAGCAATGTCCCGGCAAATGGGGCAACCAATGTCTCGGCTCCAGCCACCACGCTGTCCGTTACGGTGAGCGATCCGGAAAATGATCCGCTGACCGTGCGCTTTTATGGTCATCGCCAGACCAGTAATGCCACATCCTTCAGTCTGGTTTTCTTGCCCGATACCCAATACTATACGGTTCCGGAAAGGCAACCACTTGGCGCAACGATTTTCAACGGACAAATGAATTGGATCGTCAACAATCGGACGGGACGCAACCTTGTTTTTGTTGGTCATTTAGGGGATATTACCGAAAACGGCAACAACGACGCAGACAATAGCGAATGGATCATCGCCGATGCCGCGTTTGATATACTCGACGCGAACAACATTCCTTACGCTGTTGCGCCCGGTAATCACGATCTGGCGGGCGGCACAACCCGTTTCGAGTCTTATTTCGGTATCTCACGCTTTACGGGCAAGAGTTACTATGGTGGCTCTTATGGCACCGATAATACGAACAATTACAACCGGTTTAGTGTTGGCGGGCTAGACTTTATTTTGATTAACCTCAGTTGTCCGACTACCGCACCCTCCTCGGAAGTGTTGACTTGGGCAAATAATTTGTTGGCGAGCAATCCTACGCGGCGCGGCATCGTCGTTTGTCACGACTTGATGACCACAAGTAATGCCTTTAGCACAGCTGGGCAAACCGTCTACAACGCCTTGCGTGGCAACCCTAATTTGTTCTTGATGGTCGGTGGGCATTTGGATCAAGCCGGCATGCGCACCGATATCTACAATGGGAACACCGTCTATTCATTGCGATCGGACTATCAAACGCAGCCCAATGGTGGCAATGGTTGGTTGCGCATTCTGGAATTTCAGCCAGCGAACAACCGAATTCAAGTCTATACCTACAGTCCATACTTGGATCAATACTTGACTGATGCAACCAATCAATTCACCTTGTCGTACCAAATGTCGGGTCCTTGGCAACCGATTGACACGCAAACCAACGTTCCCTCTGGTTCCACCGCGAGCGTTACTTGGTCAGGTTTGGAATATTCGACGCCGTACGAGTGGTATGTGACTGCCAGCGATGCGACCAGCACCACAACCAGTCCGGTCTGGAGTTTTACCACGCACAATAATCCCACCCTAGTCACCCTGTCTTCCTTCCATGCCTCTGCCAATCGTTTGCCGGAACTTGGGCTTGCGGTGTTGGGTGCAGCGATAGGATTGCTTATTGTGATGTTGTTGGGTAGTCAGTCCCTGCTTAAACGATAACGATGTTTGCCAACAGAGGGATGGTTTACTGCCATCCCTCTGTTGTTGCAATCATCTTTGCTCAGGCTTGAGGACCAACCTTCTCCGTAGTTTAATGGGAACGCCGCTGGATTCGCAAGCAGAACATAAAATAGCCGTTAAAAATATTTTTAACGTTTTCTTGATTGACAAGCACGATTCCTCGCGTAAAATAGAGAGTGATCAATATGCTTCCCGCGAATTGCTTTCAAGCCACCCAAAATTATGCCGTCCCCCCATGTTTATCCTGCGCCTGTCGTGGCGCGTCGTCTTGATGCGCACGGTTCGGTGAACGGCGTGGCGTTATGACGACGCGAGCGCGTGGGCATTTCCCCAGCGCACGAACTTGTCTCGCTTTTCGGTAACCATTGGTCTGGTTATACCATTCATGCTTGGACAAGCGTGATGATTTTGTGCAACCCTTCAGGAGTGATTCTATGCACCAAGTAGATCATTCAGCCCTCAAAGTGAATCAAACGACGATTATTACCTTGCTCATCATCGCCTTTGTTCTCAATGCGGTGTGGCTCGTTGCGTTGGTGGCTGGCGTTATGGGACTTGGGACCCTGCGGCGTCAAACCGGCTTTCGGATTATCTATACCGGTTGGCTCAAGCCACGCGGCATCGTCAAGCCCGAACTCATCCCTGATAATCCTCAGCCGCATCTCTTTGCGCAAGGGATGGGGAGCACGGTGTTGTTTGTTGCGGTTATTGCGTTTGCGTTAGGCAATGCGATTATCGGCTGGGCGTTGACGTGGCTAGTGGTCGCGCTTGCCGCGCTCAATCTATTTGTGGGCTTTTGCGCTGGTTGTTTTGTGTACTATTGGCTCGCGCGATTGCACATTCCTGGTTTTTCCGCCCAACCCTTGCCCGGCGTATTTCCCGGGATGCGACCCAAAGGAAAATTAAATTGACCGACTTGTTCTTGCGCTTGAGCATCGCGCTGGCGATCATCTTGCTCGGTATGGTGGTTTATCAACTTTGGACGCGCGCCCGCTTGCAATTTTTGCGCGCACGGCCGGCGGCGCTGGCGGGGTTGAACGATTGGCATCCCGGCATTCCTGCCATCGTGTACTTTACCACGCCCGATTGTGCGCCGTGCCGAACGATCCAAGGTCCCGCCATCGAATTGTTGCGCGCACAATTTGGCGAGCGTCTGCAAATCCTCACGATTGACGCTTCGCTCCGAACCGACCTTGCCGATGCGTGGGGCGTGCTTAGCATTCCTACGACGTTTATCATTGATGCGCAAGGTCAACCACGCCACGTCAACAATGGTGTCGCTTCGGCAGCAAAACTGCGGACGCAACTGCGTGAGTTTGCCGGCATCGAACCCAGCGAACCCAACGCCGCGTTGCCCTCGCACGTGATTCCGGAGCATTGACGTGCCCAATCGTTTAATTCACGAAACAAGTCCATATCTTTTGCAACACGCGCACAACCCGGTGGATTGGTATCCTTGGGGTGACGAAGCGTTGCAAAAAGCGCGCGCCGAAGATAAACCCATCTTCCTCAGCATCGGTTACGCGGCATGTCATTGGTGTCATGTGATGGAGCATGAATCGTTTGAGGACGCTGCCACGGCGGCGTTGCTCAACAAATATTTTGTGCCCATCAAAGTTGATCGCGAAGAACGTCCCGACCTTGATGCGATTTATATGGATGCCGTCGTGGCGATGACGGGGCAGGGCGGCTGGCCCCTGAGCGTTTTTCTCACACCCGATGGTGTACCCTTCTACGGCGGCACGTACTTTCCCAACACACGCCGCTACAATCTGCCGGCGTTCACCGATCTCTTGATCGCGATTCACGCGGCATGGCAGGATCGGCGTGCCGATTTGTTAAAGGGCGGTGCGCGTCTAGCCGATGCGTTGCGCAATAACGAATGGTTTGCACACTTGGCGGGTGACGCGAATTTCACGCCAGCACTTTTGGACGATGCCGTGAATCAAATTCACGTGACGTTCGATACGGTGAACGGGGGCTGGGGAGGCGCACCCAAATTTCCGCAACCGATGACCATTGAATTCTTGTTGCGCGTGTACGTTCGCACGCGCGATGCATTGGTGCGCCAGATGATTGTAACGACGCTCAATCGAATGGCGCGCGGTGGCATCTATGATCAATTAGGCGGCGGTTTTCATCGGTATGCCACAGACGCGATCTGGCTCGTCCCGCATTTTGAAAAAATGTTGTACGACAACGCACAACTCGCGCGCGTGTATTTGCACGCTTGGCAGGTTACCCAAGACGATTTTTACCGGCGCATCGCCGAGCAAACGCTCGATTACGTCGCACGCGAGATGGCGCATCCGTTGGGCGGATTCTTTGCCAGCCAAGATGCCGATTCGGAAGGACGCGAGGGGGCGTACTATGTGTGGCGCGCGGAGGAAATCCGGCAAGTCCTTGGCGAAGATGCTCCCTTGTTTTTTGATCGCTATGGTGTGACGGAACACGGCAACTTTGAGGATGCACACATTCTTTTCATCGCGCGAGACATAGATGTCGTCGCGGCGATGCATCATCTTTCGGTGGACGAGACCGAGACACGTTTGGCGCGCGCGCGCGAAAAATTATTTGTGCAGCGTAACACGCGCGTCAAACCGGCGCGCGACGATAAAGTGTTGACCGCGTGGAACGGTTTGATGCTCGCTGCCTTTGCCGAAGCCGCGCGCGTATTGCACCGCGATGATTATCACCTCATTGCCGAACGCAACGCCGATTTTCTTTTGCGCGAACTCCGCCGCGCCGATGGACGCTTGTATCGTTCGTGGAAAGATGGGACGGTGCGCTTGAATGCGTACTTGGAAGATTACGCTAACCTGAGTGAGGGCTTGCTTGCGCTCTACGAAACAACGTTTGACGCGCGATGGTTTGTCGCCGCGCGCGAACTAGCCGATACCATGCTCGCGCACTTGAGCGATCCGCGCGGCGGTTTCTTCGATACCAGTGATGATCACGAAGCGTTGCTCACACGTCCCAAACGTCTTGAGGATAACGCCGTGCCGTCCGGCAATGCGATGGCGACCACCGTTCTGCTCAAACTGGCCGCCTTCACCGGCGCATCGCGTTATGCCGATGCGGCGGATCGCGCGTTACGTTCAGTGCAACGGGCACTCTCCGTTGCGCCGCTGGGATTCGCGCAATGGTTGTGTGCGTTGGATTTTGCGCTTGCCGCGCCGAAAGAGATCGCGATGATTGGGGAGCGGGATAGCGCGCGCGCATTGCTCGATGTCGTGTTTAGCGCGTATCGTCCAAATCAAGTGGTGGCGTTGGGCGCTGAGACCTCGCCGGTGCCGTTGCTGCGTGGACGGACTCGCTTGAATGGCAAGCCGACGGCGTATGTGTGTCGCAATTTTGCGTGCCAGTTGCCAGTAACCGAGCCGGCGGATTTAGCCAAACAATTGGAGGCGTGATGGGGAAACGCGGCGAAGGATGGTTTCTGCTTCAAATGGTCTTGTTCGCGATTATTTTCTTTACGCCAGCCATTGCGCCGTTTAGATTCCCCATCGAACTGCGCGTGTTAGGCGGAGTGATCTTGCTCAGCGGCGGAGGATTGGGGACGGCGGGTTTGTTGAGTTTGGGCAGCAATCTTTCGCCGTTTCCCAAGCCCATCGAAAATGGACGCTTGGTTACAGATGGCGCGTATCGCGTGGTGCGTCATCCGATTTACGCCGGCCTCATTCTTGGCACGCTGGGTTGGAGTTTGTTGATGGCAACTCTGCTGGGCATTGGGTTTGCCATCCTCCTCTTTATCTTTTTCGATTTGAAATCGCGGCGTGAAGAAATGTGGCTGACACAAAAATATCCCGGCTATGCCGACTATCAACGTCAAGTGCGCAAACTGATTCCGGGTGTGTATTAGCGAAGCAAGAACTGGGTGGTGATCAACCACAGAATGAACGTGAGGGCAAGGATGGCAAACGCGATCAAGATCAAACTCAGCGCGACTGGAACGCGGCGCGTTTCCGGCTCGGCGGGCATTTCAGGGGTGAACAGGGGAGCCGGTGGGCGAGATCGTGTTGCCAAAGCCTCCCGAAATTTTTTGATGCGTAACCACCAACGGGCTTCGCGAGCGGCTTGATAATCGGGATCAATAGCCAAAGCGCGCTCCATACAAGCCAACGCCTGTTCCGTATTCGGTGCGGTACTGCCGCGCCAATACCACGCCTCCGGATTTTCCGGCTCTTGATCGGTCGCGCGTTTGAAACAGGCGTGGGCTTGCTCCAGATTGCCGGCGTGGAAAGCCGCGTATCCTCGTTCCATCTCGCTTGTGGGGTTGGAAGAGGAGCGTGGCTTTTTGCGTTCACGCAGAATCCAGGCGATGCCGGCTTGGGCTTTGACGTTCCGGGGATCAAGCGCAAGAACACGCTGCAGACATTCGAGGGCTTGATCGGGATCCTCCGTCACCGCGGCGCGCCACAGCCAGCCGGTTACATGCTGGGGATCGAGTTGGGTGGCGCGGACCAGCAGACGGCGCGCGGGAGCGCGGTGCCCCAGTTCAGCAAGGCGACATCCTAGGTTCACGAGGAGTGGAACATCGTTGAGGGTTGCTTGGGCGACTTGTTCCTCCACGCATGCCTCCAAGCGCGTCTGTGCCTTCAAGTCGTTGGGGGTAATTGCCAGCGTGTAACCCCAACGCACAATTTTTTCATCCACAGTCGGCGCAGTTTCCGCTAGCCCATGCCAACCGCGTGCATCGTGGGGAGCGAGTTCAACGGCGCGTTCAAACAAGGTGTGCGCACGCTGAAGATCGCCGGCGCGTTGCGCACGTTCGGCGGTGCGCAAGACGGTCTCCAAGTCTTGCCAGGGTTGATCAATCTTTGGTTTGCCGACAATGGGAGTGGAGGGGGGTGGAGACATTGCCTTGCCTTACTGGGGTCACGTAGATTCGTGGTTTTCGACCAACTGGTGCAGAATGCCTTTGCGATAAACCCTTAGTAACGCATCCACAATCTCCGGATCAAATTGCGTGCCACGATAGTTTTGAATTTCGGCGATGGCATGTTCAATGGCAAACCCGTCGCGGTACGGGCGATTGGAGGTCATGGCATCAAACGTGTCCGCCACCGCAAGCAAGCGTCCTTCGATGGGGATGGCTTTGCCGGCGAGGCCAAAGGGATAGCCCTTGCCGTCGTACCGTTCTTGATGGTACAGGATGTACGGCAAAACCTCTTTTAATCCTTCGACCCCCTTGAGCATCTGTGCGCCCACAATGGGATGCTGTTTCATTTGCGTGTATTCTTCTGGGGTCAGGTCTTCCGGTTTGTGCAGAATGCGATCTGGCATTCCGATTTTGCCAATGTCGTGAACCAGCGCCCCAATTTCCAAAATTTCGATTTGTTTGCGTGACCAGCCCAACTCGCGTGCGATTGCGATGGCTACGGCGGTAACCCGGTTGGTATGCCCAGCCGTGTACGCATCGCGTGCTTCGACCGCGTTGGCGATAATGCGGACGGTTTCGGCAAACGAACGTTTCAGATCGGAATATAATTTGGCGTTGCCGAGGGCAATGGCGCTTTGGATGGCAAACGCGGTGAGGAGATCGCAATCGCTGGAATCGAACAAGGTGCCATCCAACTTGTTCATCATTTCTAGGACACCGATGATGCGCTCTTGGTTGATAAGCGGAACGCACAACAGGGATTGAGTTACCAGCGAGGTCTTTTGATCAATCTCGGCATAGTGGCGCGGATCACCTTTGGCATCGTTGATGATGAGTGGCTTGCCGGTCTGCGCTACCGTGCCGACAATGCCCACCCCCGGTGGCAAGCGTTTGTTCAAAAGTTGTTCGCTGGCAGGACCCGCGACCACTTTGAAAATCAACTCGTTCGTGACCTCATCCACGAGCAGTAGCGAGCCGGCTTGACATTGCAAAAGTTCCACGGCTTTACTCAGAATAGATTGCAACACCACCTCGGTGTCCAAACTTTCGGCGAGACGCTGGCTGACTTCGATGAGGTGTTGGGATTGGAGGGCGGTGCGTTGCGCCCGTTTGTAGGTTTGGGCGTTTTGCAACACTGCCCCCGCGTACGTGCAAAACGCGGCGATGAGTTGCAAGTTGTCTTGGGTCAACAAGGGCGTGTCCACGCGCCGGCTGACCGTGAGTACGCCTACGAGTTTTGCCGGCACATTGTCAAGAGCCGGGGTGAGTAGCGGCGCGCAAATGGATGAGCCAATCAAATGCGGTTTGGGAAACGCTTTGGGATACTGATCGTCTGCGATTGGACCCACCAGCAACAACGGCTCCCGATGTTGTGCCACCCAGCCCACCATTCCTTCGCCCCTCTGAAGCCGGGTGCGTCCCACAAGATCGTTGGATAGATTGTGGGCGCGGACGATAAAGAGCGTATCCGAATATTCATCCCTTTGGAAAAGGGAAGCATAATCGGCGCGCCCAAGTTGCACGGCGAGCGTGATAATCTGATCCATCAACTTTTCCCAATCGAGGGTGGCACTCAATTGAACGGTGGCGGTGTACAGGGCTTCAAGGTCCGCGATGCGTTGACGCAATCCCACTTCCGCTTCTCGACTCAAGAAGGGTTCAGGGGCGGTCAGGGGTTCGGGCAGTCCCGGTGGGGAAGGGAGAGGGCGCGGGGTAGACAATCTGATTCCGTTCCGTTTCTAGATTGGGGTGAGGCTGTTTAGCCGTACACCACTTGGTTGGGTCCAATGCGACGCGCGGTGCGTTGGGCTTCTTGCGCGAGGGCTAACAAGTCGAAAATCGAAGCACAGTTCTTGCGTGGATAGGTGCAGACGCCTAAGGTAGCCGAGACTTGGACGGTCCCTTGCGAGCCCGCCAAACGAATGCGATTGACGTTCGTGCGTAAACGTTCGGCAACGGTTTGCGCCCCCTCGCGCCCGGTCATCAACAGCAGCAAGGCAATCGAATCTTCTTCGTAACGCCCCACGAGATCAATCGCGCGGACGGTATCGCGGCAGACATTGGCGACTTCGCGCAACAACACGTTACCGAACTCGCGTCCATTCTTGGCGTTGATGACACTCATTCCATCCACATCGAGGATGATGACGCTGATGGAATGGTTATAACGCCAACTCCGCCGAAATTCGCGATCCGCCATTTCGAGGAAGGCTTCCCGTTTGAGAACCCCGCTGACCGGATCGTGGGGCGAGAGTTGGATATTTTCTTCTTTAATGCGATCAATATCAAAAGCCAAGGCGCCCAGCAAGGCGAACATTTCAAACCATTTGACACGCGGGAGGTTGGAGGGTTGCGGCGGCAAGGGATACACAATGACGACCCCCGTCCACTGATCTTGGAGCACCATCGGGGTGCCGATGAATTGGAGGGGCGGATTCTCGGCGTCGCCGGGCATGGCGTCAATCAAGGTTTTGCGTGCACTCCCCACTCGGTACGCAAAGCCATCGTTTTGGCGGGCAAGGAAATCTTTGATGGCAAGCGGAATGTCGTCGAGCGGGGTAACGATCTGCAAACCGGTGGGTTGCGTGAGCAGGACGACGCCGTGTTGGGCTTGCATAATCTGGGCACAGGTGAACGCCAGCAAGCGCATCGTTTCGATCAAGGGGCGTGTGCTAGCGGCTTGGATAATCTCACGCATCAGACTCATGGCAAGCGTATCGAGCGCAGCCAAGGAAGCGGAGGTGGCTTCCAGTTCGGCGGTGGGTTCCAGTTCGACGTCGGGGGCTGAGGGCGCTTCGTAATCGAAATATTGTTCGACCGTGTTGACCACGTGATCCCAATCGTGGGACGAGGTCAGAAAGTACGCAGGTGCGCCTTCTTTGATCCCGAGTTTTGCGAATTCAATCGTCGTTTCGTCGCACAAGAGAAACACCGGCGTTGCGGGATTGTGTTTTTTGAAATGGCGCAGAATATCTAACCCATTGGGTCGCCGCAAGTTTACACTGGCAATCACGGCATCAAACTCGGCGGGGTTGAAACGCGCGAGCAAGTCGGTACCATCTACGGCGATGGTTGCGTTATGACCATACTCGTCAAACGCTTGTTTCAGGGATTGACAGTATGCCTTGTCCGGTTCGGCGATGAGAATGGCAAGTTCACGTGGCTCATTCATACGCTTTGTGGTCATTATACAACGAAATGTAAGGGGGATGCAAGGTCTTATTGGCTGAACGGCAACGTTTTGCCGCTACAATCCGGCTGGAGTGCTACATTTTGCCAGGCTTTGGTACACAGTTTGCTCCACGTCCCATCTTCATAGACCGCTTTCAAACCGGCATTGAACGCCTCGCGGAGTTCCTGATCCCCTTTGCGAAACGCAAAACCAAGAAACGAATCGCCAAACGATTTGCCAGTGACTTTGAGTTTGCCTCGATTTTCGTCCAGCGGATCAAGCGCACTGTAAATGTCTATCACGACCGCATCGGCTTGTTTGGTGATCAAGGCTTGCACGGCCAGTGTGAGTTCGGGAAATTCTTTGATTTGTTTGGCGGGATCGTTCACGAGTTGCCGGGCAATCGTCGCGCTGGTCGTGTTCGATTGAACGGCAATGGACCAGTTGGCGTTCTTGAAATCCTCGGGTGCTTTGATCCGATTTTCTTCGGCGCGCACGAGCAGGATTTGTGGATTGGGCATATACGGCAAACCCCAATCAACGATCTTGGCGCGTTCATCGGAAATAACCCACGCCGAGACCGATAAATCAAAGGTTCGATTTTGCACCGCCTCTAGCAAACGATCCCAATCACTTGCCACAAAGGTTGCCTTGCAATTGATGCGCTTGCAAATTGCGGTTACCAGGTCTATATCAAAGCCAACGATTTCTTGTTTTTCGTTGAGCGATTCAAAAGGGGGAAACGTGGGATCGGTGCCAACCTTGAGCGCGCGTCCTTTGAGATTGGGCAAGGTTTTGAGGGTGGGGCTAGCGGACGATGATTGAAACGCGGTCAGTGTGATAGTGGCTTGAGGTGATTGGGTGGGTGCGCTGGCAAAGGTGGTGGGTCCTTCAACGAGCGCAGGATTTTGTTGCGCCAACGACACAATACCCCAGACCGCCAGAACAAGTGTGGCAAGGGCAACGCCGAGCCAAGGAAGCCACGCCCAATCGCCGGAGAAATCAAAACGCGAGTTTTTGTTTGCCATGGATAACCTTGCGTCCCGATTCTACCGCAAGATGGGTTGGAATGCAAAACCGCCTCCACAACGGGGTAGGGCTGTTGTCAAGTTGGATGGGCGACTCGAGTTGGCGAATGAATTTGCTGCCACAACAACCCGAAGCCGACTCGTGTCGGCTCACAACGCCGCCGAATGGGATTCGGTGACTCGAGTTGCTGCGAATCGGTTTCCAACCGATTTTCAATCGGTGGCGATCAACTGCAAGGCACTTCCTGCGGCGGGCTGTTCGGATTTGGCGGCGGCGGAGCGGGCGGGGCGTGGGAGGGATCAAAACCTTTTTCACCACCTGAATCAGGATAAGGATCTAGGTTCCACCACATAGCATAAACAGGCAGGTTAAGGGCGCGGCTGCCAACCAAAAAAAACAGCGCAATGACAAAAAAGAAATACGCAAACCAAAAACAGCGCTTTTGAGACCAAAACCAGCTGAGCATAACCTCATTATGAAGAATTTATTTTGAAAATGCAAGCGCAAGAAAAAAACAAAAAATTATTAATCTATTTGGCCGCCTTCCCAGGCAGACTGTATTATCCATGGGATATCGGCATTAAACCCATATATTTTAACCACATAACCCGCAAGAGCGTAAGACAGCGTTTCAGCGACCCTTGCAGCCACAGAATCGCCCGCCTCGTCTTTATCTTTTATTCCCAACTCATTATATACCATTCTGAATATCACCCCGCCAAACATTTCCTTCATCACCAAAGGAGGCAGATTTGGATTATTAAAGTCACCATCAATTATTTCTATTCGGAATCTATCGCCTGACAGAATATAACAAGTGGCATCACACACTGCGGTTTCTTCGGGCCCACGATCTCTTGGAGAATAAATTTTCTTAAGTTTGTCAAACGGATATGTGTCAGGCGTCATCCGGGCAAGGGCTTTTTTCAGTATGGTATCAAAATCAAGCCCCCATTTTTTATAGCGCTCATTAAAATAAGCGCGGAAGTCTTTGCCGTCTCTAGCGCCCATAAACTCAACCAGTTCATCAGGGTTCAGATCGGTCGGCGTGTTTAACAAAGCCCAGATAACTGCCTCTCTGGCCTCTTTTACCTGTTCTTCTTTGGGAAACTTAATGGTGACTTTTTGTTCTACCATTTGGCGGATTGCCTTCTCGTCGCGGACAAATTGGTTGGTTGAGGCGTCAAAATAGTTCAGCGAGCCGTTAGCAGAGACAGTGCGCAGTTGCCCGGTTTTTTCATCAAACAAAAATCCGCTGATGCCGGCGGGGCCCTGAATCATAACAATGCCATTTTTGTCAGGCGACAGGAAAACTGCCACCGGCGGATTGTTTTCTCCCATCGGGTATTGGTAAA
>DAOUAL010000005.1:0-22367 GCA_034433515.1 Anaerolineae bacterium | reverse complement strand
CCGACCTGCGCGCCCAAACCGCGCGGAAAGTCCAAAGGATGGCCCAAAGGCAAGGGGCGGCAACGGGCAGAACGGCCTCCGATTATCAAGAAGAGCAAGAAATAGCCCGTTTGGCGATTCGTTTTCAATTTTAAGGTACAAATTCATCAACTCGGCACGTCCGAGTCGTTCGGCGTTAGTCTAAACTCGAAACAAAAGACCAAGGACGAAAGTTTGCATATTCGTCGTCCGTCATTTTTGACTTTTTCGCGATTCGTGCTAATATGGCGCGCGCTAAATTTCCCAGAACCTTTGGAGGTACCCCAAATGCGTAAATTGATTTTCGTTGCTCTTGCCGCAACGATGTTGGTGGCAATCGTCGGTTGTAACACTGGCGCTCCGCCACCCCCTGGTCCCAAACCACCCATTCAGCGCACGCCAACGCCGGTACCGGCAAACGATGAGGAAGCCATTCGGCAATTGATCGTGGCAGAAGGCGAAGCGGTGGTGCAACAAGACATTGATCGGTTGCAATCTATGTGGGCAAGCGATGGTGTTGTTACGGACGCGAATCGAACGCCGGACAATGTGAGTGATGACAAGACCTGGAAGGGCTGGGCGGCGATCCGCGATCGCTACGTCAACATCGTCTTTCCCTCTAATCCGGCTTTTGCCGAACATCCCAACATTCGGGTAACGATTACGGGAGACACCGCCGCTGCGGTGGCGGATACCAAAATCGGTACGACCAACCTCAAAGACAATGACAAGTGGACGTTCCGCAAGATTGACGGTCAATGGCGAATTACTAGTTTGACGTTTGGCGTAGCACCTAAATAATCCGAGCTGCATCTGACTCGCCGATTCAAATGGATCGGCGAGTTTTTGTTTGCCTTGATGGTTGCCCGGTGACCAGATATCATCCTATTGCGCGAACTGCCCGTGCGTGTTATAATTGTGGTGAACATAAACTTGCGCGCGTTGTCAATCGCGAGCGGATGATGGATTGAGAGCCGCAAGAGGAAAAAATGTCCGACCTGGTCTTGATCGTAGATGCAGACGTGCAGACCGTTGCTTGGCTCAAAGCCCGCCTTGAGAACGAAGGTTTGCATACGGATAGCGCGATTCGCGGTGAGCAAGCCTGGCAAAAGATCGAAGCCACTGTGCCGGCAGTCGTCGTCCTCGACCCGCGCCTGCCGGATATGAATGGGGTGGACTTGATCTATCGGGTACGCCAGGATCCACGATTTATCAACACCACCGTGTTTGTCCTCAGCGCCCGAGTCCATCCCGCCGAAATCAATCAAAGCATCAATGCCGGTGCAAGCGATTACATTATCAAGCGGCCGGGTGCTGATATCGAACTGATCGCCAAGATTCAAGCCCAACTGGCGCAACCCAAAAAGACCATTCTCGATGCAGCATTAGCCAAACGTGGACGCATCTTTTCGTTCTGTAGCGCCAAGGGAGGCACCGGCACCACCTCGGTGTGTGTCAACACGGCGTGCGCGCTCGCCAAATTCGCGCCCGCCGGCACCGAAATCGTCGTCGTGGATATGGTCTTGCCGATTGGCACCATTGGCTTTTCGTTAGGTTTTGAATCCCCCACCACGCTCGCCCAGTTATCGAACGAGATCAAAGACAAGATAGATCGCGCGCTCATTGCCAAGTACGTTTCCCAACCCTTGCGCTGGGGTTTTCGGGTGATGACTGCCGCTCGAACGCCTCACGAAGCTGGCACCCTCAACGTTGCCCAAGTGCCGGCATTGTTTTTCAATCTTCAATCTATGTACGATTACATCTTGGTAGATTTTGGACGAACGCTTTCGCGCATCTCACTCCCCATTCTCGAAATGTCCTCCGGCATCGTCGTGATTGTTACGCCAGATATTAGCACGGTTCGTGCAACTCGCATCATTGTTGATCATTTGCAATCACAAAACATTGCCCCCGACCGGCTGATGCTGGTCAATAATCGGACTGTCGGGCGCGTCTGGACCACCACCGAAGATATTGAGCAAGAAGTGCGCTTGCCCTTGGCGGTCACGGTACCGTACGAAGTGGAATATATGACGATGGCGATCAACGCCTCCATACCGTTTATGGAAAAATTTCCCAACAATGCCGCCACTATGAGTTTCATGGAGCTTGCCAAACTCCTGATTGACCGCTATCAACGCAAATCATGATGGCGCGTGTGATGACAGACTGGACCGCCGCTCGTTCAAGCGGCGCGTCCAGTTTTTTATTGCGTTGACAAATCCTCCGCGCGGTGCTAATCTTGAATTATGAGCACGCAAGTCCTTGCTCAGGAACCAACTCGGGTGAGTGAAGGCGTGAGTACGGCGATCCTTCTGTCCTTGCTCATCCTCAGTGTCACCGGCTCTATCGCTGCCGCCGACTGGACCGAGAACCTTGGCATTGTTTCGTTGGCGGCGCTCGGCGGTTTGACGTTGGGTATCCTCTTGGCCAAGTTTCAACGCCTCCGCGGCGGACTGGCACATTTAGGAATGCTGATCTTGGATGTGCCCGTAACCGCCTGGCTGGGCGCTTCCACTTTGCCCGGTATCCTCACCTGGCAAGAGCGGTTGAACATCTTGGGCGACCGGGTAATGGCGTGGCTCATCCAAGTTGCGCGCGGCGATACGGCAACCGATAATCTGATCTTTATCCTTCAACTGTGCGGCTTGATGTGGATCATCGCTTATAGCGCGGGATGGTTTGTATATCGGCGGCATCAAGTTTGGGGCGCCATCCTTCCAACCGGCATCGCAATCACCATCAATCTTTTCTATGCCCAGCCGCAAGCCGGCACGTATCTCGGGCTGTATCTCTTTAGTGCACTCTTGCTCCTCGTTCGCCTGAATCTCCAAACGATGGAACAAGGGTGGCGTAACAGAGCCACCGGTTATTCGTCGGACATTCGTTTCGATTTTTTGTGGTACGGTACGCTGTTGACGATCATGTTCTTAATTCTGACTTCCATCGTCCCCACCTCCCTTCCCTCCAATGGCTGGCTCAATCTGCTCGAGCCTTTGCAAACACCGTGGCAGAAAATCGAAGAGCAATTCGCTCGCATGTTTGGTGGTTTGAATCCGGTCGCACGCCCAGCCGCCAGCATCTTTTCCAGCACCTCCCTGACGATGGGGGGACCCGTTCACCTCACCCAAAAGCCCATTATGGACGCTCAAACGACGCGAGGGGACTATTGGCGCAACATCGTCTATGACAAGTATGTGGGGAACGGTTGGCTCAACACGCAAACCACCGCTCTCAATCTGGAATCCAACGATCCGCGTCTGGATACCCACGATAACGCCCGCGTGCCTATCACCCAAACCATCACCGTGTTTGCCAGCGATCAGAACATCTTGTCCGCCCTTTCCCAACCCATTCGATTCGACGTACCCATCGAGATTCGTTACAAACCAACCGCTCGCGATCCACGCGATCAAATCTTTGACCCTGCGATGATCCGCGCGCGCCGTTCGCTTGCCTCTGGCACAACGTACGTTGCGGTGTCCGCCGTCAGCATCGCCGACGAAGAATCCTTGCGCCATGCCTCAACCAATTATCCCGATTGGATCGTTTCAATGTACTTGCAATTGCCGACGGAATTGCCTGCTCGTGTGCGCGCGTTGGCACAAGAGATTACCGCCCAAGATACCAATCCCTATGATCGAGCGGTATCGCTGGAAAAGTTCGTGCGCACCCACATCAAATATAACGATGCGATTAGCGCGCCACCGCCGAATCGTGATGGTGTGGATTACGCCTTGTTCGATCGCCCGGAAGGTTACTGCAACTATTTTGCCTCGGCGATGGCAGTGCTGGCGCGCGCCATTGGTATCCCGGCGCGCGTCGTCTCCGGTTATTCGAGTGGTACATCCGAAAACGGCGTTTACCACATCGTCGAAGCGGATGCGCACGCGTGGGTGGAAGTCTATTTTCCCGGCTATGGTTGGATTGAATTTGAACCAACCGCCAGCAAGCCGGAAATTGTACGTCCAACCAAACAGACCGAGTCGGCACCCGCCGAGACCAACGCCGCAGACGCTGCCAGCGAAGCGCGTCGGCTACGCCGCGAAAGAAATTTCGACGAGGAGGTAGAGACATCGCGCGGGGCACGGCCCATCAATCCGTGGAGCGACCTACGCATTCTGGCGGCAACGGGAATCGGTGTCATCGGATTGATGATGTTAGCCATCATTGCGGCGCGTTGTGTCCAAACCGAACGTCGCTTGGCAAACCTGGCGCCCGCCGCACGCCTCTATGAACGAATGGTGAGCCGCGCACATTGGCTTGGTATTCCGGAGCAGAAATTTGCGACACCCTTGGAGCGCGCGCAAACGATCGCCCAAATCCTCAGTGGCGCACAAAGCGAAACGACGCGCATCGCCGAATGGTACACGCGCGAACGTTTTGGCGCACACCCGTTGGACGATGCCGAATATGCCACGCTAGCACGTGCTTGGAGCAAATGGCAATCGGAATGGTGGCGTCGTCTAGCCGCACAGACGGCAGAACGCCTCGCCGCGCCATTCCGCGCGCTGGCGAAAAACGCCCGCCACTTGAGACATCGCCTCGAAAACATCCCGTTGGGGTGCATGTCAGTTTAGAGAGTGTTTCTTAAATGGCTAAAGGTCGAAAGTCTCCAAAGTGAATGATACCCCATCTAGGGCACCGCTTTACGTTTTATCCTGATGTGGTATAATACCTTTGCTCCATCGTTCAGAGAAAGGAAAATTCTGGTGAATACCTTGGTATCGGGTGGTCTCAACCTGATCATCTTTATCGGCATCCTCGGCATTCTGGTGTTTGTGCACGAGTTGGGCCATTTTGCGGTTGCCAAACGTCTGGGCATCCCGGTTTTTGAATTTGGTTTTGGTTTTCCTCCCCGCCTCAAACGTTTTTGGCGTAACGAGGGGTGGATCGAAATTCAAGGTAAACGAATTGTCATTCCGCGTCATTTTCAAGTCCCTGCGAATGTAACCATCGGGGCACGGGTGCAGTACAAGACCGAACTGCAGAACGGACGCGCAATATTGACGGCGTTGCAGGTGATTGATCCAGCCAGCCCCGAAGCCGCGTTCAGTAGTGTGGTGCAAGGGTATGATCCCGGCACCGAATACACGCTGAATGCGGTTCCCCTCGGTGGGTTTGTGCGCTTGATGGGTGAAGAAGACCCCAATGTGCCCGGTGGCTTTGCGACCGCCAAACCTTCCGTTCGCACGCCGATTTTGCTTGCTGGCGTTACGATGAACTTGGTGTTGGCATTCATTGTATTCTCGATTACGGCATTTGTGACGCCGCCTTATGCGGTAGTGCAAACTACCCGCATTACCGGCGTAAACGAAAATTCCCCGGCGGCGCTGGCTGGCTTGCGGGCGAATGATCACATCATTGCGATCAACGGACAAGAGGTGCGCGATAATTATCCGTTGCTCAGTCAGACCTTGCGCCAAAATGCCGGGCAAGAAGTAACGCTGAGCGTTGTTCGCAATGGTCGTCCTCTGGATCCCATCATGGTTGTCCCACGCACCAATCCACCCCGCGGCGAAGGACCTTTGGGAATCCAATTGGGCGGCTGGCTCGGTTTGCGCGTTACCTCGGTACAAGCCGATTCTCCCGCAGAACGTGCAGGAGTTCGGGCTGGCGATGTGTTGGTTTTTATCGTTGATCCGCAAGGTCGTACGCTCAAAGATCAAAACGAACTCGCCGAATTCACGCAAGCACATCTCGGTTGGAAAATCGAATGGCGGGTCTATCGTGATCATCAATTGTCCGAACCCATTGTGGTGCAAATTCCGGAACAACTCACCCCAGCGCAAGCCACCTTGGGTTTGAATCTGGCAACGTCGTTGGTGGATGCGCCCATCAAAGCGCTCCAAAGTATGTGGCTGATCATCGCTTCGATTCCAGCCACGTTTGCCCAAATGTTTGCCGGCAATGCTCCTGCTAACGCCCTGGTGGGACCCTTGGGCATTTATCAAATTACCGGCGAGGTAGCACAACGCGGTGGCCCCCTTGCCTTGCTCGAATTGCTGGGATTGTTGAGTTTGAATCTGGCGTTCGTCAACATTCTGCCTTTGCCCGCGCTCGATGGGGGACGGTTGATGTTTGTCTTGTTGGAATGGGTGCGCGGTGGCAAACGCATTGATCCCCGCAAAGAAGGGATGGTGCATTTGATTGGCATCGCTCTCTTGCTGGGTTTGATGGTGTTGATTTCGATCTTCGACGTGCAACGGATGATCGCCGGGCAACCGATTCTGCCCACCCCTTAGAAAAATCTTGGCACAGATTGATCCTTCGGCTCAACTCAAAGACGATGCGCCGCGTTGTCCGCGGTGTGCAAAACGGATTAGCGTCGAGACGACGATCTGCCCCACGTGCGGTTATGAATTTTTACCGCATCGTGTCCGCATCACTTGCAAACGCTGTGGCAGTCGCATCCCCGCCGATTCGATGAAATGTCCACGCTGTGGGAACGATCCGCGCGCGGAGCGTGTGCCGCCGATTGTGTGGCGCGTTGTGGCTGTCCTAGTGGGCGTTGGGTTACTCGTCTGCCTCGGTTGGATCATCTTTCGTGTTGTAACCACGAATGTGTGGGCAAACGCACTGGGCTTGAATCAACCCACGCCTGTACCAACCCAAGTCATTCAGGTCATCTATGTGGTTGCTACGCCGGTGCCACCCACCGCCACCACCACGCCATCATTCACACCAACCCAAGTGGTGAGTCCTACCGCAACACCGCGGGGCGCCAAGCCGGCACCCCCCAGCGTACCGCCGACGGTCATTCCTCCCGGGTTCTATCCTGCCATCGTGCTCAATGCACCCGCCAATGCGGCGGTGTATGCCGGCTCGAAGGCAGTGATTGTTTTGGAATGGCAAGCGGTTGCGCCCGGCAGTTTGAAAGAAAACGAGTGGTACGCAATTCACCTGACATTTACCGGGCGCGATGGTAAACCGGCGGAACGCAAGAGTTATACCAAAGAAACTCGGTGGATTCTCTCCCCCGAGCTCTACAAAGAGATCGCGCTCGATGCGCGCACTATCAAGTGGACGGTCAACGTTGTGCGCGTGGAAGGGTTTGATCCGCTTGCCGCTCTAGGACGTACGACGATCACGGTAGGAAGTACACCGCGTACATTCATTTGGAATCCATAGACTCGAGGGGAGGAATTATGGAACGCCAAGTCATTCACAGCGATCGAGCACCCCAAGCCATCGGACCGTACTCGCAAGCGATCCGGGTGGGCGAGTTTATCTTTTGCGCCGGGCAAACGCCCATTGACCCAGCCACCGGCAATCTCGTTGAAGGCGGCATCGAAGAGCAGACGCGGCGCGTGTTACAAAATTTGGCTGCCGTCCTCCAAGCGGCGGGCTCCTCGCTCGATCGGGTGGTCAAGACGACCGTCTTTTTACTCGATATGAATGAGTTTGCCCGGATGAACGCGGTCTATGCTGAATTCTTTCCCACGCAGCCGCCGGCACGCTCGACGGTGCAAGTCGCGCGACTGCCCAAAGACGCACGCGTGGAGATTGAATTGATTGCGTTAACTCGTTAGCCGGTGGTCAGAGATGAGAAAAAACCGGGGTAAGTGCTTCACCCGGTTTTTTGTTTTTGTCTATCTATTGTTCACTGTGGACTAACTATTTTCTTTCCACATACTGCTTTTTATAATACTCTAAATACTCGCCGCTTTTCAACTTGCGCCACCACCACTCGTTCTCCACGTACCACTTGACCGTCTTGGCTAACGCTTCCTCAAAGGTGTGCCGGGATTCCCAGCCCAGCCGGCGCAATTTGGTAATATCCAACGCATAGCGACGGTCGTGTCCCGGACGATCCGGCACATGCTGAATCAGGGATTCCGGTTTGCCCAACAGGTTAAGCACCATCTTTGCCATGACAATATTTTCGGTCTCGTGGCCCGTGCCCACATTGTACACCTCGCCGATCTTGCCGTGATGCAACACCACATCCATCGCTTCGCAATGATCAAGGACGTATTGATAATCGCGCACTTGTTTGCCATCGCCGTAGAGCGGCAAAGGCAGATTATCAATTGCGTTGGTGATGAACAAGGGGACCGCTTTTTCCGGATATTGGTACGGCCCGATATTGTTGGCGCCGCGCGTGATTGTTGCACCGACCCCGTGAGTCACATAGTACGCGTGAATCATCAAGTCCGCGCCTGCTTTGGACGCCGCGTAGGGTGAACGCGGAATCAAACGGTCATCTTCGGTCGAAGTGCCTTGGACGACCCACCCATACACTTCATCTGTGCCAACTTGATGATAGCGCAAGCCAAATTTCTTCGCCGCTTCCAACAAGACATACGTACCGTACACATCGGTCTTGATGAACGCGTCGGCATCCATAATCGAACGATCCACGTGGGTCTCGGCGGCAAAGTTGACAATGGTATCAATCCGGTGCGCCGTAATTGTCTGCTCAACGATGGTGGGATCGCAAATATCGCCGCGCACAAACGCATAACGCGGATTCTTTTCCACATCGCGCAAGTTATCCAGATTGCCGGCGTACGTCAGTTTGTCCAACACGACCACGCGATACGCGGGATATTTTTGGAGCAGATAGCGCACAAAGTTCGAGCCAATGAACCCGGCACCACCCGTAATCAAGAAATTCTGCATGCCTACCTCAAATTAAATTTTCGTTGCGCGCATCGCTTGAGCGTCGCTAAACATTACCAAAATATCTTCGGGCGTTAATTGATAGGTATCGCGCTCGCCGGCGCGTTCGCCGTGCAAGACCAAACCTTGCAAAACCAATCCTTCGTCTGTTTCCAAAATCCGAATGTCGCCCAGGTTTGCCCGTTCGACGTACTGCCCGACCACGCGCAAGATTTCGGAATAACGCAGGTATTGACTCCCCAGTTTCGGTCGCCGCATCTCAACCTCCTTTGACCATCCGTTTCAATTCATCGAACGAGAGAACATGCGTCTCGGTGCGACGCCGGGTATCTTCTCCCGCCTCGTATAACGCTGAACCGATAATCAGGATGCCGTGTTCAAATTCCATGACACAAACATCACTGAGATTTTTCTGAACGATATAGCGGCCCACTGTTGCCATCAACTGCGCATAATCAATCCGTTGCTTGTCCATCAGTTCCTCCGGCCGGGTTAGATTCCTACCTTGCTATAATCGCCGATCATCAATTTGAGTGTTTGGGTATGTCCACCAGCGCGGCTGATTTCGGTGTGGCGCCCAATCAAACTATCCGCTAATCGTTTGGACAAATCACCGATGCGGCTATGTTCCAAGACCACACTATTTTCGATTTCACAATGATGGATGTAGCAATCGTGATAAATCGAAGTGTAAGGACCGATGAACGCGTTCTCAATGCGGGTTCGTTCACCGATGATCGCCGGTCCCCGAATCGTGCTATTGACGATAACGGCATCGGGTTCGATGACCACGCGACCTTCGATCACCGATGCGCTATCAAGGCACCCTTGATTCTTCGATTCAAGAATATCCAGCATGAGCCGATTGGCTTCCAAAATATCCGACATTTTGCCGGTGTCAATCCACCATCCTTGCAAGTGATGTGCACGGACGTTATAGCGGTGGTCAATGAGATACTGAATGGTATCGGTGATTTCCAACTCGCCACGTGCGGAGGGTTGGATGGCGTTTACGGCTTCAAAGACGTGATGATCAAACATATAGATGCCGATGACCGCATACGGTGAAATGAATTGCTTGGGTTTTTCCACCAATTTGACCACGCGCCCATCGCCATCGAGCACCGCCACGCCCATCGAACTGGGATCGTCCATTTTGTAGAGAATGATTTGCGCGTTGATGGTGTCATCGGCGAATGCCTTGACCTGCGGCACAATTCCATCGCGGATAAAGTTATCGCCCAAGAACAGGACGAATTTCTCGTTGCCGATAAACTCTTGGGCAATCTTGATCCCGTGCGCAATTCCGCGCGGCGCGTCTTGTTGAATATACTCTATGTGCGCGTTGAATTTAGAACCATCGCCCACGGCTTCACGCACCTGCGCGCCGGTATCGCCCACCACGATAGCGATCTCGGTGATGCCGGCGTCCACCAAGTTTTGGATCGCATAAAAGAGCACGGGCTTGTTGGCGACGGGAACCAATTGTTTGGCGCCGGTGTACGTGAACGGACGCAGACGTGTGCCTTTCCCGCCCGAGAGAATAAGACCTTTCATGCTGTCTTCTCCTCGCTGGCATAGTATTGATATAGGGTGGCTTCGCCTTTGACGTTGGTCAAGACCGTACCAATCAAATGCGCATTCACTTTTTCGAGCAACACTTTGGCTTTTTTGGCGTGATCGCGTTTGGTCTTGCCCGCGCTAATGACGAGCAACACCGCCTCCACCTTCGACGACAACACCGCCGCATCGGTTACGGCAATCACCGGCGGGGCATCGAACAAGACCATGTCCGCGTGTTGTTGCAACGTCGCAATCACTTCGCTCATTCGACGAGAGGCAAGCAGTTCAGCAGGGTTGGGCGGGATGGTACCGCTCGTGAGCAACCAGAGATTCGGTACCATCGTTTCTTGCAAGGGGGGATTGTTCAGCAACGCGTCGTCACGCATCATATCGGTAAAGCCGGGCGTGGGACGCGTGTTAAAGATTTGATGCAACGAGGGGCGGCGCAAATCGCAATCTACCAACAAGACGCGTTTGCCGGCTTGCGCCATCGTTACCGCCAAGTTGGCGAGCGTGGTGGACTTGCCTTCTTCCGGCGAGGCGGAGGTAACCACCATCGAGCGCAAGGGTTTATCGAGTGAGGTGAATTCCAAGTTAGTGCGCAGCGTCCGGAACGCTTCGCTGACCGGCGAGCGCGGATGAGCAATCGTAATCAATGTGGAGGAACGACCTTCGGGCATGGGAGACTCCATTATTCAGTAAGCAGTGTTCAGTGTTCGGTATTCAGTGTTCGGGGTTCAGATGGGATTGCCGCAATGTGGGCAGAGTTTTTGGGCGGGACGCGGCGCCGGCTTTTGGGTGTCCGATTCTTTTTCACTCAACGAAGGAATCGTGCCGAGTACGGTTACACCGATGAAGCGTTCCACATCCTCAGGCGAGCGAACAATGTCCGATTCCAACCATTCCAGAACAAAGATGATGATCAAACCGATGAGCGCACCCAAGATGGCACCTGCCAGCACATTGATCGAAGTTTTGGGTGAAAAGATCTCCGGCGAGGTAGCGTTGCGCAAAATGGTAATCAAGATACGATCACGCTGATCAATCTGCAAATTCTCTTGATTGTGCACCGAGACGAATGTTTCGGCGAGTGTTTGCGCCATCTGGGCGACCGTTTGCGTCAACGGATGGCGCGCTTCGATGGTGATGAGCAAGGTGGACTCGTCGGCATTGAAATTGAGTTGACTCACAAACTTGTCCACGCTCACATCGAGTTGTAACTTGTCAATCACCGGTTGTGCAATGGTGGGCGATTGCATTTGTTGCACATAGTTGCGCAACAAGTTTTTGATTGCCAGCGATTGCCCATAATCGGAGGGGCGCGCTGGCACGGCACTGAGGGTTACTGTGGATTTGTAGATAGGGGTTTGTAGTTTGCTAAACCCATACGCGCTACCGGCGGCGATGATCGCCAGAACGATAATGATCCAACCACGCTTGAGTAACATTCGCGCGTAATCTTGCAATTGCATTCTCTTCTCCTGCTGAGTGGTAGCCCCGCATTAACTTGGGGTGTGCCCAAGCCGTCACGATGAGGTGGGTCGCTACTTTTCGAGCGTTTACGCGGCTATTTTACCACAACACGGTGAAACAAGGAAACAGCGAAATCTACTTGGCGCGCGGAATCTCACCGAGAACACGCAAGCCTAATGCTTCGGCATCACGCGCATCGCGCACCGACGTGTCGAGATAGTCCAAAATGAACGCGAGGGCAATCCCGGCAAGGAGCGCAATAATGACGCGAATCGGAATATCCATTTGCTCGCGCAGGGATTTGCCAACAGGGACCACCACCGGGCGATCAATCACGGTAAGCGTGGCTCCCGCCGAGCCGAGTTGCGCAAAATATTTGGCGTTATTCTCGCTCAAATTCTTCACTGCCGCGTCGGCAATCTTTTGCGCTTGCTCCGCATTGCCCCACGTAATCGTCATAGACATCAAACGGCGTTGCTTTTCAATTGCTGCTGTGATATTCCCCTTGCGGACACGCACATCGGTTGCGCCCATCTGGGCAAGGACCGCGTTCACATCATCGGCAAAGACATCGCTTTGAAGGATTTCCACGAAATCGTCGCGGATGTACTCCGAGGCTTGATAGGCGGTGAGAATCGGATCGTAACCGATTGCCTTGTCCGGCGATAGCGCATTGACGCCGATGGTAAAGCGGACGCTTGCCGAGTAGAGGGGCGGCGATTGCGGACGGAAAATCCAACTGCCGATGCCCACGATGATCGGCAAAGCAAGGATCATCCACCCGTAGCGCAACACAACGCGAGCGTAATCACGTAGTTCCATACACCCTCCGAATCACCGCACGCAACTTGTCCTTGAACACATCCACCCCGAATTTTTCTGCGTGTTGTCGAATCGTTTGTGCATCAAACTGGCGCTCATCGAAACAGCGGATTATTTCCACCAAAGATTGCGCCGTTGGCTCACGGAAAAACGTGCCTGTAACACCCTCCACCACCGAATCGAGCGCGCCGCCGGCAGCAAATGCAATCACCGGCTTGCCGCACGCATTCGCTTCCAAAGGCGTGATGCCAAAATCTTCTTCGCCGGGAAAAACAAGCGCGCGACAACGCCCTAATAACTCTTGCGCTTGGGCATCGGACACACGACCCAGGAATCGAACGTTTGGCTTAGCCATCGCTTGCAAACGGGGACGATCGCGTCCATCGCCGGCGATGACGAGCGGCAAGCCCAGGTCATTGAACGCTTGCACCGCCAGATCAATCCGCTTGTACGGCACCAGACGCGAGAGAATCAAAAAGTAATCGTCATGATGAGGCGAGACGCGAAAGCGCTGCACATTCACCGGTGGATAGATGATGCTGGAATCGCGTTGATAATATTTGGCAATACGTTCGCGCACCACTTGGGAGATCGCAACGAATTGCGTGACGCGGTCTGCCACGCGGCGATCCCATTCGCGGAGCCGCGCGATCAAGAGCGGCAAGACCAGACGCGGCAAGCGACCAATGTTTTCACGTTCGATGTAATCGTCGTACGTCCACAAGAAGCGCGCGGGCGTGAGGCAATAACAAATGTGCTGCGCCCCATTAGGCACACGGACACCGTGTGCAAATGCACTGGTAACACTCAAAAGCACCTCATAGCCGCGCAAATCGAATGATTCAAACGCCGCCGGGTACAAGGGCAAGAATAATCGTTGATTATGCACCGGCACGCGATTGAGAAACGAGGTGCGAATATCCCAGGTGCGATACGCCGGCGGAAACGCGGACGCCCAGAAGGCGGAGGTATAGACCGGCGCGTCCGGAAATAATTCATGCACCACCTCCAAGACCCGTTCCGCACCGCCATATTGATTAAGGTAACTAGCAATCAAAGCCATTCGCATTGGTTGCTAGTATATCGCAAAGCGAAACTCAACGCAAACCTAAACCGATTGCACGACCAAGCCAATGTGGATATACTAGTAGATAGGAGAGGGCTATGCCGCACGAACGCATCTTGATTGTGGAAGATCATCCAGACCTGCTCAAAGAAATGAGCGAGGTTCTGATCGAAGCCGGGTATCAAGTTCAGACTGCGACGAAGGGGGCAGACGCAATGGTGCTGGCGCAGCAGTCCACCTTTGATCTGGTGCTTGCCGATATTTTCTTACCCGATGGGTCGGGCATCGAATTCTTCCGCCAGATCCGCGAACACCAGCCCGATCTGGCGGGCGTGGTGGTAACCGTCCACAGCAGTTGGGAACTAGCCCTCGATGCGTGGCGCGCCGGCTTTGTGGGCTTTTTGGTCAAACCCATCGTCCCTGAACAACTGCTGACCTCGGTCTTTAGCGCACTCGAACAAGAAAAATTGCGTCGGGAAAATGCGCGCCTCCGTGCCTTGGTGCCGTTGTATGAACTCTCGCGCACCTTTATGGGGACGATCACTTTGCAAGAAGTGCTGAATCAAATTGTGAATATTGTTCGCCAAGAAACCCACGCCGATATTGTTTCGTTGATGTTGTTGGACGAGGCGCAAAATGAACTGCGGATTGCCGCGGCGGCTGGACTGCCCCATCAGATTGTTGAAACAGAACGGCGTGCTTTGGGAAACGGGATTGCCGGGCGGGTTGCCCAAACGGGCGAACCCCTCATCCTCGCCGATGGACTCGCGCTCGAGCCGGAAATTCGCCGGGCGATGATCAAGCCCAACGTGGGCTCCGCCCTCTCCGTCCCGCTCAAATTACGTGGGCGCGTGATCGGCGTACTCAACCTTTCGCGTTTGCGTGAAAATATCTTGTTCACCCACGCCGACCTAGAGTTTGCCACCGTTTTTGCGAGTCAAGCCGCCATCGCCATTGATCAAACCCGCTGGATGACGCAGGTTCAGCAGTTGGGTGAACTGAGTCAACGATTGGCGCGTGCGGTGGATTTAGAAGATGCCTGTGCACTCATCCTGAGCGCGCCGATCGAAATCATCAATGCACGCGGCGTCGCGCTCTGGATTGTCACCGGGATGCCCGCACCGATGTTTCGATCGCTGGGCTTGGATCATCACACGGTCCCCCCGTTGGATATTGCCGCCATCGCCGAAAAGTTTCAACCGGATGATCAAGGCAGTTGGCTCACACTGCCGATTCGACACAGCGATAAAACACTCGGCGCGCTCACGGTGCGCCTGGCGTCGCCGCATTTGCCCAGCGAAGAATGGCTGAACACGTTACGCACGATTGCGCATATGGCAGGGGCGGTCATCGAAGTGCATTGTTTGCGCGCGCGCGAGGCGCAGGCATTCCGCGAAGTGGATCGCGCGGTCCGCGCCGATTTGAATATGCGCGATCTACTCAATCGTCTGTTGAACGAAATGATCGAAACGTGCCAAGCCGCCGGCGGCGTGATCTTTTTGCGCGATGCCGAGCGACAAACTTTTGAGCCCTGGGTGGTGCGGGGCTTGACGGATCCGGTGGCCCTCCTCGCCCAAGTGCCGCACCACAATCGCACGCTGGGCTTGACCGACATCAGCGAAAAACAGTTCCTGCTCAGCGCGCCGATGGCAACCGGCAATCACATCGAAGGGTTGGTGATCCTGACACGGCCGATGGAGCAAGGCGATTTTCGAACACGGCACGTTGATCTCCTTTCGACGTTGGCGAGCGCGGCAGCATTGGCAATCCGCAACGCCCAACTCTACGCGCGATCGGAAGAAGCCGCGATCACCGAAGAGCGCACACGCATTGCGCGTGAACTTCACGATAGTTTGGCGCAAGATTTATCGTATCTAGTGCTCAAGATCGGCGTGGCGCAAAAACTGGCTTCGCAGGGCAAAGAACGTGAACTTCGCAAAGAGTTGAACGATATTTCCGAGCAACTGCGCCGGGATGCGCGCGATGTACGGCGGATCATCTTTGCGTTGCGGCCCGTCGAAATCGAAATGCAAGGATTCTTACCTGCGCTCGAAAAATACGTCAAAGAATTTGCCACCGTCAATGAAATCGAAATTGTGTTCAAGGCGCACGACGATTTCAGCCACTTGCCACCCAAATTAGAAACGGCATTGTTTCGATTGACACAAGAAATGCTCAACAACATTCGCAAGCATGCCAAAGCCAAGCACGTGTGGATTGATCTCTCCATCACCCAACCCTCTATCGCCACTCTCTCGGTGCGCGATGATGGCGTTGGTTTCGATCTCGACGCGGCTTTGCAAGCGGCACGGGCGCGAGGCAGCGTAGGCTTGGTGCAAATGCGTGAGCGGGCAGAACGTGCTGGCGGTACCTTTTCGATCAGCACGGCGCCACACCAAGGCACGCGGATCCAAGTGCAACTTCCTATTCGGGAGGCATAAATCAGATTGATTCCTTATTCGATGGTCGTCTTTGATGTCGGTGGGACGCTGTTACAACTGGATTACGCTGCCCTAGCGACTTGCTATGTGCATGCCGCCGCTGCGTACAACATTGCGCTCGATTGGCATCGCGCATATGCGGTGTTGGAGCAACTCGAAAGTGAAATGCCGCAATGGCAACAAAAACGGGCGGTGAGTTTGGAGCGCGATCATGGGGTGGCGTTTTGGAACAATTTCTACGCCGAAGGATTTCGACGGTTGGGGGTAACGCGCGATATGTCACCGGCAGTGAATGAAATCCGTGAACGCTTTCAGCGTGCCGAGTTTGAAAAGTTGTACGACGATGTGATGCCTACGCTTCGCACCTTGGTCGCACGCGGGATGCGGATGGGAATCCTCTCCAATTTTTCTGCCAATCTGGAAGATGTACTCCGGCAAGTGGGCATTCATCAGTATTTCCAGTTTTTTGTGGTCTCGGCGATTGTGGGTGTAGAAAAGCCGGACCGCAAAATTTTTAATTTAATGGTGCAAGCCGCCCACTGTCCACGCGAAGAAATCGTCTATGTTGGCGATAGTGTGTTTCATGATATTGAGGGGGCGCGCAATGCGGGCATCGCCGCGATTTTGGTGGATCGGCAGGATCGTCATCCAGAGTTTGATGGCGCGCGGGTACGTGATCTGCGTGCGCTCGTACAATAAACCGGCGCTGTGCCCTTCTCGCAGGCGCATCGCCAAGATGCTTTTGCCCCCCAATTTTTATCGAGCCCCACTACCCTCCACCAGTCGTCAGCGCGCGAATTGCCAAACCAAAGATGGCAAAGGATACCAGGGCGTAGATCGCCGCCTCGGTGCGCGTGGCGCGCCCGCCGGTGTAAATATAAACGGCTGGCAATCCCAACGCTGTAACCACCCCATACAAGAAATGCAACAGTTCCGCCGGTTGTCTGCCCATGATTACAAGCAACAAACCCAGCAAGCCCTGCGCGAGGATCAGCATCTCGCCGATGATGAGCGCGCCCCAATAACTCGAGGTGAGTCCCTCTCTGCGAAAATACTTCCATCCCGCCCAGAGGCCGAGCACCAGTACAAAGAGAATGATGGTGAGTGCCAGCCGGCTATGAATGAAGGTTAGCATACGATTCTACTCCATCGTCAAACAAGGGGTTGATTGTTGTGGATGAGCACTGAAACTGTCTCCTTGAACGACGAGGGTTATTGTATCCGGGTTGCGTAAAACCGCAAGACGAGGCGAACTCATCAATGGTGTGCCATCAAATAAACCGCCCGTCCGTAACCCAAGAGGATCAACGAGACCAGAGTTAGATCGCGTACGTGAATGTACGCATCGCGCGGGAACGTCCAGTCTAAGGCAAATAGATACAACACAATGATGAACAGGACGATTGTTACCAAGATGATCACCGCGACCAGTTGATTCGAGTTGTATTGGCGAGTTTGTTGCAGATAAATAATGTGTGCCGCGATGGCGCCGGCAAAACCATGAAACAGAAACACCGCCACCAGGGTATAGCCGTACAGTTCTTCGAGCAACGGAACGCTCCCGCCAAGGATCATCCAAACAATCGCGTTCAATCCCAGGATGATGGCTGTCCCCATCATCGCACGGTCAAGTACTCGAGTCTGCACAACCGGTGCACTATCCTCAAGCGTGTAATGAGCGAATCGGCGGGGAGCGAGAAAAGAAATCAAAACAGCCATAAAGGTGAACCCGCCAATGAGCCATGCCTTTTCCACCGATTGTGAATGTGCCCAACCGGTTACGGCATACAGGAAGGCAAATCCTAAGGCGGCGCCAAGATGATAGAGCATCGCTTCACCTGATCTCTAGAATTTTGAATGTTCAACAAAAATGCCCGCCCTGATCCACGCCAGAGCGGGCGCGTGCTTGTGCGGATGGGCTTTATCCAGTCTCCGTGTCGCCTTTGTGGGTTGGCACAATCTCGACGACGAGTTTTTGAAAATGGCTGTTCGGCGGGAGACTGGGATTGGTGGCATACACTAGTTCGACCACGTGAGCATCAATGGCAAGGGAACGCGTTTCAAGATGCAGGGTCTTGCCTTTTTCGGCGAGGATCGCTTCGCCTTTGGTGGCAAGTTTGGTGCGAATAGTGGGATCTTTGAAAGCGTAATCGCTCATCAAGATTTGAGTCACGGTGCGCACATCGGCTTTATCGAACAACCACACATCGAACGCGGTTACCTTGTCCGGCTTTCCTTCACCAATTGTCTCCGAAACGCCCATACCGCATTCGCCCAGAAATTCACCTTTGGCTGTTTCCAGACTAAATGATGTGTCATAGTTGTCGTTCCCTAGGGTATAGGTAGGTACAAAGCGGCCCAGTTCACCGGCACTCGTGGTGGGGGCGGGGGCGGCGCCGTAGCGTAAATCAGCCCCCGGCATTGCGACTGCGCCGGCACGCCGTTGAATAGAGGACGGGGCTTGGCGCGGTGCACGTGGTTGGCGTAACCTGGGGAGGATTTGGGTAAAGAACCCCAAGCCCGCGGCGGCAGCGAGCAGAACGATCACCAAGATTCCCAGAATGATGGGTAATAGATCCAACCCACCCGTCGGCGCAGGTTGCGTTGGAGCAGACGAGGAGACACCACTAGGACGAGTAGTGGTGGGCAAGGGACCAACGCCGCTGATGTTCAATCCCAAGGCTTGGCCCAACGTGGTCAGGCGTTCCACCTCGCGTGTCAACCCACGTTTGGTCCGATCTTCAATCAAGCGATTGAGGATAGTCTCTTGCTCGGTTTTGGACAGGTTCCTTAGTCGCGCTCTGGCAAGGTCAACGTTAGGATTGAGGGCGAAGGAATCTGCAACCATCACGACATCGTCGGCACTGGGTTTGAACTCGACGGTCATCCAGCCAATCGCTAGACCAATGACCAAGCCGACAACGAGCAAGACCAGAGCAAGCAGAGGAGCGATCAGGGGCCGGCTTTGCAAGAGCTCGATGAACTTGTTCATTGCGCCTCCAATTCAAACAGGACCTGCGGAACCGTCCGCGCATCCTGGCGCGGGCACAGCAATATTGTATCACAAATTCAACCTGCATACAAGCAGGAATGTGAATGGGATGTAATTCACTTGGGAACGCATGGCATTCGGGAGCCAAGTTCCCCCTGAAAGTGAATGACACCCTGTGAAATGTGGTCTAGACCTTGATGACAGGGTCTTTACTTGCCTGACTCAGAATTTCGACGCCCTGTTCCTGAATGACCACCAGATCTTCGATGCGGACACCGCCCCAACCCGGGAGATAAATTCCCGGCTCGATGGTGAGGGTCATCCCGGCGCGATAGACATCTTTGCTCAACTTGCTGGCACGGGGATTCTCGTGCACCGCCAAGCCGACGCCGTGGCCCAAGCCGTGTCCAAACTTGTCGCCAAAGCCGGCTTGGTCAATCACATTCCGCGCAAATGCATCGGCACGTTTTCCTTTCACCCCGGCTTTGATCTTCTTTTCGGCGGCTTGTTGCGCGCGCAGAACTGTTTTGTACACGCGATTGAACTGGTCGTCCGCTTTGCCCAGAATGATGGTACGGGTCAAATCGGAATGATAATGATCCACGCGGGCACCAATATCTACCACAATCGGCTCCCCCACTTGGAAGGGACGCTCGCTAGGAACGGCGTGTGGCAAAGCGCCGTTGGGCCCCCCCGCCACAATCAAATCAAAAGCGATTTTATCGGCGCCGTGTTCGCGCATATATTTTTCAATAAGCCATGCCCCTTCTTTTTCGGTCATGCCCGGTTTGACCACCGAACAAAAATGCGCAAAGGCATCATCGGTGAGTTTCACGGCGCGTTTGATTTTTTCCAACTCCTCAGGTGTCTTGACCACCCGCAACTCTTCCACCACGTTGTTGACGGGCTTGAGTTTGAACCCGGCTTTACGGGCGGCTTTACTCCACTCTTTGAGAGTTTGAACCGTAAGATGAGTTACCTCAAACCCCATCACTTTGGGTTTGGCAACGGCGGCAAATTCGCCCAACACTTTGCTCCGGTCGTACCCCGCTTCAAACAGTTTGAACTCTGGGGCGCGTTGTTTGACATCCTCATAATAGCGTGAATCGGTGGAAATCCACGCATGCTCCGCTGATACCACCATGGTGGCATCCAGATATTCACCGCCGCCAAAGCCGGACAAGTAATAGAGATTTTCCGGGCGGGTAATTAGCATGCCATCCAAACCTTGGTCAGCCAGTTTGGCACGCAAATCAGCAAGACGTTGATTCATTATCTTTTTTCTCCCCTTGACAAAACTGCGCGCATTATACCCGGATTCGCCAAGCGCGGCAACCGCTGACTGCTCTAGCAAGAAGCTTGACGTGATTGAACTTGCAGATTAGAATCGGAGACAATGCGATCCCAACTTCACGAGATTTATGCGCGTCTCTACGCCCACTTTGGTCCGCAACATTGGTGGCCCGGCGATTCCGATTTTGAAATCATTGTCGGCGCGATCTTGACGCAGAATACGGCATGGATCAATGTGGAGCAAGCCATTACCAATTTAAGGCGCGCCCGCTTGTTGACCCCCAGCGCAATCAAACGCATCCCGCTCCCCCAACTCGCCCAGTTGATTCGCCCCGCCGGCTATTTCAACCTCAAAGCCAAAAAACTCAAAGCGTTTGTTCGATTTTTGTTTGAGCGGTATCACGGCAAGTTAGCGGACTTGTTCCAACTTGATCTAGGCACCTTGCGCGATGAATTACTCGCCGTCTATGGCATCGGTCCCGAAACGGCAGATTCGATTATCCTCTACGCCGCACGCAAACCCATCTTCGTGGTGGATGCCTATACCCGGCGCATCTTTGCCCGACTGGGTTTAGCGCACGATCAAGCATCGTACGCCGATCTGCAAGCGTTGTTTATGGCAAATCTACCCCACGATGTTCCCTTGTTCAATGAATATCATGCCTTGATGGTTGCCTTGGGGAAAAATATTTGTGTGGCTCGTGTGCCACGTTGCCCGGGTTGTCCTCTCAGCGAACTATGTTCGACCGGACAGAACCGGCGTGTTCCAAGTTGACGATTCGCGGGAATTGGCATATACTTGCCGGCGAAGACGGGGCGTGGCGCAGTTGGTAGCGCGCATCGTTTGGGACGATGAGGCCGATGGTTCAAGTCCATTCGCCCCGACTGGGATACTGTTTTACTGGGTCAGAAATGACTCAAGTCCACGCGTGACGAGTCCATTCGCCCCGACAAGAACACGCGGGAGTAATTCAATGGCAGAATGCCACCCTTCCAAGGTGGACGTTGCGGGTTCGAACCCCGTCTCCCGCTCTCACCATTGACCGAAGACGGACGACGGAAACCATCCAGCATTCCGCCATCGGACAACCGCCTTTGGTCGTTTTTTGGAGGGGCCTGTAGCTCAACGGCAGAGCAGCTCCCTCATAAGGAGTGGGTTGCTGGTTCGAGTCCAGCCGGGCCCATCCTCCCATTGCAGATTTTCGATCTCAGATTTTTTCTGCGATCTGTCATTTGAAATCTGCAATTATTTTTTTTGAAGGGTTGCTCATTCGCTGTGCGACGTGCCCGCAGGCGGATGAAAAATACGCTTGGTTTGTAGTGGGCGATTGAGCGCCACAAAACTGCCTGTGCAGGTTTGCCTCCTAGCTGCCGTAGGGCGGCTTTGGGTCTGGGTTGCCGCAAATTCATTTGCCGGTTACGGAAATAATTTCTTAAAATCCATAATTGCACAATGACGAACCTATTTTTCATGGAGACCTCGATGCCTGATTTCTCAAAAATGCTTTCGGGCGCTCTGCCCGATTATCTACGTGATCTGGAAACATTGGTCAACACCGATTGCGGTACGCACAACAAAGCCGGGGTGGATGCCGTCGCGCGTGTGGTGCGTGCGCGTATGATCGCGTTTGGTGCAGAGGTGCTTGATTTTCCACATCCGCAGTACGGCGATATGCTTTATGCACGATGGCGCGGCAACGGGGCGGCGCGCATTTTGCTGATCGGACATATGGACACTGTGTATCCCGATGGGACTGCCAGCCAATATCCTTTTCGCCGACTTGCCGGGCGCGCGCTGGGTCCCGGCGTTAATGATATGAAAGCCGGTTTGCTCAGCGGTTTGTATGCGTTGAACGCGGTGGTGCAAGCCGGATTCGATCAGTTTGCGGAAATCGGAATGTTTTGCAACAGCGAAGAAGAAATCGGCTCGCCGGCGGCGCGCGCGTTATATGCGCCCTTTGCCCAAGGCGCAGATGCCGCGCTCATTCTGGAACCCGCACGCGAGAATGGCGCGATTGTCAGCGCGCGCAAAGGGGTGGGGCATTACGAACTCAAAGTGCGTGGTAAATCCGCA
>DAOUAL010000004.1:0-117492 GCA_034433515.1 Anaerolineae bacterium | reverse complement strand
GCTCAAACTGTACGAGCGCAGCGGCAATCGCGATTTTCTCGATGAACTGTACGAACCGCTCTGTCGTTGGAATCGGTGGTGGTTTGAACACAACGACGACGATCACGATGGCATCGTGCAGTACAATCATGGTTTTTCATCCGGCTTGGACGACAGTCCGTTGTGGGACGAAGGCGTGCCGGTCGAATCGCCGGAACTGAACACGTACTTGGTGATGCAGATGGATTCACTCGCGCGCATCGCCGAGATTTTGAATTTGCAAGACGATGCGCCAATGTGGCGCGCGCGCGCGGACGAACTCGCGCAAAAAATCATCGCGCACTTTTGGGACGAGGACGCCGGTGTATTCTGGGCGACGCACGATCACAAACCGATTCGCGTGCTCACGCCATTCAACTTGTATCCGCTATTGACCGGGCGAATGCCGCGCGCGATCAATGATCGCCTCATCGCGCATCTGACCAATCCCAACGAGTTTTGGACGCGCTATCCCATCCCGACCGTCGCGCGCAACGATCCGAAGTGCGATCCAAACCAAATGTGGCGCGGACCCACATGGGTCAACATCAACTATTTGTTCATCGAAGGACTCGCGCGCGCAGGCTATCCTGATCTGGCGCGCGAACTGCGCGCCAAGACACTCGAACTGTTGATGCGTCACAATGACATTTACGAGTACTATAATCCCGACACCGGCGATCCGCCGCCGCACGCGGCGTCCGTGTTCGGCTGGTCGAGCGCGGTGTTTGTAGATTTGGCGATTCAGGCATCACACAAAGACCCGAAGGGTTTCTAGAAACCCTTCGGGTCTGGGAGAATCAAATGGGCAAAGCATTAGTGATTGTCGGACCGCGCAAACTAGCATACCAAGAGTACGACGATCCGCCGCTCAAGTCAGACGAGGTGCGAATTCAAACGTTGTACTCTGGCATCAGCGCGGGCACCGAGATGACGCAGTATCGCGGCACCAACCCGTATATGAACAAACGCTGGGACGAAGCGATGCGCTTGTACATCGAGGGCGACACACCGAGTTGGACGTACCCGGTGCCCAACATCGGCTACGAAGAAGTAGGCAAAGTGATCGAGGTTGGTTCAGCCGTGCACGATATTCCACTCGGCACGCTGGTGTTTGGTCCGTGGTGGCATCGCACGCATTACGTTGCAACAGCCGACTGGGTGCGCCAACGATTGATGCCGCGCGATGCCGATCCACGCATCGGCATTTTTTCGCACATCGGCGCGGTTGCGCTGAACGGCGTGCACGATGGACGCGTTCACATCGGCGAAACGATTGCGGTGTTTGGGCTAGGCACACCCGGTCAAATTGTGGCGCAAGCGGCACGCGCATCGGGCGCGCGCGTGATCGCCGTTGATTTGTACGACGCGCGCTTGGGAATGGCAAAACAACTCGGCGCGCACATCACGTTGAACGCGCAGCGCGTCAAGGTCGCCGAAGAAATCAAGCGGCTCACCAATAATCGTGGTGCCGATGTGGTGTTCGAAGTGACAGGATCGTCGCTTGCGCTGAACGAAGCGATTCGCGCGGCAGCGTACTCGGCGCGCGTCGTGGCGATGGGCGCGTTTCAGGGCGAGGCGCGTGGCTTGTACCTCAGCGAAGAATTTCATCACAATCGCATCAACATTGTTTGTTCGCAAATCGCGGGCGTTGACCCCGAATTGAAATATCGTTGGGACAAACTGCGCTTGCAACAAACGGCGGTGCGTTTGCAAGCAGAAGGCGTTTTGAATTTGACGCCGCTCATCACGCATCGCGCACCGTTCGACCGTGCCATCGAATTGTTCGAACTGATTGATCGCGCACCGGAGAGCGTGGTGCAGGCGGTCATCGAATTTTGACGGAGGACGAAGGACAAAGGACGAAAGGCAAAAACATTCGTCGTTCGTCTTCCGTCCTTCGTCTTGAACACTATGAAAACTCTACGCGCTGGCATCCTCGGTTGCGGCGGCATTGCGCACAAACACGCGCACGCCGCATTGCAATTGCAAGACGAAATCGAACTCGCCGCGTTTTGCAGTCGCACGGAAGCGCACGCGCGTGCGTTTGCCGACCAGTACACCGCAGGGCGCGCCGCGATTTTCACTGATCATCGCACGATGTTCGAGCGCGCAGATCTCGATTTGGTGATTATCTGTTTGCCACCGTTCGCGCACACGGACGAAGTGGAACGCGCCGCCGAACGCGGCATCCATCTGCTCATCGAAAAACCCATCGCCCTGAATTCAGAACTCGCGTGGCGAATGGTGAACGCGGCAGAACGCGCGCGCATCAAAACACAAGTTGGGTTTATGTACCGCTTTGGCGCGGCAATTCAAGAATTCAAAACGCGTTTCGATTCGGGCGCGTTGGGTGCGGCGGGCTTGTTCAGCGCGCGCTATTTTGCCAACTCGGCGCATGCCGATTGGAAACGCTCGCGCGAACAATCGGGCGGACAATTGATCGAGCAAGCCATTCACTTGTTCGATGTGATGCGCTATTTGCTCGGCGAACCGCTCAGTGTGTTCAGCCGCCAAACCACTTTTTTCCATCGCGATCTGGAGGGCTATACCTCGGACGATGTGAGCGCAACGGTGTTCAGTTTTGCGAACGGCGCGCTCGGCGTGATCTACGCGACGAACGGCGCGATTCCCAACAAGTGGATCAAGGAATGGCGCATCGTCACGCAAAACCTTCTCGCTGAATTTTCCGATTGGAATCACGCGACGTTCACGCCTACAACCGCGCCCGACCTTGCGCCGGAAATCATTGCCTCGGAGCAAGATGTGTTCACGCTTCAGTTGCGCGATCTGGTGAACGCGATCCGCACGAACGGCGACACGCGTACGCCTTTGCGTGAAGGCGCGCGCACACTCGACCTTGTGCGTGCCGCCGCGCGTTCGGCGGAGACGCGTTCCGAAGTGATATTGTAACGAACGATGAAAACATTCATCCTTCGTCTTTCGTCGTTCGTCTTGAGATTATGCAAATCAAACTAACCTCTAACACAACAATCGAAATCGAATCCTCCATCGTCACACTGCGCGACTTGCGTCCCGTCTTGAACGGTGTCGCACTCGACGACGCGCGCGCGCAAGTTGTCGCCAATGATGTGGCGCACATCGAACTGCGTTACACCGCGCCCGCGCTGGGCGATGGCGCGTTTGGCATCGAACTGGTGCGCGAAAACAAAGCGCGCGCGTGGTTGCGCTACTGGATCGTTGGCTTGCGCGACGCGCCCGACTCGTTTGGCATCCAATTTGCGCGCGTCGAAAATCTGCGCGCGTATTTACACAACGGCTATCACAGTTGGGATGGCAGTGTGTACATCGAAGCGGAAGCGGCGCGCGGTCGGAACGAAACCGGCTTTGCGATGACGCAACTATTGCCGCGTTTTGGGTCAGGCAGTGTCGTGCTGGGTTTTGATCGCCACGACCGCTTTCAACAAACGTTCACCTTCGATGCGCGCACCACGCCAACGTCGTTGACGATTCAAACGTGGTGGGATCGCCGCGCTCCTGTCATTGCGAACCGCGAAGCGGCGAAGCAATCCCCACAGTTGGTTGGGGATCGCTTCGTCGCACAAAACACTCCTCGCGATGACATTCCACGCTATGAATCGGAACGCCTCGTCTTCTTTGAACACGCCCAAGTCGAAGAAGGATTGCGCGAGTGGGCACACAGCGTTGCTGATGCGTCGCCAATCGCACCGCGCACCTCAGAGCCGATCATCGGTTGGTGTTCGTGGTATAATCTCTACGCGTACATCAACGAGGAAAATATTTTGGCGCATTTGCGTGGCGTTGAAAAAATCGTGCGGCAAGAGAATTTGCCAATGCGCGTGTTTCAAATTGACGATGGCTTTACACCTGAGATGGGCGATTGGCTCGAGGTGAAACCGCAATTTCCGCGCGGAATGAAACCCTTGCTCGATGATATTCGCGCGGCGGGTTTCATCCCCGGCTTGTGGATCGCGCCGTTTATGGTGGGCAATCGCAGTCGCTTGTATCGCGAGCATCCCGATTGGGTCGTGCGCGAACGTGAGCGCGATGCGCCACTCGCTCACTGGAAACTGTACGCCGAGTTTCGTTGGCACAAACGAAGCGAAGAGTATTACATTCTCGATGCGACGCATCCTGACGCGTTCGAGTACTTGCGGCGCGTCTTTCGCACGTGGCGACGCGAGTGGGGTTGCGAGTATTTCAAAACCGATTTCATGTTTTGGGGCGCCGAGTACGGACCCGACCGCGCGCGTTGGCACACGCCGGGTTTGACGCGCATCGAAATTTGGCGGCGCGTGGCGGAAATGATTCGCGCGGAAATCGGCGACGCGTTGTGGCTGGGATGCGGCTGTCCCTTGTGGGCGTCCGTCGGTTTGGTGGATGGCATACGCATCGGGCGCGATGTGGGCGTCGAGTGGCGCGGCGATTTGTCCGCGCAATCGCTGTTACGCGATGCGGCGACGCGCAATTTTGCAAATCGGATTTTGTGGCAAGCCGATCCCGATTGCATTTTGCTGCGCGAACGTTTCCATCACATCACCGACGTGCAACTGCGTTCGCTCGCGCTCTACGCGGGAATGATCGGCGGCGTCACGATGACGAGCGACGCGCTCGACGAACTCTCGCCCGAACGCTTGCGGCTTTGGAAATTGTTGCTCGCGCCCGGCACGTGTCGTTTTCCATTGCTGGGTGAAGCCGATTCCGTGTTGGTGCAAGTGCGCGACGGTGCTTCGCTGAGCGCCGTGCTCATCTTCAACCCGAGTGACGCGTCACTCGAACGCACGTATGCACTCGACGCGCTGGGCATTGCAAACGCGCGGTACGTGTACGATTGGACAAAGCAAACCCTTGAGGTTTTAGAAACCTCAAGGGTTTCGGTGACACTCACGCCACACGACAGCGCGTTGCTGTTCATCAGCGACAAACCGATCCCGCAAATACCGGAGCGATTGCCTTGAATAAAATCCTGGACCACCTCATCGCGCTTTACGGCGACGAACTAGGTCGCGCGACGTTTGCGCGCCTCGCGCCGCTCATCGAAAATGCGCATCGTTCGTCCTTCGGCGTTCGTCCTTCGTCGTCTCTCACGCAACGCGACGCCGTCCTCATCACCTACCCCGATCAAGTGCGCGCACCGAACGCACCGCCCTTGCAAACGCTCGCCGATTTTTGCGCCGCGCATTTGCGCGATGTTGTCAGCACGATTCACATCCTGCCGTTCTATCCGTACTCGTCGGACGATGGTTTTTCGGTAATAGATTATCGCGCGGTCAATCCCGCGTTTGGCGATTGGAACGATGTCGCGCGCGTCGGGGGCGAGTGTGAGACGCGCCCCTGCTTTCGTTTGATGTTCGATGCAGTGATCAATCACGTCTCCGCGCAGAGCGCGTGGTTTCAAGGATTCTTGCGCGACGATCCGCGCTATCGTGATTGGTTCATCGTCGTCCCCGAGGGCGCGGATGTCTCGCGTGTGATTCGCCCGCGCGCGCTGCCCTTGCTCACACGCTTTGCAACACCGAGCGGCGCGAAGAATGTGTGGACGACGTTCAGTGCGGATCAGATTGATCTCAACTATCGCAATCCCGATGTACTCGTCGAGATCATCGAGACGTTGTTGTTCTATCTCGCGCATGGCGCGAGTTGGCTTCGCTTGGACGCCATCGCGTTTTTGTGGAAAGAGTTCGGCACAACATGTTTGCACTTGCCGCAGACGCATCGCATCATTCAACTTGTACGCGCGATTGTGGACGCGGTTGCGCCGCAAACGATTCTCATCACCGAAACGAACGTGCCACACGCGGACAATGTCTCGTACTTTGGCGATGGGACGAACGAAGCGCACTTGGTTTACAACTTTGCCTTGCCGCCGCTGACGCTGCACGCGTTTCACACGGGCGATGCGCGCGCGCTCTCGCGCTGGGCAAGCACGTTGACGCTGCCATCGAAACAAGTAACGTTCTTCAATTTCCTCGCCTCGCACGATGGCATCGGCTTGAATCCCGCGCGCGACATCTTGCGCGACGACGAGATTGACGCGCTCGTGGCGCGCGTCGCCGCGCACGGCGGACTCGTCTCGTACAAAAACAATCCCGATGGCACGTCCAGCCCGTACGAGCTGAACATCAATTATTTCGACGCGCTCAACAATCCGTACGCCGATGAATCGCTCGACACCCAGATTGATCGTTTCGTTTGCGCGCACGCGATCATGCTCGCGCTAGTCGGTGTGCCGGGAATTTACTTTCACAGTTTGTTCGGTTCGCGCAGTTGGCGCGCGGGCGTTGCGCAGACCGGACAGAATCGTACGATCAATAGGGAGAAATTGGGACGCGCCGCGCTCGAACGTGAATTGAATGATCCAACATCATTGCGACATCGTGTCTTTGCACGCCTCGCGCATCTTCTCCGCGCGCGCGCGGCACAGCCCGCGTTCGATCCGTACGGGGAGATGCGCGTGCTCGATCTCGACGCGGCGGTGTTTGCGTTGTGGCGCGGCGATCAAGTGTTGTGTTTGCACAACGTCTCGGCGCAAACGCGCGCGGTGGAGATGAGAGGACGATGGAAAGATTTGCTCACGGGGGAATTGTGCGAGGCGACGCGCGCGTTGACACTCACGCCGTATCAAGTGCGGTGGCTAGTGCGTGAAAAATCTTGAGGTGCTCTCATTCGGCTGCACGGGGCAAAGTAAACCAAACCTGCGTACCGCGTCCAACTTCACTCGTTACGCCGATGGTGCCGCCCATCGCTTCCACCAGTGCTTTGGCAATCGCAAGCCCCAAACCGGTGCCGCCACTTGTCCGTGCCCGCGACTTGTCGCCGCGATAAAAGCGATCAAACACATGCGGCAAATCTTCCGGCGCAATACCTTCGCCGGTATCCGAGACGCTCACGCGCACATTTTGGTCTTGGGTAACCACCGCTGCGAGAGTTACCTGGCCGCCTTGAGGGGTGTGCCGCAACGCATTGGACATCAAGTTGCGCAAAACTTGCGCCAACCGATCGGCATCCACCTGCACACGGGGCAAACTTTTTACTTCGACATTCAAACGAACATCTTGCATCTCCGCCACTGCTGCAAAACTCGCCCCAGTTGATTCGATGAGCGGGGCAAGATCGGTGGGTTGCAATTCCAAGTGCAACTGCCCGGCTTCCGCCAGCGCAAGTTCGCGCAAATCGTCCACCAAGCGACGGAGCAACCGAGTTTCATCGTACAGCGTGGCAATTTCCGCGCGTTCGAGCGGATACACCCCATCGAGCATTGCGCTCAGGTTGCCTTGCAACACGGTGAGTGGTGTCCGCAATTCGTGTGCAATGTCTGCCATCAAATTTCGCCGCAACGTTTCGGCACGCTGAATCTCGTCTGCCATCGCGTTGAATTCGCGCGCGACCTCAGCGATTTCATCCGCGCCTTGCACGCGAACACGCACATTCCAATCTCGCGCGGCAAACTGGCGCGCGGCTTGCGCCAAATGCGCCAGCGGCGCGGCGAGCGTACGACTGATGAGCAGACCCAAAACGATACTCAACCCGATCGCCGCCAAGCCGGCAAGCACCAAGGTTTGGCGCAACTGATCAAGAAAAGTTTGTTCGGTTGGTGCAAGAACTCGGCGACTGGGTTGCTCCAAAATCAAATAGCCCACAATGCGATCATTGACCGTGATGGTTTGCCCATTCGCACGTTCTGCCGCGCTCAACACACTCCCCAGCCGTTGATTACGTTCATCGTACACTACGCGCCCTTGAGCATCCGCGACCAGTACCGTGGGTTGATTGCGTCCCATCATCCCGGCACCCACACCCCGCCCGCGCATCATCGGCATATTGTAAGCGGCGATCACTTGACTTGCCCCATCCCAATTCCCGGTGCGTTGATACAACGCCGCCAATTCATCCACCAAGCCCATCTGCGTCAGCATATCTTGGCGCATCAGATATTGTTGAAATTGGTTGGTTGCACTTGTGTCGGCGAGCCAAGCAATCGCCAGCACCACGATGAGATTGACCACAATAAACGCCAATGCCAGCCGCACCCACAGACGATTCATCGTTTACCTTTCTTGGGACTCGGGTCAGACATATCGTTCATTCGATAACCCACGCCAAACACGGTTTCGATGTAACGCGGCGCGCTGGGATCCTCTTCGATTTTCTTGCGCAAGTTTTTGATGTGACTATCGAGCGTGCGATCCATTCCTTCGTAGGCATAACCCAGGGCTTGCTCGATCAACTCGCCCCGCGTGAAGGCACGATTGGGATTCTCCATCAAAGTCTTGAGCAAGGCAAATTCGGTGGGCGTTGTTTCGATGGTGCGCCCAGCCAGCGTAACCTCGTGACGATCCACATCGAGTTTTAGATCGCCCACTTGCAACACGCGCGGCGTGGTGGGACCCGCCATCGCGCGGCGCAGAATCGCTCGCACGCGCGCAACCACTTCGCGTGGGTTGAACGGCTTGGTCAAGTAATCGTCTGCGCCCAGTTCCAAACCCAGAATCTTGTCGCTGTCTTCCACGCGCGCGGTGAGCATCAGAATCGGCGTCGCCGCCAGCGCAGGATCGGCGCGCAACCATTTGGTGATCTCATAACCATCGTGCTTGGGCAACATTAGATCAAGCACGATAAGATCGGGGCGCTCGCGGCGAATGATGCGCATCGCGTCTTCACCATCGTACGCCGTCAAGAGCGTATAGCCGGCTTGCTCCAGATAGGAAGAGACCAGCCGGACAATTTGTTTATCGTCATCTACCACAAGAATTCGTTGAGCCATTGGTAATCATTATAAAGCGTAAAGCGCAAAACGTAAAATGCTGGCGGATTATTTTACGCTTTACGTTTTATTCTTTATTTTTTCTGCAAATCGGCAACCACCTTTTGCACATCGGTTGCCTCAGAAATTTTGCCGGCGGAAATCAAGTCCTTGATCGCCGTATTCGGGTCGGTCTTGGGATCAAGTTTCAAGCCCGCCAGAATCTTGTCCAAGGGTACTGCACACAATTCACTCACTTCTTTGAGGGTATGCTTGCCTTTGATTTGATCGGCAGGCATCGCTTGACCGGCGGGAATCGGCGTGGGTGTGGCATGCGTTTCGCCTGTTACGGCTTTGGCAGTCGCCGTTGCGCCAACGACGCCGGTTGGTTTGGGTGTGGCAACCGGTGTTGGCGTAACGCTAGATTCCACACTTGGCGCCGTTGTGCCACTCAATCTAGCGGTCAACGCATCACGCATCGCCGATGTCTCAAAACCGGGCACAAGTTTCTCCAGGTCCTTCATGGCAGTCGTAGGGGGAACATCGGCGGGAATGTTCCCGGCTTCGTACACCCATTCAGGGGGAACGTCAAGCCCCTCACTGACTTGCTGAATCGTCATCCAACCCTTGATGTCAGCGGGTGTGAGTTTCGTGAGATCCACAGAGGTCTTGCCACTTGTTGACCATTGACCCATCGCTTGCGCGGTGAAGACAGTTGCAAACAATGCCCCGATGATAATCATCGGCATAAAGAATGGATGGACACGCATTTTAAATTCTCCCGATTAAACTTGAGATGTCATCGAACTGCGCTTGAACAATCGGCGTAACCCATCAAGCCACGCGGGTGCAACCTGTACTTCTAGTGTGCCGTGCCGCGGGCATGCTTCCACACACGCCAGACAACCGATGCAGTTGGCACTGATCGTGTGAGCGGTAGCGACCGGCAATTTGACCGGGCAAGGTTTCTCGCACACGTTGCATCCTTTGCACGCTTCGCCATTGCGACGAATCCGCAGCAATGATAGGTTCCCCAACAAACTCAGCGCGCCACCGAGCGGACACAGATACCGACACCAAGCCCGTTCGATAAAGAGGGACGCGATGAGGATGACGATGACGACCAAGTACGCGCCCCACGCTTCAGCGAGATTGAATTCAAAGAGCCAGCCCAAACCAAAGAGAGTTCGATAGGGATCCCAATCGGCGAACCAGAGTTTGACGAGCGTGATCGTTTGAATGAGGACGAACGCAAGGACCACAAAGCGACCATAGCGCAAGATGCGATCCAATTTCTCCGGCACGTGGACTTCTTTGATGTGCAGTTTGGCACGCACCCACGAAAGCAAATCTTGCACCGCGCCGAATGGGCAAACCCAACCGCAAAACGCGCCCCCTGCCAATAACACACCAATGAGCAACCCTAACCCTAGCACCAAGTTGGACAAGTGCGTCTTGGAGACGTACTGTCCGCCGGTGACCAGCCAGCGCCACAACGTTTCCAAACCACCGAACGGGCACAAGGCGTCAATGGAGGCAGTCGCGCCCTCAGTGGTCGCCGTGTTGTGAACGACACTCGTGTACAAAATGAATCCGGCGAAAAACATCTGAACCAGGTGGCGAATTCGTTCAGTCCAGACCATCCGGTATTTCCGTGCCATCGCCGGGGGCTTGGGTGATTTGAAATCAAGATACAGATTTTGCGTGGACATGATTTCTCCTGCGTTTGATTTTTTCTAACGCTATTCTACTCAAATGATGTGGACAAGTGATGGAGCAGCGATAGAAAATTTGTGAATGCGCAACCAATAAAAAATGCGACGCTCTTTACGAGCGTCGCATTACCTAACCGGTTAGCGCGTCCAACGGCCACGGGGTCCAAAGGATTGCCCGGCTTGACCGGCGGGCGGTTGTGCGCCACAATGATCGCAGATACCGTCATTGTTCGCATCTACGAAACCGAGTCCCATTCCATAACCGCGCCCGACACCGTACGCATGCGGCGTCAGTTTGGCGTTCACATCTTGCTGAGCGTGCGCCTTGATCGCCGCGAGCGTGGCATCGGCTTGGGCTTGCGTGATGCGTTTGGCATCCACTGCCGCTTTGAGCGCTTGGGCGCGCTCTGCCACAAACGCCTCTACGATCTTGTCCACCGCCACATTCTTCGCCTTGGCGACATCGGCGATAGTTTTCCCAGCGTTGAGTTCAGCGACGAGGGCAGTTTGATCCATCCCCAAAACCTTAGCTGCCACAGCGACCAGTGAGTTTTGCGGGCCACCGAATCCACCCATGCCCATCCCCAACGTGCGCCCATACGCCGGGGGCGTGGGACCCTGCGCCGATGCTGCATTCACACCCAGCATCGCCACGCCGATGATCGCCACGAACAACGCGATCGAACCAACCACAACCAACTTTTTCATTTTACACCTCCCTATATTTTTGTCGCGGATTGTTCCGCTTGTCTGCCCACATCATAAAACTATGGTGTGGAGAAATAATGGAGAGGTGATGGAAAAAGCATGTGGAATTCAAAGACCTTTACAGCGTGGTAATCGGTCGCGCTTGCAACAAGAAAAATTTGCCGCGTGCCCACGCCCATTCAATATCTTGCGGCGCACCCAACGTTTCCGCCACGCGTTTGCCCAAGTCTGCCAGTTCGATGATGTGTGCCTCGGGCACAGCTGGGCGGTACGCGCTGAGCGTTTTCGTTACGATCTTTTTGCGCACCCCATCCACGATGTAAAAATCCGGCTCGGCTTGTCCGCTGACCAACGCTTCTCCCAAACCCGGCACGGCTTCAATCACGATTTCGGTCTGCGCGCCGGTCATTGGATTCGCCGTGAACAACACGCCAGCAAATTCACTGGGCACCATCGTTTGCACAATCACCGCCAGCGCGACACGATCGTGCTCAACTCGATTGCGCGCCCGATAAGCGATTGCGCGCGCCGTCCACAAACTTGCCCAACACTTGATCACCCCGCGCAGCAACGCCTCATCCCCAACAACATTGAGCAACGACTCGTGTTGCCCGGCAAAAGACAAGCCCGGCAAATCCTCCGTTGTCGCCGATGAACGAACGGCAACGGCGCCACCCGGTTCAGAGCGACCTAGCCGATGATACGCCGCAATAATTTCCTGTGCCAGTTCTTGAGGTATTGCACCTTGCTCAAACGCTCGACGAATGGTAGCAGAAGCTGATTCAGGCACATCGGCTAGCGCACGCTGGATCGTTTCATCGAGCGCGTTGGCATTCACAAAATCGCGGTACGCCGACGTCGCAATGATGAATCCGTTTGGAACTGGAAAGCCGGCTTGCACCAGACGCGCCAGATTCGCGCCTTTGCCGCCGGCATTCTCAAGCGTCGCCTGTTCAGAATCGAACGGCAAAATATATTGTTTGCTTGTCACCATAGACTAGGGAGTGGCAATGATTTCCGGCTTGATCGTCGCACAACCGATCTTTGCCATGGCCTCGCTCAGCCGCTCGAACATGGCTTCGTCGCGATATGTTCCGATAATTGCACCCCCGGAGCCGGCAAATTTCGCACTGGCACCACACGCACGCGCCGTCTCGACCATCTGCACTTGCCAAGGAGCGATGTTGTAAATACTTCGCCGCGTATCAAAATTTTCATTGATGAGTTGTGCCAACCGATCCACCTCTCGATGCAAGATGGCTTCACGGCCCTGAGAGGCAATTTCGGCAAACCGCTGCATCGCCTTGACCACTGGTTCTTCGCCGCGATTGTAGCGACCACGAATATCGTTATGAAACACTTCGGTGGGCTCACTCAACGCGACGGAATACGACACATAGAGCGGCGGTAAGAGCGTTGGATCGAGTGGGTCGTACACATAGGTCTTGTATCCGTCCACCAGACGTTCGCACGCCTTATCGAAATCCATATAGACCAAGCCCTCGTACACTTGGATCACACGATCTTGCAACCCAGCCGCAATGCCCAACTCTTCATTTTCGACGGCGAGCACCAGACTGGGTTGCACCTCGCGTGGAATTTCGACGCCGTAAAATTCCATCAGACAACGCAGGGTGGCTACAATCAGCCCGCTTGAACCGGCAAGTCCCACTTGACGTGGAATCGTGGTTTGATAGCGAATCGAAAAATTGCGGTCATGCAATTTCCAACCCTTGCGTTCGCAATAATCCACAAAGCGTTTGATCGTTGCCTTGATCAGACGAATGCCGCCGTAATAGCCGTGCAGTTTGACATCGCGCGCCAGATCGTAGATGGAATGAAACCGCGCGCGGTCATCTTCCGCCAAAATGATTTCCAGCGTGTCCCATTCGTACAGCACAACCTCGGCGTAGAAATTGCGAACGCTGATCGAAATCGTTTTACCGTGATAGCCGTCAGAAGGGTTGCCCAGCAAGCCGGCGCGCGCGTAGGCGCGTTTACGAATGATGATCATGGATCCACTGCTCTACAAATTGGCGTAATGCCGTGCCGTGTTTCGCATCGGCAAGCGCAAATTCTACAAACGCACGAAAGTAGGAATCATAATTTCCAATATCGTATCGCCGTTCATGCGCATCCAGTTTCATCCCGTACACCTTGCCGCCATTTTGCACAATGAGACGAATCGCATCGGTGAGTTGAATCTCACCCCCCTTGCCCGGCTTGGTGTGTTTGAGAGCATCGAAAATTTTGGGGGCGAACACATAGCGCGCGGCGATGGCAAGGTTGCTGGGGGCTTCATCGGCACTGGGCTTTTCAATGACATCCGCGATTTCAAACACATCGCTGTTCGTCTTGGGTTTGGCGATCCCATAGTTGTGGACTTCGTTCAGCGGCACCTGCTCAAAGGCGACCACGGCATCGGCTTGCATCGTTTCAAAGGCGTGAATCATTCGGCGTACAATATCGCTTTGCGCGTTTAACCCAATAATCGAATCGCCCAGCGCGACGACAAAGGGCTGGTTGCCAACAAAAGGTTGGGCGCAGAGCACCGCGTGCCCGAGTCCCAGCAATTGACGTTGGCGCGTGTAAAAGTACTGCACCGGCGCGCGCTCAAATTCAAATTCGGCCAGTAATTCCTCTTTGCCGGTCTCACGCAACATTTGAATAAGTTCCGGATTGAGATCGAAATAATTTTCAATCGAAGTCTTGCCAGGTCCCGTGATAAAAAGTAAACGTTGAATCCCCACGCGGGTCATTTCTTCAACGACGTACTGCACGACTGGCTTGCGACCAACGGGCAACATTTCTTTGGGCTGGGATTTAGTGGCAGGTAAGAGGCGAGTGCCTAGCCCAGCCACCGGTACCACGGCAATGTTGATGTCATTCATCGGTGATGATGCCTCCGCTTGGGATCGAGTCCTCTGCCAACGTAAGACAAATTTACGATTTGCCACGGCGAAGGGATTGGAAATGCATCGGAATTATATCCTCGATAACTCAAATTGACAAAGAAAGCGAGAAGGCGGGCAAGAATCCCGCCTTCTCGCTTGACCATCGCGTTGTTGGCTTATGCCCAGCCCATCCAGCGCGCCAAGGTTGCCGTGAGAAAAGTTACCAAAAACGCCGTCCCTAAGGTGATAACCACGCTCAAGGTTGCCCATTTGTACGACTTGGTTTCTTTGTAAATCGTGATGATCGTCGTGGCGCAAGGATTGTGCAACAATGCAAACAGCATCAAGTTCACCGCCGTGAGCATCGTCCAGCCATTCTGTTCGATCAGCAAGGTACGAATCGCTTGATCGGTTGCGGGGGCATCCATCATCATGCCGGCACCCATATACATCATCATCATCGTCGGGACAACGATTTCATTGGCCGGAATAGCGATGACATAGGCGAGCAAAATGACCCCATCGAGTCCCAACAGCAGACCAAAAGGGTTGAGCCAGTGGGCGATGGCTGCCGCAAGGTTCGAATTGCCAAACGGGACATTCGCCAAAATCCAAATGACCGCGCCGGCGGGCGCCGCCGTTTGCATCGCCCGCCAAAGGACAAAGATAGTACGATCAATGAGCGAGGTGTAGAGAATGCGGGCAATGTTTGGGCGACGATAGGGTGGTAGTTCGAGGGTAAAAGCGGAGGCTTCTCCTTTGAGCACCGTTCGTGATAAAAGCCACGACATGGCAAAGGTAAATGCCACGCCAATGAGCACAACGCCCACCACGGTGCCGGCGGCGATCACCGAAGAGAAAAACTCGTTATACCCAGCCGCCACAAAAACCGTAGCCAGCATAATCAGGGTGGGAAAGCGACCGTTGCAGGGGACAAAGTTGTTGGTGAGAATCGCAATCAAGCGTTCGCGCGGCGAATCAATCACGCGCGTTGAAATCACGCCGGCGGCATTACAACCAAACCCCATCGCCATCGTCAACGATTGTTTGCCGTGCGCTCCGGCTTTTTTATACAACCAATCGAGATTGAACGCGACGCGCGGGAGATAACCCAGGTCTTCGAGAAAGGTAAATGCCGGGAAAAAGATCGCCATGGGGGGCAGCATCACCGAGACCACCCATGCCAAACCGCGATACACCCCATCCCAGATGAAACCGGTCATCCACCACGGAATGTTCCAACTGACGAACAACACCCGCGCCCCATCGCCGATGCCGAACAGCACCAGCGCAATTGCTTCGGAAACGACGTTTGCGCCCGAAACCGTGAGCCAAATGATGATGCCGAGGAGCATGAGCATAATGGGCAAGCCCGTGATCGGCGACGTGACCAGGCGGTCAATCTTTTGATCCCAGTCATATTTCTTGGCGCTGGTGGATTTGACGGCGCGGTTCGCAATCTTCTCTGCTTCGGAATAGAGCGATTTGACAATCTCATCGCGAAAGCCGCTGGAGAGATTGTGCCGGAGGATTTCGGCTTTGGCGAGAATATCGTTCGGTTGGATCGCGTTCATCACTGCCTTCCTTCCACGGATATCCGACGACTGAATTGCACATCGGCGTGCTGTTGCCGCGCAACGATCTCGCGCAGTTCGCCGCTTTGAATTGCCTTTTGCACACGCGCATCGCCATCCAGCAAACGAATGGCGAGCCAGCGTGCATTGGGAATCCCGGGGACCAGGGCTTGGATCATTGGCACCAATTCGTTGACCGCCTTTTGAAATTCGGGCGTGCCTTGCACGCGCAACGGCTTGGTAACGATCTTGCCTTCGATCACCTCGGCGATGGTGGAAAGCAACATAGAGATGCCTTCCCCCGTCCGCGCGGTGATCGGAATTGCCGGAATGCCCAGGTCGCGGCTCAGCGAGCGGGTATCCACCTCGATGCCTTTGCGGCGCGCTTCGTCCATCAAGTTGACCGCGACGACCACGTGATCGGTAATTTCCATCACTTGCATCACGAGATTCAAGTTGCGTTCGAGCGCCGTGGCATCGGTAACGACGACGGTACAATCAGGTTGACCAAACAAGATAAAATCGCGTGCTACTTCTTCATCCTGCGTGGCGGAGAGTAGTGAGTAGGTGCCCGGCAGATCAACCAGTTTATATTTCACCCCGTTGAATTGATACCCACCCTCGGCGCGCGTGACGGTTTTGCCGGGCCAATTGCCGGTATGTTGTTTGAGACCGGTCAACGCGTTAAAGAGGGTGGACTTGCCGGTGTTCGGATTGCCGGCGAGTGCCACCACCCGATCGAAATCACCGACCTTGATGCCCATCTGTTCCAGTTGCGTGAAGGCGGGACACGAGGCACAATGATCGGTGGGTAAATTTATTTTTGGGTTGGTCATGAGAATACTCCTCTGAAAATAGGTTTGTAGTCGTGCGATTCATCGCGCGGGCGCTCCATCGCCGTACTACGACCGCACCCGCTTATTTTTCATCTCTCTGCGGGTGCGCCAACGGCGAATGAGCAACTCCTTGCTAGAGGGGCTTGACCCAAATCTGGGCGGCTTGATCTTTGCGCAAGGCAATCAAGGTGCCGCGAATACGGTACGCCCGCGGATCGTTGAAAAAGTTATCGAGTTCGGCATAGATGAGCGCTCCCGGCGTCAACCCCAAATCCAAAAAACGCCGGCGCGTAAATCCTTGCAAAGCGTCATCGAGCATAACAATTTCCGCACGCTGCTGGTGCGCCAGTTCAGATAACGGCACCGCCGTACGCTTGAGGCGTTCACGTTCCGGCAGCGCCGCCACGCTAATGTTCGACGCGACGGCGGGCGCCAACCGATATTCATTCTCGCCGTCGCTCAGCACGATGCGTTGCGCCGTACGTTCGAGAATCCGAATATCCTGTCCCAGGAACAACCCGGCTGCCAAGATTTGTTGATAGGCTAAGGCGGGTTCATCTTCCAGATGCACAATGCGTGCCGGCACATCAATTTCCCACGCGGTAATCGGCGTTCCCTTGTCTTGAATGATCTTACCTTCGCGCGTTGGAATGGGATCGCCGTGGGGATCGCGCGTGGGATGCCCTAGCGCTGCATCGAGTTCATCGAGTTGCGTATCCGTCAAACGATGCTCGCGGCGATGCGCTTCGGTATGGATTTGACCCAGCGGCATCCGCGCTTCATCCGCCAGATAACGTTCCCACAAACGGTGCGCGCGAACGACGTGCAATGCCCAGCGTTCTCCTTCAGCGGTCAAATGCAATTCCGCCCCGCGCGAATCAAGCAAGCCCTGATTTTCCATGCCTTCGATGAGACGCATGACACGCGCTCGTGTCAAACCGAGTGTACCTGCCAATGATTCCGGGGACGCGTGCCGTCCCTCTTGTTCTCGGTCAAGTAAATGTTTCAGCGCGTCCTCCACTTGCTCGCGTTCCTGCGCGGCACGATAATTTTTATAAACGGTGAACAATCCAACGCGCGGGAAGAAAACTACTCCCAGAACAATGGCAATGGCAATCCATCCAAAACTTGGGGCCATCATTTCATCTTTCCTGTTCTAGTCTTTTTAGCACTCGACCGGGCAAGCGTTGTTTTCGCGCGGGGCGCCGGCGGTGTGCAAGAAACCCAAATCTGCTGCGCCAACGCATAATCCAAACTACACTCTCTCCTGTTTAGGCGTACCCGCACGGGACCTTCAAACGGTGCCTGCTCGATGAGACTGATGATGGCGTTGGGAACGATGCCTAATCCGCGCAGATACCGTAAACGGACTGGCTCTTGCGCCCCAATCCGGCGAATGGTGGCGCGCGTGCCGGGGGTCAGGTCTGCCAAAGATTGTTGCGCCGAAGAGATAATGTTCCCGGTTTTGGTTGGAATCGGATCGCCGTGCGGGTCTTCGGTGGGATTGCCTAGAAATTCGGCGATGTGATCTTCCAGATTGTCCGACAAGACATGCTCCAGTTTGTGCGCCTCAGCATGCACCTCGTCCCAAGGCATACCCAGCACCTCGTACAAAAACGCTTCGAGGAGACGATGATGCCGTACCACTTCCAACGCGATTTTCTCACCGGCGGGCGTGAGTTCTGCGCCATAGTACGGCGCATGGCGCACTAACTTGAGCGCGGCGAGTTTCTTGAGCATATTTGTCGCGGAGGCGGCCGAGACCCCCATCGCCGTTGCGAGCGCGGTAGTGGTCACCGCGCGGGTGGTAGCGTGCAAATCATAGATAGCTTTGAGATAATCTTCGATGGCAGCACTGAACGGTTTATTCTTTAACATGGCAAAATATAAATTTAGTCTTGGCTAAATTATAGACCATATACGGTGGGAGGTCAAGTAGAGACGAGTTGGCGACTCGTCTCTACTTTACACATCCACACGATTCGACTATAATAACCGCCGTGCCAACCAAACGGGATTATTACGAAATTCTCGGCGTGAATCGCAACGCCAGCGAAGACGAAATCAAAAAAGCGTTTCGCCGGCTTGCCAAACAATATCACCCGGACGCCAACCAAGGTAACCGCGAAGCCGAAGAGAAATTCAAAGAGATCGGCGAGGCGTATCAGGTCTTGTCGGACCCGGAGAAACGCCAGTTGTACGATCGCTACGGTCACAATCCACCGCAAGGTGGCTTTGGCGATTTCACCGATTTTGGCGGCTTTGCCGACATCTTTGAAGAATTCTTTGGAATGGGGGCGCGGTCGGCGGCACGGCGCGGTCCGCAACCGGGCGCGCACCTCAAATACAACCTCACCATCGAATTTGAGCAAGCCCTCTTTGGGACCGAAAAAGAAATCGAAATCCCGCGCCTCGAGATGTGCCCCAACTGTCGCGGGAGCGGCGCCGAACCCGGCACCCAGCCGATTCGTTGCCCGCAATGTAACGGCTCCGGCGAAGTGCGCCGTGTTCAGCAATCCATCTTTGGATCGTTTGTCAACGTGGCTACCTGCCCCCGTTGCGAAGGCGAAGGTGAAATCGTTTCGACGCCGTGCCATACGTGCAAGGGCGCCAAGCGCATTCAGGTTACGCGTAAAATCAAGGTAACGATTCCGGCCGGCGTGGACGATGGCACACAAATTCGACTCGCCGGCGAAGGCGAAGCCGGCACGCGCGGCGGTCCGCCCGGCAATCTCTACATCGTCATCAGCGTCAAAAAGCATCCCTTCTTCCAACGCGAAGGCGACGATCTCTTGCTCAATCTGCCGATCAATTTTGTCCAAGCCGCGCTGGGCGATGAGGTGCGCGTGCCGGTTCTGCCCGAAGGCGAAGTTCCCCTTTCCATTCCGCCCGGCACACAACACGGCAAAACCTTTCGCATCAAAGAACAAGGCGTGCCACACTTGCGGCGCAATGGGCGCGGCGATTTGTTGGTCACGGTGCACATCGTTGTGCCGCAAAAACTTAACGAAAAGCAAAAAGAGTTGTTGCGGGAATTTGGCAAGACGTTGGAAAAACAACCGGGCGACTCACGCGACAAAAGTGTGTTTAGCAAAGTGAAGGATGGGTTCAAATAATCCCGCGCTTTGAGAAACCCGCCCTATGAATTGGATCGAACTCGCGATTCAAACCGATGCGGAAGGCGCCGAAGCCGCCGCGGCTTTACTCAACGAATTGGTTGCTGGCGGCGCAGCAATCGAAGAAACGATTTTGCCAGAACCCGGGGAGACCCTTGACCCGGCGCGGGCGTTTACCGTCCGCGCTTTTTTTCCGGCAACCGATCGTGCCAACCTCGCGCGCGCGGAAGAAGCCCTCTGGCATCTTGCCCAACTGCGCGCCATGTCCACGCCGCGCACGCGCGAACTCGCCGAAGAAGATTGGGCCGAAGCGTGGAAAAAATATTACACGATTCTGCATCTGGGTCAGCACCTTGTCATCAAACCTTCCTGGCTCGACTATACACCCAAAGAAAGTGATCTGGTCATCGAACTCGATCCCGGGATGGCGTTCGGCACCGGCTTGCATCCTAGCACGCGAATGTGCATGATCGCGTTAGAAAAATATTTGACCGGCACGCCGCACGTCCTCGATGTGGGTACCGGTTCGGGTATTCTTGCGATTACTGCCGCTAAACTTGGCGCGCGCGAAATCCTCGCACTCGATACCGATTTTGTGGCGGTCGAGACCGCCAAGCGCAATATCGCCTTCAATCACGCAGAACATATCGTCCGCATCGAACATGGCACGCTCGACATCGAAAAACATTGTAACCAATTTGACCTCGTCTGCATCAATATACTTGCCGAAGTGATTTGTGATCTGGCGCCCACCCTCGCTTCGGCTTTGCGTTCGCCCGGCAAGATCATTGCCTCTGGCATTCTTGCATCCAAAACGGAAGAGGTGGTCGAAGCGTTCAATGCCGTCGGCATCGCGACAATCGAGACGATGCAGGAAGAGGATTGGGTAGCCGTGATCGGCGTGAAAAGTAAAGCGTAAACCGATGCATCGCTTTTTTATTCCGGCGAACTCGATTCATGATCAACGGGTGGTCTTGCGTGGCACCCTCGTGCATCAGATTCGCGATGTGTTGCGGATGCAAATCGGCGACCAGGTCATTCTGCTCGACAATTCCGGCTTTGCCTACCAAGCCGAATTGGTTACGCTGGATCGCGACACGGTACGCGCACGCATCATCGAACGCTGGCAGTTGGACACGGAACCCGCGACGCGCATCACGTTGTATCAAGGATTGCTGAAGGGACAAAAGTTCGACTGGGTGTTGCAAAAGGGGACCGAGATCGGCATCAGTGCCTTTGTGCCGGTGCTTGCCGCGCGTTGTGTGGTGGGGAGTCTGAATGATGTGAGCGAGACCCGGCTTGAACGCTGGGAACGCATCATTGTTGAAGCGGCGGAACAAGCCGGGCGCGCCATTCTGCCGCACCTGGGAACGCCAACATTGTTTGCACACGCGTGTGGGCAAGCGCGCCGCAGTGGCTTGGCGTTGATTCCATGGGAAGAAGAACGCAATCGAACCTTGCGCGAGGCATTGCAAATCATTCCGCGCCCCAAAGAAATCAATCTCTTCATCGGACCTGAAGGCGGGTTTGCGGAAGATGAAATCATCATGGCGCAAGAGAATGGTATTGTACCGGTTTCATTGGGACCCCGCATCTTGCGGGCGGAAACCGCCGGGCTTGCGGCGGCGGCGGCGATTTTGTACGAGTTGGGCGACCTGGGATGAGTTCAAGGTTCAACGTTATGGTAGCGAGGTAAGGGAATGACAGAGAATTTGATTATCATTGGTTCTGGGCCAGCGGGTTTGAGCGCGGCGATTTACGCGGCACGCGGTAATCTCAATCCGCTCGTTTTCACCGGCCAAGAAGTGGGGGGCCAAATTGCCACGACGAACGAGGTGGAAAATTATCCCGGCTTTCCGGATGGTATCACCGGACCGGAACTCGTTCAATTGATGCAAAAGCAAGCCGAGAAATTTGGCGCGCGAATTGTCATTGATATTGTAACCCAAGTCAATTTCAAGACGCATCCGTTTGAGCTGAAAACCGAAAGCGGCGGCGCGTACACGGCTAAAGCGATCATCGTGGCGACCGGCGCATCGCCGCGCAAGTTGAACGTGCCGGGCGAAAAGGAATTTGCCGGGCGCGGCGTCTCGTACTGCGCGACGTGCGATGGCTTTTTCTTCCGCAACAAGGAAATTGCGGTGGTGGGCGGCGGCGATAGCGCGTTGCAGGAAGGTTTGTTCCTGACCAAGTTTGCGAGCAAGGTGCACATCATTCATCGCCGCGATGCCTTGCGCGCCCAACCGATTTTGCAAGAGCGCGCGCGCAACGATCCCAAAGTCAACTTTGTGTGGAACTCGGTCGTCAAGGAGATCAAAGGCAACGGCAAAGTCGAAACGCTGGTGTTGGAGAATACGCAGACGCACGCCATCTCGGAACTCCCCGCGCAAGGGATTTTTGTGTACATCGGTCACACACCGAACACGTGGCTGTTCAAGGGTCAGTTGGAAATGAACGAGGAAGGGTACATCAAGGTGGACGAGCGTTTGCACACGAGCGTGCCGGGCGTGTTTGCCGCCGGCGAAGCACACGATCACATTTTCCGGCAAGCGGTAGTTAGCGCGGGCTTTGGCACGATGGCGGAGATGGAAGCGGAGAAATGGCTAGCCGAGTGGGAACACAAGCAGAAGGCAGGAGGCGGTAAGCGGTAGGCGGTAGGCAGTAGGCAGGAAGACAGTCAAGACCTCGAAGGGTTTGGAAACCTTCGAGGTTTTTTATTCGACGCGGTTACGCGAATATTCTTGCTTTCATGTGTGGTTGGGATTTTCATCATCCATTTGCCAACCCACAGGATTGTAGGCAATGTATTCACGAATGCGTTCGAAATCGTGGTCGTTACGGATGATGTGTTCGAAATAATTGCGTTGCCATACCGGCGCGCCTGGCGTGCCACGCAATTCGTTGATGAGTTTGGTAGATTGATATTTGAAATATCCGATTATTCGACCCAAGGTTGGTTGATCATGCAATTGTAGGGGCGAGGTAACCTCGCCCCTACGGTCCACAATCACCACAATCCCGTGTACATGATTGGGCATCACCACAAACGCGTCCAGTTCCACATTGGAATAATGCACCGACAATTCATCCCAGCATTTTTGGACCATCTTGCCAAATCCGTTTACCCGCATTTCCCCATCCACCACATCGCCCAACAAACATTCGTGATTCCGGACGACGATGGTTAAAAAATATGCGCCGGCTTGACTGTAATCATAATCTTTCAAACGAATGGAACGACGATGATGTTTTGATGGATCGTATTTCATAACATATCCGTCGGTGGTAGGGGCGGGGGCGAGGTAACCTCGCCCCTACCCCACCCCGTTCAGAGCATCAGAGTTCAGAGGGATCAGAGCCCAGAGTCAGAATGGGACACGACCACGCGAAAACCGAAGCTCCCGAACCTGCTGAAAGGATTGAGCCTGACGCGATACGCGGCGCGCACGAGGCTCTGATCGTTGAACCAAGAACCGCCGCGCAACACCCGATATTGTCCTGAAGCAGGTCCTGTGGGATTTTCTTTCGGTGAATTTTTATAATAGTTCTCGTCGTACCAATCTGCACACCATTCCCACACGTTGCCTGCCATATCTGCGACACCGTAGAAACTGTCTCCCTGTGGTGAGCATTTTCCAACCGGCGTGGTGTCTCCAATTCCCGATTCGGATGAATTGCATTTGCCCGCGTCAAAATCGTTACCCCAGGGATAGACGCGTTTTTGTTTTTTAATCTCGTCCCAACTTGCTGCCTTTTCCCATTCCGCTTCGGTTGGCAAACGCTTGCCTGCCCATTGCGCGTACGCGTTCGCGTCATCCCAAGTCACATTGACGACGGGATGGTTTTCTTTGCCCTGCGGGATTTTTCCGTTCTGCCAATGGGGTGGGGCTGAATGTTTTGTGGCGTCCACAAACTTTTTGTAATCCGCGTTCGTCACAGGGTAGCGATCAATGTAGAATGAATCGAGATAAACTTCATGTGCGTCACTGCCTTCGCCCATCACAAACTTGCCCGCCGGGACAAGCATCATTTCTCTGCCATCTTTGCCAACCTTTTTCGTTACGCCAGCTTGAACCATTTGCGGCCACGCGTGCTCAAATAAAATTTGGGTGCGTTTGTAAGTCGGCTTGACGCTGCGGATTTGCTCGAACAACGGGAACGCTTTTGCCCAATCATCCACATCCAACGCGTCCAGCAGACGTTCGTATGCCTCTGGCAGTGCAAGCCAACGGTTCACGGTGTCCAGCCGGGCGCGCGCGTCCAGAAACTGCGGATCGAGTTGCAATAATTCTTCCAAGCGCGCGTGGGCGTCCAGCCACGGTTCGGTGCGGTCGTCCTTGTCCGCCAGCGCTTGTTTCATTAACTCGTCGGCGGCAAGATAGAGTTGGAGTTTTCGCAAGCGCGTAGGCGCATCGCGGTAATCACCAATCTTTTCAAACAGTGCGGCGGCATCGCGCAAGTTGCCTGCGCTTTGTAACGCGCGTGCTTCGGTGTAGAGATGCGCCAGTTCATCGCGCGAGAGTGTGGACTGGGGACGCGATGGTGTAGGCGCAGGTTTCGGCGGCTCGGCGGTGGGCGTGGCGTGGGTTGGTTGTGATGGCGCGGGTGGTTGAACCGTCACGCCAAATTCTGCCAACAATTGCTTCAGCGCGTCGTCGTAACGTTGGTGAAAATTGATGTACAAACGACCGCGCAAGAGCGTCGGCAATTTACACGGCACGACAACAACGGGAATGATGCGCGGTCTGCCATTACGATCTGGTTCCAGACTCAAGTTGATCGCCGCGTTGATTTCCAGTTCGCACCATTTGGACCCAACAGCAGCAGGCGACAATAATGGAACGTAAACGTCGCACTCTTCCAATCCATGCGCGACGCGCGAGGCAATGTCGTCGCCGGGCTGAATCGAGTAGGCGTCGAAAAATCCTTCCAACCCGTGCCGGCGCAAGTCGTCGGTCAGGCGTTTAGCAAACTCAATGTCTTTCCATGAATGGGTGATGAAGAATTTGGGTGGCATTGAAAAACCAGTGAGCCGTGTTCAGTAATGAGTCGCGCTATGCTTGAGCCAGTTGCATTTGCGCTGTAACCGGGAGGGATAGATTGTCCACGCTGGCAAAGCGGCGCGAAAAATTCAGAATTGTGATGCCCTCAACTTCGTGGGTCGTGGGGTTCAAGCGCACGATCATATCATCGCCAATTTCCTGCGATTCTTGCTCGGGATATGGCTTACCTTTTGAGAAATACAAGACGTCCGCTTCACGATCATAGAAAAGACTTGTTCTTTCGCCCATAACATTTCTCCATTTACACGCGTGCGTGTCAGGTACGCTGAAAGCACAAAAGCCCGACGATCTATTTTGACAACATTCCCTCAACCTCAATCTTCTTGCCTCATTCTATTTCCTACCCTCCTTGCCTTTCTCATCCCTCCACATCAATCAACCCCTTGCGTATCGCATACTTGACCAACTCGGTGCGGCTGTGCAAGTTGAGTTTGCTCATAATGTTTGCGCGGTGCCGTTCTACCGTTTTCACGCTGATCGTCAGCTGGTCCGCGATCTCCTGATTCGTCAAACCATCGGCGATGAGTTTCAACACTTCTTGCTCGCGGTCGGTCAAGCCGTCGAGCGCTTCTTTTGCGCCGGCTTCGCTCGCGCGTCCCATATAATCGCGTACGAGTGATTTGGCGAGCGAAGGATAGAGAAACACGCCGCCGTCGCGAATTGTGTGAATCGCGGTAACCAGATCGGTGGGCGCGGCTTTTTTGGGGACATAGCCCGATGCGCCAGCGTTGAGCATCTTGAAAAAATATTCATCGCTCTCGTGCATCGTCAACGCGAGGATGGCGACGTTCGGCGCGGCGCGTTTGATCTGGCGCGTCGCTTCAAAGCCGTCCATATCCGGCAACGAAATATCCATCAACACGATGTCGGGCGTGAGCGATTTGGCTTTGGCAACCGCGTCGCGTCCATTGTCCGCTTCGCCGATGATTTCAATGTCGGGCTGGCTTTGCAATAACATCCGCAAGCCGGCGCGGACGATTTCGTGATCATCCACCATCAACAAACGAATTTTCGCCAAGCCATCCTCCCTCATTCGCTGTCGGTAATCGGAATTTCGACCATCAACCGAGTCCCCTTGCCGGGTTCGGATTCCACATTAAACTTGCCGCCCACCAATGCCACGCGCTCTTGCACACCCAGCAAGCCCCACGCGCGTCGTTCGGGGTGAAGCCCCAACACTTGGTCCACCACAAATCCCTTACCATTATCTTGAACGATGAGTGAGACAAAGGTGGGTGCAAATTCTAAACGGATATGAGCGTGGGTCGCTTGCGCGTGCCGTCCGATATTGTTCAACCCTTCTTGCGCGATGCGGAACAAAACCGTTTCAACCTGGGATGACAAACGACGCTTGCTTCCAACCGTTTCGACGTGAATCGGCAAACCCGTTCGCTCAGCGTACTGCTGTGCCAGCCAACGCAACGCCGAGACCAACCCCATATCGTCGAGCATCGCCGGGCGCAGATCGGAAACGAATTGGCGCAGATTGTCAATCGCGTGCATCGTCATATTTTTCAATTCGGCGATTTGATATTGCGCCTTTTCCGGATCCTGCGCCATCGTTTGCTCCACCCCGCTCAAGCCCACGCCCAGTGCGGTAAGCCATTGCCCGGTATCATCGTGCAATTCGCGTGCAATGCGTTTGCGTTCTTCTTCTTGGGCCGCCACCGCACGTTCCAAGAGTTGCCCGCGCAGTTTTTCCTTTTCCTGCACCTCGCTGTAGAGATAAGCATTCTCCAAGGCAATCCCCAGTTGCCGCGCCAGCGTTTGAATCACGGCGTAATTTGAAAATGCCGCGCGATGCGCCAACGTCAATGCGCCTACGGTCTTGCCCTGTGACACCAACGGGACCGCCACAAACGAGGTGCCGGCTTGCAGCTCGGACTCGTACGCAATCTCCGATTTGTCGTACGCTTCGTGCGCGGCGCGTTGTTCGGCAGCGATCTCGGCTTGGCTCAACGAGGATAGTTCGGAACGCATTTTGCAGGCGCGCAAGGTCAGCGCGTGATGTTGCGCATCGTAGAGATACACCGAGCCGGCGATCATGGGGTCAAGCGAGTTGACGATCTTGGTCAACGAATCGTTAATGAGTTGATTGACATCGAGCGAGGTGCCGAGAATGCGGCACGCTTCAAACAAGACCATCAACTCGCGTGTGGCTTCTGCTTGCGCGGCAAAGCGCGCACGATTCGCTGCTTCCAAGCGTTGCGCATACTCGACTTCGAACACGCGCAAGGTGCGGATGACAAAGAATGCCAACGCGGTTACTGCCATCGTGCGAAAGATTTCGACCGGCAATCCGACCACGTTGAGGAAGGTGTGGGTGTTGAGGATGTTCGCCGGAAAGATGAAGGCGGATTCATCAATGATTTGATCGAGCACGCAGTACCAGCCAATCGCCAACGCCGCCCCCACCGAATCGCCGCCAAATTGTGGCATATTGTCGCGCAAGAAGGCGCGCCGCTGAGCCAGTAAAGCAATCACCGAAAAGATAGACGCCGGCACACCTAGGGAATAGTTGACCCAGACTTCGACCAAACCCGGTTGCGGATAGCCCAGGGGCCGGGCTTGCAGATACATAATGAACGAACCGATCAAGCACGTGAACAATCCAAAGAAGGGAAGCAAACGTAACCAGCGTTGTTGCTGCGGCACATGTTCGCTCAACAGACGAACGCCAAATTCCAGCAGGAAATAAAACGAAATCCCTTTCCAAGCCAGTTTGATCATTTCCGCCCAACGAGGTTCTTGCGCCAAGGTGGGAATTTGGGCAGAGATCATCGAAAACATTTCAATCCACTCGTTGATGCCGTGCGTGATGCCAAAGGCGGCAAGGAAAGGCAAAGCGCGCGAAAGACGCAATTGCGTCGCGCGTCCACTTTCTAACGCAACCGCCATCCCGGTCACAAAGTGCGCCAGACCGTACACAAAGTAGATGATGATAATGTTGGCTTGGAGAAAAGTGGTGAGTTCGTTCATTAGTCGTTAGTCGCTAGTTGTTAGTCGGTAGTTGTTAGTCGGTAGTTGTTAGTCGTTAGTCGGTAGGCGTTAGCCGTTAGGCGCTAGCCGTTAGGCGCTAGAGACTAGTGACTAGCGACTGGCAACTAGTGACTAGCAACTAGCGACTAGCGACTAACACCTAGTTCAATTATACAGACGCTTGGGGGGAAATGCAAAAAGCCCTCCCTAATTCATCAGCGAGACGAACCGGGAGGGCATAGAAAGAGGTTAATGCACTGGGCGGGGTTGCGGTTGCACGCCGGCCCTTTGTTTGATTTCTTCTTCCGGCGTAATCGTGCCTTCAAACAAGGGTAGGTAATACCCGACTAACGTATAGACGGTGATGATGCCGCAGATCACCCCCAACTGAATCAGAATCTCGGCGAGACTGGGAAAGTAGGTATAGCCGGGCACCGGGCGGAGCGCGAACCACGCCGCATTAAAGCGATTCAAAAAGATTCCACCCAACACCAAGATCGCACCCATCAACGAAAGCAACCGACTGTGATACACCCGCTTGAGATTGAACCACACAATCGGGAACATGGCGCCGATGATCAGTTCGGTCCAGAACAATAGGCTATACACCCCGCTCGTCCAGAGCAGTTCGATTTCACCCGCCCAAAATAGTTCGCCAAATTTGAGGACGAGGTACAGTCCCAGTATCCACGGGAGGAACGTCGAGAGATCGGCGACGAGACGTTGTGGCAAACTCCGTTTGAACACCCAGTAACTCACGGTAGCCCCGGCAACGACCATCGCCAAGCCGGCGGCAATGGAAGAGACAAAGAACAAGACCGGAATCAACGGTGTGTACCACAAGGGATGCAAGCGTTCGGTCATCACCACAAACAGCGAACCGAGCGAGGACTGGTGCAACGTCGAAAGGGTTGAGCCAACGATGACCAGTGGCACCGTGATCTTGCGCATCAGACCTAGCGCGCGATGCCAGCCAAAACGCTCCATAATGACCGGGCTAAATTCGGAAATCAACACCAGCGTGTATAGCAAGATGCACCACGACACTTCAAAGAGGGCAGAATTGAGGTTGGGATAGATGATAAAGTGATAGAACCGATCCCAGCGCCCCAAGTCCATCAACAAGATCACCAACACCGAGGTATAGCCCAACAACCCGGTGAGAACGGTGGGACGGATGGCGGCGTGGAAACGATGCATTTGGAACACATAGACCAACGTAGCCAGTGTAAAGGCACCGCCGGAGAACGCCACCATAAACAGGTCAAAGCCGATCCAGAGTCCCCATGGGTACGCTTGGTTCAAGTTGGTCGAAGCCCCCAGCCCGACCCATAACCGATAGAGCATCGCCACACCGCCAACGAGGGTGAGCAAAGCAATCGTTGGCAACCACGCGGGCAAGGCATCCGCCTCATCCGAAACCCGTTGCAACAGTTTAGGTAACGGTCGCCGGCGCGGCTCTTCACTACCGGCGGGGTGAAGTTTGCGTTGCGCCCAATAGCCCAGCGTCATCATCAAGGCAATCGGTAAACCAATCCGTGCGCCGAACATGAACAAGAGCACCACACCGTCCATCAACTCTTGAGGGATGAGTATACCAAACATCGTTAATGACCTCCATTCTGATTTTCATTGGTGACGTACGCTGGTTGCTTTTCCAACCGATCACGTTGTTTGATGAGCCAGTACATTCCACTCAACGCCATCATCATCCCTGCGGCAATGGTGGGCGTGGCGTGCATAATCGTTGCATTGACTTCGGCGGGCGCCTCGTCCGATAGGGTAGGCAAGCCCAAACGTTCAAACGGTACCGCCGAGATGTACAACATAGATGTACCACCAACTTCGTGTTCGCCGTAAACCTGGGGCACATATGTACTCTTGGGATCGTAGATACGCTGATGGGCGATGGTCAAGAGTTCACTGCGCGGCCCAAACGTCAACGCTTTGGCAGGACACGCTTCTACACACGCCGGAATCTTGCCCTGATCTTGACGTTCGGCACATTCATCACATTTGACGATGAGCGAGAATTGCTTGTCCCACTCAAATGTGGGAATGCCAAACGGACACGCATACATACAATAGCGACAACCAATGCACCGATTCGCGTCGTACACCACTGGCCCGTCCGGGCGCTTTTGTAACGCACCCACCGTACACGCCGCCACGCATGCCGGGTTGAGGCAGTTCATACATTGCATCTTGACCGGCTTGATTTCCGGCTTTGCCGGGTCCGTTGAAACATTCAGCATCTTGACGACAGAAGGTGACACTGCCGACAGCGCGCGTTGCTTTGTGTCCACCGGCAAGTTCTTGCTCTTTTGACAAGCAATCTGACATTGCTGGCAACCCACACACTTGGATACATCAATCAACACACCGTTCCCACGTTGTGAGGGTTGAGGCACGCGAAGGCGTCCTACCGCCAAGTCAGGCGGCGCCATCTTTGCACCGACGCCAAGCATCACCGCGCCGGCTCCACACAGTTTCAGAAAATCCCGTCGAGTTAATTGCATACCACACCTCCATATCTTGAATATCTATCGGCGTACATTCGCCGTGCAAGACGGATGAAAATCCGTCGCCGCATTCTTGGTCAGGTTCACCACATGCGATCCATCCCCAGCCATCGAAAGAATCTCACCGTTCGATTCATAAATGATGCGCGTTCCATCTGGCGACCAACTGGGCGATTGATTGATCGCCGTGCTGTGCGTCAATCGTTTGACCTTTGAACCATCCGCCTCCATCACGTAAATTTCCCAAGCACGATCCCGGGTGGAAACGAAAGCCAGCCGTGTGCCATCTGGCGACCATGCGGGGTCTCGGCCATCCGCTGGCGGATGCGTGAGTCGTTTGAGTTCGCCGCTTTCCAGATTCAGGGTGTAGATTTCCCAGCGTCCATCGCGATCCGAAGTGAACGCAATGTGTTTGCCATCCGGCGACCACACCGGTTGCCAATCGTATGCCACATCGTTCGTCAAACGCATCACATTCGAACCGTCAGTGTTCATCGCGTAGATTTCCCAATTCCCATCGCGGTTCGAGGTAAAGGCGATCCGCTGCCCATCCGGCGACCACACCGGCTCCCAATCGAACGCCGGATCACTTGTCAATTGCATCAAACCCGTGCCGTTGTCATTGACCACATAGATTTCATAGTTGCCGGTGCGATCGGAAGCAAACGCAATCCGTTGACCATCCGGCGACCACGCCGGCGATTTGTCATCCGTGATCGCTTGGGTAACGCGCCGCACATCTGAGCCATCCCCATTCATTGTGTACAGATTAAAGTAGAAACAATGATCGCGATCGGACGCAAAGACAATGCGTGTTCCCACCGCCGAGGCAGACAAGGCAACCATCGTGGTATCTTGCGCCGGCGTTGAGATCTGATGAACATTGGCGTCCGACGTGGTAAAGCACAAACCGATCAAGAAGGTTAGCAGAATCTTGCCGTAGAGCATCACCAAACGATCCATACCCACCTCATCTTTATGCTCTCGCGCATTCTCTACATCGAGTATAAGAGGTGTATGCCTTGATTTGAACAGGTCTTGTCCCGGTTTTCGATTGGGCAATCACTCGGTTTTGTCGCGGGGGAAGCAAGGGGGATATCCAAGAGAGACCTTGGCGCGCTTGTCCCAAGGTTACTTTGGTATCTTGTCCCCGTCTCACTTGGTCCCGAACTAGGGAATGTCCTGGGATTCCCCCGGTCTCGTCTTGGCAAAAAAAGACTCCCGGTCTCTTGAGAAACCGGGAGTCTGCTTACTCACGTAAGGTGGGGTGGCTAACTCACCAAGCCGTGTTCGATCGCATAGCGCACCAAGTCAGCCACGGTGTGGGCGTCTAATTTGCTCATCAAGTTCGCGCGATGCCATTCGACAGTCTTGACGCTGATGGAAAGCGCATTGGCAATTTGGGCGTTCGTTTCGCCCGCCACGATGTGTTGCAAAATTTCCAACTCGCGCGGGGTGATAGATTCGGGCGAATCGGCAATGGATTCACCTTGATGCCGGAGTTCTTGCACCACAGTGGCCGCGGCGGCGGGATGGAGATATGTTTCCCCTTTGGCAACGGTGCGCAACGCATGAATCAATTCTGTACCTAACGCACGTTTGGTCATAAAGCCGGACGCACCGGCTTGTAACAAGGGCAACACATATTGCCGATCCTCGTGTTGGGTCAGGACCAATACATTGGTTTGGGGATATGTTTCGCGGATGAGCCGAGTTGCTTCCAAGCCATTCATGCCCGGCATCGCAATATCCATCAATACAACATCCGGGGAGAGCGTTTTGACTTTTTCGATGCCTTCGGCACCATCTTGCGCTTCGCCCACGATTTCAACATCATCGTAATAATTCAACAACGCGCGCAGACCTTCCCGCAGGATCGCGTGATCATCCACAATCAACACACGAATCTTTGCCATAGCACACCCCTCTAGCCGGCAAGCGGCACCCGCACGGTAATAACCGTGCCTTTACCCGGAGCGGTTTGCAACTCAAACTCGCCGCCCAAGATGCTAGCACGTTCTTGCATCCCGCGCAATCCTAATCCTTGCCCTTGGGAATTGGCGCGTTGCAACACCTGAGGATCAAAACCCTGTCCATCATCCGCCACGCGCAATACCACCAAACCATCTTGGCGCATTAACTTGACCCAGACATTCGACGCGCGCGCATAACGGGTGGTGTTGGTAATGGCTTCTTGAACGATGCGAAAGAAGGCAGTTTCCAACGCTGGTTGGAGCCGTTCGGTAACGCCCTCTTGATCCATATGAAACTGGATGCCCAGCGGATGCAAACGTTGCTCGCCATACCAAGCAATGGCAGGCACCAAACCCAGATCATCGAGCAAACTGGGACGCAGATCGGCAATGAGCCGATGGATGTTCTGCAACAAGGATTCGGCGATGGTTTCACAACTTTTGAGATGCTGGCTGGCTTTTTGCGGATCGTGGTGCAAGGCCATCTGCACCGTTTGCAAGCCCACCATAAACGCGCTCAGACTTTGGCTCGTTTCATCATGCAATTCACGCGCAATCCGTTTGCGTTCATCTTCTTGCGCGGAAATAATGCGATGGAGGAGTTCACCCTTCATCTGTTCCTTGCGTTGCAACTCGGCGTACAGCCGTGCATTCTCGCGTGCCGCCGCCTCATATTGCGTCGTGCGTTCTTGCACCCGCGCGTCCAGATCGCGATTCAGCGCCTGAATCTCTTCCGTGGATTGCTTGAGACGCACACGCATCTCATCAAAGGCGCGTGCCAGCACTCCCACTTCGCCCTGCGCCGAGGCTTCGATCGGTGAATCCAAATCACCTTCCGCAATGCGGCGCGTGGCAACCGTCAATTCTTGCACGGGCACGATCACGCTCCGCGTCGCGAGATAAACCAGCGTCAATGCGCCGGTGAGCATCACCGTCATCAACGCAAAGATGCGGCTCTGCAAAAGCCGGGTCGGCGCAAAAACTTCGGCTTCACTTTGATGAATGGTGACACCCCACAACGCGCGGTCAAGCGGCGCAAACGCGAGGACTTCGGCTTGCGGCACCCCTTCTGCAATCGGCGTATGACAATCGTGGCAAGCCGAGACTGTCTGACGATGATCACGAATCATACTCATCAGACTCTCTTCGTGATCGCTTTGCTGGTTCACCCGGCTGGGCCGTGTGCTGGCAAGAATCTGACCATCCATCGCCACCAAGTCCATATAACCGCTCTCGCCCAAACCGATGGGACGCGCAAAGGCGCGCGCGTTGGTATTGTTAAAAGTCAGGGTGATCACGAGCGCGTAAATCACTTTGCCGGATGCATCGCGAATGGGGGTTGCCGCAAAGATACTCGGACCTAGAGCAGGATAGGTTTGGACGATGTGCGAAACAGCAAACGATTTGCCATCCAACGCAGCAAGCACGGGTGGTGCATCCGCCAACGAGAGTTCACCCAGCAGGATTGGTTTTGAAGCAATCATCCGACCCTGCCCATCCACCAACAACACGCGTGAGGCAAAGAACGAAAGACGCCGATAGGCTTGCTCCATCGCGTAATCGAGACGTTGCGGTTCAGTCCAATAGGATTCGCTGGCAGTTTCAGTCAAGGCGTTCTCGATATTTTGGAGCAAGGCATCCATATAACTGGCAGTCATTTGCGCTAAAAGCACACGCTCTTGGAGATTGCGTTGCGTGCTTTCGCTAAGTGCCCCGGTACCCAAATAGGCAAACACGCTGATCATCGTTACCGTACCCACGATGACCAATAATGCCATCTGGGTACTCAAGCCCACATTTCGAATCGAATGAATCAATTTGTGCCAAAACAAACGCCGGATGTTTTCCATCTTCTCTTTTTACACTCAAGTTCAGGATCCCATGGTTCTTACAAACGGGAAATAGAGACGTTGTAATCCAACGTCTCTACTCCTCTGGAATGGTCAACCGGAATAGGTGCTCTTCTCGCTAAGCGTGAGCATGTTCCTCGTTAGGGAACAAGGGCAAGAACTTGGCGGCAAGTCCGAACGCCACTACCCCCGCGCTGACGAGCGCAATGGTAATGGTCAACTCGGCAACCGAAGGGATGTATGGTTTTGCACTGTTGACGTATTGCCAGGTTCCCAAGAGAGACGAGTTCAACCGATTGAACACCACCCCAAAGACGATCAGCCCGCCGCCCAAGAACACGAGATTAGGTTTGGCGCGGAACCGCTTGAACGCCATCAAGCCCATCGGTGTGGCAAAGCCCAACAGAATCTCGATCCAGAAAATCGTGGCATGAAAGCCGGGCATGAACGCATAGCCGATGACGCCGCGATAGATGAGATCAGCAAAGCGAGCGAACAAATAGATCGCCACGACCACCGAGGCCGCCTTGCCCAAATCGGCGAGCAGGTCTGTTTCCAATTTACGATGCAGTGCGCGCGCGGACAGGTTGGCTTCGACAATCGTCATGCCTAACCCAACGCCGACGGCGCTGAGGAAGAAGAACACGGGAATCCACGCCGAATACCATAGCGGATTGATTTTCTCCGGCGCGATCAAGAGCAACGCTCCCAGCGAGGATTGGTGTAATGTGGAGAGACACATTCCTAGAATGACGAGCGGGATGGTGATGGCACGCATGAATTTGAGTGCACGTTGCCAACGCAGTTTTTCAAAGACCACCGGACTGAACTCGAACATTAAAACCGTCGTGTAGAGCATTACGCACCAGGCCACTTCGAACATGGGCGAGTGAAGGTTCCAGAAAAAGATAGGGTGCCATATGTTGTACCAACGCCCCAGATCGAACAACAAGCCAACGATGACAAGCAAGTAGCCGAGCAACGCGGTCAAAATGGCGGGGCGGACAATCGGGTGAAATCGTTTGATGTTGAACACGTGCACTGTCCCGGCAATGACAAAGCCGCCGGCAGCAAGCGCCACGCCGCTCATCACATCAAAGCCGATCCACAGTCCCCACGGAAATTCGTCGGTCAGGTTCGTCACATAGGACAAGCCAAACAAAAACCGCGAGATCGCAATGCCAATGGCAGCCATCCATAAGATTGCCAAGAAGAGAATCGCCAACAAACCGCGCGAGGTGAGCACAGGCATCTTGACCTTTTGCAAAACCGGCATGCGCTCGGCCAAACGGCTCTCGCTCTCGGTGGTCGCTGGGTGCAACTTGCGTTCCAACCAGCGGCCGCCCAAGTACAACACGACGAGCGGAGCGACAATGCGCAGCAAGAACAAGTACGCTAACGTAATCACATCGCGAAAGAGGATTAGCAAGTCAACAAATTGATTGGTGATCAGCGTGTAAAGCACGATGCCTATTGCCGCCACAACAACCAGCGCAACGGCAAACACCGCAATGGGATGAGCATTGAAAGGTAGTTTGACACGCGACGGTTGTTCTTCCGGTTCCAGCCGTCGTTTGAGCGGGTAGAGCACGCCAAAGATGAACACAAACGGCGCAACGACGATCACGAGACCAACGAACGCAATCAGTAAGGTTTGAAGGGTAGGTGACATGGTTATCTCTCCTAAATAGTTTTGCTTGCGTTAATCGTGTTGTGCTTCCACCGGCACCTCTGCCATCTTTCGGGCTTCGGTGCGATGGGTCCACCATGCAATCCCGCTCAGCAGAGCAAACACGCTTGCCAGCACCGCCGGGATTTTCTCTTGCGCCGCCCAGGTCAGATTGGGCAACGGTTCGTTCGGCAAATCGGTGCGAAAACCCAATTGATCAAAGGGCGTCTTGGCAAGGTACATTACACCGGTTCCGCCCAGTTCGTTGGCACCGTAAATGTGGTTGAGATACTTGCCGGGATTGTTGGCGATCTGCGAACGCGCAATGGTCAACAATTCCTGGCGATCGCCATAGTACAGCGCTTTTTGCGGACATGCTTGCACACAGGCAGGCGTGTTGCGTTGACCGTTCGCCATACAACCGAGAGCGCACTTGTTGATCTTGGGATTGGGAGAATCCCAATCATACTTGGGCACACCGAAAGGACACGCCACCATACAATAGCGACAACCGATACATTTGTCAGCATCGTAGGCAACAAATCCCTTTTCCGTCTTGTACAGCGCACCGACCGGACACACCGAGACGCACGCCGCATCCTGGCAGTGCATACATTGCCGTTTGACCGGCTGGATCTCTGGCTGATCCACCTTGGTCGAGATGTTGCGAAAATCTACAATCGTCAAGGTGGTGGGGGAGAGTGCGACCGGGCGATCGTTGGTAGGAAGGCCATTGGCAACTTTGCAGGCCATCTGACAACTCTTGCATCCCACGCAACGCGTCGTATCAATCAAGATACCGCCAACATTTTTGGCGATCGGAACATCGCGCGCAAGTTTGCCTAAATCGGGCGGGGCGGTCGTTGCACCAATGCCCAGCATAGCGGCGCCGGCACCGCACAGTTTCAGAAAATCACGTCGGGATAGTTTCATGGTTGCCTCCAAAAAGAATATGTATTGCTAAGCGGCTTTGGTTTGTGGTTTATACAATGCGCAGGTAAAACATTCCTCACGCACTTGAGCCCCTTCGGCTTGCAGGGCAAGCCAACACGGCAATTCGGGATGCTGGTAGGCAGCGCATTGGGCGCGCTGGGTCGCGTCACAGCGTTTGACGTCCCAGCAATGCAGTTGAATGATCTTGGGATCCTCCTTAGCGATGCGTTGTCGCGGGAGGAGTTCTTGCTCTCGTTCGCGTGGGGCAAGTTTCTTTTCTAGCCAATACCCAAACGCAAGCGTCAACGCAATCGGCATCCCAATACGCAAAATGAACATCACGATCACAGCGATAGCATCAAGCAAATCTTGTGGAATCATTGGCTCCCCCAATGTGCCTTAGGCGGGACGAGCGCCTTGGCGCAAGGCACGTTCCAACAACCTGCCCAACAACAGCGTTGCAAAGATGGGCACAACGACACGCGTTCCAAAGATCGTGAGAACCAACAAGATGTCATACAACATGGGGCACCTCCCTTTCTTTCTCCACTTGTTTTATACACCTAGGCACCCTACATTTTCCATCCGTTAATCAATGTATCTTGGAATAAAAGCAAGACCCCATAACGTATGCAGACTCGCTAGACCTTGTTCCATTGCCACAAGCCACTAAACGCGATCAGAACAAACATCGAAACGAGAACCAAGCATAGGATTGACATTTTGCACCTCCTCAACACCATGCTCCTTATAGCATTATTGCTCCCTCATTCGCCATCCGTTGGGCAACGTATTTTGCTATGTCGCACAGACCCCATTCCGATATGGGGTGTTTGATGTAGAAACAAAAAAAACAGGCGAGGTTGTGATTGACCTCGCCTGTTCGATCTGCAAGACTAGCGCTTGATCCAAACCGGATTCGAGTCACTAAAGGGACTGGGGCTCAGGTTGCGTACGCCACCGCCATCCGCATTCATAATCCAAAGTTGATCGCGGGGGGGCCAGGTATCGCGATCGGAGAAAAAGACGATTTGGTTGCCATCCGGCGACCACGAAGGATGTTTGTTGTAAGGTGGATAACCGCGTTGCGGATCCACCGGCGTGAACGTCAGCCGCGTGGTAACCTTGGTCTTGAGGTTGTACACATAGATTTCCGGACTACCTGACCGTTCGGATACAAAGGCGATGCGATCGCCGGTGGGCGCCCACGCAGGATGATACGCACCTTGTCCTAAGGCGCGCGGTTCTTCGGTAACCAGAGGCGAAAGGATTCCTTTGGCAACATCCAGAATCATGATTTGCCAACGCCCTTGAGCATCTCGCCCTACATCCACTTGGAACAACTTGTCGGGCGAAAACAAATCGTACGTCTCTGCTAATTGATAGTAGGCGGTCCCGGTCAGTCTGCCAATCACCTCACCGTTTGCTGCCATCACCCAGATCGGCGAATCGCGGTTCACGTCGCGATTGCTCACGAACAAGATTTTCCCGTACAGACCCAACTCGCTGGGGAAGGGGGTCTTGATGAGATCCAACCGTGAAAGCACGATGGTGGGGGTTGGGGTGGGCCCCAAGGTGGGCGCCACAATCGCTGGGGTTGGGGTATAGGTGGCCCAATTGGATGGCGTGGGAGTAAAAGTCCCGGTCGTCATCGCGACAGCCGTCGCAAACGCCGCGCGCGCGGTGGCGGTTTCCACATTGGCGGGTGTTGGCACCGGCGGAACGGCAACCAACGGTAATGCGGTGGCATATTGGCGAGGCAAGGGCGTGGGTGTGCCAAAGCGCGTGGCATACGCCGTGGCTTGGGCCAAAGCCGCCACTGCGGTGAGCACATTTTCCGGCGTAGGGGTTTGTGTAACGATCACAAATTGACCGGGAATGGCAACCATTCGCAAAACCGGTCGTGGACTGGTGGGCAAATTGCGATCGCCGGCATCCCAGGTGAACAAACTATCGCTGCTGGACACCACCCCTTCGAGACGAAAGACAAAGCGGCCCGTTGTATTCAAAGCGTCTTGCACTTGTGCCAGTTGCGTCGAATCGAATACAAAATGATTTGCCTGACCTTCCGCCAGATCGGCTGAAACCAGCGCCGAGCCAATCTCAGCAGTGAGTACGCGCCGATAATCTATTTGGGTACCGAGCCCCCAACTTGCCGACCAATCCGCAGGAAATAGTTTCAGCGACCAACGGCCATTAGGGGTCAGATTGCCTCCGTTCAAACCGGTGAGTTCGACCTCTGCCCAGATGATCTGAGAACCCGGCGCCAATACACTGGCTTCAAAAGTCAGGATAGATTGATAGACCTGTCCTTTGTACACCCCAGCGTGCAAGTTGCGATCACCCCAATGTGGTTCTTCTTCAGTGGCAAGTAACCAGCCCGTGCGTCGCGGATCGGCGGTGAACTCGAAGAGTTTAGCGTGAGGGGGCAAGGGTGGAATGACGACCGGTACGCGCGATTGAGCCGCTGGCGCGCTTGCCGCCGGCGTTCCGCGCACGATGGGGGTCAAGGTAGGGCGTGGGGTGAGGGTGGCTCGCGCCACAATGGGGGTGGGCGTAGCGACTGTCCCCAAGAAGGTCGGAACGAAAAACAAAAAAGCGATGAACGCCAGCGCGCTGGCAAGAATCCAGAAAATAATTTCCAAATTGGGAAAGCGTGCCAAAAGGTGATCGAGGTTGGAAATCTGCTCACGTTCCTCGCTCGATTCGTCAGGATACGTCAGGCGTTCATGGGATTCGGCAAAAGGAGACCGAGACGGCACTCGGTCATCCTGCGCCGCTTTGGCCATTGTCTTGAACGGATCGTCACCCAACGAATCCAGTTGAGGACGTTTGAGGAGGGAGAACCCCGAACCGGGTTTGGCGGCATTGGAATCCTTCATCCCTTCGAAAGGATCCGCGCCCAAAGATTCGAATTCGTCGGGCTTAGCCATTACAACAAACCTTTTCGACGAAACGCGCATAGTCCAACGCGCCCGTGCTGGTGGGCGCGTATTCGTAGATCGTCTTGCGATGGCCCGGCGCTTGCGCCAAATGAATGCTCAATCGAATGGGAGCAGCCACCTGATCCGGAAAATATCGGCGTAAGATTTCGATCACTTCATTATCCAGTTTCAGTTGCGGGTTGAAAAAAGTGGGGAGAATCCACGCCAAGCGGGCATGACACCCCACGACGCGTCGAGCAGACTGAAGCGTTTCGATCACCTGTCGGGTACCAATCAGCGCCATATAACTCATCGCGACCGGAATGATGATTTCTTCCACATAGTACAACGCGCATTCGCTTAACAAATTCGGCGAGGGTGGAAAATCGAGCAAAACAAAGTCATAGCCCTTTTCAATGCCAAATAATTGGTTCGCAAAAAAGTGATGGACTCGTTCCTGACTTGATCCTCGCCACAGTGCCCCTTCGACCTCGAGCAAAGAGGAATCACTGGGAATCAGATCGAGACGCTCACGGGCACGGATGGCACATTGAGAAAATTCGGCTTGCTCCAACAAAAGATGGCGTAATGACAAACTCGCGCGCACTCCCAACTGAATCGCCAACGCTCCTTGCGTGTCCAAATCGAGACACAAGACTCGCGAGCCGCGCATTGCCAAGCCCGCCCCCAGATTGACCACCGTTGTTGTTTTCCCGGTGCCACCTTTGTAATTGAGGACTCCAATGATACGCGTCATTCCTGATTCCGGAAGATCACCGAATCCATCGTTATACTCTGCGGCTAGTAGTGCACCCAAGTGCGTGGTGAAAACTCGATTTCTAGCCACGTCTGTCAATGTCTTCCCATCAGTCTGGTCTGCAACTCTTTCACGTTGTTGCACTAGTGCTGAGGTGAGCGGCGTACCCTGCTTTGCATTCTAACCAAATTCGAGGTTGTGTCAATCACCAAGTGCAAACGCGCAGACCTCGAACCCCGCTAGATTCCAGACCTGCGCGTTGTTTTAATTCAGAGCCACCTTTCGGACTTGAACCGAAAACCGGCCGCTTACGATGCGGCTGCTCTACCGATTGAGCTAAGGTGGCGTCCGACTGACGCCGCTTAATATAGCATAGGTCATTATTTTTGGCAAAATCGTGACGGATGCCATTTTGCGACGTGGGGAGGGATCAGGGGTGAGGCTATTCCACTAGCAAAGGTGCGAAATTCAGACTCGGTTTTTCCTTTTCGCTAGGCAGAGCGATTATGGGGCTGATCATCGTTGCGCTCTTATCCGCGCTTGCCAGTTTTTGTGCCAGCGTTCAACGCATCGTGGTTAACCGTAAGTGCTGGCGTACGACGAACCTTGGGTATATTTTTGACAGGGCTGTTGCCAAGTCCCTTGACAGGCGGTTCAAACCACTGCAAGCGCAAGTGATAGAGACGAATCGGCGACCCGTCTGTACACTCTTGCGCCCCCTACCCGAAGCCGCCCTGCGGCGGCTGGATTAGCCCGCGTAGGCGGGCTTGGGGTTCTGTTGCGAATTCATTCGCCCGATCCGACTTGGCAACAGCCCTGCCTTTTTGACAAATCTAGTAACTCGTAGTATAGTTTTGTGCCAACACGGCAAATTGCACCTCGCGCGTAAAATATTTGGCTGAACACTGATCACCCCATCCGTGTTCGTTAGGAGTAACAATGAAAAAACTGATTCTGCTCGTTGTCCTTGGGTTGCTCGCTGTTGGTACGCTCGCGTGTACCAGCACGCCTACCCCCACTCCGAAACCCCAACCCACGGTGAGTGCCATCAAGTCGAGTAGTCGTGTGGTGGCGGAAGGCAAAGTGGTGCCGGCGCGCTCTGCCACGCTCGCTTTTCAAGTGGCGGGCGTCGTCGCCCAAGTGCCGGTTGCCGTTGGTGCGCAAGTCAAAGCCGGTCAAGTGATTGCGCAACTCGATTCCAAGCAATTGGAATTGCAACTTGCTCAAGCGGAAGCCAATCTGACTTCGGCGCAAGCCCGGTTGAATCAACTCAAGCGTGGTCCGACAGCGGAAGAACTTGCAGCAGCGCAACAAAACTTGAAAGCCGCGCAGACCGCGTACGACAAATTGCTCAAGCCGGATCCCAACGAACTTGCCGCGCTCAAAGCCGATTTGGAAAAAACGCAAGCCGTGCTCCAGCAAGCACAAACGGCGTATGATGCGGTGGGCGGCGATAGCAATCCGAATGCCGGGATGTTGCCCCAACGTTTGCAATTGCAGAATGCTTGGCTCGATTATCAAAAAGCCCAAGCCGCGTACAACAACAAAGTCAATCCACCCGAAGCGCAGGTTCAGCAAGCGCTTGCCGCCGTCCAAACCGCCAAGAGTCAATTGGCAAAGTTGACGCCGACTGCCGAAGACCTGGCGGCAGCAGAAGCGAATGTCAAAGCGGCGCAAGCCACGCGCGATCTGGCGGCGGAACAATTGGCACGCGCCAAATTGGTTGCGCCGTTCGATGGAACGATTGCTTCGTTGGATATCAAACCCGGCGAATCCGTGATTGCGGGTACACCGGTGGCGCGCCTCGCCGATCTTGGAACGATGCAAATCGAGACCACGGATCTCACCGAAATCAATGTGGTCAACGTCAAAGAAGGCGATGCAGTCAAAGTATCGTTTGACGCGATTCCGGATTTGGAATTGAACGGCAAGGTTGCCAGCATCAAGGGCTATGGCGATAATCGGCAAGGAGATATTGTTTATACCTTGGTCATCACCCTCGATCAACAAGACGCACGCTTGCGTTGGAATATGACCGCGAAAGTTACGATCAGCAAATAATCCCAGCCATCGAAATCGCAACCCGGTTTTCCGCTTGACCGGAAGCCGGGTTGTTGTTTTTCTGCATCAATCAAGATATAATGCATCCATCTTCAGCACGGTGGATGGCAACCTTCAATGACACGAATTCAATGGATGATTCTGCTCGATTTGATTCTGGGCGTCGTCTGCCTATATTTTGTGGTCATCCCTCTGATCGTGTGGTTCACTGCCACTTCATCGGCAGCCGCCGAATCGCCGGCAGAAACTGCGCCGGAGGAAACACTTGTTGCGATGGATGCGCCCACCGACTTACCGGCATCACCCACTCGAACGCACACGCGTACACCTTCGCCCACGCCTACCCCAACGATCATTCCATCTACCCTAACCAGCACGCCAACACTCACACCCACCTCAACACCGCTGGCGAAACCGGTCGTCGCCAAAATCGCGCCGGATGTTTTTGCCAAGTTGGCAACGAATCCGCGTGCACGATTGGTGAGCAAAACAACTTTTTTCACAACAGCGTGCTACGGCGAAAATGTGAATCCGTTGCAAGACCGCGACTATATGACGCCATCGGATTGGGGTGGCTCATTGGATACCAAATGCTTGTTCGGGTATGCCGTGAACCCTGCTGATCGTTTGCCTACGGGGCGGTACACCGCCAGCGGCGGACCCGATGGACACCCTCGCTTTTACATCATTCCTGGCGGCGCGTTTGCCCAAGATCGTACAAGTGTCAAAATGCTTTCGCATCTGCATATCATTGTTGATCCGGCGCAAGGATGCGACGCGTTGGGTTCAATCGGTGTAAATGCCGATGGGACGAGTTATCAATGTTCGGCGTGCGCGTTTCTTCGCGCGGGCGGCGTGTGTTCGGCGGGCGATGGTTCTAAAGCGTTGACCTTGCCGACCAACCGCAACAACCTCCTTGATCCGGAAAGTAATGGCGGCGCGTATGGCTTTTTAGGTTTTCCCGCGGTGATCTTTCGCAAAGATTTTTCGCTGTACTTTACCGGGCGTGGCGGTTATCCGCCCCCGCGAATCTATTTTGAAGCGGCGGTGGATACACTGATGTCCAATGTCAACGTTGAAACCACTGTTGAAATGACCGGCAACGAAATCAAAACACTCGCCGCCGAGTTCGACCGATTGTTGACAGCCAAATCTCCCATCCCCCAGATTGCCGCGTTGGAACGGATTGCCCAACCGGTCACTGAATCCACAGCAACGATCCAATCCAAGCAAGAAGCAGTCTTGGCGTTTGCCACCGCGCCCGGCACCGTCTTGTCCAGCATCGTTTGGAGAATCACGCCGATCAGCAACGTGGACAAGAAACAATTCTTGGAAGCCAATGGCTGTTTGACCATGAATGGCGAAGAGGTATGTTTCACCGGCGTCGAAGACTTTGCCCACTGTGCCTTCTATACGCCTTGTGTGACCGGCTATTCCAATTTGAGCCCAATCGCCGGCGGAGGTTATATCGCCACGCGCTATTTCCCGGCGGGGACTGCGCCGTTGCTCGGTGATGGCAAGACCCGTTTTCGCGTGCGGGCACCGGACATTGGCAGCGTGTTAGAGGTTCAAGTCGAAATGCGCGTGCGTGAGGTGGATCCCAATTTGCTCCGATAAAAAAGACGCGAGGCATTGTTGCAAAATGCTTCGCGTCAGTTAAGTCAGCCTCAGCGATGCCGTGCGTAACGCACACCAAAGGAGGGGCGTGGCGGCGTAATGCGCACAGGGCGCCCACCACGCTTGGGACTGGGATCCAAATCGAGCAGTTCTTTTTTTAACTCGGCTAGATTTACCTGGGCGTCTTGCAATGCTTGCGCCACATCGGATTCAGGAAGACCTAATGCCACTTGAAGTTGATATTCTCGGACCAGGGCAGGAATCGCCATATGCTCTAAATTATAAATCCGGGTGAGCAAATTCGCTCGTTCAACTTCCAAACGGTGTCCCTGCGCCCAATCAATGGTAGATGGATCTGGAAAGGAGATCATAGTCGCCTCCGTTGGCAAATACGTATTGGTGGGGTCTATTTTCTAGTCACAGGAATCGTCTTTTTGGTAGCATGACATCCGGGGCGCCGACCTTTAAGATGAGATCCCGCAGAATGAGTCTGACGCCCTCCGCTTAATCACCACAACTAGTTCTTGTAATCCGCAAACGTTGAACGCGATGTGATTGCATAGACTTGCGGAATCATTTTTACCTCCAAACTATAGAGACAAAAACATTGGGAATGAAATACATTTTGCGCGACGCTTTGACTAGTACCTTTGTCTCAATTTTGGCTCCAAATGAAACGCCCCTGACCGCCTTACGCGATCAGGGGCGCATCGCCCGCTCAGTGGGCTACGAGAATCGGAACGTCAACAAGAAATTCACGTGCCGATTGACCGGCAAACCCATCCCACTCACCGTGTCACTGGGCGATCCTTTGACATAGGCAAAGTAGGGACCGTCTTGCAATTCGGGATGCAAAATCGCCCAAATGGGGATGTTGGTCTGACCGTTCGCATCGGTAACGGATTCTGCGGGGCGATCACTTGGATCGCGCCCCACCCAATCAACGACGACGGTTACACCGGCGGCAGGCGTGCCATCGGTTTTTTGCAGTGTAAAGTAAACGTTGTGATTGCCGCCGGACTCGAACTCGTTTTGATACAGTCCCGACGTCAACCGCCACGCCGGCGATTGGTCGGTGCGGGTGAGTTTGACGCCCAGCGGATCGAGCCGCGGGTCCCAGATGAGTTGCGGCGGTTGTACCGCGCGCACGGTAACGGTTGCCGTCAGGTCTTGGGTGGTATTGTCGCTCCAAACGATGTGGAGCACGTACGTTGTCGTTTCGGGTGGCGTTACCGTTCGCGTCCCTTCCGTTGTCACCGATTCGCCATCCAACGTTACCGACGATGCCCCTGTAACGCTCCAGCGCAACGTTGCCGAGCCGCCGGCATCAATCGTGTCCGGTGTCGCCGTAAACGTTGCACTGCCAACGGGTGGCGGTGTGGTTCCGCCATCCCAACTAAACTTGCGAACAAAAGGCGGAATGGATTGGACGGCTTGAATCGTTTCCGTCTTGTCGCCCAACACGCCGCCCCACCAATCATCGGTGCCCCAGCCGCCTTCAATCCAAGGCGTGATGCTGAACAGATAATCCGGCAACGGCTCGCCGTTGGAGAGCACGCCGGTGCGGAACCAATCGAACATCTCTTTGTGATAAGTGGCGTGATAGGGTTGCTCGACCTTGGGGTAACGATTGTCTTCTTCCGCGCCAAACTCCCAGCCCCCTTCGCCGCCGATGATGGGCAACACAAAACCGATGCCATCTTTCATCCATTTGGCGTACGCCAAAAAGTTGAGAACGGCGACATCATCATCCAAGATCGTTGCGCCGGGGTGATCCTGCTGATTGCGCGGATCGTACGGATACGCCGGCGGATGATTCTCGCCATAGTTGTGCAGGGCAAAGAAGGCGCGTTGCCAAATATCGGTACGATTGATCGCTTGGACCGCAGCCACCACGGCATCGAATTCTTCTTTGCCTAGAATTTGCAAGCCGGGGTACCCGCCCGCATCGAACACCGTGGCTGCCATCTGCGCCCAGCGCGGCGCATAGATGCCGATCCAATTATCGTTACCGGGCCAATTTTTCCATTCACGAATGTCGCCAGGTTCGTTGTAGATTTGCACGTACGGCGGCGCGCCAATTTGCTTGAGTACATTGACATAGGCGATGGGATCAAACGCTTCGTCCACTTTTTTGCCAATGCGCACAATCGGCATAATGCCGGCATCCCAACATGCTTTTGCCGCACGTTTGGCTTGCTGTTCATCTTGCGCATAGATCATCGTCCATTTGCAATTGATGGACAAGAGATGCGGCACCACAATCGCAATTGTCGAGTCGCGCAAGTCAATGTTGAAATGCAAGCCGCGACCATTATCGTTTGCCGGGCGCGGGAACGTTTTGAGCAAGGCAACATTCTCCGGCGTGATGGGGACGGTTGGCGGTTTGGTGGGCTGGGGTTGCGTCGAGACGGTTACCGTTGCCGTCAACGTACGCACCGTGCCGTCTGCCAAAACCACGTGCAGAGTGTATGTCGTCGTTTGTGCCGGCGTTACCACGCGCGAGCCAGAAGCCAACACAGTCACGCCATCCAACGTAACCATACTATTGCCGGGCGCACTCCATTGCAAGGTGGACGAGCCGCCGGGCGCAATCGTGCTGGGTGTGGCGGTGAACGAAATCGTGGGCGCGGGATTGACCGTGAGGTTCACGGTTAATGTGCGCGTACTGCCATCGGCATAAACGATGTTCAAGGTGTACGTGGTGTTTTGCGTGGGCGAAACGGTGAGTGTCCCTTGGATGCTGACTGGCTGACCGTTGAGTGAAACCGAGGTTGCGCTTGGCGCGTTCCACGTTACAGTTGCCGATTGTCCAGCGGTGATCGTCGTTGGTGAAACCTCTAGCGTGGGCGTGGGTGGTGGAGGCGGTGCCACGGGCGGCGTAACGACGATGGATTGCGTACCCAATTTATCTTGCATCCAAACGATTTGCTCGCGCACCAAGCCCGCCCAATACTTGACTGTGCGTTGCGTCTTGAGCCGGATCGAGCCGGTGATCGTTGCCGATTGCCCCGGCGCGAGCGGCGCACCCAAGCCCCAGCGATAGGGATGATCAATCCCGGTGCGTCCATCAAAATCAATGCCCACCCGGAACGCGCCGCGCATTTCGGTAAAGCCACGACTGCGGAACGTATCGCCTTCTTCGTACACAAATCCTGGGTCGGGTCCTTGCGTGGGCAAGGTATCGGCGGATTCATTCTTGACCGTGATGCTCACGTTCAACACGTTGCCGGAGGGAACCGAAAGCGGGGTAAAGGTCACCGAAGTGATTTGTGGTACGCCCGCCGGCGTTACCGTGATCGCTTGCCCGCCTTTCTTGTCTTGCAACCACGCCACCTGCTCGCGCACCAAGCCGACCCAATAGTTGGCAGTCCGCGCGGTTTTTAATCGAATCGAACCGGTGATGGTGGCTGTTTGTCCCGGCGCGAGCGGCGCGCCCAAGCCCCAGCGATACGGATGGTCAACTCCAGAGCGTCCGTCGAAATCAATTCCCACGCGGAATGCATTTTTGACTTCGCCAAAACCGCGGCTGCGAAAATCATCGCCTTCTTCGTACACAAAGCCGGGGTCAGGTCCTTGAGTTGGCAAAGTCTCATTGGTGCCGTTACGTACCGTGATGCTCACGTTCAACAATTCGCCGGCGCGCAACGTGGTGGGCGTGAATTGCACGTTCGTAAGTTCAACGATTCCACTCGGCGCGGCGGTTACCGTGATATTCTGCACACCTTGCCGATCTTGAAGCCACGCGATATGTTCGCGCACCAAGCCCACCCAGTAATTGATCGAGCGAACCGTCTTGAGCCGAATCGCGCCGGTGATGGTTGCCGATTGGCCCGGCGCGAGCGGCGCGCCCAAGCCCCAACGATAGGGATGATCAATCCCGGCGCGGCCATCGAAATCAATTCCCACGCGAAACGCATTCGTCATCGAACCAAAACCGCGACTATCGAACGTATCCCCTTCGTCATAGACAAAGCCGGGATCGGGTCCTTGGGTTTGAATCGTTTCCGCTGTATCGTTGCGTACGGTGATACTGACGTTCAGCAACTCGCCAGAGCGAAGCGTAGTTGGCGTGAATTGCACATTCGTAATTTGCACTTGGCCGCCCGCCGTTACCGTGATCGTTTGATCGCCTTTGTGATCTTGCACCCACACGACCAACTCACGCGCCAAGCCGACCCAATAATTCGTGTCCTGAACTGTCTTCATCCGAATCGCGCCGGTGATGGTGGTGCTTTGTCCCGGTGCCAGCGGCGCACCCAGTCCCCAACGATAGGGATGATCAATGCCGCTTCTGTCGCCAAAATCCACGCCCACGCGCACCGCGCCGGCAATCGAAGGAAAGCCGCGTGATTGGAAGGTATCGCCTTCATCATAGATAAAGCCGGGATCGGGTCCCTGCGTTTGCAACGTTTCGGTGGTATCGTTGCGCACCGTGATGCTCACATTCAACAACTCGCCCACGCGCAGCGAAGGTGGATCGAATGTTACGTTCGTAATACGAATCGCGTTGACCGCTGTTACAGTTACGGTTGCAGTCAACTCTTGTTCAGTGTTATCCGCAAAAACAATTTTGAGGGTGTACGTAGTGGTCTCGGTTGGCGTAACCACACGCGTGTCTTGTGCCGCCACCCTTTGTCCATCGAGATAGACAGTTGCGTCGGCATCATTGACTTGCCACGAGAGCGTGGCGGAATCGCCGAGCGAGATGGTAGAAGGCATCGCGTTGAAAACGGGACCAAACGAGGGGAGGGGCCAGGGCGAGGGGATGACCACGCCTTGTCCCGCCGCCGCCACATAGTTGGCAACCAAGTCAATTATCGAATCGAGTTCGAAGGAGGGCCAATTGCCATCGCCCCATTGATACACCGTTGCACCCAAGACGTAGGGGTCTTGCATCAGTAACGCATCGTATTTTTTGAGAATGTTGAGATACTCTTGCGCGGAGATCTTGCCTTTCCATCCGCCGGTCTTGGGATCACCATTATCGTCCAAGCCGGCTTCGGTGATGACGACCGGCTTGCGCGCGTGCGCCGGCAGGGCTTGCTCAAACACACGATACCTGCCCCAATCGGCTTCTTTGCCCCACGTGGTATAGTACTCGTGAAAGGCGTGCGCGTCCATTGCGGCGGCGGCTTCAGTGATATACGGAATGATTTGCATCAATTTGTCGGGCGTGGGATTGCCGGTGGACCACGAAAACCCTGCCACCTTTTCGCCGCGTTCGTGCATAATTTGTGCAAAGCGCACCCACCATTTATTCAACGCTTTGGCATCTTCAACCGAACTGACAATCGGTTCGTTGATGCCCTCCCACAACAAGCCGCGCCCGGCAAGTTTGTTGAACGTGTCTTGCAATTCGGCAAAGTATTGATCCGCCGTGGTCGTTCGATAATCGAGATTGGTGTATTGACGATAGACAATAATCGTCTTGGGCGAGGTGCCCATAATCGCGCCAATATTGATCTCGCTCGATTGGTTGAACACCTTGACCACGCTGGGTTTCATCTTGCCGAGGATTTCAAACGTACGATTGGGGTACGAACTGAGATGGAGCGATAGTTTGGACGGCACCGTCTCCTCCTAAAAATCACGCGGATTGGCAGAGTTTGACCACACGGATTATACACTACAGTGCCAAGGTTTTCAAAGGGGATTGGATTTCGAATCGGTATCAAGTGAATGGTGCGCTAAGGTGAAAAAGGAAATTGGGCATCCCCCAAATCTCACCACCGCAAAAAAAGATCTTAAGGCGGGCAAAATGCCCGCCTTTTTTATTGCATGAGATAACGGCGTGCTACTTCGGCAAGCAAAGCCGCGCCGGTAGGCAGAACGTTTTCGTCAATATCGAATAGGGCGTTATGATGGGGACGATGCACATTATCTTTTTTGGCACCCAAGTTAAAAAAGGTTGCCGGTTTAACGCGCGCCATAAAACTAAAATCTTCCGCACCCATTTGCATACCGGCTTCGTGGACGCGCTCGGCACCGACCAAGTCGGTGGCTATCGTGCGGACACACTCTGCCATCTGGGGATCGTTCACGGTGGCTGGGTAGCCGGGAATGATGCGCAAGTTGTACTCGCCTCCCATTGTCCGCGCAATCGAAAATGCCTTCTCCAAATCGGTGTGCAATTCTTGCCGCACCGTTTCTTCGAAACTGCGAATCGTGCCTGTGAGTTGCACCGCATCGGGAATGATATTCGTGGCAGTGCCAGCGTGAATCATCGTTACGGTAATCACGCCTTGTTTGAGTGGATCAAGGCGCCGCGAAACAATACCGTGAATTGCGTTGATCACTTGCGCGGCTAGCCAAATCGGATCGAGGGCTTCGTGCGGATATGCGCCGTGCCCGCCCACCCCAATCACGGTGCCTTCAAAAGTATCTACCGCCGCCATAAACGCGCCCGGGCGCACAAAGACATGACCGCTCGGAGCCGAACTGATCACATGCAAACCTACGACGGCGTCCACATCGTTGAGCACGCCGGCTTCCACCATCAATTGTCCGCCGCTGGGACCGGCCGTGCCGGAATTTTCCTCGTTGGGTTGGAACAGCAACTTGACCGATCCGTTGAGTTTGCCGGCTTTGAAATCCTCGTTGAGTAACCTCGCCGCGCCCAGCAAACACGCCACATGCGCATCGTGTCCGCAAGCGTGCATCACACCCGGCTGTTGGGATTTGTACTCGACCTCGTTCGCCTCTTGAATCGGCAACGCATCCATATCGGCGCGCAAGGCAAAGCGGGGCGTGCCTTCACCCAGATACGCCACCACCCCGGTTTTGGCGATGCCGGTCTCACATTCGATTCCAAGTTTGTGTAATTCCTCAACGATTGTTTGCGCGGTGCGAAATTCCTGAAAACCTAGTTCGGGATGACGATGAAAATCGCGGCGCAAAGCGATGAGTTTATCTTTGAGCGCGTGGGCGCGAGCGAGATAGGTCATACAAAACTCCGTTAGCGGAATTTACGTGCCCAAACATTTGCCGCCGATTCGGCATCGGCGGCGTTATAGTCACTTTTTGACCAGCGCGGGATTCGGGTTGGGTTTGGGATTGCTGGGGCGTGTTCTGCCATGGGTCCCTCGCCAAATCTTACCGCGCTTGGTTCGACGATCACCTTTGCCCACTTGTCAACCCTCCTTTCGCGATCCAGAATGATTTCATGGTTGACCTTGCACTTCACGCATATGAAGTAATTGATGTCCGTAGATTGCCATCACCATGGTTTCTACCGAGACGATGCCCAGCGCCGGATGGCGTCCTTTATAATCAAGGTGTGTGTCATCAAGCGTGGCAACCCAGTCGAGCGTTTCTTGGCGCGCAATGTCCAACATTGCTAGCAAACGCGCTGGCGGATAATCGCGCAGCCGGACTTGTTCTTGAGCGTTGAACGCATCCAAATCAAAGTCTTCGGGCAACCCTTCCCCGCCCGCCGCAACATTCTGCGCCAATTCGAGCAAGTGTTCTTCGGCGGAGACGAAATGCGCTAACAAGTTGCGCCACGTCCATTTTTCCGGTTCGTCAATAATCACTTGTTCCCATTGTTCGGGGGTTAACTTGCCAAAGATTTCGTTGGTTTTCTGGGCGCCCTTCTCAAGCCGGCGGATGAGGGCTTGGACTCGGGGTGATAGCATAGCGGACTCCTTATTTGCTCAACACTGATTGCTGAATCTTGAACAATTCCACAATCCCGTCCCGCGCCAGATCGAGCAAGTGATTCATCGCCTCGCGTGAGAACGGCTCGCCTTCTGCCGTCCCTTGCACCTCGACGAATTTGCCTTCGCCGGTCATCACGACGTTGAAATCCACTTCGGCGCGTGCGTCTTCCTCGTAACACAAATCCAACATCGCTTCACCGCCGACGATGCCCACACTGACCGCCGCCACTTGAGTGCGGAGCGCGCGCGGTGATGCGGTTTTCTCGGCGATCATTTTTTGCAAAGCGAGTGCGACTGCCACGTACGCGCCGGTGATCGCTGCGGTGCGCGTGCCGCCATCCGCTTGAATCACATCGCAATCTACGATAAGCGTGTTTTCGCCGATCAAACGCAAATCCACCGCCGCGCGCAACGCCCGACCGATGAGGCGTTTGATTTCTTGCGAACGCGCGCTGGGAATTGTCTCGCGGGGGGTGCGCGTGTGGGTGGCGCGCGGGAGCATCGCATATTCGGCGGTGAGCCAGCCCTGATTTTGTCCTTCGAGCCATTTGGGAATGCCGGGTTGGACCGTTACCGCGCACAACACACGCGTCTTGCCGGCTTGGATCAGCACACTGCCTTCGGCGTAATCGAGATAGCCCGGCGTGATGGTGATCGGACGCAATTGATGATCGAGACGCTGATCGAGTCGCATAAGTGTAATCAATCGAGACCTGCTCAATCGCCGGGCAGGTCTCGATCATCTTTATTTGTCGTTGAGAGCGGCAACGCCTGGCAACACTTTGCCTTCGAGGAATTCAAGCGATGCGCCGCCGCCGGTCGAAACATGGGTCATTTGTTTGGCGACGCCGGCTTTTTTCACCGCGCTTGCGCTGTCACCACCGCCGATGACGGTCGTGGCGCCGCTCGTCGCCAAAAGTTTTGCAATCGCAAACGTGCCTTCGGCGAACTTGGGCATTTCAAACACACCCATCGGTCCATTCCACACGACGAGTTTTGCGCCTTTGAGTGCACCGCTGAATAGGGCGACGGATTTGGGTCCAATGTCCATCACACGCCAACCCGGCGGCACCTTGTCCACGTCAACGATTTGCGTGTTGGCTTCGGCGTCAAATTGATCAGCAATCACCGCATCCACCGGCAAGAGTAACTTGTTCCCGGCTTTTGCCATAATCGCCTTGGCGGTCTCTATCGAACCGGGTTCGACGAGACTGTCTTGCATGGCGTACCCTTTGGCGGCGAGGAAGGTGTTTGCCATCCCCCCGCCGATGATCAACTTGTCGCATTCGGTCAACAAGTTTTCGATGACGGCGATCTTGTCGCTGATTTTCGCGCCGCCCAGAATCGCGATGTAGGGTCGTTCTGGGTTCAACGTTGCGCGTCCCAGATATTCCAACTCTTGTTCCATCAAAAAGCCGGAAACCGCCGGCAAGAATTTTGCCACTCCTTCCGTGCTTGCGTGCGCGCGATGCGCCGAACCAAACGCATCGTTGACGTACACGTCGCCGAGCGCGGCAAGTTGCTTGGCGAACCCGGGATCGTTCTTTTCTTCTTCTTTGTGGAAGCGAACATTTTCGAGCATCATCACTTCGCCGGGTTGCAAGGCTTGTGCCATTGCTTCAACTTCGGGACCGATGCAATCGGGTGCCATCTTGACCGGCTGGTTCAGCAGTTTGCTCAACACCTCGGACGCCGGTTTCAAACTAAATTCGGCGTCAAAGCCGGTGCCTTTTGGGCGACCCAGATGGCTCATCAAGATGAGCGACGCACCTTGATCGAGAACGTACTGAATGGTGGGGAGTGAAGCGCGGATGCGTTTGTCGTCAGTAACGATGCCCTTGTCCATCGGCACGTTGAAATCTACGCGCATCAAAACCCGTTTGCCTTTGAGATCAATATCGCGGACAGTTTTCTTGTTCATGGCGACCTCCGACAAAGGACGAAGGACGAAGGACGAACCTATTACATCCGTCCTTCGTCTTTGGTCTTTCGTCTGGATTTATAACTTGCTCGCTATCAAGTTTGCGAGGTCAGCCGTGCGAACACTATAGCCCCATTCGTTATCGTACCACGCCACCACTTTGACGAAATCACTCTGGTCCTTGCCGAGCACCGAGGTGAATTGCAAATCCACCGACGACGAATGCGCATCGCCTTTATAGTCAACGCTGACAAGTGGTTCGTCCACCGCGGCGAGAATGCCTTTGAGCGGACCGGCGGCGGCATCGCGGAAGGCTTGGCGCAGTTCTTCGGTCGTACAAGGAATCTCGACTTGGGCGGTAAAGTCCACCACCGATACGGTCGAGGTTGGCACGCGCAGTGCGTACCCATCGAATTTGCCTTTGAGGTCGGGGATGACAAGCGCGACGGCTTTGGCGGCGCCGGTCGAAGTGGGAATGATGCTCATCGCAGCAGCGCGCGCACGGCGCAAATCGCTATGCGGCAAATCGAGAATCTTTTGATCGTTGGTGTAGGCGTGAATCGTTGTCATCAAGCCGCGCACGATTTTGAATTTATCGTGGACAACTTTGGCGGCAGGCGCAAGACAATTGGTTGTGCACGAAGCGTTGGAGACGACATGATGTTTTGCCGGATCGTACATCGAGTCGTTCACACCCAAGACGATGGTGAGGTCTTCGCCTTCCGCCGGAGCAGAGATGATGACTTTTTTCGCGCCGCCTTTGGTGATGTGATTCGCTGCACCCTTGACGACTTTGCCTTTTTTGTTCACCCCATCTTCTTTCACGGTGAACAAGCCGGTGCTTTCAATCACGATGTCAATGCCCAACGAGCCCCACGGAATCTTGTCCGGCTCGGTTTCTTTGAACACTTTGATGGGTTTGCCATCCACGATCAATTCATCGGTCCCGACTTGAATCGTACCATCAAACCGACCATAGTTCGAATCGTACTTGAGCAAATGTGCCATCGTGGGCAGGTCGCCGATATCGTTGAACGCGACGACTTGAAGCGTGTTGGGGTAATAGTCTCGAATCGCCTTGAAGACTTGGCGTCCAATGCGACCAAAACCGTTGATGCCTACTTTGACTGTCATGGTTTCCTCCTGCGAGATATTTCTACTCACGCATCAGCGACGCGGATGCGGGTCATTTGCGATTTTGTGAATTATACCACTTGATTACCATCTTGGCTAATTTGCTCGGATCGTGTCGCCACGGCATGGCTTGATCCACCACATCGCCCAAGACGATTTCAAAAGCGGGCGGGGCATCGGCGCGGGGACGAACCATTCGGCTGTCGGTATGCTCTGGAAAGCGGACGTTGAAATTATCGTTTGCCAATACCGCTTGAAAGATGCCTTTGCCCACATGTTGTTCGAGGGTTTCAAAATGATCTTCCACCGTGAAATCGTTGGTTTCGCCGGGTTGCGTGGCGACGTTGCAGATGTAAATCTTTTTGGCTGGCGTAACTTCTAACGCACGTTTGATTTCTTCAACGATGAGGTTGGGAAGCACGCTGGTGTACAAACTCCCGGGTCCCGCGACAATCAGATCGGCTTCCAAGATAGCGCGCACAGCGCCGGGATAGGCGGGCGCATGTTCCGGTTCAAGATAGACGCGCTCAATCGGCTTGCCGCGATGGGTAATCGCCGATTCGCCGGCAACGCGCGTCAATGCGGGGTTGCGCGCTTCGGCGCAGAGGGTTACGTTTTGCAACGTCGAGGGCAAAATTTGTCCACGCACCGCCAGCACGCGGCTTGATTCTTGCAAGGCGCGTTCAAAGTCGCCGGTAATGCCTGCCATCGCGGCGATGAACAAGTTGCCGAACGAGTGTCCTTCCAAACCGGTGCCGGCGCCAAACCGATATTGTAACAGCGATGACATCAAAGGTTCGGCGTCGGCAAGCGCAGCGATGCATTGCCGGAAATCGCCGGGAGGGAGGACGCCTAATTCACGCCGCAATTTGCCGGAACTGCCGCCATCATCGGCAACGGTAACAATCGCTGTGATGTGATCGCTATATTCTTTCAAGCCGCGCAACAACGTGGACAAGCCAGTGCCGCCGCCAATCGCCACGATTTTGGGTCCGCGTTGGCGCGCGCGTTTGCGATACAACGTTTCGGCAATGTCCGTCCCTTGCGTGAGAAACGGTGCGAGCAGAGATGAACTCAGTTTGGAAATGGCAATCACAATGATCGCACTCCCCAGCAGACCTAGCACAATGCCCCGGGTCAAGTGGTCAACAAATTGCAAGGTGAGGTAATAAAAAATATCGGGCAAAGGGGCTTGGCGATAGATGGTCACCAGGATGAATGCCAAGCCCAACGCCAGCATCGTCATTCCCACGATCAGCAAGAGGAGCCAGCGCTTGACCCCTAGACCAATATAGAGCCATTTCCACGGCGAACGATTCAAGAGACGAGATAGAAAATTCATTGATCTATTGTTGGGGCTTGTCTTCTTTGAAGGCGTTTCGAAATTCGCGGATGGCTTGTCCAATCGAACGTGCCACTTCGGGCAGGCGATTGGCGCCAAAGATCAGAATGGCAACGATGGCAATGAGTAATAGATCGAGCGGTTCGGGTCGAATCATTTTTCTCCTGCGATGCCTCACGCATCGCCAGTTTCATTCTATCGCTATCGAGGGTCTGTGTCAAAAAGTGTTGCAGTGAAACACATCTTCGATTATAATCAAAGAGATGACGCTCACGCTTCAACTTCTCTTGTTGCTTGGTATCATTATCTTTGCCGCCAAAGCCGGTGGCTTGATCAGTACACGCCTGGGTCAGCCCGCCGTACTGGGCGAATTGTTGATGGGATTGGTGCTGGGTCCCACGGTGTTGGATTTGCTCGGTCAGCCGATTTTCGCCGGCAATCACGTTGGCGATATTGTCCTAGAGTTCGGCGAACTGGGGGTCATCTTTTTGATGTTTCTTGCCGGCTTGGAGGTAGATCTCGATGAAATGCTCAAATCCGGGCGTGTCGCAATCTTGGCAGGCACGCTGGGGGTGTTGGTGCCTCTCGTGTTAGGTGCGGGTGTGGCATTGGCTTTTGGTTTTTCCTATCTCAACAGTTATTTTATTGGCTTGATTCTCACGGCAACCAGCGTGAGCATTTCGGCACAGACCTTGCTTGAACTCGGACATTTACGGAGCAAAGAAGGGTTAGCGTTGCTGGGTGCGGCGGTAGTGGACGATGTCTTGGTCATCTTGGTACTTTCGATCTCGCTAGCACTCACCGGAGTGGGCGACGTGGATGCAAATGTTGGTTGGGTAGTCGTGCGAATGATGGTGTTCATCGTGCTGGCGGTGATCATTGGCACCCAACTGTTACCGCGTCTCGCCATATGGGTCGAAGGCTTGCCGGTCAGCGAGGGGGTGATGGCGTTTGGTGTTATCACCATCCTGTTGTACGCTTGGTCAGCCGAGGTGGTGGGGCAGGTGGCGGCGATCACCGGCGCGTTCCTGGCTGGATTATTTTTTGCGCGAACCTCGGTACGCCGCACGATTGAAGACGGAATGCACACGCTGACGTATGCCTTTTTTGTACCCTTGTTCTTGATTGGCATTGGTCTCAAAGCGAATGCGCGCACACTTGACATCGCTGATATTTGGTTTGCAATCGCGATTATCGCGGTGGCGATTGCCGGGAAGGTGATTGGCTGTGGCATTGGGGCGCGACTAGGTGGCTATACGTTTCAAGAGTCTTTGCGCGTCGGCGTGGGAATGATTTCGCGCGGCGAGGTGGGCTTGATTGTTGCCGCGCTCGAATTAAGCAATGGACTTATTTCTCAAACTGTGTATTCAATGATGGTGGTTATGGTGTTGGCGACTACACTTGTGACGCCCATTCTGTTACGTCGCGTATTTCCCGTAAGGAGTGACTGATGGCAAATATGCTTGTGCTCGTTCTGGACCAAGTTGAAAAGTTTCCGGAGATTGTTCGGGCGTGGGAAGAGGTAGGGGTGCCGGGAGTTACCGTCTTTGAAAGTGCCGGCAGTCGCAAGTTGCTCGATCGTGCGAGCCGGGATGATGTACCGTTGATCCCTTCGCTACGCTCACTGCTGGAAGGTGAGGAATCACATAATCGGACCATGTTCACCGTTTTGGAGGACGATGCGGTGTTGGAGCGCGCGATTGAGGCGGCGCGCAAGATTGTGGGTGATTTCGACGTGCCGCACACGGGGATTCTGTTTGTGGTGCCGGTCACGCGATCGTTTGGCGTCCCTAAAACCAAGCGCAAAAAAGCCCATTAACGTGCCGTGATATTTTCGATCAACACTCGTTCTTGACCCTCGTTCGTTTTCAAGCGTACGCCAGTGACCGGATCGTACACGCCGATCTCTATCGAGTACGTGCCGGGCGCTACCTCGCCAACCAGAGTGTGTGGGTCAACAATGTACTCGTTTTCGATCCAACCGGTTGTGGGCAAGGTACCGTTCCCGGGTTCGGCATCGCCGTAGGCAACCACGCGATTCTGCGCATCGAGTAAATGGATGAACACCGTGTACGGTGTATCCATCAAGGTAATGGCACGCCAATAGAGCGTGAGTTGCGTTGAATCACTTTTCCAGTCGTATCCCAACAATTTTATTTTCCGATCGAACGTGGCTTCGAGCGCGCGAGGAATGATGGGCGCGTCCATCCTTCGCGCGCGATTTTTTATTTCAACCTTGCCCAGTTCAACGATGGTGGGCATAAATGGCAACAGCGTTGAGCCGCGCAATTGATGGTCTTGCACGACGGCAAGTTTCACCGCATAAATGCCATCTGCCAGATTGGCGGGTGGACGCATCACCGGCAAATCGCGCACATAGCTGTGGGGTTGCCACTCGAACGGCGGATAGCCGATGCTGAGCAAGGTATCGCGGCTGGCAATTTGTTTGCCGTTCGTATCTTCTAACCACACGCGCATCATTAAATTGTCCGGTATTTTTTGCCAACCCGCACGCCAAAGTAGCGTGATGGGCAATGCATCGCCCGGGCGCATGGGTGCCCGGGTGTCGAGCGAATAGCCGGCGAGTGAGAGCACGCCGAAATCGGCATTGGTTGTATTGGCAATGTTCCACGTTTCGCGGCGCGGCGGGTTGACATCGGCGGTGAGCGAAACCTGGCTGACGTTGGCTTGCCCAAGAATTTCGTTGGTGGTGGCATCGTACATCGTTACGTGAATGGTGTACGTGCTGGGCGTTACGCCAAAAAAGATTGGCACGTCGTACGTATCGGCAACGATTTCGCCGGGACGCCACGCCGGCGTGGGATATGCGTCGCGTACGGGACGATGATCGCTTTGACCAAAGACGCGATGATCGCTCCGCAAGACCTTGACCGAGATGAGCGCATCGGTTTCGATTTTGTCTTCCACGTGCCAGTACAATGTAACCCGTAGCGCACGTCCATTCTCGGCATGTTGCTCAAGTGTTTGGATCGTATAGCCAATCAGTTTTGCCGCCCCAAAGTTTGCGTCGAGCGGGCTGATGTTCTGGGGCATCGTGGTGATGGGTTGCGGATGAACGCGAATCAGGGGACCCAGCGATACGAGCGAATATTTTTCTGCCGCGCCTTTGAGCGGTCGGGTGAGATATACGGTACGATTTTGTTTGAGTGCGTTTTCCACCGCCTTGAGGCGCGCGTCTTCTTTATCGGCGGCGATGGTCTCTAGATCCGGGCGCAGATGAGCGTTCTCTTGAAAATAGCGAATTAGCGTCATCTCGCCGGTGATGCCGATCATCGTTGCATTCGATTCGAGCGGCTGGGACAGCATATCGCGTCCATAATCGTACACATCCCATTTGGCGGAGAGATCGGTGGTGGCAAAATTGTTCATGAGCAAGTAGAGCGGAACGAGCAAAGCGAGAATGAGAAAAGTAAAACGTAAAGCAAAAGACGTTGTGGCGCGCACAAGTACGTCTATGCCGATGGCAAGCCAGAGTGCGAGCAAGAGGAATGTGGTGAGAAAATGCACCTCGACATCGGCGGTGCGATAGTTGAAGGCGAAGCCGGCTTCGGCGATGAGCGCAATGCTGAGGAAGAGAAGTGTCTCGCGTGGTTTGCGAAGCATCGCGATGCCCCCTACTACGATGAGCGCAAGCCCGGCAAGCGTGAATTGATTTTGAAACATTGTCCAATAGTACGCCGCATCGCGTTGGACGTGCAAGGGGTTTTCAAAGAACGCCGTGTATTGCGCTGCCATGACCCAGTTGAAGAAACCGGTAAGGGTGTTTTCGTAGGTGCCGTCAGCAGAGCCAACCGAAGCACGCAAGGGTAAATACAAATATAGAAGCAAAGGCGCACAGAAAAAGAGAGCGGCGCGGGCAAGCGTTTTGAAATCGTGGAGAAGCGTGCGGTTGACCAGGAAAACGTAAAGCACGATGGCAGGCAAGAGCAAGAGGACAAGACGATGATGAGCCAGCCCCAGCCCTAGTGCAAAAGCAAGGAGGTAGAGCAACGGGCGAGGAGCGGAGGGCGAGAGGCGCAGAGTCAAATACAAAATTAGGGCGACCAGCAACATTTGGAGCGCGTACACTTCGGCGACGATGGCTTGCGCCCAAAATGTTTCGCCTGCGGCAAAGGTGAGTGCGGCAATCAATGCCGCCAAGCGATGCTGGACAAGTTGGTGCGCCACGAGATAGACGAACGCGACTGCCAGCGCGGCGCAAAACGCGGAAAAGAGATTTAGGCGAAACGCCACATCATTGAGCGGAACGATCAGCGTGAATAGTTTGCCGAGTAAGGTATAGAGCGGGTAGCCGGTGGGATGCAAGATGCCGAGACGCGGTACCACATACTGCATCTCCAGCGTGTCGTCAAAAATAAAAACGACTGAGGGCGCAAGGGTGCGCAGATAAAGTATGAATGCCGCCATGCCGACGAGTGTACTGATCACCGCATCGCGGCGCGTGGACCAAATCATGGTGAGCGTTTTCATCGTGCTGAGCCTCGCTTTCGCACCCTCGCCTGACTATAAGCATGCGCGTCCATTGAGCGGCTGGACTAGCCACGTGGTCTATTTGATGGCGCAGGTGCGAAATCTAGGCTGAGATGATAGCATAGAGTCGAGAGAAGCGCAAAAGGGAATGGGTTCGGTTCAGCGGTACACTTGTTTGTAGCGGAAGCAATCTATGAGGTGATCGTTGACCAATCCTGCCGCTTGCATAAACGCATAGCAAATCGTCGAGCCGACGAACTTGAACCCGCGCGCTTTTAAATCCCGGCTCATCGCATCCGATTCTTGGCTGGTTGCCGGAATCTGTTTGAGCGTCTTCCATTTATTTACGATGGGCTTGCCGCCGACGAACTGCCAAATGTATGCATCGAACGAACCGAATTCTTTTTGTACCTCAAGGAATCGTTGCGCGTTGTTGATCGCCGCCGCGATTTTCAAACGATTGCGAATGATCCCCGCATCACCCAACAAGCGCTTGACATCGCGCGTACCATACCGGGCGATGCGCGTGTAATCGAACTGATGGAAGGCGCGACGAAAATTCTCGCGCTTGTGTAAAACAATTGCCCAACTCACGCCGGCTTGGAACGCATCGAGCACCAAAAACTCGAACAGTTTGCGGTCATCGTGAACCGGCACGCCCCATTCGGTATCGTGGTATTCGATCATTTGTGGGTCGTTCAGGGACCATAGGCAACGTTTAATTGGTTGGGTCATTGGTGATCCTCAAAATCTCGCCAGCGTTCACAGAGAATTTTTCTCCGTAGTGGATTCTGTTTTTTCTTTTCGAAAACCGATACCAACGATGTAATGCTCGCTACTTTCGCCACGAGTTGCCGGCGGACGATGCGCACTCACTTGACGAAAATATTGTCGCGTTTCTTTGACGAACGCTTCAAAATCCTCGCCTTGAAATACCTTGACCACAAACTTGCCGTCGTTTTTGAGACAGCGAATCGCTAGTTGGAGCGACGCGCGCGCGAGTTCAATCGAGCGAGCGTGGTCAACGAGGTGAATGCCGGACGTTGCCGGCGAAACATCGGACATAACCAGATCGGCATTGCCACTCAACGCACTTGTAATGTGGGCAAGCGTTGCCGGTTTCGTAATGTCGCCGCGAATCGTCGTTACCCCAGCGAGCGGCTGAATCGGCGAGAGATCCACTGCAACGACCCGGGCACCCAATTCCACGGCGACCTGACTCCAACTGCCCGGCGCGGCACCTAGATCGAGAATGGTCATCCCGGCGCGAATCAATTTGTAGCGTTCGTTCAGTTCGATCAATTTGTACGCCGATCGCGCGCGATAGCCTTCGCGCTTGGCTTGGCGAAAATATTTGTCTTGACTTTGGTGTTTACGCCAATCGCGTGGCATTCCATTCCTTTCTGCCGCATTCACGGGCGCCCGACGGTTAACAGATACAACGCGGCTTCGGTTTTGCCATCCACGCCCAACAGACGATTCACATCATCGTCCCAGAACGCGCCTACGGCACACGTGCCCAAACCTTGTGCCACCGCCTCCAAATAAATATTTTGTCCGATATGCCCGGCTTCCAGCATCACGTAGCGATAGGTGCGATCTTGATAGCGCCACCGCGCACGCTGAAAAATGCCGGTCAAGGCAATCACCACGCCGGCTTTGGCAAAAAATTCTTGACCGAGTGCCGCATCCGCAATCGTCTGACGGAAATCGCCCACGCGGATCTGTTCCAGCGCGTGATCGCGGATGTGGTAATGATAGATGCCTTGCGCCAAGCCGGCAACGTAATTGACGATGAGGTACGTTTCAATGGGATATTGTGCACCGGCGGATGGCGCGGCGCGCAAACCACTGCCCCAGCGCAGATCGTTGATGCCGGTGCTATAGAACAATAACCGATTCAATTCCTCCAGCGCGAGTTCCCCAACGTAATCGCGGACGGAACGCCGCCGCACAATGGCTTGTTCCACGCTCATTCCATCGCGTGGCGGAACAGACGGTAAAGTGATTTTAGGCGCATCGGCATATTCTTTGAATAGCGGTGGTTGCGTGCCCCAATCAATCATCGTGCTGATGAGTGAGACATTTCCCGGCTTGCTCCAATGATGATACACCACGCCAATGTCTTCATCCGTCGGCAAATTGGCGCGCCGGGTAGGCGCGAGAAAATTGCCGGCAAGGAATCCACCAATCGCGCTGACCAGCCAGATCAACACGTTGCGTCGCGTGATGCTGGCGGAGACCGCCGCGCTTGGCTTTGGTTGCGGCGCCGTTGTGTTGCGCGATGAAAAACTGAACAAGCGCCGCGTGCCGGTGAACCAAGGTTGCAGTCGGAGCAAAAAGTGGATGGCGAGCAACCCGGCGAGCACAAACGCCGGATACTTGTGCAAAACGAAATCGTTGATGTCAAACAGTTCGGCGATGATGCCGGTGGCGGCGACCCACATGGCGGTTGGCAACATCACCAAATTGACCAACCAATTGAATCGTTGCTTGAGCATCGGTCGTTCCTATCTAGTGCAACAACATGAAATAGTTGCATACCAGACTGATGGGAAAACGTTGACAGACGTGGCTAAACATCGAGTTGTCACCACGCACTTTCATGTTGGTGCACTATTAGAATGTTCTGAGATTTCTCTCACCAAAGGATGCTGGCGAGGTAATTCGTAACTACGCGCATAAATGTTCAGGATACATTCACTCCATTGTGCGCCAGCGGGCACACGCGCAGAGGCAGTGAACGGCAACCACAGCAATATCATCCGCAGCGTGCCTTCACGGTCTGCCATCGGCACGTAATAGTCCGGCGCGCCTTCCACGAGGCGCGCGCCGTGTCGCCGATAAAACTCGAGACGACGCGCGCGCAAATGTCGTTCGGCTTCGTTTCCTTCATCCGCCGGTTCCACTTCGATGAGCAAGCCCAAAGTGCCGGGGCGGGTACGTATCGCGGTGATGACCTCATCCAACAATCGTCCGCCGATGCCGCGCCCGCGCACTTGATTTGAAACGGCGAGATACTCGAGCAAGTGAATATCGGACGCGACATGCGGCACGATGATTGCCATGCCTAGCATCTCATCGTCTTGCATCGCGGTAAAACACCATCGCGCGCCCCGTGCAATCGAATTCAGCAAATACGAAAAATCCGCGCGCTCGTAAGACGGAAAACTATCGAGATAAATCGCGCGGAGCTGTTCCGTTTGTTTTGCAGAGAGTTGCGTTGGTTGCGTAACAGTGATTGAGTTGGTCAAGCGTCTTCTTTGCCCAGCCGCGCCATCACCAGCGCGCGCGCTTCTTCGATCAATGCGCGGTCATCGCCTTGACGTTGCGCGGCAAACTCGTCTGCCACGCGCTCGATCTCGTGACGAATGCTGACTACCTCGCCGCCTCCCCCGCTATCCTTCGCGTTTTCGCTTTTCAATCTCACCTCTGTGCGATCAAGGTCGAAATAAAAGTTGAGTTCGTTGCCCAAGCGCCAGATGTCAAAAAATTTCAAACGATGGTACACGTCGCGCTCGAGGGGACCTTCGAGGCGGAGTTGCATCATTTGTTCGGTGTCTGCCCATTCGTGCAATTTATCGAACACGTACTCGGTGGGCGTGTCGTGGGGCAGATCGGTGGTGCGAATGATTTCACGCCGCATCGGTTGTGGCTCGATCGGTTGATGTTGCAATTTCACGGCGTCGCGGCCATCGAGTTCGACATAGTAAAAGCCGGTGCGTTCTTCGATTTCGCCAAAGGTCATCCGCTCGGTCGCGCCGGGAATGATAACGGTGGAACGTTCGACGACGGCTTTGTGCGTGCGATGAAGATCGCCCAAGAAAAGATAATCAATGTCTTGCATCTGGGCGACGCGTGCTTTGGGCAAGATGGCTTCGGTAAAACCGGGCGGCACACAACCTTCAAAACCGCAATGCAGCAAAAGCAGCGTTACATCCGCGTTTGGTTTGGTGTACGTTACGTCATCGAGCGGATCGGCGTTGGCATCAAGACGTGGGTCGGGTGCGATGCCGCCGATCGCCACCGTTTGCCCTTCGATCTTGACGAGATCAAATTCGATTTCGGTGCGCTTGGTGAACACGCGCGCGGCGCGGAGGGCATCGTAAATGCGCACCGGCGTCGCGCCCTCGCTCGACGTGGGCATATCGTGGTTGCCGCTGATCGCGTAGATGCGAATGTTTGCCTCGCGCAATTTTTGAAATTGTTGCGCGACGAAGGTGAGTTCCGCGGGCGGCGGCGCTTCGCGGTCGAACAAATCGCCGCATTGCAAGAAGAGGTGGGCGCGCTTGGCAATCGCAAAGTCAACGGCTTGCGCGAACGCGGTGCGCAGACGCTTGCGGCGTTCCGCGAGTTGCTTTACATGCATTTTGCCGTAATAGCGACCGAGGTGGTTATCGGCAGTGCAGATTAGTCGAATAGTCATATAGTCTCGTCGTCAGTCTTTAGAGCATCTTTTCTTCTTTGTATTGCTTACATCCTCGCTTTGTCAGCGTCAACCATTGCAAAATTGAAACGCGCCTTGCCAAAGTTTTTTCCGCGTTCATCCGCGCTCGTCGGCGTCCAATCATCTGTCGCCTTCCGTCTTCTATCCGCCTCACACCGCTTCTTTCCATTCACTTCGTCCACGCGCTTTGCGTTCCTCCTTCACTTTTTGCTCACGGACCAGGGTCTTGACTTCGCTCCGCGCGCGCTCTAGCGCACCAATCACATCAATATCGTTGCCGCCTTCTTTCGATTCGCGCTGACCCACCTTGATCATCACCGGCACGCGCACGAGCGGACCCAGAATCACCGCCTCGCCGACGTTCAAGCCGGGCAAATCCGCCAACAATCCTTCGCTGATGCCTTCGGACGATTGACGCACCGCATTTTGATCTTGCGGATTGGTGAGCCGCATAATGATTTGCGAGTTGCACTGCGAAAGCGTATCGCCGTGAACTTTGTAGGGGCGTTGGGTGATGAGAATCATAAACAAACCAAACTTGCGTCCTTCGGAGGCGATGCGTTTGATGATGCCCGCCGAATGCGATTGCGCACCTTGACCGCCCGGCACAAAATTGTGCGCTTCTTCCAAAACGAAAAAGACCGGTCGCGGCAGTCCTTCATTGACCGCGATGCCCCACGCCTCATTCAACACTTTGGCGACGATAAATTCCGAAATCCATTGATCCACGCCGGCGACATCAATCACCGAAAGCGTCATCGGGCGCAACAGTTCTTGCATCGGTACATCTTCATAGCCCCAAATATCCACCCGCTCGAGCAGTTCGATGTACTTGATCGCTTTTTGCGCGCCGCTGATCGCATCGAACGACGGGATTTTGTCTTTCGTGGGTTTGTGGTTGTTTTCGCGGATTTCGGGTTCGGGCTTGCCAAAATCATCCCAATCCACGTTGGCTTTTTCCGCGATCCGTTTGCCGAACGCTCGATCAAACTCCTCTTCATCACCAATCGCCGGACTAAGCGGGCGTGTGCTGCGCGGCGTTCCCATCGAGGGTGCGCCTACCTCGCCGCTATTTGCCAACGCTTCAAGTTCTTCGCGGAATTGTTTCGGTGTGTAATCGGTGCCTTGCAACTTGTCCCAGACGGTTTGAATCGCTTTGCGAATGTTGGTCGCAGTGGGCGCAATGCCGGTCATTGAACAAATTTCTTCCACTTCGAGTTTAGCAAATTGCATCGTGAATCTTTTCGATCCGCCGATTTCTTCGTCGGTGATGCGCCCGGCCCGCGTGGTGGGCAACCGATAAATCTCCACGCGGTCGGCAAACGAGGTTACACGATGTTGCGGGTCGCGGCGCATCAACACGTAATCGCTGTTCGGATCGAAAACCACAATCGTTCCGCCGAGTTGCAACAGTTTTTCGAGGATGACGCCGACGGTGTACGATTTGCCCGCGCCGGTTTGTGCGATCACCGCCAGATGCCGGCGCAAGCCATTCGGATTGAGTTGCACCGCCACTTGATCGCGATTGATGAGCGTGCCAATTTCGATGCCGCTTTCGATGCCGGAAAAGAATTGGCGGAGCAATTCATCGGGCGCGAGCGAAACGCCGGTGCCGGGCATGGCGGCGTGGCGTGGAAACTTGATTTTGTGATTGTCTGCTTCGTCAATATAGCCCAGCACTTGGGCGGTGCCTTGCACAATCGGCGGCGACGATTTCAAACGATTGAGGATCGCTTCCACTTCGCTGTAGCCCAGCGAGGTGTTGAGCAAACGCGAGGAAACGCTGAGCGATGTTACTTGAGCCAATACATCAATTGTGCGATGGGGTTCGTGCACCTTGACGACCAGGTACTCTAAACGTGGCGGTGCAATTTCGCGATTCGTCACAAATGTGAATTCGTTTGTGCTCACTTCGCCAACGATGTAACCGACTGCGTCCATAGTAAACCCTCGTTTCAGGTTTCAAGGTTTCATGTTTAACCTGCAACCTTAAACTCTGCGACTTAATTCGATTGAACAATCGTTCTACGGTGAGCATTATAGCCGATGCGGAAACGAGTGTCAAGGGGAAAACGCAGGGCTGTTGCAAAGTCGGATCGGGCGACTGAAGTCGCAGCAACCAACACCCTAAGTCGCCCTACGGCGACTAAAACCAGCCGACGCAGGTCGGCTTCGGGTAGTGATTGCAGTGGTTTTAACCGCCTGTCAAGGGACTTTGCAACAGTCCTGGGGGAAAACGACGGAGGACAGATTATTTTTTGATTTTGTCCGCGTCCTATCCCAACGCGCGTTTGATTTGCTCAACGTGCTTGGGCGTGGGCAACCAGAATTCGCCAACGTGTTTGCACTCAGTCGGTTTCAGCACAAGATCGAGATGTTTGCCGGCAAAGGTGTGGCGCCGATTCTTTTTCACGCGACCTTGCTTGGAGCGTGGGCTATCGAGGAACACGTGTACGTGGAGTTTACGCGCGCGATGCGTTATAATCAAATCCACGCCGCCTTCCACATCTTGCGCGGGATCATAGTCAACGCTGAGGTCATTCTCGCGGAGAAGCGCGAGCAAATACACATCGCGCACAAAGGAAGGATACGCGCGCTTGAGCCGCGCGAGAAGCGCTTGCTTTTTCGATGCGCGTTCCGCTGGTCTCCATTTGCGCAGAAATTCGTCGTTCAATGTTGTACGATTCAGCGTGATGTAATGTGCGGCGAATTCGTCTGGCGAGGGAATCCGCTGAAACGTTTCGAGATAATCCACGAAGGCGACAACGAAAGCCGGCGGCTGATACCGCCATTCGATTTCGTCATCTTTGATCAAATCAAATTCAAGCGCATAGTGCGCAATTTGTTGTTCGATTTCGGCGGTTGAAAGGATCTTCATCGAGGTGGGGCGAGGCATGTGTTCGGCTTTGACTCTATGCGTCAATCAATGATCTCAACACACGCAGATTCGTTTTGTCTTCGTGCATATCCTCGCTCTTGGGTGTTTCCAAGATACCGGGCAAATCGTGCCAGCGCGGATCGTTCAAAATATTTTTGAAAGCGGCTTTACCCAATTTCCCCTTGCCAATGTGCTCGTGCCGATCCACGCGCGCGCCCAGATCGCTCTTGCAATCGTTGAGATGCCACGCCTTGAGGTGTGCAATACCGATCACATCGTCGAAGCGTTTGAACACATCCGCGTACGTTTCGGGCGTGCGCAAGTCGTAGCCGGCGGCGAACAAATGACACGCGTCCACGCAGAAACCGATGCGCGTTTTTTCTTCGATCAGTTCACGCATCCGCGCCAGTTCCTCAAACGTGTGTCCCAGATTGGTCCCTTGCCCCGCCGTCTGTTCCAGCAGCGTCATGACACGCAGGTTGGGCAGTTTGCGATGAATGTGATCGAACGCATCGGCGAGGCGTTGAATGCCCCAGTCCACGCCTTTGCCCATATGCGAGCCGGGATGCAAGACGAGATACGGAATCCCGAGGAATTCACAGCGTTTCAATTCATCTTCCATCGCCGCGATAGATTTCTTCCACAGGGCGACATCGGGCGAAGCGAGGTTGATGAGGTACGAGGTGTGCGCGACGACGGAGCGAATCCCGGTTTCGACGAGGGCGGCATTGAAACGATCCGCATCGTCTTGTTTCAGCGGCTTGGCTTTCCACTGATTGTTGTTTTTGGTAAACATTCCAATTGCTTCGCAACCAACACTCTGACCGCGCAAGACGGCATTCTCCACGCCGCCGGCAATGGACATATGCGCACCGAGCAACATCGCAACCTCCTCACAACTCCAACCACGTCCCCACACCGCGTTCCATCGCACGCCGGTACACGATGGGTGCGGTTGCCATATCATCCAGCGCGAGACCTAGATTACACGTCATTGTCTTTTCCTTTGCATTCTCGCGCCCACGCTTCTTGCCGGCGACCAACTCACCCACTGTCGCATAAATCGGCGGCGTATCTTGAAAGTAACCCAGCGTGCGATAGTGTTCGAATTGCGGAATATCATCCGTGCAAAACTTGGATGCCTCGCGCATCGCCGCGCCATCCCAGTATGAATCGAAATCTACAAGCGACGCGAACGCGCCTTCCGCGAGCCACCCCGCTTTGATCGTCGCGTGGGGTTTGCGCAGAATGGGACCCGCCGTAACGACGATGTCTAGTCCCGCTACCGCTTCGCGTGGTTGTTTGGCAATCGTTACCTCAACGCCGAAGCGTTCGCTCATCTCGCGTGCATAGCGTTCTGCCGCATCGGGTAAGGTATCGTACGCAACGACGCGCGTGATCGGGAACAACACCTTTAACGCTTCGAGATTACTGCGTCCTTGCACGCCGCATCCCAGAATGCCAACCGATTCTGATTCCGGACGTGCGAGGTATTTTGCCGCCACAGCGGTTGCCGCGCCCGTCCGCATTGCGGTAATCCATGTGCAATCCATCACCGCGAGCGGCATGCCGGTCTCGACCTCATTGAGAATGAGCAAGCCGGTGATGTACGGCAAACCGCGTTTGTAATTTTCGGGATAGCCGCTCACCCATTTCATCCCCGCCGATTTCAACGCGGGAATGTACGCGGGCATCGCGTGAATGAACGCATCCGGTTGGGTGTGGATGCCGGGCTTGGGCGGCATTTCTACGTGCCCCTCGCCGTGTTCGCGAAACGCGATTTCAAGCGCGTCCATGATTTCTTTCATCGTCACGCCCACCGACTCGACATCGGCACGCGAGAGGTAGAGAAGTGTTGGGCTCGCCATGGTTTGTCCCCCAAAAGGACGAAAGACCGACGACGGCTGATCGGTGATCGAGTGGTGATTGCCGGTTGCCGATTGCAGAATCGCCGATCCTTCGTCCTTACGTCATCTGTCTTTTATCTTTACACACCACAGTACCACACCCAGCACGAACACAAGTCCAGCGAATAGCAACGCATTCGTCGCCTCCACGCGCGCATCGAACAAGGAGAGCGTGACGGCGGTGGGCGCGCCGCTGTCCGAGAGCGCCCAGAGCGAGAAATTGGTCAGCCCCGTCTTTTCGACCCAGTTGTCCGTCGTGTTGTTGTTCGTGCGCGCTTGCAAAGTCCAGCGCCCGCTATCCTGTCGCCACATCTGCAGATTCGCTTCGGTGATGCCGCTCAGTTCTGAATCGAGATAGTGCAGACGCAGGTCGAAGGTGTAGCCACTGCCGTCTGTTGGCGTGATCACATAGTAGCGTTGCACCGCGTTTGCCAAGCCGCCCGGCGCGGTTTTGAACAACTCGACCGATACTTCGTTGGGCAACGTTCCACCCGACCCAAAGGTGATCGTTGTGTACGCACTGCCAAAGGTGTACGCGGTGCCAGATGAAAGTGATGTGCGTTTTGTCTTGCCGACCACATCCGCGCCACCCACTGTAGCGGAACTAGGTCCCATCGTTAGCGCGTATCCGCCCGAGACATGCAGATCGTAATTCAAGGTGAGTGTGCCTTGAATCGTCGCGTTGGAGGTGAGGCTCACGCCCGCCGAGTTGCTGATCTGCAGATGGTTGAACGTGACACCCCCGGTGCTGTTGATACTTTTGGCAGACGAGCCGTTCATCACCAGTGTGCCGTTGTTGTGGTTGAACGTGCCGCTGTTGGTGAAATTGCCGTTGGTGATCGTGATCTGATTGCTGGACGCGGTGAACGTGCCGGAACTCGAAATGTTCAAATCGCCTTGAATGGTGACCGTTGCGGAACCGCCGTCGAAGGTGCCATTGACAGCCACGTTGCCAGAGATGTTTAGATTCGACGGGCTGTTGAGTGTGCCTCCGTTGCTGATGCTCACTCCGCCGGCGCCCACCGACAATGTGCGTGGTGTGGCATCCTGACTCAGCGTGCCGCTCGTACCGCCGCCGACGATGAGTTGGTACGCGAAGCCGTCCGCGTCTAGCGTGACAGTGTGACCGTTGTTGACGATGACAATGTCGGTGTTGGTGGGTACGTGACCACAACTCCACGTGCCAGCGGTGTTCCAATTCCCCGTGCCATTGCTGACGCACACATCGCGTGGTGCCGCGGACGCAGTGGGCGCGCTCAAGCCGAGCACGATAAACAAAAGGACGATCAAAGTAAGTCGAGTTTTCATTTGTCGCCTCCTGCAGATTTTAAGTTACAGATTGTCGGTTACAGAAGCGCAAAGCGACAAAACCATCATCATTGGCTCATCGAATCACCTCCAATTCCCTTCCCACCCGCGCAAACACCTCCAACCCGCGATCTAAATCCTCGCGCGAGTGCGCCGCGCTGATCATCACGCGGATACGCGCCTTGCCTTTGGGGACAGTGGGATAACCAATCGCCATCGCGAAGACGCCATTCTCGAACAGCGCGCGCGAAAATTGCTGCGCGAGCGGTGCTTCGCCGAGCATAATCGGTGTGATAGGAGTGGTGCTGACGCCGGTATCGAAGCCGAGCCGCTTCATCTCGCCCTTGAAATAGCGTGTGTTCTCCCACAACTTGTCCACGAGTTCGGTAGATTGTTCCAACACGTCCACTGCCGCGAGACAGGCGGCGGTGTCGGCGGCGGTCACCGCGCTCGAAAACAAAAATGGTCGCGCGCGCTGACGAATCCAATCAATGACGATTTTCTTGCCAGCAATCACGCCCCCCACCACGCCAAACGCTTTCGAGAGCGTGCCAATTTCCAAATCGAACTTGCCGTGCAAGTTGAAATGATCCACGATGCCGCGCCCCCCACGTCCCAGCACCCCTTCGCCGTGCGCGTCATCCACCATCGTGATCACGCCGTACTTTTCGCACACCTCGTACAATTGGTCGAGTGGCGCCACGTCGCCGTCCATCGAAAAGACCCCATCGGTGATGAGCATCGCGCGCCGATAGTTGCCGACGTTCTCTTTGATGACGCGCTCGGCGTCCGCAACGTCGCAATGTTCGTAGATAATGATTTTTGCGGACGATAAACGACAGCCGTCAATGATGCTCGCGTGGTTCAAGCGATCGGTAAAGATCACATCCTCTTTGCCAACCATCGGTGGAATGGCGGCTTGATTGGCACAAAAGCCGGATTGCACATAGAGCGCGTCCTCCACGCCTTTGAACGCGGCAATGCGGCGTTCGAACGCACGATGCAATTCAAGCGTGCCGGCGATGCTGCGCACGGCGGCAGGTCCCACGCCCCAATCGTCAATCGCTTTTTTCGCCGCCTCGCGCAGGCGCGGATCGTTCGCGAGTCCCAGATAGTTGTTCGTGCAAAAATTCAGCACGCGCTTGCCGTCCACGATCATCCAGGGTCCGCACGGTGAACCAATCGTGCGGATGGTGATCTTGAGTCCCTGCTCTTGCAGCGCGTTCATTTCATCGGAAATCCATTGCAGTTTGTTGGACATCCTTTACCTCACCCGCATCGTGTTGCGTATTCCGTTTTACGCAACACGGATCACGCCTCCCGTCCTTTGTCAACTCTCCCAATCCAAAATCACTTTCCCCGCATTCCCCGACCGCATCACCTCGAAGGCTTTTTCAAATTCGGTGTAATGGAAACGATGCGTAATCACCGGGCTGATGTCAAGTCCGCTTTGTAGCATCGTTTGCATCAAGTACCACGTTTCGAACATTTCGCGTCCGTAGATTCCCTTGATCGTCAACATATTAAAGATGACCTTGTTCCAATCAATGGCGATCTCTTGATTGGGAATTCCAAGCAACGCGATTTTTGCGCCGTGACACATATTGTCAATCATCTCGTGCAAGGCATCGGGATTGCCGGACATTTCCAAGCCCACGTCGAATCCTTCTTTCATCCCCAGTTCTTTTTGTACCTGCGCGATTCTTTTTTCTTTGACATTCAACGCCACCGTCGCGCCCATCTTCTTTGCCAGTTCCAGCCGATAGGGGTTGACATCGGTGGTCACGATATAGCGCGCGCCGGCATGCTTGACGATGGCGGTCGCCATCATACCGATGGGTCCCGCGCCGGTGATGAGCACATCTTCCCCCAGCACGTTGAACGAAAGCGCGGTGTGAGTGGCATTGCCGAACGGGTCAAAGATCGCCAAGATGTCGAGGGGGATGCGGGGATCAGCGTGCCAAACATTCGTGGCGGGGATGCAGAGATATTCGGCGAATGCGCCGGTGCGATTCACACCGACGCCTTGCGTGTCTTTGCATAAATGACGACGCCCCGCCAGACAGTTGCGGCACTTGCCACAAACAATGTGTCCTTCGCCGCACACAATCTCACCGATTTGAAAACCTTGCACGTTACTGCCAAACCCAGCAATCGTACCGACAAACTCATGCCCAATCGTCATTGGCACGGGGATGGTTTTTTGGGACCACGCATCCCAGTTGTAGATGTGAACGTCGGTGCCGCAGATGGCGGTCTTATGAATCTTGATCAGCACATCGTTGATGCCCACGTGTGGTTCGGGCACATCATCCAGCCACAAGCCGGGTTGCGCGAATTTTTTGACGAGTGCTTTCATCGTGGCTCCTTTGTAGGACAAATTTTATATTTGTCCTACATGTGTGCTTCCAACCACTGCTCCACATCCGCCATCACTTGCGCGTGAATGATGTCGTTGTGGGCTTCGTGATACGCGCCTTCGTATTCGATTTTGTGCTTGTCGGCGAAGGTGATGGCATCGAAAAACGCGCGCGTATTTTCTGGAGGAACCAAGCGATCGGCGGTGCCGAAGAAGAGGAGCAAGGGCACGCGCCATTCGCTGGCGTGCGCCAGAGTCCATCGTTGCGCGGCGGTGATTTCGGTGCTGAGACGCGGCGTGGCTAAACTATGCACGAGCGGATCGCTGATGTACGCTTGCACCACGGCTGGGTCGCGCGAAAGGGTTGTTGCGTCCAACCCGGTACTGAGTGAGAACTTGGGGGCGATCCGTGAGAGCACGCGTGCAAGCGCGATCAGAATCGGCGAGACGCCGGCTTGACCCAGCAATGGCGCGCTAGCGATCACGCCACGCAAGCCATCGGGATCGTGGAGCGCGTACTCAAGAACGATGAGGCCACCAAGACTGTGCCCCCACAAAAAGATCGGGCGCGACGACGTGTAGGTGGTAACCATTTGTACGAACGCATGCACATCCTCGCGATACTCGTTCCACGTGTTGATGTATCCACGTTGTCCCGGTGAGCGACCATGTCCGCGATGATCGAGGGCGTAAATTGCATAGCCGCGTGGGACAAAGTGTTGAACGACATTCGGATAGCGACCGCTATGTTCGCCAAAGCCATGCACAATTGCCAGCGCGGCGCGCACCTCACCCTCCGGGCGCCAACATTGATAGAACAATTTGAGATTGCCTGCACCTTGGAATGTGCCTTCGGAATGTTCCATGGTTTCTCCCTTGAAAATGTAGGACAAATTTGAAATTTGTCCTACACCCAGTCTATCTTTCATCCGACCGTTGGTGCGTCAACGACGAATGAATAACTCCCTTGAAAATAGGTTTGTAGTCGCGCGATTCATTGCGCGGGCGCTCAAGCGCCACACTATGCGCTCACTCGCTTATTTTCATCTCTCTGCTGGTGCGCCAACGGCGAATGAACAACTCTTGAAAATACGACGTAGGCGCGTAGCACAGGATTGAATCCTGTGCTACATTGTTCATTTTCATCCGAACGCGTGGTGAACGCAATAGGAAATTCTCCTCTCTTCTGATGACGAATGACAAAAAGGCGAAGGACGGAACGATGATGTCAACGGGTTAATCTGGTTATCTATGAATAGCGGCGCACAAAGTTCAGAATCGCATCGAATGCTTGTTCCTTTGACACATCTTCCAGAACCAAATGACCGCCTTTTTCCAGCCATAGCGTTTCAACCTGTCGAGAGGCAATGCGCCGGGTGTATTCGTCCAATGAATTTGCCGGAATCGTGCGGTCACCGCGCGATTGAATCAGCAACACCGGGGCAGTAATGTCCATCAAATCGGAATGCAGGTGCGGCAGAAAATCGAAAATCAAATTGGTGGCGGCGCGGGTGGGATACGCCGGGTATTCCGGACGATTGGCGTGAATGCTTTGATCAACCGTATCTACATCGCTGGCGCGTTTAGGGGTGGCGGGCATCAAGTTGTAGAGAAAGGGGAAAAATCGAAAGAGTGGAATCAGGGGATTCTCAATCGTAAAGGGTGCCGAGACCGCGACGACGCCGGCAAGGGGACGATGCGCGGCGAGGTGCAATGCCAATGCGCCCCCCAGCGACAAGCCAATCGGGAAGATGGCATCGCACGTCTCGCGCAATTGCGCATAAGCGTGCGTCACGCTGGCATACCAATCCGTCCAACGCGTGGGCAGCAGATCGGCAAGTTGCGTGGCGTGGCCCGCGAGTGCCGGGGCAAGCACCGTATAGCCCTGTTCGGCAAGACGCTTGCCCAGCGCGCGCATTTCGTACGGCGTGCCGGTGAATCCATGAATGAGCAAACAACCGATGCGATTGCCGGGAAAATAGAAAGGTTCGGCATTGGGCAGATATTTTGACGACGTTGTCATCGCCTTGATTATACCACAAAAATTTATAGGGGCGAGGTACCCTCGCCCCTATCTCAAACCGGCGAACAAATCTTTTTCGTGTTTAGATTTTTTTCGCAAACGTGATTCAATGAGGGTATAATATTCCGCGTTCCATTGCACGTGTGGATTCTCGGTGAGCCAGCGAATGAAATCCAATTCACCGTGGCGTTGGCAGTAGAGCGCGTTCTTGATGGCTTCATGGTACATCGAAACATCGAGCACGGTGGTGATCTCTTGATCGGGCACGGCGTGGATGCCAGGAATGCCCCAGCGTTGCACCAAACTTTGTGGCACCAAGCAATAGTACAACTTTTGCGGTGTATGCGGTGCCAAGCCGTCTTCAAGATGATGGGTGAATTGGTTGGGATTGCCGGCAGCGTGAAAGGCAAGCCGGGTCGCCATGTTGATGACGCGATTATCTTCATCGCCAGTCAAGCCATGGGGACCCAACGTAATGATCACCTGGGGGCGCGTCTCGCGAATCCAACGCACCAAGCGTTCCACAATGACATCGAGCGCAATATGTTTCAACTCGCCGCGCCGCTGATCGAAGAGACATGCCCGGCGAATGCCGGAGGCGCGGCAAGAACAGACGCGATCGCGTGTCGGTTGTTGCAGGGTATTGCCTGCTTCGTTCGCGGCATTTGTGCGCGTGGCAGCCACCAACGAGACTTGAATGCCCTCGCTGGCGTACTTGGCGAGCGTGCCGGCTGGACCAAACGATTCATCTTCCGGATGCGCAAAGATGGCGAGCAACGATAGTTTCTCGCCCGTCCAAGTATGTTCGTGTGCCACGAGGGCAGGAGAAGAATGTCGAGCCATTAGGCGACTTGCCTCACTTTTTCGCGCCGCGTTTCTCGCAATGACGCGGCAACCTCTTTTTGCGCCGCGCGGAAACGGGCTAGCAAACTCGCTTCGCTTTCTTTTGCCAGCGTGGTCAACACAAACCGCGAACAATCGGCGCACCCGTTGCGTTCGCGATAGCGTTGCGCTGTGCATACCACACAGCCATTCAAGCGAATCATCATCAAGGCAAATGCCAAGGCATCGGGATGCGTGGACGGTAACGCTGCCACTCGCTCAACGAGTGCGCGCCAACGTGGTCCCCGCAAATCGTTCAGTTTAGCAATTGCCCAGTGAGCAAACAAGAATTCAATTCGATCACGCATAAAAAACCTTTCTGCGAGATAATTCTAACGTGTGCCACTTAAAAAGACATAAGGAAATGACTTGACGCATTAAAAAGTCATAAGGACTTGTTTACGAATTGGCGCAATTCGGATAAAATAGAAAAGGCGAAATCTTCAACGAGGAGGCGTTTCGAATGTCCGAGTTTAAAAACTTTATCAACGGTCAATGGGTGCCTGCGCGCACGGGCAAAACGTTTGCTAGTTACAACCCCGCCAACGGCGAGTTGATCGGTTTGGTGCCGGCATCGGATGCGCAAGATGTTGCCGATGCGGTGAACGCGGCGCAAACCGCGTTTGAGAAATGGCGCAAGTATCCCGCGCCCAAACGCGCGGAATTGATCTATCGCGTCTCGGAAATTTTGCGCGCGCGCAAACAAGAGATGGGCGAACTGCTCACGCGCGAAATGGGCAAGGTGCTCCCAGAAGCGTTGGGCGATGTTCAAGAAGCCATTGATATGGCGATGTACATGGCAGGTGAAGGTCGCCGGCTCAATGGCTTGCTGGTTCCCAGCGAGTTGCCCAGCAAATGGGCGATGGCAGTGCGCGATCCGCTGGGTGTCGTTGCCGCGATTACGCCGTGGAATTTTCCGATTGCGATCCCGGCGTGGAAAATGTTTCCCGCGCTCGTTTGCGGCAACACCGTGATCTGGAAACCGGCAAGCGATACGCCGGTGCTGGCGGTCAAGATGATCGAAATTTACGAACAAGCCGGCTTTCCGCCCGGCGTGGTCAATCTTATCACCGGCGGTGGTGGCGTGGTGGGAGACGCCCTCGTCGCACATCCGGCGGTGCGCTTGATCACGTTCACCGGCTCGACCGACATTGGGCGCGATGTGAGCATCAAGGCGGCGCAGAAGCTCAAACGCGTTTCGCTGGAGATGGGTGGCAAGAATGCGATCATCGTGATGGACGATGCCGACCTTGATCTGGCGATTGATGGAATTGTGTGGAGCGCGTTCGGCACGACCGGGCAACGGTGTACCGCCTGCAGTCGTTTGATTGTGCATCAGGCGATCAAGCAACCGCTGATGGATAAACTGGTTGCACGCGTGAGCAAGTTGCGGCTGGGTGATGGCTTACTGCCTACGACCGATGTTGGTCCGGTTATCAACAAAAAAGCCGCTCAAAAGATACACGAGTACACCGAAATCGCCAAGCAAGAAGGCGCCACTGTGCTCATCGGCGGTGATTTTGCTACCGAAGGCGATCTGGCCAAAGGTTCGTTCTACAAGCCCACCATCTTTGATAATGTTACCCCCACCATGCGTGTGGCACAAGAAGAAATCTTTGGACCTTCGCTCTCGGTCTTGACCATCCATTCGTTGGAAGAAGCGATTGAAGTGAACAATCGAACGAACTTTGGTCTCTCCACCTCGGTGTACACCTCAAACGTGAATCGCGCGTTTGAAGCGATGCGCGATGTAACCACCGGGTTGCTCTACATCAATGCCGGCACCATCGGCTCCGAAGTGCAATTGCCGTTTGGCGGCACGCGCGGCACCGGCAATGGCCATCGCGAAGGTGGCGGACCGGTGGTACTTGACACATTTTGCGAATGGAAGACAATCTATGTAGATTATAGCGGGCGTTTACAACGCGCGCAAATTGACACCGATGAATTGGTGAAGAAAATCTAAGCGTAGGGGCGAGGGGACTCGCCCCTACCGATACTATGCCGACCCTCATCCATCTTTCCGACCTACACTTTGGTCCGCATCACAACACGCATCTCGACGAAATTATCTTGCGCGAAATCGCGGCGTTGAACCCAGACGCCGTGATTGTTTCCGGCGACTTGACGATGCGTGCACGTCATCGCGAGTTTGAACAGGCGCGCGATTTTCTCGCGCAGATTCACGCGCCGACCTTGACCATTCCCGGCAATCACGATCAACCCATTTTGCCGGTGGCTGATCTGGTCGAACGGTTCACGCATCGTTTTGCGCGGTACGCCCGGTACATCCACAACGATATTGACGCGGTACTGCGCGTGGATGGGTTGTGTGCCATCGGCTTGAACGACAATCGCCCAATTCTGCCCGGCGGCTTTTGGTCGCGCGCACAGCGGGACTGGCTGGGCGCACAACTTGCCGCCCTGCCACACGAGGCTGTACGTGTTGTGGTTACGCATCATCAATTGATTTGGCAAGGCTGGCAGCCCGCCGGCTTTTGGCGCGCGGAACACACGCTCGATTTTCTGGCGCGCCATGGCGTTGAACTTGTGTTGAATGGACACACCCACGTGGCGCACGCGGAACAAACCGCGCAGGGCATTGTGGTGGCACGGGCTGGCACAGCGACAAGTGATCGTTTGCGTCATGGCAATGGTAACGCGTACAACTTGATTATGATTGACGAACAACACGTCAATGTGTTCGTTCGAGAATATGACGAACGTGCCGATGCGTTCGTTGCGGCACGGGTATTTACATTTGCGCGCCGTGTCAATCGGCGAGGAGAGCCATAGATGGACATTCAAAAAATCGTACTCATTTGGCCTGGGCGCGAAGGACGCTTGTGGGGCAAAGCGCCCGGCTCACCCTATACGTTGATGCGTTTAGCCAGTCTGGTGCCGGAGGAAATTCCGGTCGAAATCTGGGACGAAGACTTGGGTCCTTTGCCATTGCATCGTTTGGGGAAACACGATTTGGTGGGGATCACGAGCAAGACGTTGACGATTGATCGCGCCAAAGAAATCGCGCTCATTGCACAGCGACGCGGCGCAACGGTGGTAGTGGGTGGCACGCACGCCACGCTTGCGCCGGACGAAGTGTCGCAGTGGGCGCACGTGACTGCCGTTGGGGAAGGGTATCACACCTGGCCCCAAATCATTTCGGATGCGCTGAATGATCGCTTGCAAAAAATCTACACCGATGAATCGTGGATTGATCTGGCGGGCGTTACCGCGATCACGGACCGCGTGCTCAAGATGGTGGACGAACATCGCCACTATTGGACGCCCTATATGGAGATCACGCGCGGTTGTCCCCGCGATTGTCATTTTTGTACCGCGATTCGGGTGAGCGGCAAAGTAATGCGCCATCGTCCGGTTGATGAAGTGGTGGATGAAATTCAGCGGCGGCGCATCAAACGCTTTTTCCTGACCGATGATAATTTTGGTCTCAACTTTCGCACGCATCCCGATTACATCGTGCAATTGTTCGATGCGCTGAAAAAACTCGATCTGAACGGCTGGACAGCCCAAGCCGAAATGATGGTGGGCAATTTTCCGGAACTACTCGGACTGGCGCGGCAAGCGCATTTGGATAAATTGTTCATTGGCTTTGAATCCATCAATGCGAGCAATCGGCGTGATCTGGGGGGCAAGAGCAAGGGCGGGATCGAAGAGTACAAGCGCGTGATTGACACGATCCACCGACACGGCATTGGCGTGGTGGGATTGTTTGTGCTGGGTTTGGATGGCGATACCCCCGATGTTTTTGAAAACACGTGGGACTTTGTGCGCGAAAGTGAATTGGACGCCGTGAGTTTTACGATTATGACGCCCTATCCCGGCACCGCCTTGCGCCGCGAATATGAAGCCCAAGGCCGTTTGCTGCCGAATATACCATGGAGCAAGTACGATACCGCGCATGTCGTATTCCAACCCAAACAAATGACGGTTGAACAATTGCGGCGCGGGTACGATTGGATTTGTCGCAAAGCGTACACGCCGCTCTCCATCGCCGCGCGTGGGATACGCGCGTTGCGCCGACATCCACCCCATTATTATCAGCGGCGAGCGTTCTCCAGTTTTAGTACCGATTTTGGGTACCGCAAAACCGTCAGTTATCGCGACCGCGAGCCGGATTTCCGGTGGCGGGTGCCCGCGCGTTTGAATTTCTCAACCTCGTTGATGAATAAGGAATAACGGTGCGGTAATTTATTGAAATATTTTTATAAAAATTATATATTCCCGCGGGCACAATAATTGACTTGGCTCTGGCTCAATGCTATAATGTGCACGCTACTCTATACGCTCTCTTTACACTCGATCTCTAACTCGACACTCTAATTGCTACACTCCCCCAAGGAGGTTTTCCTTTGCGTGTTCTCTTAATCAATCCACGTTTTCAATTGCCGATTGATACCCGCACTACCCCCCATCTCGGCATTGCTTATCTCGCTGCGGTGAGTGAACGACGGGGCGATGAGGTGCGCGTGTTCGATATGGATGTGGAAGATGTCAAGCTAGCTGATTTCGTCCGCGAGTATCAACCCGACATTGTGGGCATCACGAGCAACACACCGCAAGTGAAGCAAGGTTGGTATGCCGCGCGCGAAATCAAATCCGTGCGCGATGTGGTCATTGTGCAAGGCGGTCCCCACGTTTCCGCCTTGCCGGAAGAAGCCGCCTCGCGGCCGGAAATTGATGTGGTGGCGCGCGGCGAAGGCGAAGAAACCTGGCTCAATCTGTGCGAGGTGGTGGAACAGGCAAAGAAGAATAATCCCGGCTTTAAATCGGTTGATCTACTCGATCCGGCGAACAAACTGCTCGATGGCGTGCTCGGCATCACCTATCAAACGACCGATGGCAAGATTCGCCACACGCCCGAGCGTCCCGCGATTGCCAATCTCGATGCCTTGCCTTTCCCGGCGTATCATTACTTTAAGATGGAACGTTACACCTCGCTGCAACCGGCGATCGACGCTATCGAAAAGGGCAAATCGTTCAGCATTATGACGTCGCGCGGCTGTCCCTATCGGTGCACGTTCTGCTCGCAATCGGTGATGGCGGAAAAGTGGCGCGCGCGTTCGCCGGAGAATGTCGTCAAAGAGTGGGCGCATCTCGTTCACGATTTGGGCGCGCAAGAAATCGGCATCCTCGACGATTCGGCGAACATCAATCGCAAACGCTTGCACGAACTATCGGATTTGCTCATCAAGGAAAAATTGAATCACGTACCCTGGATTCTCATCAACGGTATTCGCGCCAATCTCGCTGATGAAGATTTATTGCGGCATATGAAAGAAGCCGGTTTGAAACGGCTGGCGTTTGGGGTGGAAACCGGCGACGAAGATATTTTGGAATCCATTGACAAGCGCGTAACGCACGACCAGATTCGTCAAGCGTTCAAGAACGCGAAAAAGGTTGGCTTGGAAACCGTTGGCTTTTTCATCATCGGCTTGCCAGGCGATACCGAAGAGACGATGGAAAAGACGATTCGCCTAGCGTGCGAACTCGACCCGCTCGTTGCGAACTTTTCGATGATGACACCGTATCCCGGCACCAAAGTGTGGGAGCAGGTGCATCGGAACGGCGGGCGAATGTTGGTCAAGGATTGGCAAGATTACGTGTTCTTTGAAGGCAAGGCACGGTATGAGTTGGGCGAGACAACGGCCACGATTCAAGAAAAGAAATGGAAAGAAGCGTATCGCCGATTCTATTTGCGCCCGCATCGTATTGCGATGACCTTGATGCGGAAATCCACGTGGCAACATTTTCCCCGGACATTGCGGATGGCGCTCAAAATCATTTTGCCCAAAAAAGAAAAGGACGATGTCAGGACGATGGTGGAAGAAACACAGGTGGCGTGCTGATGAAACGACTTTGGCTTGACCTGGGAGACCTGGGAGTATTCATCCGCCCAGCGGGCGCACACGATCGCTGGCAGGATCACGGGCTGGGTCTCCTGCGCACGATTTTGAAAAACAACGGTATTGCGACCGATCTGTTTTCGACGCGTTCCATCCGTTCGTTCAACGAACTCGCGCCACACGTTCGAGGGTACGATGTTCTGCTGATGAACGTACGTAGTTACACGTACCCGTTTGCGTATCGAGCCGCGAAAATTTTCAAGCGCGTTAATCCCAAAGGATTGGTCATCACCGGCGGAATGCACGCCACCGTCGCGCCGGACGAGATGGAAACTGTCCAAGAGTTCGATGTGATTGTGCAAGGTCCCGGCGAGAATATCATTGTGGACTTGATGAAAGACCCGCGTGCGTTTCCCCGGGTGGTGCAAGGTGTGGGCGCGAAATCTATGGCGGACTGGCCCCTCATGGATCGCACGCTGTGGCCCAATCCCAACTTGCCGGACTTTCCCTGGCCCCTTGAACCGGAATGTGGCTGGGGTCCTGGTCCCGTCGCCACCATTCTCACCAGTCGCGTGTGTCCGTGGCAATGTGTCTTTTGCAACGAGGCATCCTACATCGCCAATATGGGGCGTAAATCGGTAGATCAGGTGATTGACGAGTTGAATTTTCTGGATGACACGTATGGTCCGATCGGCTCGTTCGTCATCCACGATTCGATGTTTTTCCAAAATCCGCCCTGGCTCAAAGAATGGTTGGAGAAATTCCCACGCAAAGCGCACAAACGCTGGCCCTATTGGGCGGCGGCGCGTTCAGACACGGTGCGTCAATGGCCCGATTTGTTCGAGGCGCTGGTGCGCGAGACGAATTGGAACATTATCTCGATTGGCTTTGAATCGGGCAGTGATCGTGTGCTGGAAATCCTGAACAAGGAATGCACGGCGGAAGATAATTATTTTGCGATTGACTTGCTCAATCGCATCGGCGATGACTTGGAAGCACGGGGTTACATTCCCCCAAAATTCTGGGCGAACATTATGCTGGGGATTCCCGGCGAAACGCGCGAAGATGCCTTTGACACGATTCGTATGCTCAAGCGGATGAAGCGCGTCTTGCCTTCAATTTCGTACTATGCACCGTATCCCGGCTCGGCACTGGGTTATCAACTCATCGCCGAGGGCAAAAGCCGGATGTCCAAAGAAAATTATCATCGCTATCCCGACGCTGAGAAGGTCAAGGGGATTGATTACAAGTTTTACAAGCAATTGCTCCAAGGCAAGTTTGAGCAGCAAGTGAATGAGGGATTGCCACAATTCTTGCGCGAAAAATCCGGCGTTTACGAAGGAGCATTAATCAAGGCATGAGCAGTTTCAATCATCCGCATTACTTTTATCTCTTTGCCATGAAGAATGGCAAAAAGAAACTGGGCTATGGCGGTAGCCCGGAAGAAGCCTACGAAAACCTTAAACTCCGTTTGACGCCCAAGGAGATGGCACAGATCGTCAAAGAAAATCCAGTTCGCATTACTCAACGGGATTTACAAAAATATGTGCGCGAACTGGGCTAGGCGCTGATTCTGATTTCGTTGAGGCGGGGCGAGGAGGGTCTCGCCTTTTGATTGTCATGGCGAGCCGCGCAGCGGCACGGCAATCTCCTACTAACTTGATTGCTTCGCTTCGCTCGCAATGACGCATTCGGTCTATTGAGGTATAATCATCGCTGTGGTGAACCTATGAGAATCTTACTTGTCTCGCCCGAATCCAAAGTATGGAATTCGCGCGCCCATATTCATAACGGTTTGGGGTATCTTGCCGGCTCTTTGCTGGCAAATGGCTATACCGATGTAACATTGTTCGATGGCGCGGTTGAAGAAGAATCGGTTGCGCACGTATTAGATCGCGCCATTGCAGAAGGTCATCCGTACGATGTCGTGGGTTTTTCTGCGCCGACCGTTCTGATTGAGAATGCGTGGCGCGACGCCATCGCGGCCAAACAGCGCGGTGCGATCACGATCTTTGGGGGACCACATCTCACGCTCCAGCCGGACGAATCCATGCAAAAGCCGCAAGTGGATTTGGTGGTGCGCGGTGAAGGCGAAGATACGCTCATCGAAATTTTGCGGATTCTTGAAGATGGTAAGAATGTCAACGATGCACGCTTGCGAAATGTGCTAGGTTTGTCGTGGCGCGATGCGTTTGGCAAAGTGATGCACAATCTCGATCGTCCGTTGCGTCCCGATCTCGATCACATTCCGATGCCGGCGTATCACCTCTTCAAAATCGAACGTTACACCAACTTGAATCCCCTCACCGATGGACTCGATCCGCACGCGCGCGCATACACCATCGTAACCTCGCGGGGCTGTCCCTACAAATGCACCTACTGTTCCAAGCCGATTACCGGCGATACGTGGCGCGCGCGCTCCATCGAGAATGTGATCAAAGAGTGGCGATACTTGGTCAAAGAGATGCACGCGACCGAAATCGGCATCACTGACGATATTTGGAATCTCGATTTGAAACGTGCCAAGGATTTGTGCCGCGCGATCATCGCCGAGGGGCTGAACACGGTACCTTGGGTTACCGTGCACGGCATGAAAGTGAATCACACCGATGCCGAGTTGTTTCAATTGATGAAGAAAGCCGGTTGCAAGCGCGTGGGGTTTGGCGTGGAAAGCGGCGACGAGTACATCTTGAAACGCGTCGTCAAAAAATCACAAACGTTCGATCAAGTGCGCGCAGCGTTCAAGAACGCCAAAGCCGCCGGTCTGCAAACGATGGGCTTTTTCATCTACGGAATGCCCGGCGAAACCGCAGAGACGATGGACAAGACGACGCAACTTGCCCTGGAACTCGATCCCGATCTTGCCAACTTTATGATCGCTGCGCCGTTCCCCGGCACCGAGTTGTGGAAACTGGTGCAAAAGGAAGGCATTCTCTTTTCGCACACCTGGGATGATTACGCGATTCATTCCGACAAGGCGCATTTCCAAGTAGGCGATCTGACCGCCGAACTCGTCGAGCGCAAGTGGCACGAAGCGTACCGCCGATTCTATTTCCGTCCGCATCGCATCGCGCGGCGATTGCTGATGAAAGACACGTGGCTCAATGCACCGCAACGTGCGAAAGATGCACTAAGATTTTTCTTGGGCACGAAAGAAAAAGCGAATGCACATTGAGAGGTGAAAAATGGCGAACGAACTCGTAAACAAATGGATTCGTGCTGATCCCACCGTGATGATGGGCAAGCCCGTCATCGTCGGAACAAGAATCACCGTGGAGTTGATTTTGGAAAAACTCGCAGCAGGCGAAACAACGGAACAAATTCTTTCTGCCCATCCGCGTCTGACTGAGGAGGCAATCCGCGCGGCGTTAGCGTTTGCGACAGAAGCGTTGCGCGCTGATGTTGTCTATCCGATTGAGGCATCGGTGTGAACTTGCTGGCTGACGAGAGTATTGATCGTCAAATCGTTGAACGGTTGAGACGAGACGGACACCGTGTTCCTTTTGTCACAGAAATGGAACCGGGCATCTCGGATGATGTGGTGCTTGCGCGCGCCAATCAAGAAGGCGCGATGCTTTTAACTGCAGATAAGGATTTTGGCGAATTGGTATTTCGGCAACGTCGTATTTCTCTTGGCGTAATTTTCGCACGCTTGTTCGGTCTCTCGCCTGACCGTAAAGCCGAGATTGTTGCCGCTGCCATTCGCAAACACAGCGAAGAATTGCCGCATAGTTTTGTGGTTATTACGCCAACCAGTGTACGTATCCGACACGACATTCCGTAAATAGAGGCGACAATGCAGTTTGCACTTTTCACATCTCGCGTACTGCTTCTCGCATTTTTCCTCCTGATGCTTGCCGCTTGGCTTCCAACACAATACCGATGTCAACTGAAACTTTCCAAACAACGAGTTGCAACAAATTGATTGATTGCGCTCGAATACGATCAATGTCCTGGGTCTCAAATAGCAATTAAGAGAGACTAACAATGAGTTACTAATGCTCGCCTCCCTCCTTCCCAAAATCCCCCTCTACTGGTCGTTCTATCGTTTCGGCTTTCCAAAATTATTGCCGTTCAGCATCGTCGTGAGCGTGTCGTATCGTTGCAACAGCAAATGCCGCACGTGCGATGTGTGGCGTAAGCCGAACGACGACCTCTCGCTCGATGAATGGACACGCGTGTTTCAACACATCGGGCGCGGACCGATTTACTTGACGTTCACCGGCGGCGAACCGTTTCTGCGCAAAGATTTGCCGGAGATGGTGCTCGCCGGTTACCAACATTGCCAGCCCGAATACATCACGATTCCGACGAATGGCATTCTCACGCAACGCATCGCCGAAGGCGTCGAGAAAATTTGTGCCGGTGCACCCAAGTCGCGTATCGGCATTAACCTCTCGCTCGATGGCATCGGCGCGGAGCATGACGACATTCGGCTGGTGCCGGGCAACTGGGACAAGGCGATGGAAACGTGGAAGGCACTGAAAGAATTACAAAAGAAATATTCGAATCTTGTTCTTAGCATTCACACCGTTATTTCACAATTCAACATCAAACGCTTTCCGGAAATTTACAAGGGCTTGCAATCGCTCGCGCCGGATTCGTACATCACCGAAGTCGCCGAAGAGCGCGTTGAACTTGATACCGTTGGACTGAACATCACACCGCTGGCGCGCGATTACGCACCCATCGCCGATCTGTTGAGCGATCACGCGCGTTCAACGCCAGCGCGCGGATTTGCGCGCGTTACGCAATCGTTCCGCGCGCGCTATTACCAAATCGCCAAGCGCACGCTGAGCGAACAGCGACAAATTGTGCCATGCTTTGCGGGCTGGGCAAGCGGACACATCGCGCCGAACGGCGATGTGTGGTCGTGTTGCATTCGTGCCGAGCCGGTCGGCAACTTGCGCGAGACGAATTACGATTTGAAACCGATTTGGTTCGAGCGAGCCGGGTCGCTGAAAAATTTACGGCGCAGTATCGCCGCGGGCGAGTGCGCGTGCCCAATGGCGAACGCCTCGTACGCAAATATGTTGTTGCATCCACCAACATTGATTCAAGTCGCGCGCGAATTGCTCACACGACCAAATGTATCATTGGAAAAACATTTTGCGTAGGGGCGAGGTAACCTCGCCCCTACGATTTTGTACGATTCTTACACCCAAAATCGTTTTTTTATTTGCACTTGACAAGTTTGTGAGATAAATAACGATGTGATATAATAATTTGCAGTATTGCAAGGAGCAAAATCAATGTCCGCTCAAACGATAAAACCTAATGAAATTCCGGTAGCCACCGGCTCCCCCGAAACAAAATCGGGCGCGCCGGGAATGGTGTTTGCCAAACTGGACGATGTGTTGCGTTGGGCGCGCACCGGCTCGATGTGGCCCCTCTTGTTCGGTTTGGCATGTTGCGCGATTGAGATGATGGCGGTCTATATGCCGCGCTTTGATCTCTCGCGTTTTGGGATGGAAGTGTACCGTGCCTCGCCGCGCCAAGCCGATTTGATGTTCGTCGCCGGGCGCGTCTCGCGCAAGATGGCACCAGTGGTGCGTCAACTGTACGATCAAATGCCGGAACCCAAATGGGTCATCGCGATGGGCGATTGCGCGGCGTGTGGCGGCATCTACAACAATTACGCCATCCTGCAAGGGGTGGATGAAATCATCCCGGTGGATGTCTATGTTGCCGGTTGTCCGCCGCGCCCCGAAGCGTTGATGGATGGCATTTTGAGATTGCACGAGAAAATCAAAAAGGGCGAGCCAAAAGGTCAGATTAAAATTACCGATTGGGGCTTGCGCGGGTAAATCCAGTATTCAGTGAACAGTATTTGGTAGTCAGTATAGGAATGTGCGATGGCGCAAATCGAAAATATTCTCTCCAAACTGCGCGAACGATTTCCCAATGTCATCACCGACGTGTACGAATTTCGCGGCGACACGACGATTACCATCCCACGCGAATCGCTCATTGACGTGGTGCGTTTCTTGCACAGCGAACTCGGCTTTGAGATGTTACTCGACATCACCGCGCTCGATTGGTTGCCGCGTGAGCCACGCTTTGATGTGCTGTATTATCTCCTCTCGATGCCGGAAAATACGCGCATTCGTTTGCGGGTGCAACTATCGAGCACGGATACCAATGTGCCTTCAGTAACCTCGATTTATCCCGGCGCGAATTTCTACGAACGCGAAGTCTTCGATCTCTTTGGCATCCACTTTACCGGGCATCCGTTCCTGCATCGCATTCTTTTGCCTGATTATGTGACCAGCCATCCGTTGCGCAAAGATCATCCCCTCGGCTACGAACCGGTCGAGTTCACGCACACGTACGATGAGATTCAACCGGAGAAACCTACCGCCGTGCCACCGCCCAAACCCAAACGCTTGATCGGCAGTTTGGGTGGCGTGCCACAAGAAATTCCGCTCACCGTTTCCGATCCGGCAACGCCATGGTCGGGGACACAATCGGAAACATTGCTCATCAATATGGGACCGCATCATCCTTCGACGCACGGCGTTTTGCGTGTCGCGCTCGAAGTGGATGGCGAGCGCATCGTCAATGCGATGCCGGATGTAGGGTACTTGCACACCGGCATCGAAAAGAATGCGGAATATAAAACGTATCTCAAAGCGATTCCGCTGTTCGACCGGATGGATTATCTGGGGACGCTGTTCAACAATCTGGCGTACTGTCTTGCCGTAGAAAAGTTGATGCAAGTGGATGTGCCAGAACGAGCGCAGATTGCCCGCGTGATCCTGTGCGAAGTGCAACGCATCCAATCGCACCTGGTCGCTGTGGGTTCGCAAGCGATGGACATCGGGGCGGTTACGCTGATGACGTACGCCTTCCGCGAACGTGAAGCCGCGCTCGACATTTTCGAGATGGTTACCGGCGCACGGATGATGACCTCGTATTTTCGGTTTGGTGGCTTGGCGCAAGATTTGCCCGCCGGCTTTTCTGAGGCTGTCCGCGCGTTCATCCAAATGATTCCGGGTCGCTTGAAAGAGTACGAAGACTTGTTGAACAAGAATCCAATCTGGCTTGAACGCACACGCGGTATTGCCGAGTACACGGCAGAGCAAGCCATCGCGTATGGCGTGACGGGTCCGATGTTGCGCGCCACCGGCGTAAATTGGGACTTGCGCAAAGTTGCGCCGTACTCCGGCTACGAACAGTACGATTTCGATGTAATCACCGGCTCGCGCGCCAAAGCCGATGTGTTGGAATGCTACTATGTTCGGATGGAAGAGATGCGGCAGAGTTTGCGCATTATCGAGCAGGCACTCAAGAAATTGGAAAAAACCAAAGGGCAACCGTACATTACCAGCAACCGCAAAGTTGCGCCGCCGCCCAAAACTGAATTGCAAACCTCGATGGAATCGCTCATCCATCATTTCAAATTGTGGACAGAAGGATTCACCCCACCCAAAGGTTTTGTGTATGCGTCGGTCGAGTCTCCGCGCGGCGAACTTGGCTTTCTCGTGTCGAGCAATGGCACGAATATGCCGCATCGCGTTCACGTGCGCACGCCATCGTTCGCCAACTTGCAGACCTTGCCGTTGATTTCCAAGGGGTATTACATTGCCGACTTGGTGGGGATCATTGCGATGACGGATATTATCCTTGGCGACGTAGACCGGTAATTTTAGATTTTAGATTTCAGATTGATGATTTTTTCTCAATCTGAAATCTAAAATCATGAATCTGAAATCGGAAATGCAGATGGAACATCTCATCTTACGCGATCTTGACATTCCCAATCTCAAAGACATCGCTGTTTACGAACAACACGGCGGCTATTCCGCGTTTCGCAAAGCGGTGAAAGAAATGACGCCCGATCAGGTGGTTGATACGGTCAAAGCATCGGGCTTGCGCGGGCGCGGCGGCGCGGGTTTTCCGGCGGGTGTCAAATGGAGTTTTCTGCCCAAAGGTGTCTTTCCGCGTTATCTCGTCGCCAATGCCGATGAATCCGAACCCGGGACCTTCAAAGACCGGCAAATTATGGAACGCAATCCGCACCAGTTCATCGAGGGCATCGCGATTGCATCGTACGCGATTCAATGTAACCTCGCATTCATCTACATTCGCGGCGAGTTTCCGTACGCGGCGCAATGCTTGGAACGCGCGATTGCCGAAGCGGAACAACGCGGCTATCTGGGCAAAAATATTTTTGGTTCCGATTATCACCTCCAAATCGTAGTGCATCGCGGCGCGGGCGCATACATCTGCGGCGAAGAAACGGCGTTGCTCGAATCGCTGGAAGGCAAACTGGGCCAGCCGCGCGTCAAGCCGCCCTTTCCCGCGAGCGTGGGTCTGTATAACCAACCGACTGTCATCAACAATGTCGAGACACTTGCCAATGTGCCGCTCATCATCGAACGCGGTGCCGAGTGGTACGCCAAGATCGGCACGCCCAAATCCACGGGACCCAAAGTGTTTTGCTTGAGCGGACACGTGAATCGTCCCGGGAACTATGAAGCGCCGTTCGGCAGTATCACCTTCCGTGATTTGATTTACGATTTGGGCGGCGGCATTCGCGGCGGTAAAAAGTTGAAAGCGATTTTGCCGGCAGGCGCCAGCGGGCCAATGGTGAGTCCGCTGGTGAACGAAGCTGTGTTGGATGTCAAACTCGATTTCGAAGCGCTCGCGCCGTTCGGTTCGTTGCTGGGTTCGGCATCCGTGATTGTGTTGGACGAAGATACGTGCATCGTGTGGGCGGCAAAAAAGATGACCCACTTTTTCGAACGCGAATCGTGTGGCAAATGCACGCCCTGCCGCGAAGGGACGTACTGGCTCTCGCGCGTGCTCGAACGAATTGAAAATGGGGTTGGCACGTTGAGCGATATTGATTTGTTGGCGGATGTCGCAAAGCAAATGCAAGGACGCACGTTGTGCCCGCTGGGTGATTTCGCCACGTCGCCAACGCTGGGCAGCGTGAAACTTTTCCGGGAAGAGTACGAGCACCATATCAAAGAACGTGGATGCTGGGCGAGAAGGCATTAGAACAGCGGAGAATACTCTGTGCCAAACTTGCCGCCCATCAAAAATTTTCTCTTGACCGATCACGCACGTTTTGAAATGGCGCGTCGTCAAGTTAACCCAAAGCGATGTAGCGCAAGTTTTAGCCAAACCAGATTACGCTGAACTTGTTCGAGTCGGACGTGCGTTGTATCAATCGCGTTTGGAGGAGAGAGGCAAAATATATCTGCTTCGCGTTTTTGTTGATGTTGACCGTGAGCCACCCCAAGTGGTGACCGTTTATCGCACGAGCAAGGCCACCAAATACTGGAGGTCGGAATGAAGGTTATCTATGATCGTGAAACGGATACGTTGACGGTAATTTTTACCGATACGCCGGTGACGGAAAGCGATGAAGAAAAACCGGGCGTCATTTTGGATTATGATGCTGCCGGCAATCTTGTCTCGTTAGAAATCTTGGACGCTTCAAAGCGCGTCTCGTTTCCAACTCGCATCGAATACCAAGTTGCGCCAACGCCGGTATAATGGATAAATCAGAAATCGGAAATTATCGAAATGCCTAAAGTTACAATTGACAATCAAGTGGTGGATGTTCCCAACGGCACACTCGTCGTCGAAGCCGCGAAAAAAGTCGGCATCGAGATTCCGGTCTTTTGCTATCATCCCAAGTTGCAACCCGTCGGCATGTGCCGGATGTGTCTGGTTGAAGTTGGGACGCCGAAACGCGGCAAAGACGGACAGATCGAAATGGATGCCGAGGGCAAACCGGCAATTGCCTGGATGCCTAAACTTCAAACCGCTTGCACCACCGTCGTATCGGATGGAATGGCGATTCGTACCGATACCCCGCAAGTGGCAGAAGCGCGCCGCGCGATCATCGAATTTTTGCTGACCTCGCATCCGCTCGATTGTCCGATCTGCGACAAGGGCGGCGAGTGTCCGCTCCAAAATTTGACGATGGCGTACGGTCCCGGTCAATCGCGCTTCCCGGTCGAATCGAAATTCCACAACGAAAAGCGTGTGCCGCTCGGCGATTTGATTATGCTCGATCGCGAACGCTGTATTCAATGTTCGCGTTGCGTTCGGTTCCAAGACGAAATCGCCGACGATCACGTGCTCGGTTTCCAAGCGCGCGGTCGCGGACTCGAAATCGTTTCGTTCTCCGATCCGCCCTTCGATTCCAAGTTTAGCGGCAACACGATTGATATTTGCCCGGTCGGTGCGCTCACCTCGCGCGATTTTCGCTTGAGCGCGCGGGTGTGGGAAGTGCGCGATTATCCGAGCGTGTGCGCGCATTGCTCGGTGGGATGCAACGTTTTGATGGGCGAACGCGACCATCAAATCAAACGCATCGTCCCGCGCGAAAACGAAAGCGTCAACGAAATTTGGTTGTGCGATAAAGGACGCTTTGCGCATCATTTTACAACTGCGCCAGATCGCTTGAGGCAACCATTGATTCGCAAAGATGGCAACCTTGAGCCGGCAACTTGGAACGAGGCGCTCGATCTCATTGCTAAACGATTGGGCGAGATCAAACAACAACATGGTGCTCAGGCGTTGGGTGGCTTGGGCGGCGACCGCGCATCAAACGAAGATTTGTATTTGTTCCAAAAATTGTTCCGCGAGGTGATCGGTTCGCCCAACCTTGATCATCGGGTTGGGTGGAGTGCGACAAATGCGGATGAAGATTTGGTACTCAAGTATGGCGCGGGTACGGATACTAATCTCGGCGCGCTGGACAAGAACACGACGGTGCTTGTGCTGGGTGCTGATCCGGAAGAAGAACAACCGGTCCTTCGCTTGCGTTTGACCAAGAGTGCAAAATGGTACGGTGCCAATTTGATTGTGGCGAATGGGCGGCTAACCAAATTGGCGAAATATGCCAAGCAAGCGGTGGTGTACAGATACGGTGCCGAAGCGTATTTCTTGCTGGGTCTCGTGCGCGCCATTCTTGACGAAGGATTGGAAAATAAGGCATTCATCGCCGCCCGCGTCAACCAATTCGACGAATTCAAAAAATCACTTGAGCCGTACACAGTTGAACGCTGTGCAGAAATTTGCCACGTCAAACCGGAAAAAATTCGCGATGCCGCACGCGCGATTGCCCAATCACCTAATCTCCTAATTCTGTACGGGCGTGAGATGATGTTTGCACAACAATGTGATCTCGCCATCGCCTCAGGCATCGCAACGTTGTTGCTCATCACCGGCCATGTCGGTCGCAAGAACAATGGCTTGATTGCTTTGTATCCGCACAACAATTCCACCGGCGCGATAGATTTTGGTTTGATGCCTGATCACGGCGTTGGGCGACAAAAAATTGATGCGAAAGGTTGGGGAGCGCACGATCTGATATCAGGCAAAGTGCGTGCGTTGTACGTGATGGCGTGCGATCCGGCGTCGGAGGGCAATTTTGTCAAGCCGGATTTTCTCGTCGTGCAAGATTTGTTCTTGACCGAGACCGCCAAGCAAGCCGACGTGGTTTTGCCGGCGCAATCGTTTGCAGAACGCGATGGCACGTTCACGAACACGGAACGGCGTGTGCAATTGTTTCGCGCCGCCCTCAAGCCGGTGGGACAAGCCAAGCCGGATTGGTGGATCGTCGCGCAAATCGCCAAACGCTTGGTTTCGGGTTCAAAGTCTCAAGTTTCAGGTTCCAACTTGAAGCCTGAAACCTGGAACTATGCGACTGCTTCTCAAGTAATGGATGAAATTGCAACGACCGTGCCACTTTATAAAGGAATGACGTACGCCGCGCTTGCCGAAAACGTCAAGATGCCGCGACCGCCGTACGGGCAGGGTAACCCCAGCGATGAGCCAACCGACATTGCGATGGGTGAGTTGGAAAATATTTCGAGTGGCAAGATGTGGGCAAGCGTGGCGGAAAGGGACACGAATGTCAAGTTCGATTTGGCGTGGAATGAACCGACGCGACCAATGACGAACGACGAAGGACGAAAGTTTTTGGTGGTGGCACGGTCGTTGTATGATCGCGGGACACTGGTGAGCAAAACACAGATTGTTCAGCCGCGTGTGCCCAAGCCAGCCATCGAAATCAATTCGCAGGATGCCGAGCAAATCGGCATCGAGAGCGGCGCGCGCGTGCGTGTCACGTTCGACTCACGCGTGATCGAGTTGGACGCCAAGGTGGATGGGCAGGTGCCGCCGGGTGTTGTGTTGATTCCAAATAACTTGGACGGCACGCTAGCGTTGCCAATGGGCGCGCACGTCAAGATCGAAAAGGTTTGAAATGCCGGCAGCGGTTCATACTCGCACGAAAAAGCCCAAGCGTCGCGTGCGCGAACATCGCGCAACAGATCGCACCGCATCTGCGCGTGCGGCGTTCAAACGCGTTACGCGCCGACAAATCAACGCGGTCGTGCAAAAAATCGTCCAAGAATTCAATCCCGAAAAAGTGATCCTGTTCGGTTCGTATGCGTACGGCAAGCCGAGTGTGGATAGTGATGTGGATTTGCTGATCGTCGCAGAAAGTACCGAGCGTCCGGCGCAGCGTGCAACCCGCGCCTATCGTACGGTGCACGGCAAGACTTTTCCAATGGACATTATTGTGCGGACTCCCCACGAACTCGCGCAGCGTTTGGCAATCGGTGATTCCTTCATCAAGGAGATCATCGAGCGTGGTCGGGTTCTCTATGCTCGATGAAGCGTTCCAAGACTGGATCAACAAAGCGGAGCAAGATTTTCAGTACGCACAACTGGGAATGCGTCAGCGCAAACATCCTTTGTATGATGGTGTGTGTTTCCATGCGCAGCAATGTGCGGAAAAGTACTTGAAGGCATTCTTGACGCGGCACTCTATCGAGTTCCGACGCATTCATGACCTTGATGAATTGCTCCGCCTTTGTGTGCAGGTCGATGGAACATTCAAGTTGATTTTCGATGCACTGATGATTCTGAATCCCTACTCTGTGGATATTCGTTATCCCGGCGCCCACGCGACGAAAGAAGATGCACATGCCGCAGTTGCGGCAATGAAACAGGTGCGCGCGTTTGTCCGTGCGCGGCTGGGGTTGCCGAGCAGATGACTTGCTGAGGTTGCTAATGTCCCGTAAAACCTCCACGCCGACAAACAAGCAAAGATCGCGGACTGGGCGCGAACGCCGTGCATTATACAAGGCGGTGTCCGTGCGCCCGCGCTGGCGGCGTGTTACGCGTAAGCAGATTAACGCGGTCGTGCAAAAAATCGTCCAAGAATTCAATCCCGAAAAAGTGATCCTGTTTGGTTCGTATGCGTACGGCAAGCCGAACGCGGATAGTGACGTAGATTTGCTCGTGGTGATGGAGAGCGACGAGCGCCCCGCCAAGCGTACGGCACGGGTAATTAGCGCAGTACACGGAAAGACTTTTCCGATGGACCTCCTAGTGCGTACACCTGAAGAGATTGCACATCGCTTGGCAATTGGGGATTTCTTTGTTCAAGAAATCGTCAGTATGGGAAAAGTGCTTTATGAGCGACGAGCCACTTGAAGAATGGCTTGAACGCGCTGAAGAAGATTACCGTCAAGCGCAGGTTGCCTTGCGCCAAAGAAAATATCCCGCATACAACACTGTCTGTTTTCATGCACAACAATGTGCGGAAAAGTATCTCAAAGCATTCTTGGTGCGGCACTGCATCGGTTTCCGCAAAATACACGATCTTGTCAGGTTAAAGTTTCTGTGTATGGAAGTGGATCCCAACTTTGAACTGATCTCGGAGCCACTGGCGCTTTTGTTCCCGTACGCTGTTGATGCGCGTTATCCTGGTTTCAAAGCCACGGAGCAAGACGCGCGTGATGCTGTTGCGGCAATGAAACAAGTCCGCACGTTTGTCCGCGCGCGGCTCGGTCTCAAGACAAAATGATTTAGCGGTGAGGTTTTTGATATGGCTCTTCCAGACATTGGTGCCCTGTTCAAAGGGATGTCCGTAACATTGCGGGAAATGTTCGCCCCGCGTCCCACCATTCAATATCCCGAAGTGAAAAGACCGGTCGCCGCGCGCTTTCGCGGGCGCCATGAATTAAAGCGGCACGACAACGGTTTGGAAAAGTGTATTGGTTGTTCGTTGTGTGCAGCGGCATGTCCGGCGGATGCGATCTATGTCGAGCCAGCGGAGCAAACCGATGCAGAACGCTATTCGCCGGGCGAGCGCTATGCCAAGCGCTACGAAATCAATTTGATTCGTTGCATCTTTTGCGGCTTTTGTGAAGAAGCGTGTCCCACCGGCGCAATTGTGTTGGAACACAATTACGAACTCTCGTACTATGATCGGCGCAGTGCGATTATCACCAAGGATCAATTACTTGTCCCGCCACCTGCGCCGGACAAGAGCACGCCACGCGCGATGCCAGACCCGGGTCAATTGTATTCCGCGATTCCACCAGTCAAAGGTGGCGTGGAACACTAAATACTGGAATTTCAACAAAGGAGTTGACGGATGCCAGAGTTTCCTTGTCCCCCCGGTCTCGTTTGTCGTCCGACGTTTTGGAACATCCCCTTTTGGCTCCAAGTGGTGGTGTACCTTGGTGGCTTGATCGCCGCGCTGGTTTTTGTGTACGGCTATTGGCGACGTTTTCGAATTGTTCGCCAAGGCAAAGGCAAGTTTGATTGGCGACCGTTACTGCCGCGTCTCAAACTGTGGCTGACGAACGGTGTGCTGACGCAAAAAGTTATCCTCGATCTGCAACCCGCTGGCGTAATGCACGCGGCGATTATGTGGGGCATCATCGTCTTGTTTATTGGCACGGCGCTGGCGACGATTGATGCTGACATCACGCGTCCACTCATTGATCCCAACCAATGGCGTCTGCTCCAGGGCGCCTTCTATGAACTCTACAAAGTCGTGCTCGATATTTTTGGCGTGATTGCCCTGATCGGTTTGGCGATTGCGTTTGTGATTCGTTATGGCATCAAACCCGAACGCCTCGATGGTCGCTCCGGCAAACGATATTTCCGCGAAGACTTGTGGATCATCGCCTCGCTCTTCTTCATCGTCCTGACGGGATTCCTCATCGAAGTACTACGCCTTGCCGCACAACCGAGCCAAGCGGCGCAACTGCACGAACCCGTCACGTTTTGTACCACATGCTCCATCATCGGCTGGCCCCTCTCACGCTGGCTTGCCCACGTTGACCTAGGTGTACTTCTCGTGGCACATCAGATCACGTGGGTGACCCATATGCTCGTCGCGCTCGTGGCGGCGGGTGCCGTCCCCTACACCAAACTGGGCCATTTGGTCGTGTCGAGTGTGAACACGTTCTTTAGAAAACTCGAACCGGCTGGCGCGATTCCCAAGATCGAAGACATTGAGAATCAAGAAACCTTCGGCATCAGCAAACTCGAAGAATTCACGTGGAAGCAATTGCTCGATTTTGAAGCATGCACGCGTTGTGGGCGATGCCAGGATGCCTGCCCGGCGGCAATGACCGGCAAAGCCCTTTCGCCGAAAAATATCATCGTCAAGATGTTCGAGGTGTCGAACAAAAAGACCAAAGGTGCGATTCACGGCGAGGTGATTGATGCGCAAGAGTTGTGGGACTGTACAACGTGTATGGGCTGCGTGAATGCATGTCCGGTCGCCATTGATCAACTGGGGACGATCATTGACCTGCGGCGTTATCTCACGTTGTCCGAAGGAGCCGTGCAACCCTCTGGTGCGAGCGCGATGAACTCGATGGAGCGGCAAGGCAATCCCTATGGCTTGCCCAAAGCCGATCGGCATAAATGGATGCAAGGACTTGGGGTGCCGTTTGCGGAGGCGGACGAGGAATACGATGTGTTGTTCTGGGTGGGTTGCGCTGGCGCGTACGATGCGCGTGCACAAAAGATTTCTCAAGCGTTCGTCAAGATTATGCAAGCCGCCGGGTTGAAATTTGCCGTGATGCAAGAAGAACGCTGTAACTGCGAATCGGCACGGCGACTGGGGAATGAATACTTGTATCAGATGGCGACGATGGAAATCGTCGAAGCGCTCAAGCAGTACAAATTCAAACGCATCGTCACAACCTGTCCGCACTGCTTTAACACGCTCAAGAACGAGTACCCGCAATTCGATGGCAAGTTCGAGGTGGTGCATCACACGCAACTCATCAACGAATTGCTAGTGAACAAACGAATAACGATAAAACGAAAAAACGATGCAACGATTACCTATCACGATTCGTGCTATCTCGGTCGTTACAACAATATCTATGATCCCCAGCGTGCGATTCTGAAATCGTTTGGTGCGAACGTCATCGAGATGCAACGCTCACGTGCCAATGGCTTGTGTTGCGGTGGCGGTGGCGGACGAATGTGGCTGGAAGAAAACACTGGCACGCGCATCAACAACAAACGCATGGAAGATGTGATTGCGGTCAACGCCAACACCGTCGCGTCCGCTTGTCCATTCTGCATGACGATGCTCGATGATGGCGCCAAAGCGTTGAGCGTGGACGAAAAGATTGCGCGCAAAGACATTGCCGAGTTGGTGGCGGAGAGTTTGTAGCCATAGCAATCCCGGAAGAAAGAGAGGCGAGCCATTCTGACCCGCCTCTCTTTCTTCTTGACAAATCATTTCAACCACATTTCCACTTTTGATGCGACTTGCTCGCGCGTCCAACTTTTTCCAGTGTTCCACGCGTCTTGCCACTCGCGTGCCGTCAATCGTCGTTGAGCAATCTGCGCGCGCGTTGCGTTCAGCGTACGGTACATCGCCGAGAGCGGCAGGCCGGTTCGTTCGATGTGTTGCTCAATCGCGCCGAATAATTCGACGCCGTGTTGCACATCGTCTCTACGTGCGTGCGACGAGGTGATCAGCCAGCCCGCGAGTGTTGCCAGAAAACAAAACTCGCGGCGAACGTGCAGATGAACCAGTGGCAATGCCAAGCGTAATTCATCGTGTGCGGTGGTGTCATCGTCATGCGCTAACGCTATTTCGGCGAGATTCGTGTGCGTCATCGCCGTAAAGCGATCTGGGCGTTCTGCCATAAGCGACAAGGCGCGCGTGGATAAAGCAAAGGCATCGTCCAATTTACCGCATGCCAGCGCAACCTCGCCGAGGAGTGCCCACGCCACCGCACTAGTAAACTGGTCGCGCTGCGATTCAGCCAGCGACACGCTCTCGCGCAAGGTTTGCTCTGCGCGGGCATACTCGCCTTGCTCGGTAAAAATTCGTCCCAGCACATTTAGCGCGCCGGCTAGTTTTTCCACTGCGTTCGTGCGCGCGAGGGCAATGGCTTGCTCGGCCAATTCGAGTGCGGCATCAAACTCGTGGCGATTCCACGCTAGATGAGCAGCGTTGCTCAGCAAGCCCATCCGTAAACGGAGCTCCACATTCCCGGCAATCCCCAGAACTTGGCGCGCCAGTCCCAGTCCTTCACGCAAATAGCCACGCGTCTCCCAAAAGTCGGACAATTGTGTGCACATCGTTACGGCAAGTAATCCATCGCGTTGCTGAATTGCCCACCGCAACGCCGCACGATAATTATCGTGATCGCGTTCAAGCGCATCGGCGGAGGCGGTGGGCAAACGATCAGCAAAGTAGCGCGCGTGACGCTGCTCGATGACTACGCGTTCGTTTGCGTTCATCTGCTCTAACGCAAACTCGCGAATCATTTCGAGCATCCGCCAGCGTGCCGGTTCGCGCGCCAGCAGACTGTGATCGGTGAGCGTGGCGAGCGTGGATGCGTCTGCCGCGCAAATCGTGCTTGCGGCTTGGGCATCGAATCCGCCGGCGAATACCCCCAGTTGCCGGAAAACTGTTTGCCGTGGCGCATCGAGCAAACTATAACTCCACGCGATTGCGTTGTAAAGCGTTTGCTGACGCGGTGGCAAATCGCGTGCGGAGGCACGCAGCGCGGGCAACCATTGGTCAGCATTGAGCGCGGTAACGAGTTGGGCGAGCGACATTCGACGCAATGAAGCGGCAGCAAGTTCGAGAGCGAGCGGCACACCATCGAGGCGCACACACACCTTAGCGATGTGTGCAGCGTTGGCAGGGGTAATCGCAAAACCGGGTTGGTGTTCGTGCACGCGTGCCAGAAACAATTGTACCGCTTCCGACTCGACCAACTGGTTCGGGGTAGCCTCGCGGGGTGGCAGCGACATTCCCGATACCGCGTACTCGTGTTCGCCGTACACGCGCAAGGGCACGCGACTGGTGACCAATACCTTCAACCCTTTGCACGCTTTCAACAAATCGGTTACTTGATATGCGGCATCTATCACTTGCTCGAAATTATCGAGCACGAGTAAAGCGTGTTGGCTTTCGAGTCGCGCGATGAGTTGTTGCGCGGGCGAGACCTCGCCCGATTCCGCGCTACCCAGTGTGTGCGCGATGACCGGCAGAACAAGCGATGCATCGCTCACCGACGCGAGATCAACAAACCACACGCCAGCGGAGAAATGCGCGAGAACGTTTTCTGCGACTTGCAAGCAGAGTCGCGTTTTGCCGATGCCCGGCGGACCGATGAGGGTGAGCAGGCGGACATTCTTACGCAGCAGGATTTCTGTAACAGTGTCTATATCGCGGACGCGATTGATGAGCGAGGTGAGGGGCGTGGGCAAGTTGCTCGGTGTTGTGCGGTGGGCGCGCCAATCAAGGGTCAGGTGTTCGGGCGAGACGGCGCGGCGTGCCGATTGCAGAAATGCCTCGCGCTGATCGGCAGGGACACCCAGTTGCTCCGCCAGTGCGAGTGCTAGTTCACGTGAGGGTTTGCGTTCGTCCGCTTCGATTTTGCGAATCGTCGCGGTGGCGCAATTCCACGGTGCGCAAGTTCGGCTTGCGTCCAATCGAGTGCCTTACGGCGGCGGCGTAACCAGTCGCCAAATGAATTTGATTCTTCCAGGCGTGGTAACGAGTCCATTTTTTGTCGCTCTTATTGTAACGCTTAGCGTTACCAATTGCAAGGGGGATTCTGTTAAGATGATGACCAAAGGAGTTGCTCATTCGCCTTCGGCGCACCAGTAGAGAGATAAAAATAAGCGAGTGAGCTTAGTACGGCGATTTATCGCCAGCGCGATAAATCGCGCAACTACAAACCTATTTTCAGAGGAGGAAGAAATGACCACCCAAACATTTCTGATGAGTCTGTTCGTTTTAATGATCGCAGTGATGACCGGGTGTGCGTCTGCACCGACGCCAACGCCGGTTCCACCTACCGCTTTGCCCGCGCCAACCGCGAAACCAACGTCGCCACCGACCGCGCAACCCCAAGCCACGGGTGATCCGATTGCCATCGCCAAAGCGTACGTCGAAACGCTAAACACCGGCGATTTCGACAAAGCGCTCGCGTTTTACGCGGAGGATGCGATCGCGCATACGCCGATCGGACTATTTATCGGCAAAGCGCAAATTGCGAAATGGCTGGAGAACGATGTCAAAACCACGCGCCCCAATCCACGCGAGTGGAAGATGCAGGGTGCGCTCGTCGTCAATACCGGTACTGTGTCGCTCGAACGCTTCACCAAAGTTGGCATCGCGTCGGTCGAATATCGTACCGAGTACTTGATTGACAAGAACGGCAAGATTCGTTTCTTCGGCCCGGTCGTTACGTTGACACCGGAGCAACAACAAAAAATGCGTGAGGCGCAAGCCGGCGCGCCGCCCGTCCCTACCCCAGCCGTGAATCCGATTGACGTGGTGAAAGCGTACGTCGCAGCAGCGAACAGCGGTGATTTTGAAAAGGCGTACGCGTTCTTTGCCGACGATAGCGGAGCGTTCGTGATGAATGGGACGCTGTTGTTGACGAACAAGCAGCAGATTGCCGATCTCTGGCTGCGCGAGGATGTCAAAACGACACGCGCGACCCCGAAGGATTATCAAGCGAACGGTAATCTCGTGATTGCGACGGGAATGGTGTCGCTCGATCGTTTCAAGAAGATGGGCGTGGATCCGATCGAATATCGCGCGCAGTACGTTGTCGAGAATGGCAAACTGCGCTTCTTTTACCCGACCTTGCAATTCACACCCGAGCAAGCGGCAAAAGTTCAAGCGGCGCAACAAGCGCAACCTGCGCCAACACGCTAGCACCGTGAGCAAATCTTAGAGCCAGACCCGAAGAGTTTTCCATCGCGAAGCGGCGGACTCTTCGGGTCTTTCTCTCATCCATCGCGCGTTATAATCTGACGGAGACTAGCAACGATGCCAACCACGGTTTGCCGGTCTCATTATACTTGTTCGTCGAGCGCATTGGTTTGAGCAACCGCTTGGTTGGTCAATCGTTCGAGTAAGGTGACCAAACTGGAATTATCCCAATCGCCTTGGCCCGCATTGAGCGCGGCCGTCATCATCTCACGAACTTGGGCGGTTACGGGCAACACAATGCCAAACTCTTTGCCCACTGCCATCGCAATATCCAAATCTTTGCGATGCAACCGCAAGCGAAAGCCAGGTTTGAAATTGCGCTCCAAAATGCGTTGTCCGTGAAATTCCAAACTGCGGCTGTACGCTGCGCCTCCCATCAAGACTTGCCGCACCTTGACCGGGTCCACCCCGGCTTTGGCGGCAAAAACCAAGGCTTCGCACGTCCCTGCCATGTTGATCGCCGCGAGAATTTGATTGGCGGCTTTGGTCACTTGCCCAGCACCCGACTCTCCCATGTGCAAAATCGTTTTCCCCATCGCTTGGAAAATGGGCAATGCTCGTTGGAACGCGGACTCATCGCCGCCGACCATAATCGAAAGGGTGGCGTTCTGCGCGCCAATGTCTCCGCCGCTGACCGGTGCATCCAAAAAGTCGCACCCCAAGGTTTTGGCTTGCTGTGCCAGTTGGCGCGCCGCGATGGGCGAGATGGTGCTCATATCAATGATGAGCATCCCGGGGCGCGCCCCCTCAAACACCCCCTCCTTGCCGGCGATCACTTGTTCAACATCCGGGGTGTCCGGCAACATCGTGATCACCGCTTCGCTTTTTTGCGCAATTTCTTTCGGCGTGTTGCACCACACCGCCCCAGCAGCAACCAAGTCTTCGCTCTTTGAGCGGGTGCGCGTGAGTACGTTCAACGCATAACCGGCTTGCATCAAATTGCGTGCCATCGGCTTGCCCATTGCGCCGAGCCCAATAAAACCAACTTGTTTCATACGATGCCTCCTGTGTTCATTATACTCCATCGCGCGGCTTTGTGAATCGCAGCGTTGCCGGCATTGCCGTTCAATGCTAGAATGCTCGCAATGCCTAATCTCGACACGCGCGCCATCCAAAATTATTACGAACAAAACACGCGACTCTTTTTGCGTTTTGCACCCCGTCCAGCACCCACGATTCATCGCGCCGTGTGGGCAGATGGAGTGACCACACTGGTTCAAGCCCTGAACTATGCCAACGAATTGATTCGCGCTGAAATCGAATCACTTGGGTTGGCGCACGTTCGATTGCTCGATCTCGGCTGTGGCGTGGGCGCCAGTTTGATCTATCTGTTAGCGCGCTTGCCTGCCATGGGCGTCGGCTTGACGATTAGCCAAACCCAAGCCAACTTTGCACGCCGTTATGCGATTGCGTCCAGCCATTTCATTCAAGCCGATTTCCAAACCGTCCCGCTCGCCGGCAAATTCGATGTGGCGTACTCGATCGAAGCATTTTGCCACGCCGTCAACCCCACGCCTTATTTGGCAGAAGTGGCACGATTGCTCACGCCAAGCGGACGCCTCATCCTGGTGGACGATTTTCTGAGCGCGCGTGCCGCACAATCGTTGGACGCGAATGAACAACGCTGGCTTGCAACGTATCAAAATGGCTGGCACGTGCCGAACATACGCTCCGTCGCAACGATCGAAACACTCGCCCACGAAAAGGGCTTGCGGCTGATTCGTCAAATTCATCTCACGCCGTACCTCAAGTTACGCGCGTTGCCAGATTTGCCCGCGCGTTTGCTTCGCGCCATCGGCGAAAAAATTCCTGCACGTCATCCTATCATCCCCAGTATGCTCGGCAGTCTGGCATTGCAACAATGTTTGAAAAACGGCATCGTCGAGTACCATCTGTTGGTGTTTGAAAAATGACGCGGACGATCACGCTGCTCACCAGTGGCACGCGCGGCGATGTGCAACCGTACCTCGCGCTGGGTATCGGTTTGCGCGCTGCCGGGTTCGATGTGCGCATTGCGACGCACGCCAATTTTGCCGCACTGGTCGCGCCGACCGGCTTGACGTTTGCGCAACTCGATGACAATCCCAGCGATTTGTTCGCGCGCCCCGGCGGCGAGTACGCGCTCCGGTTCGATGGGCGTCATCCGCTTCGACATCTGCGCGCAACGTGGGCATACTGGCGCGCGGCGCGTCCGATGTTTGCCCGGTTGCTCCTGAGCGCGTGGCGTGCCGTGCAAGGTTCGGACGCGCTCATTATTGGTTTACCCACGCTGTGGGGCGCACACCTTGCCCAGGTGTTGCGCATTCCTTATGTGCGTTGCTTGCTTCAGCCAATTACACCCACGCGCGAGTTTCCCAGTCCACTGGTGCCATTCACCTGTTCGCTTGGTGCCACGTACAACCGATTGACTCATCACCTCGTGACGCAAACGCTGTGGTTGGCGTGGCGCGGTGCGCTCAATCAATGGCGGCGCGAAACCTTGCGCCTGGGTCCAGCGCCGCTGTTCGATCATCGTGACGACGCACTCACCTTGTATGGTTTCAGTTCGTATGTCGTGCCACGCCCCGCGGATTGGTCAGCCGAACAAATCACCGGCTATTGGTTCTTGCCGGCGATATCCAATTGGAAACCGAGCGCGGAGTTGGAAAAATTTTTGAGCGAGCACGTGCCGCCGGTGTACATCGGTTTTGGCAGTCTCGGTGTACGGAACCCCAACAGCACGCTTGAAATTATTCTTCGCGCGCTCACGCAAGCCGGGATGCGTGCCGTGATTTCAGTCGCGCATAATTTTGCAAATGTGCGTTTGCCGGAAAACATTTTCCCGGTCACCGATGTGCCACACGCGTGGCTCTTTCCGCGTGTGTCCGCCGTTGTCCATCACGGCGGCGCGGGCACCACAGCCGCTGGCTTGCGCGCCGGCGTGCCAACGATTATCGTGCCGCTCGCGGTGGATCAATTTTTCTGGGGTAAGCGGATTGCCGAACTGGGCGTTGGCACGCGCCCGATTCCGCAATCGGCGTTGACGAGTGACACGTTGAGCCGCGCGCTCGTGCAAGCGACAAGCGATCCGGAGATGCAAACTCGCGCAAGGATGCTTGCGGAGAAAATAGCGAGCGAGGATGGCCTCGCGCGTGCGGTGGAATTGATTAGTGCGCGAATATGATGTTGTGCCATCGGTCAATTCACGCGAATGCGACTATGGTTTCTTGGTGTCTGGGTGAGTATTGTTCAATCCAACCCACGCGAACATCAGCGCGATCAACGCGAATAAACTTCCCAGCCAGTACGGCATGGCAACGTCAATGCGCTCGAAGGATAGCCCGGCAATGATGGGACCGAAAATCAAGGCGAGATTCAACACGACTTGGGTCCCGCCCATCAAGCGTCCTTGTTCGCCGGCAGACACCCGCTGCGAGATCAACCCGGTGATCGAAGGAATACTGGTGCCGCTCCCCAACGCGCCCAGCGCGACAATCGGATACATCAGCCAATCGGTTGGGGCGAGTGCCACCGCTGCCAGACTAATCGCCATCAAGCTCAAACCAATGATCGCTAAACGTTTTTCGCCGGCGCGCGGCTGAATCTGCCCGTACAAAATTCCTTGCACCACTACTGCACACACACCGACAAACGCAAAAAAGATTCCATTCTGGGTTGCGTTCCAGCCAAAGCGCGCTTGACTGAACAGCGGAAAATTCGTTTGCAAGCCGGCGAAAGCAAGGTTGAGCGTGAATGTCGCGAACAGTAAGAATCGAATCGCCGAAATGCGAAACACGCCGATGAGTTGCGTGAGCCAGTTCAAGGCGCGCCACGTATCCAGCGGCATTCGTTTTTCTGGTGGCAACGATTCCGGCAAAACGAGGAATCCAAACACAACATTCGATAGCGTGAGCACGCAGGCAAAGAACGCTGGCGTGCTCAAGCCGTACGCACTCAACAATCCGCCGATGGCGGGTCCCATCATCAATCCCAACCCAAATGCCGCGCCCACCAACCCCATCCCGCGTGCACGCTGCTCATTCGTCGTCACATCAGCGATGTAAGCGTACGCGGTGCTGAGATTCCCTCCCGTGATGCCGTCAATCATAATCGCGATAAAGATCAACGGGAGTGAATCAGCCAAGCCGAGGATGAGATAGCCGGTCGCTGTGCCGAGCAGACAGAGGAGCAACACCGGGCGTCGTCCATACCGATCCGACAACACACCCAGAATCGGTCCAGCGATGAGTTGCATCAAGGCATAGAGCGAACCGAGCGCACCCGCGGCGGTTGCGCCCGCCTCTTGGCGTTGCACGAAAAACGGCAAGAGCGGGATGACCATGCCATAGCCCATCAAATCAATGAACACGGTGATGAAGATAAACATCCGCGGCGAGCGGCGCGCCAGCGCAGGGGACAAAACCTTAGACACGGCGCACATCATACCACAAATTTTTTATGCGTGGGGCATTGAAATTGCTCCCGGTTTCGATTATAATCCCGCCATCGTTTATGGTTGCGGATGCTTGGATTTCTAACCCGGTGGACACCCTCACGCGCATCAACTTGCAAGACATGCTCGATAATTTTGGATTGAGCCACTTGCAACGCGGACGCGGTGTCATCGAACGGCTTTTTTGGTTGCCGGCGCAATTGCTGGCGCGTCAAGTGATTCGTTTCGATCAGCGCATTGGCGAGGTTGGGCTTGCGAACGCCGCACGCGAATTGCTCTTTCAATATATCGCTCATCTCGATGTGATGGGCGCGGAAAATGTGCCAACAAACGGTGGTGTGATCCTCGCTGCGAATCATCCCGGTATGGTAGATACGCTGGCGTGCTTCACCGCGACGCCGCGCGAGGATGTGCACCCGGTTTCGATGGATCGTCCGTTTGTCCGGGTCTTGCCACATATCGCGGAACGTACCTTTTGGGTTTCGCAAAATCCTAACGAACGTTTGATTGTCGTGCGACAGGTGGCGCGCTTTTTGCAACAGGGCGGGGCAGTGCTCATTTGCCCGGCGGGCCAGATCGAACCTGATCCTGCGGTGATGTCCGGCGCACTCGAATCGTTGGCGAGTTGGTCGGACAGTTTAGGGTTGTTCGTCCGCCTTGCGCCGCATAGCGTCATCGTGCCGACGGTGGTGAGTGGCGTGATCTATGAACCTTCCTTGCACCATCCACTCACGCGGTTGCGTCGTGAGAAAAAGGATCGTGAGCGCGTGGCGGCAACGATTCAAGCCGCATTACAAAGTAGCGGTTGGATCAAAAATCGAATGCGCGTCAAGATCGAATTTGGCGCACCAATGCCCGCGGCGGATTTGATTTCGCTGGGCGATGCAACGATGATCACCCGTGCCGTTACCGACGCCATCAAGCCCATCATCGCGCGCCATCAATGCCCAGCATCATCAAATCTGTGACAGCGCCGGATGCGTATCATCGTCAGAGATTTTTTCACGGAGGTTGCTATGACTAGGGTTCGCCTCGGCGGTCTGCAAATCGGCGTGATTCTGCTGACGTTTGCCACGGCGGTCATTCATCTGATTCTAGGACTGTTTCAAATATCCATCGGGATGGTGGGCGGCGTAATGTTCATCGCCAACGCGGCGGGTTATCTTGGCTTGCTGGGTGCATTGTATCTGCGCTTGCCCATGCAATTCTTGTCCCAGCATCGTTCGCTGATCCGCTGGGCGCTGGTGGCGTTCGCCACGGTAACGATTCTTGGTTGGCTTGCCATCGGTGATAAAAACTTGCCGAGCGGTTGGTTGGGCTACGCGACCAAAGCCATCGAAGTGGTGTTGATTGGGTTGCTGGTGATCGAATCACGTCAGAATTGACACGACGATTCGTATGAATGATTATCAAATCAATCGAATGGCATGCGCGCGCATTCCCACCCGGTTTGGCGAGTTTCAGTTGTGCCTGTACGCCAATAATCGGGACACTAAAGAACATCTGGCAATTGTGATGGGTGATGTGCGCGATCAATCGAATATCTTGGTGCGCATTCATTCCGAGTGTTTTACCGGCGATGTGTTGGGGTCACTGCGTTGCGATTGCGGTGAGCAATTAGACATGGCATTGCAACGCGTTGCGGAGGAAGGCAAGGGGGTCATCCTCTATTTGCGGCAGGAAGGTCGCGGCATTGGCTTGCGCGACAAACTGCGGGCGTACAATTTGCAAGACGAAGGATACGACACGGTAGATGCCAATCTTGCGTTGGGGCATAGCGCGGACGAACGTGATTACACCCCCGCCGGCTTGATCCTGTGCGATCTGGGGATTCGTTCCGTTCGCTTGATGACGAACAATCCGACCAAATTAGAAGCGCTGGTCAAACTGAACGTGCCGGTCGTCGAGCGCGTGCCGCTGCTGCCCACCGTTCACGCGCACAACAAAAACTATTTGGACACCAAAGCGCGCCGGATGCATCACCTGCTCGATTTGCCGGCATTCGATGTCCTGGGAAATCACGGCAACGGAAATGGTGATCACTAACTTGCGCCGTCATCCGTTTGTAACGCTAACCTACGCGCAAAGCCTTGACGGTTCGATTGCGGCGCGTCCCGGCGTTCCGCTGGCGTTGAGCGGCACCGAGTCCAAGCAATTCACACATCAACTTCGTGCAAGTCACGATGCAATTCTGGTTGGCATTGGAACCGTGTTGGTAGATGATCCGCAATTGAATGTACGCTATGTTCGCGGACCCGACCCACGACCGATTATTTTGGATAGCCAGTTGCGTTGTCCCACGACGGCACGCTGTATTGATGCGGCACGGCGCACGCTGATCGTTGCGACCGATTCTACGCCGATGGCGAATCAGCGTGCGCTGGAAGCCGTCGGCGCGCAGGTGGTTCGTTTGCCGGCAAGCCAGGATGGAATCAATTTGAAGGCGCTGCTCGATTATCTGGGCAACGCGGGTATCCGAACTTTGATGGTCGAAGGTGGGGCGCGCGTGATTACTAGTTTTCTGCGCGCTCGTTTGGTCAATCGGCTCATCATCACAATTGCGCCGACACTGGTTGGCGGTGTACGTGGCATCAACGAGTTGGTCTCACAATCGGAATTTTTTCCGCGCTTGCATCACGCCGCCATCCGCCAAATCGGCGAAGACTGGGTGGTGGCGGGTGAAATTGATTGGAATGGTGCGTGATGCAACGGCGCGGCGTGTGGTTCGAAAAACCCTTTTGTATTTCGGTACGCGAGGAACCTCTTCCCGCTCTCACGCCCGATCAGATTTTGGTGCAGACGATTGTCTCGGCAATCAGTGCCGGCACGGAATTGCTTTTCTATCGCGGTCAGGTCCCGGCTGACCTGGCGGTGGATGTGACGATTGCTGCACTTGCCGGCACCATGCGTTATCCTGTGCAGTACGGCTATGCGTGTGTGGGACGCGTCATCGAAATCGGCGCCCAAGTTCAAGACGAGTGGCACAACCGACTCGTCTTTTCATTTCAACCGCACGTCAGCCATTTCATCGCGCGGGTGGATGAGTTGATTCCGATTCCCGAAAATATTTCGCCGGTGCAAGCCGCCTTTCTGCCGAATCTGGAAACGGCGGTGAACTTGGTAATGGACGGCGCGCCTATCATCGGCGAAAACGTCATTGTGCTGGGACAGGGCATCGTGGGTTTGCTCACGACTGCGCTACTTGCGCAAATGCCACTCGCGCATCTTCTCACGTTCGATCAATATGCGTTGCGGCGTGAACAATCGCGTGCGCTAGGCGCAACGGAGGTTTTTGATCCCACCGATGCTCAAGCGATCCAACGTGCTCAAATGATCTTGCGCGCAGAGGGTGCCGACCTAGTCTACGAACTCACCGGCAATCCGGAAGCGTTGAATCTGGCAATCGAACTGGCTGGCTTTGAGAGCCGCATCGTGATTGGATCGTGGTATGGACAGAAACGTGCGCCGATTGATTTGGGCGGCAAGTTTCATCGCCGTCGTTTGCGCCTCATCAGCAGTCAGGTCAGTACGCTCGCCTCGAATTTTTCGGCGCGCTGGAACAAGGCGCGCCGAATGAATGTCGCGTGGGGGATGCTGGCACGTTTGTCGCTGCACCAATTGATCACGCACCGATTTCCGGTTGCCGATGCGGCGCGCGCATACGAGTTGCTAGATCAACAGCCGGAACAAGCATTGCAGGTTTTGTTGAAATATGAATGAGAGGCAAAAATGTACACCACCGCAGTCAAACGTGATTTCATCGCGCAACATTTTCTCATTGGCGGAGATTGGGGTGCAGAGAATCAAAAACATTCGCATCATTATCGCGTTGAAATTCAATTGATGGGTGAAACGCTCGACCAGCACGGTTATCTAGTGGACATTGTGGACCTTACACGCGCGCTCGATGACGTGTGCGCTTATCTACGTGATCAGACCTTGAACGATTTGCCGGAATTTGCCGGACTCAATCCCAGCATCGAGCATTTGGCGCGCATTGTTTGCGATGCGTTTGTCAAACGCATTCATGCGACGAATCTGGCGCGCATTCGTGTGCAAATTTGGGAAAACGAAATCGCGTGGTCGGCGTACGAAACGAGGATCGCGTGAGATGCGCGTTGGTCTGGTCATCTACAATACACTCGACACCGTTTCCGGCGGCTACCTCTATGACCGTAAACTGGTCGAGCATTTGCGGCGGGCTGGCGACGAGGTAGAAATTGTTTCGATTCCGCAACGCCACTATGCCGCGCATCTGTTCGATAATTTTTCCGCTGATCTATTCCGACATTTGCGTCAAGCGTGCGTTGATGTGTTACTACAAGACGAATTGAATCATCCTTCCTTGTTTTTCCTCAATCGTCGCCTGCGCCCACAGGTACGCTATTCGATTCTTTCGATTGTGCATCATCTCCGTTCCTCCGAAGCACACCCGGCGTGGCAGAAATTTTTTTATCGTTGGATCGAGCAACAGTATCTCGCCAGTGTGGGCGGATTCGTTTTCAACAGCCAAACGACGCGTCAAGCGGTGAGTGCCATGCTGGGACGCGCGCCGGCAAACTCAGTCATTGCCTATCCGGCGGGTGATCGTTTCGATCCGCATATTGATGCGGCAAGCATCCGCCAGCGTGCGCGGGAACCCGGCGCGCTCCGCCTCGTTTTTGTTGGCAATCTCATTCCACGCAAAGGACTGCACACCTTGCTCGATGCGCTCGCGCGTTTGCCGGCGGAAATGTGGCAACTTGTTGTCGTGGGCAATCCAAATGTGGACCCGCCATACACTCGAAAAATCTTGGCGCGCCATTTGAAAAATGGGCAACTGGTGGGCACGCTTCAAGATGATGCACTTGCCAAGGTGCTTGCCCAGAGTCAGTTGCTTGTGGTGCCCTCCACGTACGAGGGCTATGGGATTGTCTATCTCGAAGCGATGAGTTTTGGTTTGCCTGCCATCGCGACCACGGCGGGCGCGGCGCGCGAAATCATCGCTGATGGTGTGAACGGTTTTCTCGTCGCGCCGAACGATGCGGCAATGCTTGCCGCGCGCATCGAACAGTTAGCGCGCGACCGGGAACAGTTGGCGCAAATGAGTGTAGCCGCACGCGAACGTTTTCTAGCGCACCCGCGTTGGGATACTACATTGACCCAGATTCGGAATCATTTGCTTGAGTTATGCCGATGACCTTTGAATGCAATTTCATTCGCTATCTTGCCGCCAAGAAAACGGTGGACGACCGCGCGCTGAATCGGAATGTGTGGGATGCACTCTGTCGCGCGTTGCCGGCGCAATCGCAGACGCGACCTTTGCGCGTGATCGAAGTGGGTGCGGGCATCGGCACAATGCTCGAACGCTTGATCGAGCGCGGGGTGTTGACGCACGCGACGTACACGGCATTGGATATTGATCCCGGGAACATTGCTGAATTAAAGCGGCGCGTCCCCAACGTCCCTGGCATTGATGTACAAGCGCACGTGAGTGATGTGTTTGATTTTTGCGTGTGTAGGCGAGGAGAACAGACGTGGGATGTGTTGATCGCTAATGCGTTTCTCGATCTGCTGGATGGGCCGCGCGCATTGCCTCAACTTTTTGCGTTGCTTGAACGCGGCGGCTTGTTTTATTTCACGATCAACTTTGACGGTGCCACGATTTTTGAGCCAGCGATTGACCCGGCATTCGATGCGTTGATTGAACGCGCGTATCATCGCACGATGGACGAGCGCATCACCAACGGTGTGCGTTCCGGCGATAGCCGCACCGGCCGGCATTTGTTTCAATGGTTGCGTGAGTGTGGGGCAGAGATTATCGAGGCGGGGAGTTCGGATTGGGTGGTGTTTGCCGGCGCGCACGGTTATCTACACGATGAGGCGTACTTTTTACACGTGATCGTTGAGATGATGCGCGCGGCGTTGGAACATTGCGAGGAACTTGATCAGCATCGTTTGCGCGATTGGATTGCGTGTCGGCATCGGCAGATCGAAGAGGGTGCGTTGGTGTACATCGCACATCAACTCGATGTGGTGGGACGGGTACCCTAAACAAAGGGCTTACCTCTCCCGTTTCACGATCACGCGATCCAAATCATTTGCCACCATCACATTTGGAAAAATCGCGCGCGCTTCCGCTTCGATCACCGCGCCGGAATATCGCCGCGAGATGTGCGTGAGGTAGAGTTGTTTGACATTCGCATCACGCGCGCAGGCGGCGGACTCGGCGGCGGTAATGTGCCCAAACTTGCGCGCGGTCTCCACCTCGTCCATGATGTACGTCGCTTCCATTACCAACGCATCGGCGTTGCGCGCCGGCTCCACCACTTCGTTGGTGCGCGCAATGTCGCCCACGTAAACGAGCTTCGTGCCCGGCACCGGCTCACCCAACACATCGTCCGGGTGAATGATGCGCCCATCGGCAAGCGTGATCGTTTCGCCGGCGACCAGTCGTTTGCGTTCGGGTCCTGCCGGCACGCCGAGTTGCTCCGCCTGCTCCACCAAGAAGGGGCGCTTGGTCTTTTCCTGAAACACAAAACCAAAACAGCCACTCCCGCGATGAATCACCGGAAACGCGTACACCTCAAGATTCTTTTCCGATAATACCAAGCCGGGTTTCAATTCGATGTACTCGATCTCCATTTCGACTTCTTTACCGCGCAAGACCACCTTCATCAAATCGCGCACGCGGTCAATGGCCCAACGCCCGCCGTAAATTTCGATTTGATTGATCGCTTCCCACCGCCCAAACGTCGAAACGATGCCGCCCAATCCCAGAATGTGATCGAGATGACCGTGGGTGAGAAAAATGCGGCGCAGTTCTTTGAAACCAAGACCACTCGTCAGAATTTGGCGTTGCGTCCCTTCCGCGCAATCGAGGAGAAAACGTTGACCTTCGTGGATCAGCAACGTCGAAGTCATATTGCGTTCCACGCTGGGCGCCGAAGCGGACGTGCCCAAGAAGCAGAGTTCAAACATGAATTATTTGATTCCTTCCAATTCCCAAACTTGGGTCAAGGCTTGACGTCCTTTGACTTGAAGCGGGGCTAATTTTTTTGCATTCACGGATTTGCGGATTTGGGCGTATGCTTGCTGGCTCAGCAACACTTGGCCCCCCGCCGCGTTCTCTTGCAAGCGTTTAGCCAGATTCACGGCATCACCAATCGCCGTAAAATTCATTTGTTGTTCTGTGCCCACATTGCCCACCACCGCATCGCCGGTGTGAATGCCGATGCCGTATTGCAATCGCAATTGGGCTGGCAGTTTTTCGTGCAATGAAACGACGGCGCGTTGCATCGCTAAGGCAGCGCGCGCGGCACGCAAGGCGTGGTCGGCTTGGGGGAGCGGCGCGTTGAAAATTGCCATCACCGCATCGCCCATAAATTTATCCAGCGTGCCTTCTTCGTCCAGAATCGCTTCGGCGGCAACAGCGAGGTACTGATTCAAAATGTCCACGAGTTCTTCTGGCGGAAGTGGTTCGCTGAAGTGTGTAAAGCCGCGAATATCGGCAAACAAAATGGTGATCACTTGGCGCGTGCCACCGAGTTTCAGCAAATCCGGATTGCTCGTCAAACGATCCACGACTGCCGGCGCGACATAGCGCCGAAACATTTCGCGGGTAGCTTGCAGTTGACGCATTTCGGTTACATCGTCCACGACGATGGCGACGCCTTCCGGGTTCCCGCTGGTATCTTTGATCGTGGAGAGGTTTAGACGAAGATGCACGGTACCGCGATTCGCGATGTATGATTCGATTTCGGTGGCAACGCGGCGTCGCTGGGCTTGCTTCACTTGTTCGATCAAAGGTGCCAGTGTGGTGGTTTGCAGCGGCGCGAGCGCGGTGCGATAGGATTGTCCCAGCGATTGCTCCGCCGGAATGGCAAAGATGGTTTCCGCGGCGCGATTGAACGCGGTGATGCGATCCTCCAGATCGGTGGCAATCACGCCGGAGGCGATGGAAGCAAAAATATTGTCTTGAAAGGTTTTGAGTGCGCTAATCTCGTTGACTTTTTGACGGATGCTTTCAAAGAGGCGCGCGTTCTCAATCGCAATCGCGGCTTGATCGGCAAAGGCGCGCAACGCCTCAAGATCGGCGGGCTGAAACATTCCCGCGCGCAAACGATTGTCCACGTACACCACGCCAATCACACGCTCACGCGCTTTGAGCGGGGTGCACAAGATCGAACGGAGATTGAGACTGACCACGCTATCTTGATCGGAAAAGCGCGGATCGAGCAAGGCATTGGTGGTCAAGACCGGCTCACCGCTTTGCGCCACTTGGGCAACAATGCTTCGGCTGACTTGGAACGCCGGCGCGGCGATGGTGGAGCGTTCCATATTGCGCGCTACTTGAAATTCCAATTCGCCTTGGTCGTCCACCAGCATCAAAAAGCCGCGCTCGGCGCGGGTCACTTGGATGATAATGTCCATTGCCCGGTTGAGGACTTGATCGAGTTCCAGCGACGAGTTGACCGCCCGGCTCACTTGGAACAAACCGACGAGTTGCGCACGTTCTTTTTCTTGTTGTTCCAGCGCGGCGTTCAAACGTTCCAAAAATTCGCCCAGTTTGGCAATCCGTTCGTGGATTGCGGTGGCGTGTGGGATGGACAGGGGTTGCGTTTCCAGCCAAAGCGCGAGTTCGCTCAAGCCGCGACGCAATTCTGAAATGTCGTGCCGGGTGCGTTCGATGGTGGAATGAGTGAGATCAGGCATGAGGACGTTTACTTTCCGCTCAACTGCTTGAGTTGTTTGTTAGCTTCTTCTTTGAGTTCGGGCGGCGTATCTGGGTTATTGATGACGATTTGAAATTGGCGGCGTGCTTCGTCGTAGGCGCCCCGATTGAGCGCAAGCATTCCCAAGCCGTAATGCGCTTGCGGCAAGTTTGGATCAATCGCCACGGCGCGCGTGTAATCGCGGAGAGCGTCCGCGAGTTTGCCTTGCGCGCGCTCAATCTCACCCAAACGCCAGAGGGCTTGTGCATTACCAGCATCGGTACGCAAAAGGTTTTCGATCAAGAGCCGGGCATCGTCGTATTGCTTTTGTTCAAGATACACATCGGCAAGTTTGAACGTCAGAGATTCATCATTCGGGAGCGCCTCCAAGCCGGCGCGATAGTACTTGATGGCGCGTTCTGGGTTGCCGGTCTTGTCTGCCAAATTGCCGGCGCGCAAATAAGGCGCTACTGCTTTGGGATTGAGTTTAATCGCTTGATCATATTCCGCCAAGGCGGCATCGAAATTTTTCTGTTGCGCCAGGGCTTCGGCAAGTTGAAGATGGGCAACGGGGTCTTGAGGGTTGGTATTCACCTTCTCACGCGCCACGCGAACACTTTCGGCTTGTTGAAATGCCGGTAATCGCTGAATGACAACAACGGCGCTACACATCAACACCAATAGAGCCAGCACACCAATCACAGCCCAAGCGACGCGATGGATACCACGTTTGGGTTGAGCGGGTGCCGGGGCTGACGCCGCAGTTGGACTGGCGCTAGGTGTAACCGAGGGTGCCGGCACCGGCGCACTCGGTTGTGCCGCTTGCTCCAAAGCATTCAGCAACTCGACCGGGCTCGCGTAGCGTGCGTTGGCATCTTTGGCAAGTGCTTTGAGCAAAACACGTTCGATCTCTGGCGAAAGGTTGGGATTGATCGTGGTGGGGAGGGGCAAGGGCGTAAAAATATGATCGTGAATCACGGCATACGGTGTGTCGGCGCTGAATGGTACACGTCCGGTGAGCATCTCGAACAATACAACGCCGAGCGAATAAATATCGCTTTGTTCCGTGGCGGGTACGCCCCGCGCTTGTTCCGGCGAAATGTACTGTGGCGTGCCAATCAGCATATCTTGCGAGAGGGTGGATTCGCTGGCTTGGGCGATGCGTGCTAGTCCAAAATCGGTGAGGTACACATGTCCATCGTTGGCAATCATAATATTCGAGGGCTTGAGATCGCGATGCAAGATACCTTGCGCATGCGCGTATGCCAAACCGGCTGTCACCGGTCGGATAAGCTCTAGAACGCGCGCAACGGGTAAAGCCCCTTCGCGCAAAAAGGTCTTGAGCGTCTTGCCTTCGATGTAACGCATCACGAGGTACGGGGTGCCTTGATGTTCGGCGAAATCGTAGATGGGCACAATGTTCGGATGATCGAGTTTTGCCACGATGCGTGCTTCGCGATTAAAACGTGCGATGAAATTGGGATCCTCTTTGAAGGCAGGGTGCAATGCCTTGAGTGCTACATAACGGTCAAGGGCGGCGTGGTACGCTTTGTACACTGTTGCCATCCCGCCTTGTCCCAGCGGCTCGATGATGCGATAGGGTCCAATCGTTTCACCCGGCGAAAACGACATAGGCGAATCCTTTGATGGGAAAAATCAAATCAGCGCGTTCGGAAATATTATAACCGAAATCGCGCTGATTTGCTACTTGTTGCTGCTGTCAAGGACTTGCGCTCAACGACTCACGTGCCCACAAATTGCCATCGGGCGGGGCGGACTTGATGAGCAAACGCGGATTCGTTCCATCGGCGTTCATCGCATAGATTGCCCAACCGGTGCCATTCTGATCCGACCGCCAGAAAATAAAATTTCCATCGCTTGACCACGTGGGCTGACCATCGTTGCCTTTGCTAAAGGTCAATTGTTTGCCGCCCGAACCATCGGCGTTGATGGCAAAGACGGCGATGTGTCCCTTGCCGTCGCTCGCCTGATAAACAATGCGATCAGCGCGCGGCGACCATTGGGGCAAGCCGCCAGCATCGCGCGTAATCATCGTCAGCGCCTTGGATCGCAGATCGTACACGAACAAGCCACATTGGGCTGTGTTCGGTTGACAGCCGGCATACACCAGGCGATTGCCTTCCGGCGACCACGCCGGATTATAACCCG
>DAOUAL010000003.1:0-15877 GCA_034433515.1 Anaerolineae bacterium | reverse complement strand
GCCGGCAAGCGCAGTGATCTGGCGTGGCGAAAGACGTGCGCTGAACTCACCGCGCCACTGCGCGATGCGCTGTTGAATAGATTTCCACGCCGGTGCGTGTGTCGCCTCGCGCGATTCAAACGCCTCTTCCAACGCGGTCAGCATCTCGCGGATGCTTGCATAGCGGGCATTGCGATCTTTGGCGAGTGCTTTGAGCAGAACTTGTTCCACCGCCGGCGGAATAGCCGGGTTGAGTAAACGTGGTTGAGGAGGTGGGGTGTTGATTTGGGCTAGAATCGTTGAATAAGGTGTCTCACTTTGAAACGGTACGCGCCCGGTCAGCATCTCATAGATCACAATACCAAACGAATACACATCGGTACGCGCGTCCACCGGTTCGCCTTTGGCTTGTTCGGGTGAAACGTATTGCGGCGAGCCCACCATCATATCTTGCGACAAGGTGGATTCGGTGTTGCTGGCGATGCGCGCTAAACCAAAATCGGTGAGATAGACGTGCTCGGCTGAGTCAATCAAAATGTTGGAGGGTTTAACATCCCGATGCAAGATGCCGTGCGTGTGAGCATATTCCAACGCCTCGCCCACAGAGCGAATAATGTGCCGGATGAGTTGTGGCGAAAGAGGGCGCTCGCGGATGAGATCGCGAAGAGTTCTCCCTTCGATGTATTGCAACACCAGACATGGCAGACCGTTGAATTCGATGAAATCGTACAGGGTAACAATGTTGGGATGATTCAGTTTGGCAATGATATGGGCTTCACGTTTGAGGCGCGCAACAAAGTTCTTGTCTTCTTTGAGCGCAGGGTGAATCACTTTGAGTGCAACCTCGCGATCCACATTGATTTGGCGCGCGCGAAAGATGGTTGCTGTGCCACCGTGCCCGATCCACGCGGTAATTTTATAGTTTCCTATCGTATCGCCGAGCCAGTCCATATTCACCACTTGATTTGATACAAACTAATTGAACAACTCTCATTATATCAAAGATGACCTAAAAACCAAATAGGCAGAAAGGGCTATGGCTGGTGCAAACAGACGAGTCTCGTCTCTACCAGCCGACGCCGGTCGGCTAGAATCCAGCCTACGGAGGCAGGCTTGGGGTACTGGTGGCTACTACAGTTGCCCGATCCGATTTGGCACCAACCGTGCCTCACGCTTCAGACCGCTTGACGAAACATCTTCCGTATGGTAAGGTGCATATAACTCAAGAATAGTGGAGAGCATTATGGTTCGCTGTGCAGGGATGATACTCCTGCTTTGCACCGTGTTGTTCCTCGCTGCGTGCGCACCCACGCCGGCTCCAGGGGTCAGGGGACAGGAGTCGGAACATTGTTTCCCACCGCCACACTTACGCCAAGCGTAACTCCCACCGCCACACTCGCGCCAACCGCAACGCCCACTCCCACGCGCACCCTCACCGTTGCCGAATCCCGCGCCGCGCAACGGCGCGCCTTCGCAGGTTACACCTGGCGCGCCGAGGGCAACACCATCACCCTTGTTGACGCCCAAGGCACTCCTGTTGCCACGCTTGATGAAAAAGCAGGCGGAGTGGTGTTTTCCAACAGCGACGCGATAAACAGCCTGCTTTTTGTGCCAGATGGCAAAGGCGGCTACACAGCAGGAAGCGACGGATAGCTGATGGCCAACCAAGATGAGCAGCGCTGACTGCCTTCCTCACAGCCAATCCTAACATCCTCTTTACGACCAAACTCCTGATAAACAAGGCCGTCATTTAGCGCCTGTGGCAGTCGTGCCGACGGCAGATGGAAAAAGCGTGCAACTTGTTATAGGCGAGCCAGGCACCCATCATTTTGCCTATACCTCAGGCGGCGTCGCGGGAAAGTTTGCTGACAACACTGATTATTTCATCATCAAGCCCGATGCGAGTCTGGATTTTTCGCCTATTGAAAGGTTGGTAGATTCGGTTTCAGCCAAGATGGATCCTTCGTTCAGCCAGGAGGAAAGAACACGGATCCAAAATGCCTTAAGACGAATTGCCAAAAGCGGCATCTGGGGCTATTCGGTTGATGAAATCATGACGCTGACAGGCAATAAGGAGTTCAGGCGCATCTGGAACGAACGGTTTGAGACTGCCAAATATCCCCAGTTGGATAATGTTTGCAAGATCGTCCAGCCCAAAAGCCCTTCTGATTTGTTTTACTACTTAACGTTGATTCGGCCTAAACCATCTTTGAACGCCACATTTTCATGGCAATATCTAAAAGAGGGTCAGTTCGTCAATATTGGTCCTACTGCTTGGTCGCAATCAGACGATTATTGGGTGAGCGCGCTTCTTAAACAAGTCTTTGCTGCAACGGCAATAAGCACTTTTTACTTGCTCTTGAAATTCTACCGATAACTCTTCATAATAAAACTAATGCCAAGATTTTTGATAAAATCAGTCGTCTTTCTTTTTATTTGTTTTCTTGTTCTTTTTGTTTCTAGCTTTCTTGTTTTGAAATCAATCTCAGCACAAGCGTATGAGCCTGAAGAACAACAACTCCCCTCCACCCCCCGCCACCGCCAGCACCAACCAGCCCGCCGCATCATCGCCACCGATTTTATGAATTTTAAGGAGTTGTTCATTCGCCGTTGGCGTACCAGCAGAGAGATGAAAATAAGCGGGTGCGGTCGTAGTACGGCGATGGATCGCCCGCGCGATGAATCGCGCGCCTACAAGCCTATTTTCAAGGGAAATAACTTGGTAACATCCTACCTCTGGCGATTCTTGCAATTTAACAAAATAACTGGACATTGGCGAAAACTGATTGCACATAGAGAAAATTCAGCCCTTGGGTGGCTGATGCTGGGCGCGCGAAACTAACCAGGCTGTCCACGTGTTTCAGCCCAGCGATTTGCAGTTGGCAGACAAGGGATGATTAGACGGGTTGAGTTTCCAAGCGCAGGAAGCGTTGCAAGACCAATTGCATATCGCCCGTAGCCTGCAACATTTCCAAGGCGCCGGTCAACCAATCCACCGTATGTTCGTCCCGATGTCGCCATACGTCTTGAGCGGGGCAGAACGTTCTTGAGCGAATCGCCGCTCGACATATGCCCATGTCGCCCACACGGCGACCATGTATTTGTCCACCGCCGCATAGGACTGCACGCGAAAGTCGGCCAGGCCCAACTGGGTTTTCAGATACAAATTGTCTACCGCGCACGACCAACGCCCGCCGTAACCCTGCAAGGCGACTGGCGCCGAGCGAGTGAGAGCCGTACTCATGAAGTACGCCAAGGGACTGGACCCTGGGATGCTGTTTGGAAAAGTAGACGCGGACAGTACCAAGCACTTTGGCGAGATGCCCAGACGCTTCGCGTACATAGTAGGTCTGGGTGTGCCTCTCCGCAGCGGGCACGCGCACAAGACGGTACCGCTGGTGCCGAAGGGCGTAGGCGAATTGATCGAGGCGTTTCCCATTGAGCCGCCGATTGCCTTTGAGACCACACGTGACGTGCCAACCGTGGCGGCGGACATCTTTGATCAGTTTTTCGGAGGCATACCAACTGTCAAACTGCACCTGAATGTTCCAGCCCGCCGGCAGGAGGGGACGCAGCACGGTGAGCATCTGGCGCGTCAGATGATTCTTGCTGTAAAACGGAATGCGTTGACCGGCGGGACGATGCCGATTGAGCCGGCGCACCGTTTTCTCGCGCAGGTAGAGGCGTAGATCGACCGTGGCGACGAGGTCGCCAATCCGTAACGTGCAGAGCAGATAACAAAAAGCCTTCTTGAAGCGCGGTTGCTTGGGCGTGCTTTCGCTATGCGCGTGAAACCAATCCACAGGTTCCAAGGCAGTGGTCTGTTTGTCTTTCTCGCCCAACGAGTCGTCGAGGTTGATGAAAATGGTCTTGGGAAGCCCACCGCGCTCGGTCTGAGCAATGATCCACGCAACCGGCTGGGTGCGCAGCGTGGTGCGGACGTCGTCGGCTGACCAAGGACTGAGGCGCAGGAAATCGGCCCAATTGGACGGATCGGGTGCTTCGAGGAACTGCCGCTGTAGTGCAGCGAGGGTCTTCTTGTCGTCGCAGACCAGGAGCGCATCGGCGAGGTTGAGGAGATGCTGGCGCTGCGGCTAGGAAAGATCGAGTTTCAACTGGTCGAAGAAGGTGCATAATTTGGGAGAATGGTGTAAAATACGGGTGAGTATGGGATGACCTCCTGTTGGAACAGGTAGTTTGGCTTTGCAGCCATTCTACTCAGGAGGCGTCCCATGTTCAACTTATCCATTTTTCGCCCGAGTCCAGTTAAATTTGTTAAACTGCAATAATCCAACTATGAGCAAGCGGCGTTGGAATATTTTTCTGCTCGTCGTCGCCTTGATAGGCGGCGCATGGATTCAAGCGAGTCGTGTGCCCAGCGAGGATGAAAGCGTAGCGCAGGTAGCGGCGCGCGTCAATTTCCAAGCGCCCGATTTTGCGTTGACCACGTTGGAGGGCAAATCCATCACGCTGGGCGAATACCGTGGCAAAATCGTCCTGATCAATTTTTGGGCAACGTGGTGCCCACCCTGCCGTGCTGAGATGCCAGAACTCAACGCGGTGGCGCAAGCACATCGCGATCAGTTGATCGTCCTCGCCATCAACAATGGCGAAACCATCGAGCGGGTTCAATCTTTCGTTGCAGAATTTCAACTCACCTTTCCGGTGCTGCTTGACCCCGACGGTGCGGTGGCGAGCAAGTATGCGGTGCTGGGGCTGCCCACATCGTTCTTTGTGGATCGGAATGGCCTTGTGCGCGCCGCGAATATCGGCGCAATGAGTCGCGCGTACATCGAAGCGCAGATTACGGCGTTGACCAAATAATGTTGCCTATCATTCAAATTGGTCCCGCGATCATTCAATCGTTCACTCTCGCTCTGCTCGTGGCGCTCTGGCTGGGTACCTACCTCACCGAACGCGAATGCAAACAACGCGAGATTGATGGCAACGAGGCGTGGAATTTTGTTGCGCTTGCCGTTGCCACAACCCTGATTTCCGCGCGCATCGTTTTTGTTTTGCAAAACTGGAACGCGTACGCGAACAACCTCACGCAAATTTTTTCGCTGACGCCCAGTGCCTTGTCACTTGATTACGGTATGCTACTGGGACTCGGCGTGGCGTTGGCGTACATTCGCTGGCGCAAAATTTCGTTCGTGCGCTTTGCCGATGCCTTAGCACCCGGCGCGCTCATCGCCATAGCGATCATCGCGTTCGGTCAATTTCTCAGCGGCGAGGCGTACGGTACGCCTACCGATCTACCTTGGGCGGTGTCGTTCTGGGGCGAACGATTGCATCCGGTTCAACTCTACGATGCCTTGGCTGCGCTGATCGGCTGGACGATCGTGGTCCGCCTCCATTCCCAATTCGATGGGCAACGTGCGCTCGTAGCGGTGGCGTGGTACAGCGCGGCGCGTTTGTTCATTGAGGCGTTTCGCGGCGAAGCGTTACTCATCGGTGATGGATACCGCGTGAATCAGATTATTGCACTCATCGTGTTATTGCTAGCGTTGGGGATGATGGGCAAAGCAAACGAGGTACAAAAGACAGATGCGTGATTTGATTTCGACGATCGAGGCGTGGCGTGCGCGCGGGGATCGCGTGGCGCTGGCAACCGTCGTCAAAACCGGCGGCTCGACGCCGCGTCCCCTCGGCGCAAAAATGATCGTCAACTCGCGCGGCGAGTTTGCCGGCTCGGTGAGCGGCGGTTGCGTGGAAGGCGCCGTGATCGAAGAAGCGATGCACGTGATCAACACCGGCGCACCCAGGTTGATCAAATATGGCATTGCAGACGAAACCGCGTGGGAGGTGGGGCTGTCGTGCGGGGGAATGATCGAGGTCTGGGTAGAAGTTGGCGAGCCAGATTGGCTGGACGGGATCAAGCGCGCGATAGAATTGGACGCGTTATGCGCAATCGCCACCCTCGTGAGCGGGGCAAACATCGGCGCGAAAATGATCATTTATCCCGATGGGCGTACGATGGGCAATCTGGGCGATGCCGCGTTGCAAGCACGCATCGTACGCGATGCCGCGCGTGCGATGGCGTTGGAATCGCCGCAACACTACACCTTTGGCGAGACGGAAATCTTTGTGGATGTGTTTGCGCCCAAACCCAAATTGATTATTTTGGGCGGCGTACACACGGCGATGCCGTTGACCCAGTTTGCGCAAGCATTGGGGTTCCACGTAACGATTGTAGATGGACGTGCGCGCTTTGCCACCCGCGAACGATTTCCAACTGCCGATGAAATCATTGTCGCGTGGCCCGACGAAGCGATTGCGCAACTCAAGATTGATTCGTCTACCTATGTCGCTATTCTCACGCACGACCCCAAGTTCGATATTCCGGCGTTGAAGGTATTGTCGCAAACGAATCCGCGTTACATCGGCTCGATGGGTTCGCGCGAGACGCGCGCGCAACATTTTGCAGAGTTACGCGCCCAAGGTGTCTCGGAAGAATTTCTAGCGCGCGTGCACGGACCGATCGGCTTGGATATTGGTGCGCGAACGCCGGAAGAAGTTGCCCTGTCTATTCTGGCGGAGATGGTGGCGGTGAGGTATGGAAGAAAAGGCAGCTCTCTGAGCGAGCAGAGGACAGAGGGCAGAAAGCAGTAGGCGGAAGGCAAAATGAAGAACACAGATTGGGAGGAGGTATAATGCTGCGAGGATTCAGAGACCTTCGCGTCTATCAATGGCTTACAAATTGGCATTGGAGATTTTTGAAGAGACCAAGAACTTTACGAAAGAGGAACGCTACTCGCTGACTGATCAGATTCGCCGCCCGTCGCGCAGTGTTGCCGTGAATATTGCCGAAGGATTTCGGAAACGCCAATACCGCAATATGTTTGTGAGCAAACTTGCAGACGCGGACGCGGAGGCGACTGAAACCCAAGTGTGGCTTGATTTCGCATTCGATTGCGGCTACATTTCAAAAGAAAAGCATGATGAGTTGGTCAAGCAATATGAGCAGGTCGGGAAAATGCTTGCGACGATGATGGCATCTCCTGAACGATTTGCACCGCAATAGGAAACCGCTTTCTGCTTCCTGCCTTCCGCCTTCTGAACTATACGCCCAGTTGCTCTGCTACACTACGCAACGCCTCGATCACATTCCCAATATGCTCGTCCAGCGGCACACCCAACTCTGCCGCCCCGCGCTCAATGTCCGCACGATTGACCCCGCGCGCAAACGCCTTGTCCTTCCACTTTTTCTTCACCGCCGCCACATCCACATCCGCGATTTTCTTGGATGGGCGTACGAGCGCGACCGCGATCACGAGTCCCGTCAGTTCATCCACCGCGTAGAGTGTTTTCTCCAGCGGCGTTACGCGTGGGATGTTGAGCGCGTCCCCGTGCGACCACACCGCGCGCACCCATTCTTCCGGAAAGCCGAGTTCGCGCAGAATCTCGCCGTCCTTTTGCGGATGCTGGTCGGGATACTTTTCAAAGGCGAGGTCGTGGATGAGGCCGATGTTGCCCCACAAATTTTCGTCCTCGCCGAACTTGCGTGCGTACCATCTCATCGCGGCTTCCACCGCCAAACAGTGCTTGCGAAGCAAATCGCTTTGCGTGTACGCGCAGAGGAGTTGCCAGATGTCGTCACGGCTGTTAGGATTCATTTTCGATTTCCGATTTTTGATTTTTGATTGATTGAAGAATAGAAAGGAACTGTGCGGACGTTACGATTTTGACGCGGCGATGCTGTTTGAGATCGAGGAGGTGCTGATCGCCCGAAACGAGATAATCCGCGCCGCCTTCCACCGCGCACGCAAGCACGATGTTATCGGGCGGGTCTTGCGGGATGAGATTCTCAACCGACTCAACCTCGATCAGCGCTCCGAATTCGCGCAACATTTGCAAGATGCATTCAATCTTGTCTTCAGCAGGATGATATTTGGTCTGAATGTGTTTGCGGTGTAAAACTCGCTATGCCTCCTGCAAAATGTGATCCGAGATTAACAACTCGAATTTGTCGCGTTGTCCCAGGATTTGCGCGGGCTTGCCTGTCGGCTTGATCACCGCGCTGACAATGACGTTTGCGTCGAGGACGACTTTCATCGGCGGCTCCGCTTTTTCGTTTTATAGCGCGCCCGCGATTCTGCCGCCACCTTTTGGGCTTGTTCCGCGCGGACCTCGGCAATTGCTTGAGCGATGTCGCGATCCACTTCTTTTTCGGGATAGTCAGGCATCGTCGCATGCACTTGGGCTAACAATTCGCCCAGCCGCCGACTTGCCTCCGCGCGTTTGCGCTCCGCATCCACCTTTTGCGCGATCTCTGGCGCGGCGACGGGCGTCCCCACCAATTGCTGATAATCTGCTATCGGAATAATCGCGACGACGGGGATGCCGCTTTTTTCCACGATGAGATGTTCATCCGCCGCGTACGCGTGCTTGATAATTTCGCCAAACTTGTTCTTCGCTTCCGTCGCGCTCACGACGCGCACGGTTGGAATGTTTTTCATCGCTGCCTCCGATTAGCCAATCTTGGCTAATTATAGCCAATGTTAGCCAGCGCGTCAAACGCGATTGCACAGAACGCAGATTCCAGATTTCAGATTTCAGATTTTCGATTGCTGATTTTGGATTTGGGTTTTAGGATTTGGGATTTTCCCTGCTTACCGCCTTCTGCCTACTGCCCCCTGCCTCCCGCCTCCTGCCTACTGACTCCCACCTCAGATTCCCCACCACCTCTTTGAGCGCGCGGTAAGCATCATCGCGAACATCCTGATCTTTGTCGTTCGCAAGTTGTAGCAACGCAACGGCAACGCGCGGAGATTTCTTCCCCAACTCGCCCAACGTTTCCGCGGCGTCGCGTCGCACACCTGCATTCACTTTTCCGTCTTGCGCCAACGCCAAGAACAGCTGCACCGCGTCGTCGGCGCGCCCCAACTCGCCCAATGCTTCCGTGGCGTCGCTTCGCACATCATCATCCACTTCGTCTTGTGCCAGCGCATCGTTTAAGGTAAATCAGGATTGGCTTGCCAAGTTCTTTGGCTTGGTGATACTCGTCAACCGTCGCTTGGCTGTACTCGGCGCCGAAGATTCCCAGGTACACCTTACATTCCGCGACCTGTTTCAAGTACACCTCGCGCGCCGATGGGGGAAACGCACCCGACCACTCGAACGTGAAATTATCCCATTCAGGCGATTGGAGGGCGTTGTGCAACGCCGCGCGTTCTGGGTCGAGTTCGCCTTGTTTGGAACTGACAAAGACCTGGGTCATCGTTGGCATCTTACATTCTCACGACGAACAAGTAGGTGTGGGCACATTATCGCCCAAACCCAGGTTTGCGTCAATGCGGTGATGCTTTGATGTAGGGCTGATGCAGCGCGATGAATCGCGCAACGATAAACCGGTTCATTCGTAATCAGACGATTCATCGCCGTTAAGCCCTCTGCAGCTCTCAGACAGCAGCGCGATGAATCGCGCGACTACAAACCTAGCGCAACGATAAACCTGTCCGCCCTCAAATCCGCAATTGTGGCACGATGAACCCGAATAGACATACCAGATCGAGGAGGAGCATTGCCAGATACAACAAGATAAACCCAATGCCCACGTACTCGCGCGCGACCAGTTCGCGCAAGCCGCTCACCCAGCCAAACGCAATGGCGATGAGCGAGACGAAAAGGTAGCGCCCTTGGAATTGCAGAAACTTGAAATTGTACGCGATATAATCGGCGAGGGCGAGCAAGAAGAGCGTACCCAGCAACGCGATCCCTGCCCATTGCAGCGCGGTCAGTCGTTCACGCTGACGAGCCAGCCGTAAACCATAAAACACCAAACCAAGCAAGGCAATCGCGCTCAAAATCGCCAGGGCAACATAGATGCGATCGTTGACCAACACGCCCATCCAACCAAATTGCGCCCAGAACGATTTGAACGTGATCGCAAAGAAATCGAACGCGATGCGTTTGAAGCCAAATTGCGCAACCATCTCGGCGGTGGTGGGCTGTCCGATGACGACGGCGTCATGCCGCGCGATACCCAGCGGATCGGTGAGACCATACGTGAGCGCGCCACGAATGAACATAGGGGAAGCAAGGCAGAGGGCAAGCGCGAAAGAATAAAACGTCAAACGTAAACTGCGCGATGCAAAACGGGGAGCCAGTTTAGCGGATGCGATGTGTGCACCGATAAGAAGAGCCGCGCCCGGCACATAGATGGTTGTTTTGGTCAGCAATGCCGCGCCAAAGAGAATGCCGCCCAGCCAAACGAACTGTGAATCGGAGAGAGTGCGTTGAATGCGCTTGACCGCGACCCACAAGATCAACCCGAGCACCAGTTCGGCAGCCAGATCGTTGCTGATGGATGCACTGACGGCGAGGTGTTGTGGCACAGTTGCCATCCACCCAACGGTCGCCAACGCTAGCCAGTGATCGTCAGGAAAGAGAGTGTGGATAACGTTGAAGGCAACGAGCAACACCAATGCGCCAAGCACAATGGAAAATAATCGGAGCGCGATCACGATAGCATCAATGCCGGCACCGCGCGCCAGCCAATACACCGGCGTCGCAGCAAGATAGTATAACGGCGGTTGATAGGATTCATAACGAATCGCGTCAATTGACATCGTTGCCGGGAATTTCGCCGCCTTGATTTTTTCGAGGTACGCTTGATCGTAATCGCCGGGTTGCAAGACCGGCAAGGTGCCGGTTTCGGCGATGTGGCGGATGTAATTAAAGTGAGCGGGTTCGTCTGGAGCTTGCCATTTTGGCGTCCAGATCGCATACAACGTGGCAACGGCAAAATAGATTACAACGATGACCGCAAGGGCGATAGACGTGGCGCGTTGTCTCATAATCTTTACGGCAACACGGCTGTTCCCAAAACCGCGTAACGCAACAAGGAAAGAATTCCTAGTTCAACTAGTGCAAACGCAACACCCACCGCAAATGGATTCAACGCGTCGAACCAAGTATCCATCATTCCTTCGCGACGCAAGAGCGAGAGGACAAAGACCATATTGATCAAGCCGACCAAGATCGGCACGCTGGCGCTGGTGATGATGGCAAGCGGATACAAAAAGATACCCAGCCGCGATTCGTTGATGAGATAAACGATAGCCGCAACGCCGAGCGCGCCGGCAAACTGTTTGCCATTTTCGATGATGGGGCGCGGATCATCTTGGCGCCACAAGGCATAGTTGATGATTGGGGTCAGAATGCCGGCAAAGGCGATGCCGGTCAACAAACCGGTGCCGAGCCGCAATTGCAGTTGTGGCTCGTACAGGTACGGAATCGCTGACACCTTTTGATGCAGATCGAACAAGAAAGCGTTGATGCCATCGAATCCCATCACGCCAATAAAGAGAACGAGCGTGAGCGTAATTTGCCACGGGGGCATACCGCGCGCACGCCCGCGCCCAATCGCAACGAGGTACGCCCACCCCGCCAAAAAGCCCACGTACATTCCACTATCGCGGGCTTCTAACGGAAGTTTGACCGGCTCTTCGGGATCGAGAATCGCAAAGCCCGGCACATTTTGTCGCAGGAACGCTTCGCCCGGAAGCGTGGTGCCCCCCATAAAGTACGAGTGGCTCGGTCGTTGCGGTCAGATGCCAAAACAAATACCGTGCAGTTTATCCATCAAGGGGAACGGCAAGGCGAAAAAGAGGACGACCAGCGTCAACAAAAAAGCCGGACCTAACCAAACGGTACGTTGTTGCGTGGATTGCATTTTAGATTTCCTGTGCTTGGCGCAGTTTGGCGCGTTCGAACTGACGTTGCGCATCGCGCGCGGCTTCACGCATCGCTTGCTCAACGTGTGGAAAGATGAGCCAGATCGAACCGAAACCAAACAGCGCGCCGGTGATCAAGCGGAGTTCGGCAGTGCTTTCGTGAACCGGAACAAAGGGCAACAAATGAATCGGGCTAGTTACCAATTGCAACGTGCCGTCAATCGCCATCGGCAAGCCAAAGAGGAGATAGACGCGCCAATCGAGGGGCTTGACGCGCGTGCGGAAGAATCCAAAGACGATGAGCGCGGCAATCATCGCCCAGTAAATCGCGGCATCGCGTTCACACCACGCCATCTTGTAGCCCAGGTCTGCGTTGCCGATGAAATCGCGCCAAAAAAAAGCATCGCTGGCAGGATTGTTGACGCCAACCAAGGTTTGCAGCTCTGCAATTGTATAAGCCGGCTTGGCGCCAAAGAAAAAATAGGAACGGTACGCGAGTTGATGACACGTGAGCGCGTAACCTTTGTAAATAACATCGGCAAGCGAGGTCAAGCCGAAATGCATCAACACCGGGGCAAGCATCGGCAAACCGGCAAAGATTGTTAGAAAAATGATTGCCAATGCAAGCCAGTGTTGTGTGATGAACACGATCACTTGGTCAACGATCATTATGAAACGCCGGGTGCTCGGCGAAACAGGGGACGAGGAAAGAGTCATATCAAGGTCCTAACACATTCCACTTCCAGGCAGACGCTGGTTGTGGAATGCCTTTGAGATAGAGTACTTCGGCATCGTAGCCGGCGCGAATGAGGGCATTCCAATCCACGAGCGTTTTCAAATCGGCTTCGGAGTATACTTCGCGCATGGCTTGATACCAATTCAAGCCGTGAGTTTTTTGAATATGCCAGTACTCGGCGCCGATTTTGTTCGTGCGCCAATCGAGATCGGCGTCATCGTGCGCCGAGATGCGCGTCCAGCCGTACTGACGCGCGAGTTCGGTGAAATCTACGTAGAAACCGTACGGCACCGGCTTGGGGATGCCGCCTTCGCCTTTGGCAACGATCCAGCGCGCGCGGTACGATAAATCCCACGGCGCTTCTTTCAACGGTTCGCCTTGCGTGCCATTTTGCGCGGCGGTGCGCAAATAGACGCGGAAAAATGTTTCGCCTTGTTGATCTTCGCGAACGATTTCCAAGCCCCCAATGCCGCGCGGGTCGCTGTAATCCAAACGCGTATCAACCGCGCGCCCGGCTTTGTGCCACGAGAGCGTATCGCACGTGTCATCACACTTGACGTCGAGCGCGCGAAACATATCGGAAACGATGGCAAGGAAATCATAGCCCACTTCTTGTTTGACGCGTTCCTGGAGCGCATTGTAAGAATCTACCACGCGACTGTTGAGTTTGCTCAAACCGCTTTCCAATTTCGATGCGCGCGGACGACGAAAATCGTACGGATGTCCGCTATCGCTGGATGCAAAATCCGGTTGCTCTTGAAACAGGGACCGCGCTTGATTCGCGGCATCGTCATTGTTGAGCAATAAATCCATTGCCCACGTAACTGATGATGCCACGCTGGGACCATTTTCGACGAGGCGTGGAATGCCGCCGGTTGCCGGTACGATGTAAATCGGTTGGCGGGTGGGACGCGGCGAAACAAACGCGATCCATTGTCCATCCGGCGACCACGCGGGTTGATCGTCCCAGCCGGAAAAAGTCAGTCGTTTGATATTCTGGATGCCGGCGGGGAAAAAATCGGCAAGATAGATCGCACGTTGTCTATCGCGTGTGGAAACAAAAGCCAGTTGCTTGCCGTCCGGTGACCATGCCGGCTCAAAATCATCGAATTTGTTTTGACTGATATTCAACGCCGGACAATTTTTGGTGCAATCGCTGGCGACGATAAAAATTTGGCGCGTGCCGGTGCGCCAACTGGTGAACGCAATCCATTTACCATCCGGCGACCACGCGGGACCGTAATCGTAGGTTGATTCTTTGTCGGTCAAGTTGATCATTTGTGTGCCGTCGGCATTCATCACCCAGATGTCTAAATCGCCACTGGCGTAGGACTCGAACGCAATCTTTTTGCCATCGGGCGACCAAACCGGCGCGCCGCTATAAATCATGCCGCGCGTGAGGCGCGTGGCATTGCCGCCATTTGCCGGCATCGAATAAATTTCCCAGATGCCATCGCGTTTGGAACGAAACGCAATCGTCTTGCCATCCGACGAAATCGCCGGGTCGCGCGCGGGCGCGACGTTGGCGCTGAGCATCTGCCATGCTTGCCCATTTGGATCGGCAACAAAGATATTCCACGTCCCATTTTGTTCGGCAGAGATGAGTAGACGACCGCCGAGCGTAGGCGCGGAATGCGCGACCGTTGAGGGAAGGATGAGTAACAGAGCGAGGAGAGCCACGCTAAAGATGAATGAACGCAGACGAATCACAGTGTGTTCCTTTGAAACTGTGCCGATTATACCGGAGTTGGGCAGAGGCGTCAAACGCTCGTGCACAATTCGGCAGAATCGAGTAAAATAGCGTTGATGAATGTCTCGATCATCGTGCCGGCATACAACGCGGCAAACACAATCGAAGGTTGTCTCACGGCTTTGCTCGCGCAAAATTTTCCGCGCGACGCGTCCGAAATCATCGTCGTAGATGATGGCTCGACGGATGCGACGCCAGAAATCGTGGCGCGTTTTCCGATGGTGCAGTTGATTCGCGGCGAACATCGCGGCGCGGCAGCAGCGCGTAATCTGGGCGCACAACACGCGCGCGGCGATATTCTGTTGTTCACCGATGCCGATTGCGAACCGACGCCAGATTGGCTCGCGCAAATGCTGGCGCCGTTTGCAGACGATCAAGTGGTAGGCGCAAAAGGAATTTATCGCACACGGCAACGCGAATGGATCGCGCGCTTTGTGCAACTGGAGTACGCGGAAAAGTATGCGCGGATGGCGCGCGAACGATTCATTGATTTCATTGACACGTACAGTGCGGCGTATCGGCGCGATGTGTTTCTGCGCCACCAGGGTTTCGATGAATCGTTTCCCGGTGCATCGGTGGAAGATCAAGAATTTTCGTTTCGCTTGGCGCGGCAAGGGTACAAAATGGTTTTTGTGCCGCAAGCTATCGTTTATCATCGCCACGTCACCTCGCTCGGCGCGTACGCCAAACGAAAATTTTGGATCGGCTATTGGAAAGTGCACGTTCACGCGCATCATCCCGGCAAAGTCTGGCGCGATGCACATACTCCAACGACATTGAAAATCCAAGTTGCCTTGTGCGCGGCGTTTCTTGCGTTGCTCGTCATTGGATTATTTTTGCCGATTACATTGCTTGCCGCTGCGATCATCGCCGGCTTGTTCTTGATAACCACCTTGCCACTCATCACTTTGATCGCGCGATGCGATCCGGTCATTGTTTTGATCGCGCCGATGATGATTGGGGTACGCGCAGCGGCGTTAGGGTTCGGACTGGCAACGGGCATTCTTGGCGAATTGGCGCGGAGACGATGATGCGGAACACATTGCGTCAACATTTGATTGCGTTGGGAATCTTTTTGGTGTCGTTCATCGTTTATGCGCGCACGCTCGCGCTGACTATAACGTGGCGCCATGCTGGCGCGGACAGCGGCGATTTGGTCACGGCGGCATTCACCGGCGGCGTGCCGCATCCGCCGGGTTATCCGCTCTATTTGCTCATCGCTTCGATGTTTGCGCGTTTGCCCATCGGTGAGCCAGCATTTGGCGTTGGCTTGTTCTCCGCCTTGTCCGCCGCGCTCGCCGCCATGTTTTTATTCTACGCCGCCCGCGCATTCAACGTAACCGATGCAAGCGCGTCAATTGCCGCATTGACCTTGGCGTTCTCGCCGCTCTTGTGGTCGCAAGCGACGATTGCCGAAGTCAACACGCTCACCACATTTTTTGTTGCCGCATTATTCGCGGTCTTGTTCTCGAACGCGCGCCACAAAATCGAACTCGCCGCATTCATCTTGGGTTTGGCGTTGACACATCATTGGACGATTGTCTTGCTCGTGCCAACCATCGCCTGGCTGTTGCGCGAGGCAGAATGGAATCGCGTGCGCATCGTGCGCGCCGGTATCCTGAGTCTCGCGCCGTTATCGCTCTATGCGATTCTGCCGATGCGCGCGGCAAATCAACCACCAATCAACTGGGGCAACGCCGCGACGTGGGATGGATTTGTCTGGCTCGTGAGCGC
>DAOUAL010000002.1:0-87141 GCA_034433515.1 Anaerolineae bacterium | reverse complement strand
GCATTTCATCATTTCTACCACACCTTTGCCTTCACGTACGATTTGGTGAGCGCGGTTGTTTCACGGGCCCATTGGCGAGCGTGGACCCGCGCGGCGATTCCGTTCATCCAAGGCACACGCGTGTTGGAGATGCCGTGTGGCACCGGCAATCTCCTGCTCGATTTGTGCGTCGCCCATTTCACACCGATTGGCGTGGACCTATCGCCCGCAATGCTCCGCATTACGCAACGCAAATTGCATCGTGCGCAATTCACCGCACCGCTCTTGCGCGCGCGTGCCCAAGCCCTGCCGTTTGCCGCCGCCACCTTTGATTCGATTACAATGACCTTCCCGCCCGACTTTGTAACCGAGCCATCGGTGTGGTTAGAACTTGCACGCGTTCTGCGCAACGAGGGTCGCCTGATTTGGGTGGATGGCGGACGCTTGGTGCCAAACGATGTGTGGAGCCGCTTTTTGGACAGCGCGCTGGATGCGGTGAATGCCGGCGCGCCACCCTTTGCCGATTTTGCGCGCGAATTGCTCGCGCAGGCTGGGTTTCATCCCCACTTTGAAATCATTCGCGATGAGACCAGCGTGGTCACCGTGATCGTAGCGACGAAGAAATGATGCTTTGACAACCCGCTATCGCTATGCTAGAATCTTGTTACGATGAATCCCAAAAATATTTATCTGGATCATTCTGCCACCACGCCGGTTGACCCGCGCGTGGTTGAGCAAATGTTACCCTACTTTACTGAAAAATTTGGCAACGCTTCGAGTTTGCATCGCTGGGGCCAGATCGCGCTTGCCGCACTAGACGAATCGCGCCAGACAATTGCGGACATTCTGGGTGCGAGTTCAAAGGAAATCATCTTTACGTCCGGCGGATCGGAGAGCGATAATCTGGCTCTGCGCGGTGTGGTGTTTGCCTTGCGTTCCAAAGGTAATCATATCATCACCACGCCCATCGAACATCACGCCATTCTCAACACTGCCGCCCAACTAGAAAAAGAATTTGGCGTGGAAGTAACGTGCGTGCCGGTGGATCGGCTGGGACGGGTCAACCCGGACGATATTGCTCGTGCAATTACACCACGCACGATTCTCATCAGCGTGATGTACGCCAACAACGAGGTCGGTACGATTGAGCCGCTTGCCGAGATCGCCAAGATCGCCAAACAGCGCGGCGTCCTGTTGCACACCGACGCTGTGCAAGCCGGTGGCTATCTGCCGCTGGATGTCAACACCCTGGGCGTTGACTTGATGTCGCTTGGGGCGCACAAGTTTCATGGACCCAAAGGTGTGGGCGTGTTGTATGTCCGGCAAGGCACGCCGCTCTTACCCACTCAAACCGGCGGCAGTCACGAACGCAATCGTCGCGCCGGCACGGAAAATATTCCGTACATCGTGGGGATGGCAACCGCGCTCAAGATCGCGCAGGACGAACGCGAAACGACGAATGCACGCCTGTTGACATTGCGCGAGAAATTGATCGAAGGAATTTTGGAACGCGTGGTCGGTGCGCAATTGACCGGCGATCCCAAGCATCGTTTGCCGGGTCACGCCAGTTTTGTCATTCCCGGAGCGATCGGTGATGAGATGGTGCTCGGACTCGATCTGGCAGGTGTGGCGGCTTCTACCGGAAGCGCGTGTACCGCCGGCTCTATCGAACCCTCGCACGTTCTCGCCGCGATGGGATACCCGGCGGATTTGGCGCGCGGGGCATTGCGCTTGACGCTGGGCCGTAACAACACCGCAGCCGAAGTCGAGTACGCGATCAATGCCGTCAGCGACGTGGTGCGCAAGTTGAGACGAGAGTCGTGAATCATCCGCCTACCGTCGTCGTCGCGATGAGCGGCGGCGTAGATAGTTCCACCGCTGCCGCGCTCTTGGTGGAGCGCGGTTATAATGTGATTGGCTTGATGATGCGGTTGTGGGCAGAAGAGGTCTCCGCCGAACAAGCCGGTTGGCAAATCAATGCGGAGCAACACTTGGCGAGTAATCGTTGTTGCTCGCCGGAAGCGGTTGCCGATGCACGCGGCGTGTGTCAGACACTAGGCATTCCATTTTACTTGCTCAACTTTGAAGCCGATTTCAAAACCAACGTTGTAGATTTCTTTATCGAAGGGTACGCGCGTGGCATCACGCCCAATCCATGCTTGCAGTGTAATCGCTTGGTCAAATTTGGCACGCTCTTGGACAAAGCGCGCGCGCTGGGCGCCGATTACTTGGCAACGGGCCATTACGCACGCCTTCGCGAACGCAATGGTAAATTTGAATTACTGCGCGGCGTTGATCCTCACAAAGACCAATCGTACGCGTTAGCGTTGCTCACGCAAGCGCAACTATCGCACGTCATGTTTCCGCTGGGTGAGTTTACCAAAATTCAAGTGCGCGAGATGGCACGCCGATTCGATTTGCGTGTCTCGGAAAAGCCGGAAAGTCAAGATTTGTGTTTCATCGCCGACGGGGATTATCGTCACTTTTTGCGGCGGCATGTGCCGGGCGCTTTTGTCCCCGGCGAGATTGTGGACACGCGTGGCAAGGTGCTGGGACGCCACACCGGCTTGGCGAATTACACCATCGGTCAGCGTAAAGGATTGCCCGCCATCGGCGAACCGTTGTACGTGCTCGAGTTGAATCGCGCGCGTAATCAAGTGATTGTTGGACGCGCGAATGAGTTGGGCAAGCGTGAACTCATCGCGCAATCGGTGAATTGGATTGCGGGTGAACCGCCGCCCGGGGAAAGCCGGGTGACCGCCAAGATTCGCTATCGGGCTACGGAAGCATGGGCAACGGTAGCAGCGTTGGATGAAACGCGCGCGCGCGTCCTCTTCGATGAGCCGTTGCGCGATATTACGCCCGGCCAAGCGGTGGTGTTTTATGAGGGCGAACGGTGCTTGGGGGGTGGGTTGATTCAATGAACGGCTGGACCATTCGGTAGAGTCCACGATGTCGCCGGCTTTTGTTTTCGCATTTGTCTTGGCGAGTCTCTACGGCTTGGTGTTCTATGTGGTCTGGGGACACGGGGGGTGGCGGCTCGTTTTGTATGGGCTCGTGAGTGTGCTGGGATTTTTCCTGGGACAAGGGATCGCTCGCTTGGTGGGTTTGGCACTCTTGAATATCGGCGAAGTGAATGTGGTGGAAGGAACGTTGACCAGTTGGCTGAGTTTGTTCGCGTGGCACGCTTGGCAACGCCGATAAAATCGTTCATTGCACGGCGTTCTAAATTGTGTTATAATCGTTGGCGAAAGAGAGGGACACTGTGGCGTTTGTGCGCGATCTGGCGATCATTCTATTAGCCATCGAATCGCTGATCATTGGGGTTGTGCTCATCGTGTTGATTTGGGAAGTCCGCACGCTGACCAAATTCTTGCGCGAAGAGATCAAACCGATTCTCGAATCAGCGGATGAGACGGTGCGGACGGTGCGCGGCACCACAACATTTGTGAGTGAGACGGTGGTGCAGCCGGTCGTGCGCGTATCCAGTGTGGCTTCGGGAGTGTTGCAAGCACTACGGATTCTCAGCCGACGTTGAGTAAGGCGTAATCCATGTTCCAAAATTCTAGTAACCTCATGCTCAAATGAGGGAAGGAGATGACTATGGCAGACGACAGTCGCGGATGGGAGTTTTTCACCGGCTTTTTGCTGGGGACGGTGGTCGGTGCCGCAGTGGCATTACTGCTGGCGCCCAAATCCGGTGAAGAAACACGTGAATTGATTCGTGAGCGTGGCATCGAACTCAAGGGGCGCGCCGTTGAGTTATCCGAAGAGGGGCGCCGTCGCGCCGAAGAACTTGCTGCCGAAGCACGCAAACGTGCTGAAGAGGCGCAAGAGCGCGGCCGTCTCGTATTAGAAGAACAACGCGCGCGTTTACAAACAGCCATTGAGGAAGGCAAAGAAGCGGCACAGAAGAAAAGCGAAGAATTGCGCGCTCGCTTGGAAGAAGAAAAAGCCAAGCGCACATCGTCCGCGTAATCGCTTCTTAAATCACCTTGGGCAAATTGCCTGATCGCAGTTTGCCCGTTTTTGTTTTTGGGACGACAATGCTATATAATAGCGCATATGGTTGGGAGGTGAAATAGATTGTCCGCACTTGATCTGGTTCCCATCCTTAGACAGCATCGCCAGTTTGCCATCCTGTCATCGTTGGGATTGGCATTGTTGTACGCCGAAGAAGCGTGGGCAAGTTACACCTTTTGGTCTCAGCGCTCCTTGAACGAAGGGCTGATTTTGGGGGCAAGCATCACCCTGATCGCATTCGTCGGCTATTTGCTCTCTTTCTTTTTTCCCCCGCAACTCGTTTCAGACACCTGGGATCATCCACGCCCGTGGGGCGTCTTGGTCAACGTAACCGCGTGGTCGGCTGGCATTACCATCGCAGTCAATCTCATCCTGTATATTCTTCTGCTCTATCTTGCCCAATTCAATCTCACCGCCAGTTACACCTTGTTGCGCGATGTCTATGTCTATACCCTCTTTGGAATGTTTTTCTTTCACGGATTCTTGCTCTACGTCCGCTATATGCATTATCTATATTCCGTTCCTGATTTTGTTCAGCCCCTCAAAGTCATTTCCGTTTCGATGGGAATGGGTATTGTGATGCTCGTGGTGGGCGCCTTTCTGTTCCTGCTCGATCTGTATCACTTTGAAAATGCGCCGGCGTCCATCCAACCGATCCTCGGTCTGCACGTGTATGCGCGCGCCTTGTATGGACTGACGCTTGCGCTTGCCGCTTATGCATGGCATTTGCGCTGGATTGGCGATCATTGAAAATGCACGCAGGAGGAAACATGCGTACGCCGATTGTCGCGGGGAACTGGAAAATGAACAAGACGACCCGTGAAGCCCATGAGTTGGTTACGGCGATGAAAAATGATCTAGCACAACTCGCCGCCACCGGTCAGGTTGAAATTGTGTTGTGTCCACCTTTTCTGGCGATTCCGACCGTTGCGGCTTTGGTGCAAGGGACCCCGATCCAAGTGGGGGCGCAGAACGTATTCTGGGAACCCAAGGGCGCGTTCACCGGCGAAGTTTCACCGGTGATGGTTCGTGAATTGTGCGATTACGTGATTATCGGACATTCAGAACGCCGACAGTACTTTGGCGAGACCGACGAAAGTGTCAACCAAAAAGTGCGTGCCGCATTGGCGCATCAACTCAAACCAATCGTCTGTGTGGGTGAGAATTTACAGCAGAACGAAGCGGGCCAAACCCAGGCGGTGGTCAGCACCCAAGTGCGTGGCGCATTCCGCAATCTTTCGCGCGACGAAGCACAGGCAATTGTGATTGCTTATGAGCCGGTCTGGGCAATTGGCACCGGCAAAGCGGCAAGTGGCGACGTCGCCAACACCATCATTGATTCCGCAATCCGGCGGACACTCGCCGAACTGTATGACGAAGCCACTGCCCAAACGATTCGGGTGCAATACGGCGGGAGTGTTACCCCCAAAAATGCAGCCGAATTTTTTACGCAACCCAATGTGGATGGTGCGCTGGTGGGCGGAGCAAGTCTAGTCGCCGCCGATTTTGTAGCGATTTGCCAAGCGGCAGTCAAATAGATTTACGTTTTACGTGGTGGCTGGACAAGAACGTAAAACGTAAACCGCCATAAGAATGTCCATCATTACTTTCGCCATCGTCTTTGCCTTGACAATTCTGCTTCAGCAGTGGTTGCACCGGCACATCCAAGGATTCGGACTTGCTTTGACCGGCAATGCTGGATGTGCCGTGCGTTTGTTGTTCTATCTACTCCTCCCCGGCATCTTGCTCCACGAACTCAGCCATTACCTCGTTGCCAAACTACTATGGGTGCAGACCGGTAAATTCAAAATCGGTGTGGGACAAACGAGAGGACGCCTCATCAGTCTAGGTTCGGTCAACATTCAGCGCACCGATCCCCTGCGCGAGAGTTTGATTGGCGTGGCACCATTTGTCGTGGGCATTGGTGCGATCTGGCTGATTGTAGGGCTGGGATTTGATTTGTGGCCCCTCCAGGGACTCTCCATCGGTGAGTTTTTTAGCCGGGTTCAGCACTATGCCAACGATTGGACCACCTGGCTTGATCTATACCTGATCTTTGCGGTCAGTACTTCGATGATTCCCAGCGAATCGGATCGCGAGCCGTGGGGCCCCCTCATTCTCTTTATTGGACTTGGCACAGCGATTTTAATTTTGCTGGGCTGGACGCCGCGTATTCCTGCCGAAATCGTTACGCTGGCACGCAATTGGCTCGACGCTCTCACCATGGCGCTGGGGATTGCCGTGATTGTGAATGCGGGTGTAGCGATAATGCTAGGATTTTTTGAACATACCGTTTCACGTCTGAACGGCAAGCCAGTGGAATATCGTGTCAAGAAACGCTAAGCCGCGAGGTTACCCTCGTGGCTTTTTTGAGACACTCGTTTGTTGCCCAATCCGGATCAAGACCATCAACGCGCCCAAGCCCACAATCACCAACGCGATCAACTTGTACACTCCGCTGGGTAAGATCAAGGCGAGCATTCCCAAGAATGCGGTGAGACCATAGTACAAAATCACAATCGTGCGTTGCGAAAGACCTAGGTCGAGCAAGCGATGATGTAAATGTCCTCGGTCGGCGGCGAACGGCGATTTGCCAATACGCATCCGACTATAAATTTGCCACGCCACGTCCAGAATAGGAATGCCCAGCACAAGCAACACCGTTGCCACCTTTGCCCCGCCGATAATCGCGAGCACGCCAACCGCCAAGCCCAGCACATTGGCCCCGGCACTCCCCATAAAGATGCGCGCCGGGAAAAAATTGAAAATCCAAAAACCGAGGACGGCGCCGATGAGTGCCAACACGAGCAACGCAATCGAATATTGATGCAGACGATAGGTGTGCACGAACATTACACTGCTGGCAATGAGAGTTACGCCCGATGCCAGCCCATCAATGCCATCGAGCCAATTGATGGTGTTGATCATCCCGGCAATCCAGAACAAGGTGAACAAGATGGCAAACCACGTTTCCAGATAAAGCGTGCCGCCCAACGGATTGGGAATTTCATTGATCATCACGCCCGCCATGACCACAATCCCGCCCACCAGCAACTGGGCGCCGAGTTGGGGCATAGATTTCAATTCGTGATAATCATCCACCACGCCGATCAAGAACATGATCGCCAATCCAATCAACACGCCAAGCAAGCGGGGCAGTTCGTACGCCTCACGGGGATAGGCGAACGATACGCTCACAGCAATGAGCAAAGCAAAGCAAATGGGAATACCGCCTAACCGAGGGATGGGATGGGTATGAATGCGGCGCGCGGCCGGACGATCAACCGCGCCGGTGCGCACGGCTACGCGTTCCGCCAAGGGGGTTAGCACCAATGCGGCAAGAAAACCGGTGACAAAGACCAGAAAGAAAATCATGGACAAGGGCATTCTAGCGCACAGTGCCACCGGTGTCAAAAACATCCAGCCGGTTGTTTGGCTGTGGGGTGTAATTCACTTTCGGGGGGAACTTGGCGCCCGCATACCACCCGTTTGATGTCAAGTAGGCGTGAATCGCATCTGTTTTTGACCCTCAACTTGTTTTTCGCACGTCGCCGTGGGATGTTCCCCCCTCTCATCCCCCTCCCTACGCCGTAAAGCGGCGTGGGGAGGGGATCAGGGGGTGGGGCTATTCCACTAGCGAAGGTGCAAAATTCAGGTTCAAGCACGAAACAAATCTGTCCCCCAAAGTGAATTACACCCGGTTGTTTGGACAAATTGATTATTTGTGAATAACGGGCTATAATAAACCTGAACTATGCAGCACGATTTTTACTGGGAAAATCAATCCTTGTCGGAGCCGACACCTCATCGCTTTTGGGTCTTGCTCTTTTTGTTCCTATCCTTGTTGGCGTGTGTGTCGGGAGCGTTGCTCGTGCCAGGGGGTTTGGGATTGCTCGTGGGTTATCAAGAGTTGCAAGCCCAAAACCACGAAACTGCCATCCTCCACTTTAATCGTGGACTGGGTTTTCTCGCCGAAAATTATCCAGAACTTGCCCGAACCGAATTTGAGATCGCACTCAAGTACGACAGCAATTTTGAGCCGGCAAGGCAAAAATTGAACGAGTTGATGCTCAATGCCAATAGCACGTCGGGCACACAAGAAGATCGCATTGCCAGTACCTTGTTCAATGAAGCGCGGGCGTTGATCGCCCAAAAAGAATGGGGCGATGCAATCACGCGGTTGGAACAACTACGCACCCTCAAGTCGGATTATCGTGCCAATCAAGTTGCCGATTTGTTGTATCAAGCGTACGTTGGTGGGGGACGAGCCGCTGTCGAAGCGGGGCAAATCGAACTCGCACGCGGGCGATTTGAATCAGCCTTGACGATTCGGCGCGATCCCGAAGTGGTACGCCAACGTGATCTCGCGGTGTTGTATCTCGAAGGTCAGCAAGCCGTTGGCTACAACTGGCAAACCGCCATCAAGAATTTCTTGGCGCTCTATCAACAAGACCCTAATTATGACGATGTCAAACGACGTCTCTTTGAAGCGTACGTGAATTATGCCGATGCCGCCGCCAAACAAAATTCGCCCTGCCTGGCTGAACGCGACTATACCAATGCCTTGAATCTCTTCGCCGATGCGGTAGTGGCGCAAAAACGAAGTCAAGCTGCCTTGTTGTGTCGGCAAGCTCTGGTCGCTACACCTACGCCCACTGTTATCAACCTCGATGCTTTTACGTGGAAGATTTCGGTCGCCAACGACAAGCCCTGCACAGGCACAGGAAGTATTTTGGGCGTAATGCGCGATGTGCAAGGGCGAGCCATGACCGGTGTGACGGTGGGCTATTACACGGATGGCATTCCCTTGACGACCACCAAAACGAACGCCAACGGACAATATCAATTTCAGTTAGGCAAAGACGCCGGCATCTTTCATTTGCTTATCCTGAACCTAGACGGCAAAACGCCGGTGAGTCGAGTGGTGGACGTCCACTATCCCGGCGGCACCAACCCGGGGTGTTATTTGGTTGTGGATTGGCAAAAGGTTCCATAGGGTGTTCTCTAGGATTTGAGGTGTCAGATGTTGAAAACAATGCGTGTCCTGGCAATTGGATGGATTGTGTTGGCGTTGAGTCTTCCCATCGTGGCTCGCGCCCAAGCCGGCGCGCATGTGAATGTGCTCAGCGTTTCGGGCGCTATTGATACCTGGAACGAAGGGTATATCAATCGCGGCATCAGTCTCAGCGAACAAGACGGCGCGCAAGCCGTCATCATCCTCTTGAATACGCCCGGCGGCTCGCTCAATGCGATGAATAACATTACCTCGCGGATGCTCAACGCGCGTGTGCCTACTATCGTCTTTGTGTATCCGCAAGGGGCATGGGCAGGTTCTGCCGGTACGTTCATCACCTTGGCAGGCAACATCGCGGCGATGGCGCCCAACACGACGATTGGCGCGGCGCATCCGGTCAGTGCGGGCGGCGAAGAGCTTTCCAGCGATGAGCGTGACAAGATCACCAACTTTTCCGTCTCGATCATTCAAAACATTGCCCGTGCGCGCGGACGCAACGCCGAATGGGCAGCCAACGCGGTCAAGAGTAGCGTCGCCGCCACCGCCCAAGAAGCGTACGATCTCAAGGTCATTGATTTGATCGCCAACAATGTCAACGATTTGTTGAATCAGGTGGATGGCAAAACCGTCAAGACCGTCATCGGTGAAGTTACATTGCATACCAAACAAATCGGCGTCAATTACGTGGATATGAACTTTGCCGAACTCTTTTTGCATACCTTGGTGGATCCCACGATTGCGCTGATTCTCTTGCAAATCGGTTTGCTCGCCATTGCGGTTGAACTCTACAATCCCGGCGCGACCATTCCAGCGATTGTGGGCGGAATCTGTTTGGTGTTGGCGTTTGTCGCACTAGGAAACTTGCCGGTCAACTGGGGCGGCGTTATTCTGATTGTCCTCTCGGTCATCATGTTCATCCTGGATGTCAAAGTCACCGGCTTTGCGCTAACCGTTGGTGGGGTGGTGATGTTTATCCTCGGCGCACTCTTGTTGTTCACGCCCTTTACCCCTCCCTCGCCCACCATGCCGGTGTTGGAACGCGTGGAAATTTCGCCGGTGGTGATCATTGTGCTGGGATTGCTGATGGCAGGCTTTTTCGTCTTGTTGCTGGGTGCGGCGGTGCGCGCTCGCAATTTCCCGGTCGTGAGCGGGGTAGAATCGTTGGTGGGTGTCCCCGGGATCGCCATCTCTGATCTCACGCCACGTGGAATGGTCCGGGTTAAAGGCGAAGAATGGAGCGCAGAATCGTTGGACGGCTCGATTATGAACGGGGAGCCGATCAAGGTCGTCAAGGTAGAAGGGTTGCGTTTGCAGGTCGTCAAGAAATAATAGCGCCCTAAGAGTGCATTTGAATCTTGGTTGTTGTAGGGCAAATTTGCAAATTTGCCCTACGAGCAGTCAAGGCATTTTTGAATTTTTCAAATGCCAAGTCTCGCTTTCGCACCTTCGCCTGACCAATAAGAATGGGGCGTGCCTTGAGCGGCTGGGCTAGCCACATTGCCTATTTGACAGCGCAGGTGCGAATTCTAGTAGTGCAACAACATGAAAGTGCGTGGTGAAAACTCGATTTTTAGCCACGTCTGTCAACGTCTTCCCATCCGTCTGGTATGCAACTATTTCATGTTGTTGCACTAGGCTAAGGCAACGCCCATAGGACTGGCTTGAATCAAAAGAGTTGTTCATTCGCCTTCGGTGCACCCGCCGAGAGATAAAAATAAGCGCGTGAGGTCGTAGTACGGCGCTTGATCGTCTGCGCGATGAATCGCGCGACTACCAACCTATTTTCAGAGGAGGATGGTATGCAACAAACCTTAGCGTTAATCTCGTGCTTGGCATTTTTCATTGTGCTCTTCTTGATCGTGGTATTATCCATGGCGATCAAGATCGTGCGCGAGTATCAACGGCTCGTGGTGTTTCGGCTGGGCAAGTGCGTGGGGCAACGCGGACCGGGCTTGGTCTTGCTGTGGCCCTTTATCGAGACCGCGAACTGGGTGGATTTGCGCGAGCAATTCCTTGAAGTGCCGGCGCAAACCACCATCACCAAAGACAATGCCTCCATCTCGGTGGATTTTCTCATCTACTACAAAGTCGTTGATCCGGTTGCCAGCGTAATCCAAGTGCAGAATTTTGCCGGCGCATCGCAAGGGATTGCTATGACCACCTTGCGCGCGGTCATCGGCGATATTTTGTTGGACGATGTTTTGGCACAACGCGAACGTATCAACACCTCGCTACGCACCAAACTCGACGAAGTTACCGAGCGGTGGGGCATCAAAATAACCGCCGTCGAAATTCGCGAGATTTTGCCGCCGCGCGAAATCCAAGAAGCGATGACGCGTCAAATGTCCGCTGAACGCACGCGCCGCGCGGTCGTCACCGAAGCCGATGGCAAGAAACAAGCCGCGATCACCGTCGCCGAAGGCGAAAAACAGTCCGCCATCCTGCGTGCCGAAGGGGAGCGTCAAGCGCGCATCTTGCAAGCCGAAGGGTACGCCCAAGCGCTGCAAACGATCTTTAACGCCGCCAAAGGGATTGACGCCAAAACCATGTCGCTCCAGTATCTCGATACGCTCAAGGCACTGGGCGCCAGCCCTGCTACCAAGTTCGTCTTCCCCGCCGAATTCACGACTTTGCTCAAACCCTTCATTGGTTACGCGGCAGAAACCGCCGAGGAAAAGAAATCAGGTTGAGAAAATTTAACCTGAAAAATCCTTGACAACAGCCCGGGTTTGTGTGATAATAAATGTGCAGGGTACGGTAAGTGTGCGTCTGGTGTTGTAGCGTGTGGATCGCCAAGGCAAGAACTTACGAGGCCTTGGCGATTCGTCTTTGAACGCCGTCCCTCGATCAATGTTTGCTACAGAAGGGGGGTGTAAACACAAATGCCGGAGCGCATCCAAGGCACGGTCAAGTGGTTCAACAGCGCCAAAGGGTTTGGCTTTATCGCACGCGAAGGCGGTAAAGATGTCTTTGTCCACTTTTCCGCGATCAACATGGAGGGCTACAAGACCTTGAACGAAGGCGACAAGGTGGAATTCACCATTGAAGACAGCCCCAAGGGTCCCCAAGCCGCCAATGTAGTGAAACTGGCCTAATTCTTTATCCGATTCTAGGCAAGTCCTTCACGAAGCAAACAGCCACCGAGACAAATCGGCGGCTGTTTGTTTTCGGCTTGACAATAGAACTATTGTTCGTTATACTATCCTTAGTGCATGCATCCCCAAACTCGCCTTCTACCGCTTGGCGCAGATGAAAAACGCGCGGCTCCATTTATTTTGCTCGATGGTTGTTCGCCAACACGCCAACTGGCACTGTTCTAATGGGGCGTACTCGGTTTCTTATTTGCTTTTTACCCCTCTTTGACCACGTTTGGACCTGATTTAGACTTGAATTCGTTATAATTTTCCTCGTACACAAGTCGTGTCGAACAAGCGGACGCGACTAGTAGTGCATCAACATGAAAGTGCGGGGGCAACCAAAATTCTAACCCCAATTTGCTCGCATCTCAGCGTAAGGCTGGTGTGCAACTTTTTCATGTTGCTGCACTAGTTTTGTCATTCATACACTGCCCTCGTGGCTACCAGGAGCAAGCGATGCGGCTTGGTCAAGTCATTCAAGTAGTTGGTGGTCGCGCGCTGAACGAATTCAATCACGCGCGCGAAGTTGAGTATGGTTTTGAAACCGCCCTGCTCAGCGATGTCCTCGCTCATGCTAAACCTCACATCACATTGATCATCACAGAAATTTCAAACCCCCAAGTCGTTCGCACCGCTGAGATGGTAGATGCCGCCGGTGTGCTGTTTGTCAAGAACAAGATGCCCGATGAAAATACCATCCAGCTTGCCCAAGAGACTGGTATTCCATTGATCATCACTCGCTTAGGGATGAAGCGTGTGGCAAGTTGTACGCGGCAGGGATTCAGCCCGCCCGCCGGGTTGATTAGAGCAACGTGGTGGTCCAAGAAATCACGCGCGTCCAAAAACTTGAATTTCGCGTGAGTCAGGTGATGCCCCGCGAAGTGATTGCTGTTACCCCTTCGACTGCTTTGCTGACTGTCAAAGAGATGATGCGCCAACGTCGGATTAGCGGGGTGCCGGTCGTAGATGATGACGGTAATCTGGTTGGCGTGTTCAGCATCGAAGATTTGTTGCGTTCCTTTGAACAAGGAGCAATCAACACGACGGTCGGCGAGCGGATGAGCACCCAGATCATTACGATCCGAGAAACCGACAGCGTGGATACCGCGATGCTCAAGTTCCAACAGACCGGCGTTGGTCGGTTGCCGGTCGTCAACGCGTGGGGACAATTGGTTGGAATTTTGACCAAAGGCGACATCACGCGTGGATTATTGAATGAAGTTCAGGCAGAAACCCAAGATGAAGAGATTGCGCGTTATCGTGCCAGCCACATCTTTCGCGATGTGGAATCCGATGACACGAGTCTCATCCTGCGCTACAAAGTTGCCCCGCGCGATTTTACGCACGGAGGTCAAGCATCGAGTCGGATCAAGCGCGCGTTGACGCGTTTGGGCGCCGATCCGCAGATTGTGCGCCGCGCCGCCATCGCCTCATACGAAGCCGAGATGAATCTCATCATCCATACCGATCACGGCGGTATGATTACCGCGGAGGTGGACGCGGCACAATTGAAATTGACGGTTGAAGATGACGGTCCCGGCATCGCCGATGTACGCCGCGCGTTAGAGGAACACGGCTATTCGACCACACCGCCGGAAATCAGAAAAATGGGGTTTGGCGGCGGAATGGGGCTAAAGAACATTCGCAAGTGCGCCGACCAGATGCACCTAGTATCAGAGCTGGGGCGCGGCACAACCTTGGAAATCACGATTCTTTTACATACCGGAGGATTACCGTCCGTTAATAATCGCGAGCCCCAGAAAGGCAATCGTGAAAGTTAGTCACGTTGTTGATGAATTGGGTTTGCAAGTCGTCGCGGGACAAGCGGCACTCGATTGCGAAATCACCGGCGGTTACTGCGCCGATCTGCTCTCATGCGTGATGGCACGAGCCAAACGCGGAAATGTGTGGATAACCTTGCAAGCGCATCCGAATGTGATTGCAGTTGCCACACTCTTGGAACTTGGCGCTGTCATTGTACCCGAGGGCGCAACAATTCCCGCCGAGGTGATTGCGCGCGCAAATGCTGAAAACATTCCTTTGCTCGCTACGCCGCACACAACCTTCAAGGTGGTCAGTGAATTGGCGCGGCTGGGTGTGATCGCACAGGAATAGAGTTGCGTTTTACGTTTTCGCCGAAACGTAAACGTCATGCGTACACTGAAAAATGCTGGTCCGCGCCGATTTGCATATTCATACGGTTCTCTCGCCCTGCGCCGAAGTCGAGATGATTCCCCCGCTCATTGTCGAACGTGCGCTGGAAGCCGGACTCGATCTGATCGCCATCACCGATCACAATGCGAGTGCGAACGTTCCAGCGGTGATGGAAGCGGCGCGCGCCACCGGGTTAAAGGTCTTGCCCGGGATCGAACTAGCGACTCGTGAAGAAGTCCATCTGGTTTGTTTATTCGATACATTCGAACAGGTTCAAGCGTGGCAAGCTCAAGTTGACCAAGCCATGCCTCATCTGCCCAATCACCCCGAACACTTGGGGGAACAATTTGTGGTGGATGCGGCGGGAAATTTTGTGCGGCGCGAAGAGCGCCTGTTGCTCGTGGCGGCGAATATCACCCTAGATCAAGCCGTCGAGCGTGTGCGGGCAATCGGTGGACTGGCAATCCCGGCGCACATTGACCGCCCGGCAAATGGGCTAATTGCGGTGCTTGGCTTTCTCCCGCCAAATTTGAATGTGGATGCGTTGGAGATTTCGCAGAATATTTCGGAATCGGTCGCGCGCGCCAAATACCACATTCCCGAGCGGATTGCTGTGGTTTGCGCTTCCGACGCACACTGGCTCGACGCCATGGGTACAGCAATCACCGAGTTTGAACGGCGAACACGCAGTATCGCCGAGTTGTCGAAAGCATTCAAAGAAAAGAGATATGCTCTACCGAACTGACGAAAATGAAATTATTTTCGTCTTGTCGTGCGTCCTAGTCAATCCATCATAGAGGAGTCGTACAATGCGCGCAAAAGATTTGCGGACTGTGCCAGTCGCCCCCGCGCTTGTTCCAGCGGACGATGACCCCATCATGATCGCAGAACAACGCGCCAAGATTGACGCGATCATCGCCGAACATTCGCCCAAAGCAGGTTCGACGATGTTGATTCTCAACGAGATTCAATCGCAAATCGGTCACATCTCCAAGCCAATGCAAAATTACATCGCCGAAAAACTCAAGATTCCACTCAAAGACGTGTACGGGGTCGTAACGTTTTATTCATTCTTTACGATGAAGCCGCGCGGTAAACATCGTGTTGCGTTTTGTCTAGGAACGGCATGTTATGTGGGCGGCGCAGAGATGCTCATTGACAAAGCCCAGCAAATCTTGGGGGTGAAACTAGGCGAAACGACCCCCGACCGCAAGTTCACCATCGAAGCCTGCCGCTGTCTGGGTGCCTGCTCGCAAGCGCCGGTGGTGATGGTGGATGATAATGTGCACGGGCGCAACACCCCCGACCGGTTTATCACCGTGTTGCGCAAGTATGAAAAAGTGTAATGTTCCGCGAACTCGCGCTCCACATTCTCGATCTGGTGGAGAATAGTCTGCAGGCGGGCGCCACCCTCGTTACGATTGAAATCATCGAAGACGAGGCTGCCGATCGTTTGACGATTTCCGTCGACTCGCCGAGTAGGATTAGGGATTCCATTTTTGAAACAAGCCACTGAATTGTGTAACGGGTCGTTGACCATTGATTCCACCCTTGGACAAGGGACAACCATTACGGCAACATTTCAACACAGTCATTTGAATCGAATGCCGCTCGGCGACATGGTGAATACCGTTCTGGGATTGGTGGTAGGTTATCCGCACGTGAATTTTGTGTATCGGCATTCTGCCGGTGATCGCCGCTTTGAGTTCGATACACGCCCGATCAAGCGCGAGTTGGGCGCCGTGCCGCTCAGCGAGCCAACGGTGCTCGAATATCTGCGGCGCGAGATTTCGGATTCGCTAGCGCAAATCTACAAGCTCTAAGTTATGATTTCAGATTTAGGATTTATGATTTGCCACTAGTGCAACAACATGAAATAGTTGCATACCAGACCGATGGAAAAATGGTTACCAAGACGGCAAAGTATCAAGTTTCCACGACGCACTTTCATGTTGGTGCACTACTAGCACCACCGGTGATCTTGAATCATAAATCCTAAATCATAAAATCTGAAATGGGGTTACAATGCCAGTTAAATCTCTAGATGACTTGAAAAGAATCAAAGAGGAAGCCCTTGCCAAGCGCCAGATTCGTACTGCCAGTGCGCGCGCGCATCTGACCGTCGCCATGGGGACGTGCGGCATCGCCGCTGGCGCACGCGATACGATGAAGGCGATTCTGGACGCGATCGAAAAAGATCAGATTACCGGCGTCTTGGTCACACAAACCGGGTGCATCGGTTTGTGCGAGTATGAGCCGATTGTGGATGTGCAAATCGGTGAGACCAAGGTGACGTACGGTAAGGTGACCCCAGAACGCGCCCGTGCGATTGTCACGGAACACGTGGTCGGTGGCAAGATCATTCACGAGTGGGTAATCACGCGCTAGTCCAATAGTGCGATAGTTCGACCATTGGACACACCTATCGCACCTTCGCACGATCAGACTGTTGCACGATGAGGTAAGGAATGCCCAACGAATTTTATCGTTCGCATATTCTGCTGTGTATGGACGCCGAGTGCCTCGCCAAAGGCGCTCAAGAAATCGAAGCGGTGTTGATCCGCGAGTTGGAAAGCAACGGCTTGCGCGATGAAGTCAACGTTTTAGAAACGTGGCGACTGGGCCATTGCCATGTTGGGCCCGAAATGGTCATTTATCCGGAAGGTATCGCCTACGTGCATCTGACGCCCGCCGCGGTCACGGAAATCGTCCACGAGCATTTGCTCAAAGGGCGCATCGTCAAGCCCTATCAATACACCGGCGAAGTGCGGAAGGATGAAGAACTCCGTGCACCAACAGCCAAAGAAATGCGGGTCATTATGGCACGCTGTGGGGTCATTGACCCGGAGAACATTGAGGATTATATTGCAGAAGATGGATATACCGCTACGGCGCGCGTGTTATTAGAAATGAAACCGCGCGAGGTGATTGAGGAGGTGCTAAAATCCGGGCTACGCGGGCGTGGGGGTGCGGGATTTCCTACCGGCAAAAAATGGGAATTTGCGGCGGCGCAAAAGACGGAGACCAAGTATGTCATCTGCAACGCGGACGAAGGTGATCCCGGCGCGTTTATGAATCGTCGCGTGTTGGAAAGCGATCCGCATTCTGTCCTCGAAGGGATGATCATCGCTGGTTATGCGATTGGCGCGCATCAAGGGTACATCTATTGTCGTGCCGAATATCCAATTGCCGTGCGGACGTTGAAAATCGCCATCCGGCAAGCACGCGAGTTTGGTTTTCTGGGCAAGGATATTTTGGGCACCGGTTTTGATTTTGATGTCGAACTGCGGATGGGTGCCGGCGCGTTTGTCTGCGGTGAAGAAACCGCGTTGATGGCATCCATTGAAGGCAAACGCGGTGAACCGCGTCCGCGCCCACCTTTCCCAGCGGTTGCCGGCTTGTGGGGCAAACCAACCATCATCAACAACGTCGAGACGCTGGCAAACATTCGCAACATTATTCTGCGCGGCGCCGAGTGGTTTCAAACCATTGGCGCGGAGAATAATCGCGGCACCAAAACGTTCACGCTCGCGGGCGATGTCGTGCGCACCGGCTTGATCGAAGTACCACTGGGGATTACTCTCCGCGAAGTGGTGTTCGATGTCGCCGGCGGCATCAAGGGCGGCAAGAAATTCAAAGCGATTCAAACCGGCGGCCCGATGGGCGGTTGCATTCTGGAACAATTCCTTGATACGCCGATTGATTACGAAAACCTCCACAAACTAGGTTCGATTATGGGATCGGGCGGTCTCGTCGTGATGGACGAGGGCACGTGTATGGTGGATATTGCGCGATTCTTTATGGACTTTACCCAAGATGAATCGTGCGGCAAGTGTGTGCCCTGCCGCATCGGCACGCGGCGCATTCTGGAAATCTTGACACGCATCTGCAACGGCGAGGGCGAAGAAGGCGATATCGAAGAATTGGAGCGCTTGTCCAAGCATATTGTTGCCGGCAGTTTGTGCGGCTTGGGGCAAGGCGCACCCAATCCCGTGTTGACCACCATCAAATATTTTCGCCACGAGTACGAAGCACACATCAAAGAGAAAAAGTGCCCCGCCAAAGTGTGTCGCAAACTGATTCACTATCGTATTCTGGATAATTGCACCGGTTGTATGGTGTGTGCGCGGAACTGTCCCTCCAAAGCCATCAGCGGTGAAAAGCAAAAAGTGCATTTCATCAATCCCGAATTGTGCGAGAGTTGTGGCATTTGTATGACCGTCTGCAAGTTTGATGCGATTGTGGTTGAATAGTTGTATCGTTGCATCGTTAGATGGTTCAACGATGCAACGAACGATTGAGGTAACATGCAACGAACGGACGATCTCGTTGCGCGTCTCACCGACCTGAACAAGCAATTCGGTTACGTTCCGCAAACCGAAGTTGAAAAACTGGCAAGGGAATTACGCCTACCCGTGGCGAAAGTTTTTGGCGTAATGACCTTTTATTCGCTGTTTAGCGCGCAGCCACGTGGCAAACACGTCGTTCGATTTTGCGAAGATGCGCCCTGCCACGTTGCCGGCGGGCGCGCCGTGTTCGAGGCGATTCGCACGGCGCTGGGACTGGAACCCGGGCAAACTTCTGCCGATGGCAAATGGACGTTCGAGATGACGAGTTGCATTGGCGTCTGTGGGGTGGGCCCGGTGATGATGGTGGACGACGAGGTGTACGGCAATCTGACGCCGGAGCGAGTCGTGGAAATCCTGGGGAGGTGGTAATGCCCCATCGCTCACACATTTTGATTTCCGGCGATCCCATTTCCTTATCGCGTGGTGCCGAAGCTATCAAGTTTGCCTTGGACGCCGAACTTGCCTTTTATGGCTTGACCGATGAAATCGCCGTAGCGTTCACCGGCGATTTGCGCGCTGCGCCGGCGCAACTGCCGGCAATCATCGTTTATCCCGAAGGCATCGTCTATGGTCCGCTCACGGCGAATGATGTGCCCCTCATCGTCTCCGAGCATCTGTACAAAGGTCGCATCGTTGAAGCATTACGCGCGACGATCAAGCCACTCACCGGGGCAATTGTGCGCGTCCCGGCACGCGAGGGTGTACTCTTTGCGCAACAACGTGTGGTGCTGGCACGTGCGGGGATCATCAATCCGGAATCCATCGAAGATTACATCGCGCACGATGGCTACGCGGCGATTGGCAAAGCCTTGACGCAGATGACACCGGCGCAGGTTGTGCAAGAAATTATTGACTCGGGTTTGCAAGGACGTGGTGGCGCAGGATTCCCGGTCGGAACAAAATTGAAATTCGTTGCCGAAGCGCGCGCCGAACGCAAGTTTGTCTTGTGCAACGCGGATGAATCGGAACCCGGCACTTTTAAGGATCGTCTGATTTTGGAAGGCGACCCGCATTCGATTCTTGAAGGAATGCTGATTTCAGGTTATGCGATTGGCGCGCGCGAGGGCTACATTTACATTCGCGGCGAGTATCGCCAGGCGCGCGAACGTTTGGAAAAAGCGATTGCGCAAGCGCACGATCTAGGATTGCTCGGCCCAAAAATTTTCGGCACCGACTTTTCGTTCGACATTCACATTCATTCCGGCGCGGGCGCGTACATTTGCGGCGAAGAAACCGCGCTGATCGAATCATTGGAAGGAAAACGCGGCGAGCCACGAATTCGTCCGCCATATCCGGTCACGAACGGCATCTGGGGTTATCCAACTGCCGTCAACAACGTCGAGTCGCTTGCCAACTTGCCGCCGATTATTCGCCAAGGCGCGGCGTGGTATCGTACGATTGGGACAGCGAAATGTCCGGGCACCAAAGTGTACACGATGCTCGGCGACGTGAATGTGACTGGGTTGATTGAGGTGCCAATGGGCACAACGTTGCGCACCGTGATCGAGGTGTATGGCGGCGGAATAAAAGCCGGCAAGCAATTCAAACTCGCGCAACTGGGCGGCACATCGGGCGCGATTATTGATGCTTCCTTCCTCGATGTGCCGATGGATATTTCAGAACTCGCGGCGCGCGGCGCGGGGTTAGGTTCGGGCGCGTTATTGATTTGCGGCGATGACACGTGCGTCGTTGATCTCGCGTTTGTGTTGCTGCGCTTTTTCGTTCACGAGAGTTGCGGCAAATGTGTCCCGTGTCGGCTTGGCACGACGCGCGCGATGGAAATCTTGGAACGATTGAAAGACGCACGCGCAACACTCGAGGACATTCAGCAACTCGAACGCATTGCGACGAATATGCAGCTGGCATCGTTCTGTGGTCTAGGTCAGGCAGCGGCGGTGCCAATTCTCACCGGCTTGCGTTTCTTCCGCGACGAGTTCGCGGCGCACACGGAAAAACATTGCCCACTGGGCGTGTGTCCGATGCGTGGCGAGTCAAAAGAACAAACGGTTCGCTCGCCTCAAAACGAAATGCCGATGGCGGCGTAAAGATAATCTTTAGATTTTGCAGAAAAATTTTCAACTGATTATCATGGCGAGCCAAGCGGCGAAGCAATCTCTCAAGAGACATTTGAGCGTGCTTGGCTCGCCATGACCGATGGCAAAAAACTCGATCTCAAAGGAGAGGAGGAAAAATATGCGATTACTGGATCGCGAAAAGTATTTGGGACAAGGATTGGGCGTCTGGGCATTTTGGTTGCACCGCCTCAGCGGTTTGGCGATTGCGTTTTATTTGCCCTTGCACATCCTCGTCATTTCCACGGCGGTCGCAGGCACCGGCAGTTTTGATGCCGCAATGAAGTTTCTCAAAGCACCAATCTTTGTCCTGCTCGAAATGGGCTTGATCGGTTGCATTTTGATTCACGGCTTGAACGGCATCCGCATCGTGCTGTTCGATCTGGGGATCGGTATCAAGCGGCAGAAAGAAATTTTTATCGGGATGATCGCGCTGGCTGTCATTCCGATGGTCATTGCGTTTGTCGTCGCATGGCCCCACATTGTGGGATAAAAGGAAGGATTTATGACTCCAACAACAGCCAAACCTCAAGGAGTTTGGGCGTGGATTTTGCAACGCCTTACCGCCGTCTTGTTGCTCTTTTTTCTCGGTGCACACATCTTTGTCTTGCACTACGTCCCCGAGAATCTCAATATCAATTTTCTTGGCGTCGCCGCACGCTTCAAGAATCTTTTGTATCTGTTCATTGATAGTGGCTTGCTCGCGGTGAGTCTCTATCACGGCTTTAACGGCGTGCGCAACATCTTGTTCGATTTTATCGGCGATGAGGGTAAACGCAACATTATCAACATGCTCTTGCTGGTCGCTGGACTTGCGTTCTTTCTGTGGGGCGCCTACGCGCTGACGTTCTTTTTGAAATAACGGGGAGACACAAATATGTTTAAACATCAAGTCCTTGTTGTTGGCGGTGGTCTCGCCGGGTTGCGCGCGGCAGTCGAGTCGGCGATGATGGGTGTGGACACCGCCGTGCTATCGTTGTTGTATCCAGTCCGTTCACACTCCGGCGCAGCGCAAGGCGGCATCAACGCCGCGCTCGCCAATATGCCCGAATGCGCCGATGATTCGCCCGCCAAGCACGCGTACGATACGGTCAAGGGTTCGGACTTTCTCGCCGATCAAGATGCGGCAGAAATCCTGACGACCGATGCACCCAAACGGATTTACGAACTGGAACATTGGGGCGTGCCTTTCAGCCGCACGCCCGATGGCAAGATTGCGCAACGGCCGTTTGGCGGTGCGGGGTATCCGCGCACGTGCTACGCCGCCGATAAAACCGGGCTGTACATTCTACACACGCTCAACGAGCAAACGGTCAAGCACAATATCAAGGTGTACAACGAATGGGCGGCACTTGCGCTGGCGAGCGATGGCGAGCGCAATCACGGCTTGGTCGCGCTCAACTTGCAAACCGGCGAAATCGGCACGTTTGCGGCAGACGCGGTCATCATTGCGACCGGTGGCGCAGGACGTATCTACAAACGCACTTCTAACTCGATGCAATCCACCGGGTTTGGAATGAGTTTGGCATATCGTGCCGGCGTGGCGTTGGAAGATATGGAGTTTGTGCAATTTCATCCGACGACGATCATCGGCACGAATATCTTGATGACCGAAGGTGCGCGCGGCGAAGGCGGCTATCTCATCAATAATCAAGGTGAACGCTTTATGCAACGCTATGCCCCCAAAGTGATGGAACTCGCGCCGCGCGATATTGTCTCGCGTTCGATTCAAATCGAAATCAACGAAGGGCGCGGCTTTCCCGATGGCGGCGGGTGCGTCCACCTCGATCTGCGCCATCTGGGGCGCGAGAAAATTTTGGAACGCTTGCCCGGCATCCGCGACATTTGTCTCAGTTTCCTCGGCATTGACCCAATCGAACAACCCATTCCGATTCAGCCGGGACAACACTATACGATGGGCGGCATTGATACCGACAAAGACGGAGCCACGCGCTTGCGGGGTCTTTTTGCGGCGGGTGAGTGTGCCTGTGTGAGCGTGCACGGTGCCAATCGTTTGGGCGGCAACAGTCTGCTCGAATGTGTAGTGATGGGACAGCGTGCCGGGGCAGCCGCAGCACAGTATGTGCAAGGCAACGCATCAGCGATTAACGAAGCAGTGCTGAACGATACCGAGAAAAAAGTATCGGGCGAGGTGGACGCACTTTTGAAATCGGATGGCAAGGAACGGCTGGTGACCTTGCGCGATGAAATGGCACAAACGATGACCGACAAGGTCGGTGTGTTCCGCGACAAGAAACCGATGGAAGAGGCGCTCGCCACGATCCAGGAATTGCGCGCACGTTATCGTCACATCGGCGTGGACGCCAAACATCGCAAGTTTAATCTCGATTTGTTGCGCACAATCGAACTAGGCGGCATGCTGGAATTGGCAGAGACGATGGTGGCAGGCGCGCTGGCGCGGGAAGAATCGCGGGGCGCCCATTCGCGGATGGATTTTCCAAAACGCGACGATGTTAACTGGATGCGCCACACGTTGGCATACCGAACCGCCGATGGTCCACGCTTGGAGTACGAATTGGTCGTGCAAACCAAGTGGCAACCGGAGGAGCGCAAATACTAGCGACTAGCCACTAGCGACTAGCCACTAGCCCACTAGCCGGGAGAATACCATATGAGCCAAACAATTACCTTACGGATCTATCGCCGTGATCCAGACCTAGACACGGCACCCAAATATTCAACCTATCAAATCGAACCGCAGCCCGGGCAGACGGTGCTGATGGCGTTGTACTATATTCTGGAAAATGTGGACAAGACGATTGCGTTCCGCGCCTCGTGCCGCAGTGCGGTGTGTGGCAGTTGTGGCATGCACATCAACGGCAAAAACCGGCTCGCGTGCGAAACGCAAATTTCCGCGCTCGGCAATGAAATCGTCGTCGAACCGCTGCCGCATTTGCCGGTTCTAAAAGACCTCGTCGTGGATATGACGACGTTCTGGGACAAGTACAACAAGGTGCGCCCGTATCTCATCTCACTCAAGAATCCACCGGAGAAAGAGCGCCTCCAATCGCCGCAAGAGCGCAAGCAGATTGACGAGTTCATTGATTGTATTCTGTGTGCGTGCTGTCATTCGGCGTGCTCGCTCGATTGGTGGGATAAAGAGTATCTCGGTCCCGCCGCGCTCGCCAAGATGTGGCGCTTTATGGCAGACTCGCGCGACGAAGGCGAGTTGGAGCGTTTGAAAATTGTCGCGAGCGAGGAAGGCGTGTTCCGTTGCCACACCTTGTTCAACTGCACGGAGGAATGCCCCAAGAAAATCTCGCCGACGTTTGCGATTCAGCAGATGAAGAAAAAGGTGATGATCGCCAAGTTGACGGGAAAGTTGTGAGTGTTTGTTCGTTGGTTCGTTGAATCGTTGTGTCGCTGCGCAGTTCCGGTTGCGTGCGGAATCGCGCGGCGGCGCGGAAAATTGGACGCGGACGAGTGCAGCAAGCAGGAAACAAGCGGCAGAAACAAGAAAACACAATCTTGAAACGCCGGGAAGATAATGCTTACTATCTGGTTGGCGCTTTTCCAACTTGTTCTCTTTCTCATTGGCATTTTCGGTCCTTGGCGCGATCCGCCGGCGTTGAAAACTAACGGACGCCTTGCGCGTCCTGTGCGGATGCTGTTGAGTTTTTCGCTCGTCGTCGCCGCGTTGGCCATCTGGCTTGGCGGTGCCACGATGCCGGTGTATGCGCAGTGGGTCGCGTTGGGAATGCTCGCATCCTTCATCGGCGATTTGGTGATGGCACGGCTGATTCCACTGCCCAATCGGCTGATCGGCGGGATGATTGCGTTTGGCATTGCGCACGCGTTGTACATCACGGCGTACGTGCAAACAATGCAAACAATTTCGTCGCTTGAACCTTACAATCGCTTCAACGTGGGTCTGATAACTGGCTTGCTGTTCTACGGTGCCTTCACCATTCTCGGCTGGTGGTTTTTGATTCGCAATCCGCAGAAAGATGCGGCAATCAATTTTGGCGCGTTGGGCTATGGCTTGTGGATCAGCGTAATGGCATCGTCCGCGTTAGGGCTGGCGTACGCACTCGGTCTTTGGCTGACGGCAATTGGTGGACTATTGTTCGTCGCGTCGGATTTTCTGATTGGCATCACCGATATTCGCGGCATCACGATCAAGAACGCGAACGATTGGATTTGGCTGACGTATGTGGCAGGACAGATGGGGATTATTTATGCGAGTGCAATAGTTGTTTAGTTCGATAGTGCAATAGTTACCTTTTGTGAAATCAAAATGCTGGATCAAGTAACTATTGAACTAACGCACTATTGAACTATTGCACTGTTCAGGAGAAGATATGACTGTAAATTTGACGATCAATGGCAAACCCATTCAAGCGAATGAAGGAATGACTGTCCTCGAGGCGGCGCGGGCAAACGGGATTCATATTCCCACGCTCTGCCATCATCCCGATTTACCCCCGGTCGGCGCGTGCCGCATGTGCGTGGTCGAAGTCGAAAAGATGCGGGGACTGGTCGCCTCGTGCACCTTGCCCGTGAGCGAAGGGATGGTCGTCCAAACCCACACCCCCAAGTTGATCGAAGAGCGCAAGTTTATTTTGGAAATGCTCCTGAGCGATCATCCCAATGATTGTATGCTCTGCGAGGTGAGTGGCGCGTGTGAACTCCAAGACCTCGTTTACGAATATCAAGTCGAATGGAAACCACACAAGGGCAAACGCCACAGTTATCCGATTGGCGCAGACCCAAATCCGTTCGTGTTCACCGATTTCAATAAATGCATCTTGTGTACGCGCTGCGTGCGCGCGTGCGCCGAAATCCAAGGACGCAACGTGTGGGGCGTTGCCTATCGCGGCTTTAACAACAAGATCGTCGCCGGCGCGGAGGTAACGATGCTCGAAGCCGGCTGCGAATCGTGTGGGGCATGCGCGGCATACTGTCCCACCGGCGCGCTCACCGATAAACCCTCGCGCGGCAAAGGTCGCGCGTACGAAATGAAAAAGGTGCTGACCACTTGTACGTATTGCGGCGTCGGTTGCCAATTCGATTTGAATGTGAAAAACGGCAAGGTCGTCAAAGTAACCTCCAATCCGCAAGCGGTGGTGAATGGTATGGCGTTGTGCGTCAAGGGCCGCTATGGGTACGCATTCATTCATCACCCCGATCGCTTGACCAAGCCACTCATCAAAAAGAATGGGGCGTTTGTTGAAGCATCGTGGGAGGAAGCGTTGACGCTCATCGCCGAAAAACTCGCGCAACACCGGGGCGATGAGTTCGCCATGCTCGCTTCGGCAAAAGCGACGAACGAAGAAAATTATCTCTTTCAAAAATTGACACGTGCGGTGATGGGGACGAACAATGTGGATCACTGCGCCCGGCTCTGACACGCCAGCACGGTGACCGGTCTGGCCACCGCATTTGGTTCGGGCGCGATGACCAACAACATCGCCGACATTGACAATTGCAAGACGATGCTCGTCATCGGATCGAACACGACCGAGCAACATCCGGTCATTGGCACGCGCATTCGCCGGGCAGTGCGGCGCGGTGCCAAACTTATCGTCGCCGATCCGCGTTCAATCGATTTGGCGAACATGGCGACGCTGTACATTCGACAACGACCTGGGACGGATATTGCATTGTTGAACGGCCTGGCGCACATTATTCTGAAAGAAGAACTGGTGGACGATGAGTTTGTGGCGGCACGGACGGAAGGTTTCGATGAATGGCGCAAGGTGGTTGAAACCTACACGCCTGCACGCGTGAGTGAGATCACGGGTGTGCCGGTGGACGATCTGTTCACGGCGGCGCGCCTCTATGCCGGCAACAAACCTTCGACGATTTTCTACGCGATGGGCATCACGCAACATACCACCGGGCACAACAACGTGCTTGCCATCGCGAATCTGGCGATGCTGACCGGGAACATTGGCAAACCCGGCGCGGGTGTGAATCCGCTGCGCGGACAGAATAACGTGCAAGGGGCGTGTGATGTAGGCGCGTTGCCCAACTATTACACCGGCTATCAACGGGTGATTGATGAGGCGGCACGTGCCAAATTTGAAAACGCCTGGGGCGTCAAGTTGTCGCCAAAAGTGGGACTCACGGTGGGCGAGATGCTCAAAGCCGCGCGCGATGGCAAGGTCAAGGCAATGTGGATCGTCGGCGAAAATGTCGCGATGAGCGACCCAGACTCGCATCACGTCGTCGAGGCATTGAACCAACTCGACTTTCTCGTGGTGTCGGAATTATTTATGACCGAAACGGCGCAACTTGCCGACGTCGTTTTACCGGTTGCCTCGTTTGCAGAAAAAGATGGAACGTTCACCAACACGGAGCGGCGGGTGCAACGTGTGCGCAAGGCAATCGAACCGCTTGGCGAGTGTCGCACGGATTGGGAAATCGTGTGTGAGGTCGCGCGCAGAATGGTTTCAAGTCCCACGTTTCAAGTTGAAGGTAACCTGAAACCTGAAACCTGGACCTATGAAACGGCGGAGCAGATCATGAACGAAATTGCATCGCTCACGCCGCAGTACGCCGGTATCACCTACGCTCGGCTTGATGCCAAGGGTTTGCAATGGCCCGTGCCCACCAAAGAACATCCCGGCACGCCGATTCTGCACACGCAACAGTTCACGCGTGGCAAAGGTCTGTTCTCGCCCGTCGAGCATCAAGAGCCAGCGGAAAACCCGGATGAAGCCTTCCCGTTTGTGCTCACGACCGGGCGCATTCTGCAACACTATCACACCGGCGCGATGACCCGGCGCGTGCCCGGCTTGGAACAACTGGCGCCGGAAGAACGGGTCGAGTTGAATCCGGATGATGCGGCGAAACTTGGTGTGAAGGATGGCGATTGGTTGCACATCAGTTCGCGCCGGGGCCAAGTGGAGGCGCGCGCGTGGGTAACGGATCGTGTGGGGCATGGCGTCATCTTTATGACCTTCCATTATGCCGAGGCACTGACAAACGCGCTAACAAACATTGCCGTTGACCCGATTGCCAAGATACCCGAGTTGAAGGTCTGCGCGGTTCGGGTCGAAAAGAAAAACTAGACCGGCGATAACAACAGAAACTATCCCGCAGACTAGCGCGGGATAGTTTCTCTTTGATGACCTCCAACTCTGGGAACGTCGCTACATAATCAGCCAGGCAATGCAGCAACTCGAATCACCCTGCCGAGAAATCTTGCAAGCACTCTTCCGCGACCTGCCGGTGGATCAAACTACCATCGCTGGTCAACTGGGCATCCCCTTGAGCAATTTTAGCACACTGCGAGCTCGTTGCTTCAAGAAACTTGAAACGATTTTGGCATCTCTGGGGGCAGACTTGTATTCGATAGCGGGGTTATGCCCTCTTTAAGAATAGACGTTAGGTGCAATGAATGCCCAACATATTGCCGATGAAATACTCGTTGCCTTTGCCGCTGACGAGTTAACTCCCACCGATGCACAAATCGTCGCGAGTCATACAGCATCCTGTGCCGAGTGCGCCAAGACCGTTGCTCGGTTCAAAACCATTCGCTTTTTGGTGCGCACCGATGAAAGCCGGGATCCTCCCTTGGCAGCCGTGATGCAGGTGCGTTCGATTTTTCGCGCTTACTCTGCGCTGGATTCGCATATCGCCGAGGAACAACTCATTACCTTTGTGGCGGGCGAGTTGAACGCAACCGACACTCAAAGAATCGCCACGCACCTTGCCCACTGCGTTGATTGTGCCAAGACCGCCACAACGTTCAAAACAATTTTCTCCGTCATGCGTGCCACCGATGGTCCCGAACCCCCCCCCGCAACAGTTATGCGAGCGCGCTCCATCTTCAAACCCACTGCTCTTTCACCCCATATCGCCTACGATCAACTGATCGCCTTTGCCGCCGATGATTTGGACGAATTAAACGCTAGAACCGTTGCCCAACACACTGCCACCTGTAACGAGTGTGCCAAAATCGTAACCCGGTTCAAAACGATTCGCGCAGTGATGCGTGCTGAGCCTAGCAGCAATCCGCCCGCGGCGGTGGTGGCGCGTGCGCGTTCGATCTTCACCCCAAAGCGCTCCACGGCGTTAGTACCATTCTGGCAAAAATGGAGTATTTCGGCGCCCACCGCCAGACGATTGGCGAACGCATTCTTACTCGTTTTGCTCATCTTATCAAACATCCTTGTGTACATTGGCGTGGGCAGAACGGTTGAAGCTGCGCACGCCACCATTCCGGGTGATTCACTCTATCCAATCAAACTCGTTATCGAAGACGTGCAATTGGTAACGATCTGGGATACGGCTGGCAAACTAATACGCCATTTGGCGTATGCCGGTTATCGCCTGGATGAAACCGGGGCGTTGATTGCGCTTGACCGTCTTGCTGAAGTTCCTAGCACGCTTGCCGCTTTTGAAAAACAAGTGGGACTGGTTACGACGACGTTCAAAGCGTTGGCACGCGAAAATTTCAAACGCGCGCAAGAACTGACACCCCAGATCGAAGCATCACTTGCAGAGCGCGCCACGCAATTGGAGACGCTTCGTCAGCAAGCAACAGCCAGCCTCCAGCCGGTCTTTGCAAGCGCTCTTCAAGTTACTAATGCAAGCCGTGCCAACGTAAGCAACCTTGTTACTCCGCCATCGCCAACTGCTCCTCCCACCGGCTTGCCCCTTCCCACGAACACACGCGTTTTTGGCCCAAGTCAGCCGATTGCACCGACACTCAAGACATCGCCGGCAATTTTGCCGCGTACAGCCACGGCGGCATCCCCACAACCTCTGCCGCCAGGATCACCCAATACATCTACCCCAATTCCAACCCAACCTCCCATTGTCCGCTCGCCCACGCCTCTCCCAACGAAACCGCCAGTCGTCAGTTCACCGACTGCAACGCGGACGCAAGTTATGCCTACACCGTCCAAGACTCCTCAACCGAGTTGGACACCAAGCCCCACCCGTATTCCGCCGGGTCTTGAGAAAAAGACCGTGACACCGGTTCCGTGGAACAAAGACAAGTAGCGCAACAGATTTTACGAAACTCGCGCCATACCAATCATTTTACGGAGAACACATATTTTTATGACTTTGCTGCGACTTGCGCTGCTAAATTGTCCTGTTATTATCTTCACAAACTTGTGCCAACTTTTGACCGTAGTTTGACCCAGAGGTGTAATAATAAAATGTGAGCGCAATGACGCGCTCACCTCCGATGTTGGACAGGAAACACGTTTGCCTTAGGCATGGGCATAGGGAAACGTGTTTTTGTTTTGCACGGTAGAGTTGACTCGCTGATTTGTTCTGATCCGCATATGCTCAGGACAGCAAGTAGCCAATAGGAGAAATCTATGAGTCTAAAGATCATCAACAAAGAAGATTTGCTCGCGTTCGTTCAAAAGATGATGAGCGAGTACCAAGTCATTGCGCCGGTGGCAAACGACACCACGTTCAAATTTGCGCCGCTCACCCAAGCATCCGATTTGCGATTGGATTACAACACAACAATTTTGCCTCCGCGCAAAGCATTACTGCCGCAAACCGAACCGCTATTCACCTTCCGCACCGATCTGCCATCCGCCACACCCCAGTTCGATATGCAATGGCGGGTTTTGTTCGGTGTGCACACGTGCGATCTGCATGCGATGTGTAGGCTCGATGCGGCGTTTGCCAAAGGCAATCCCGACACGCATTATATGAAACGCCGTGCCACCACGCTCATCGTCAGTATCGAATGTCTCGATCCTTGCGACGAACATTCGTTTTGCAAGAGTATGAACACGCTCTCGGCTTCGTCTGGCTTTGATCTGCACCTCATTGATCTGGGTGATCTGTACGCCGTAGATGTTGGCACGACGGCAGGCGAAGTGCTGCTGACGCAGCATGCCAAATCGCACACCGCTTCCCGGCAAGAGATCGGGTTACTCGATAAAACGATGAGTGCCAAATGGGCACGCTTTCCCAGCCGGCTCCCCACCGATGGCAAGGACTTGCCTGCGTTGATGGGCATCAGTTACAAAAGCCCGGTCTGGGAAGAAATTGGGCAACGTTGTTTTGGGTGCGGCACCTGCAACCTCGTTTGCCCCACCTGCTATTGCTTTGATGTGCGCGATGAAATTTCCTTGGACGGCAAGACCGGGGAGCGCTATCGGGTCTGGGATTCGTGCCAATTGGATGAGTTTGCGCGCATCGGCTCGGGCGAAAATTTCCGCAAGACCCACGCCCAACGTCTGCGCCATCGCTTTATGCGCAAAGGCAAATACATTGCCGAAGCCTTCCCGGGGCACACCGGTTGTGTGGGGTGCGGACGTTGCGCCCGGGGCTGTCTGGTGGACATTACGCCGATTGGCGTGTGGAATGCACTCTATAAAGCGCATGCAATGTAGGAGGCAAGGATGTCACCCATACCTGCAATCGAATCCATTTACGTTCCCACTCTGGCGTGGATTGCCAAAATCCAAACACTCACGCCGATGGAAAAACGATTTACGATTGAACTTCCGCGCGGAATGTCTTTGGGACACAAGCCGGGTCAATTCGTCGAGGTGAGTTTGTTCGGCGTGGGCGAAGCTCCCATTTCGATTTCCTCTTCACCCAGCCGGAGCAATGGCAAGTTTGAATTGTGCGTCCGCAAAGTGGGGGATGTAACGACGGCTTTGCATAATCTCAGCGAAGGTGCGCGCATCGGGGTGCGGGGTCCCTTTGGCCGCGGCTTCCCGGTGGAAGAGTTTGAAGGGAAGGATATTCTCATCGCCGCCGGGGGTTTGTCGTTGGCACCGGTGCGAAGCGTCATCTATCAGATTCTCGATAACCGCAACAAATACGGGCGGGTCATCATTCTCTACGGCGCCAAAACTCCCAGCGAGTTGCTCTTCAAAGACGAACTCCAGGAATTTGGCAAACGGGCAGACATCGAGTTTCACGTCACCGTGGATCGCGGCGATAAAGATTGGGTGGGCAACGTGGGGGTCATCACAACGCTTTTTCCCAAGATCACCGTCAATCCGCGCAATACGATTGCCATCACCGAGGGTCCCCCAATTATGTACCGCTTTGTGATGATCGAGTTGTTGGGCAAGGGAATTCCAGAAGATCAAATCTGGCTTTCGCTCGAACGGCGAATGAAATGCGGCGTGGGCAAATGCGGACATTGTCAGATTGATCATTACTATTGCTGTCAGGATGGACCGTCGTTCAATTACGCGCAGATCAAAGGCGTGATGGAGGCAATATGAAACCCAAAGTAGCATTCTTTGATTTCACCAGTTGCGAAGGTTGTCAACTCACGGTCGTGGATTCGCTTCAGACGCATCTTGATCTGCTCGAGGTGGTCGAAATCGTCCAGTTCCGCGAAGCGATCAGCGAACGCGGCGAAGATTATGCGATTGCGTTTGTGGAAGGTTCGATCACGCGCGAGTCGGACGAAGAACGCCTCAAGAAAATTCGCGAGCAAGCCGCCGTGCTTGTGGCGCTGGGCGCGTGCGCGCATATTGGCGGCGTGAACGCCATCAAAAATCTGGCGCCGCTCGATGAGGTGCGCAAATATGTGTACGGCGACAAGGCAGAATGGTACGCCACCTATGCCGCGCGTCCGTTGAGCGCAGTGGTCAAGGTAGATGCCTTCATCCCGGGTTGCCCCATTGATCGCGAAGAATTTATCCGCGTGGTCACAGCCATGTTGTTAGGCAAGAAACCACCGATTCCGGATTATCCTCTCTGCGTCGAATGTAAACTCAAAGAAAATGTTTGCGTGTTCCACAAAGGCGGCTTTTGTTTGGGTCCCATCACGCGCGCCGGATGTGGTGCCATTTGTCCCACCTACGGCGATGGTTGCGAAGGGTGCCGGGGCAACATCTCCAACCCCAATCGCGATTCGATGAAGACGGTGCTCGCGGAACACGGCTTGACGACGGAAGGTGTGATGGCGCGCATGACGATGTTTAATGCGTATCTCGTACAGGAGCAAAAATAAGACACTGAACGGAATACGTATCACGAAAGATGTGTTGCGTATTCCGTATTCCGTTGGCTGGGAGAATCCCTATGGCTCAGAATCTCAAAATAGATGTTCATCACGTTACACGTGTCGAAGGACACGGCAACATTGTCATCAATGCCAAGAACGGTGTGCTGGAAGAATGTAAACTTGAAATCGTTGAGACGCCGCGCTTTTTTGAAGCCATGTTGCGCGGACGACCGTACACCGAAGCCAGTCATATCACCTCGCGCATCTGCGGCATTTGCGCCGTAGGACACGCCACTGCATCCTTGCGTGCCACTGAAAACGCGCTCGGCGTTGAACTCTCCGAGCAGACCTGGCTCTTGCGCAAACTGATTTTCTTTGGCGAAATGCTCGATAGTCACATCTTGCACACGTATATGCTCGTCGCGCCGGACTTTTTCCACGTGGGCAGTGTGATTCCCCTCGCCGGCATCGCGCCCGACACCGTCTTGCGCGCCTTGCGTATGAAAAAACTCGCTGGCGATTTGTGCGCGATGGTGGGGGGACGCCACACCCATCCGATTGCGATGACGGTCGGTGGATTTACGCATTTGCCGACGGTGGACGAAATTAAAGCGATGCGCGAACGATTGATTGCTGCTCGCCAAGATGTGGACGAAACTGTCGCGCTCTTTCAATCCTTGCCCTGGCCCCAATTCAATCGCGAGACCGAATACGTGGCGTTGAGCAAGCCGGACGAATACGCTTTCATTGATGGCACGATCACGACAACGGATGGCGGCTCGTACCACATTAACGATTATAAAAAAGTAACCAACGAACGCTGTGTGCCCCATTCAACGGCAAAGCATACGGCACACAAACGCGAATCATATATGGTCGGCGCGCTCGCGCGATTCAACGTCAACTATGCACAGTTGCATCCCAAAGCCAAAGAAGCGGCGGACGCGCTGGGGCTCAAACCGATTTGCACGAATCCGTACCTCAACAGTGCCGCCCAAGTCGTCGAGATTGTGCACAGTGTGGAAGAAGCGATCAAGATTTGCGATGAATTGATCGCCCGCGGCATCAAAAAAGAAACGCCGCCCAAGTTTAGCGGCAAAGGTGGCACAGGAGTTGGCTCGTGCGAAGTGCCGCGCGGCATCTTGTTCCACAATTACGAAATCGGCGATGATGGCAAGATCGTCAATGCCAATTGCATCATCCCTACCGGGCAAAATCTAGCAAACATCGAAGCGGATATGCGCGCGCTCGTTCCGCAGATTTTGGATCAGGGTCAAGAAAAAGTAACGCTGGCATTGGAGATGCTCGTCCGCGCCTACGATCCGTGTATCTCATGCTCGGTGCATTTCCTGAATGTCAAGTTCGTCTAGTTTCATCGTTGCATAGTTGTCTAGTTCAACGTCTCAACTATGTAACGATCGAACGATCCAACGATGAAACGAACTTTGATTCTTGGTCTAGGTAATCCATTGCAAGGCGATGATGGCGTGGGATGCTACATCGCCGAGGCACTGCAACAGCAACCGTTGCCGGACGAGGTCGAGGTCATGGACGGCGGAACCCCCGGGATCGGTTTGCTCAATTTGTTCGAGGGGCGGCAGTGTGTTATCATCGTAGATGCCGCGGAGATGGGGATGAACGCGGGCGAGTATCGTCGCTTTGAGCCACACGAGATCGTGCTGACCGGCTCGAACCAACGTTTCTCCTTACATCGAACCGGCGTGGTGGATGCGTTGGCACTCGCGCGTGAATTGAACATCGCACTCCCCAAGATCGTTTTCTTTGGAGTGCAACCGCAAAGCGTCGAATGGCGCGACGCGCTTTGTCCAGCCGTCCAAGCGGCAGTGCCCCACGTGATCGAAGCAGTTTTGAGACAAGTGATGGCAGACCATGGATCGTGAGGATGGTCATTCTAGGAGTTGACTATGGCAAACGAAAAAATTTTGATTATTGACGACGATGATGATCTGGTTCTGGCAATGCGTTTACCGCTCGAGGCGGCCGGCTTTCAGGTCTTTCGCGCGGCGAACGCGGATGAAGGATTGCAAAAAGTCAAAGAGATCAAACCCGACCTGATCATCCTCGATGTGATGATGGACACAACTACGGCGGGATTCCAAGTCAGTCTCACCTTGCGCAGTCCGGATCCCCAATCGGAATATGCCCCATACAGTCACATTCCTATTTTGATGTTGACGGCGATTCATCAGACAACGCCACTGCGCTTTGGTCCTGACAAGGATTATTTACCGGTAGATGCGTTTATCGAGAAACCGATTGAACCCAAGAAACTGATCGAACAAGTTCGTGCCCATTTGAAACAAACGGTCTGACGTTGATAACCTGACCCACCGATGAAGGCAAACGCCGCGCGCAAACCCGAAGCGATTTTCGGCTTGGTCGAAGCGGAATTGATCAACAGTATGGCTTGGTTGATCAATCTCCGTTGGCTGGCAGGCGTAAGCGTGTTGGGCGCAACATGGTTCACCACGACGCTACTACGCTTGCCGCTCGATGCGTTGTGGTTGTACGGCATCGGCGTGGCGATTCTGGAGTACAACGCCATCTTCCGTGTGGTTCTCACGCGTCTATTGCAACGCGATCAGCGCGACATTCGCCATTTTGATTTCCTCACCCAAGCCCAAATTGGCTGCGATTGGATGGCAATGACCGCGCTGATTCATTTTTCCGGCGGATTGCTCAGCCCCGCCATTCTGTATTTCTTTTTTCATGTGGTCATTGCGGCCATTTTGCTTTCCGCGCGCGTGACGTTTCTCTACGCCGCCATCGCAACCATTTTGATTGGCACCATCGCCGTGCTTGAATATGCCGGCGCGTTGCCCCATTACAATATCTATAGTGCCGCCGGTGCATTGTTGCACCGCCAACCCCTCTTTGTCATTGGCATGCTCTTTTTCTTTGCCAGCACCATGTTCGTGGCAACTTATCTCGCCGTCACGTTGAACGATCGTCTTCGCAAACGCCAAGCCCAAGTGGTCGAACTGAGCCAGAGTTTGCAACGCGCGTACTATCGTTTGCAAACCGTGTACGAAGCCGCCGAAGCCGTAACTTCGACGCTGGAATTGGAAGAGGTCCTCGATCGTTTGGTGCGGCGAACCGCGGATGCATTAAACGTACGCGCGTGTTCCATTCGATTGTTGGATGAAACCGGGGCTCGCTTGACTGTGGCGGCAAGTTATGGTTTGAGCGAAGCGTACGCGCGGAAAGGCGATTTGTTGCTCGATCAAAATCCATTGGCGCGCCAAGTCCTTGCCGGCAATACCATCATCACCGGCGATGTGGCAACCGCTGAAGGTCTGCAATATCCCCAGCACGCCCTCGCTGAAGGGATTCGTTCGATGTTATCTGCCCCGCTCCTCGGCAAGCAAAAGGCATTGGGGTTGATTCGCGCATACAGCGCGGAGGTGAATCACTTTACTCCTGAGGATGCCGAATTTCTGACCGCGATTGCACGCGAAGGGAGTATCGCCATTGAGAACGCTATGGCATATCGTGCGCTGGGCAAACTGGATGAGATGAAGAGCAAGTTTGTGTTGACCGTGACGCACGAACTGCGCTCGCCGGTCAGTGTGGTGCGAAGTTTGTTGCGGACGTTGCTGGCAGGTTATGCAGGCTCGCTCAATGACCAACAACGAGAAATGCTCAATCGCGTCCAATACCGCGCCGACTTTTTGCAAACGTTGATTGATGACCTGCTCGATTTGGCGGCGGGCAAAAGTGAACTTGCCCAGCGCGAGGAGCGCGTGGTGGTCCGTCTGGATGAAGCAATTGAACGTGTGGTCAATCGCTTTGAAATCCCGGCGCAGGAAAAACAGATCGGGTTAGAAACCCGCCTCGAACGCGAGGTCAAAGTATCGGCGACGGAGCAAGGGATTGATCGCATTCTCAATAATCTGATTTCCAATGCCATCAAGTACACCTCCCAAGGGGGCTACGTGCTGATCGCGTTATCGGTTGAACGAAACTGGGCTCATCTGCGGGTCACCGATACCGGCATCGGGATTCCCGAAGAATCACTCCCGCATTTGTTTGAAGAGTTTTATCGTGCGCCCAATGCCAAAGCGCAAGAGAAAGAGGGAACCGGGCTAGGCTTAGCCATCACCAAGGATTTGGTGACTCGATTTGGTGGACACATTAGCGTGCAAAGCCAAGTGGGACAAGGGACTACTTTCACCATCACTTTTCCAACGATTGTCGAGTTACCGGTCTAAGTTTCGGTCAATGGGATCGCGTTCAAGAGTAATACCGATTAGGGTGCCGAGCAGCGATGACAAGCCAACGTGCTTGTCATCTTTTGTATTCTCGGTTGCGATTGATTGGTATCGAATTCACCGTTGGTTCACGTTTTCCGTTATACAATCGTAATACAACGGCAATAGTTCTTTACCCACTTGGCATCCCATGCCCGGTATAATGTACAACAGGGGGGCTGAAATGCAGTTTTATTTTATTCGTCACGCCCAATCAACCAATAATTTTCTTTTAGCCACCAGTGGGTCCACGGTGGGACGAAGCGATGATCCCGACTTAACCCCGGTGGGTTTTCAACAGATTGATTTTCTGGCACAATTTCTGAAGAATGGGAATCCGCATTGGAGTGTCGATCCAGCCGGGCGGCTGGGCTTTGGCATCACGCACTTGTACACTAGTTTAATGGTGCGCGCGATTCGTACCGGCATGGCAGTGGCGCGCGCGTTAGGCTTGCCCTTGGTCGCGTGGGAAGATTTACACGAGACGGGCGGAATTTATCTGGATGACCCAGCCACCGGCAAACGGGTGGGGCAACCGGGGAAGAACCGGGCTGATTTTGAACGATTATTTCCGGAGTTGGTATTGCCCGCTTGGTTGGGCGACGCGGGCTGGTGGAATCGTCCCTTTGAAGAACGTGAGCAACGCCCCGCCCGCGCGCAACGCTTTTTCTACGAATTGCTGCGCCGGCACGGCAACACGGACGACCGCGTGGCAGTGATCAGTCATGGCGGATTTTATAATTATTTCTTGCGTGAGGTATTCAAGATCGAGCGCGAGGATTGTTGGTTTGATCTAGCCAACGTGGCAATCACGCGGATTGATTTCACCGACACGATCGTGTTGGTTTATATGAACCGGGCAGACTTTGTGCCAGAGGCACTGGTAACCTAGTTTCCATCCGAAAAATCTCGTGGCGGCGTGGTGTGGGCTTTCCAGTCCGCCAGACACGGCGACCTAGAAAGGTCGTCCCATGCGTGGGCTTTCCAGCCTGCCAGATACGTGGCGTGGTGTTTGTAAGGATCAAATTTCATGCTGGTCTCCTGCCGGCGCGCTCTCTTCCACCACCGCAATCTCTTCCTCGCTCAAGTCGTACAACGCATATACCAACGCATTGATCTGTTCGTCCGTCGCATCAATCTGGCGTTGCAACATTTCGCGGTCTGCCGCAATGCGCGCGGCGCGCAACTGTTTGTGCAGTGCCAGCATTTGCGTAACCAGCGTAACCATCCGCCGATGCTCGAGCGCGTCGTCAGGATCGTCAAAATTGATCATGTGAAGAGGCAGTTGTTCGATAAAACGGCGTGCGTAAGAAGCCGACTTGCCGCGGAATAGCGCGAAAAGTTTCCGAACGTACCAGTCTAGCAAACGTGAATTGAGCAACCCCAAGACATACTCATCCGTCAGGACACTGGATTTGGAAATTTGGATGCCATAAACGCCGACGTTGCCGCTGCTCCCAAAGCAATATTCACCCTCGGTGTCCAACCCAAATGACGCATGCTGGGCAAGCACGTGGGCGACCAGTTTACGGTTGCCCATCTCGGCAATATTTTGATTCCGTCCGAATTGCCACCACTGCGGCACATGCCATTTTTCTCCTTCGCGTGCTTGTAATTTCTTTCGAACGCGCAACAAATATTTCCATGCCAGCGGAAAATTTTTTTTGATCTCTACCTCAGCCATCAGTTTTGCTTCACCCTTTTCAATGCGGTACGGAAAGAGAATCACATTTTGGGGCTTGTCCAAATAATAAGCGTGAATCTCGCCACCCTTTAAGAGGGACCGAGTGATTTCTTTTTCGATTTCAAATTCATCGTCTATGGCTCTCGAATAGACGCCCAGAGTTCTGGCATGAGATTGGCGTAATGCCAAGACGAAAACGGGATCAGCGCTCGTTTGGATGCCCACAAAAATTTTCGCCACATTCCCCAACTTGACCGGCATTTGTCGCAATTTTTCAAACAACACCGCACTGGTGTCCACCGCAAAATTCCAGTCCGCGCCGATAATCTTTTCGGCAGGAATCGTACCTTCGAGCGCTTTGCCCTGGGTGCGCCACGCCGCCAAATCCTCCACCTTGACCACGCGGCACGCCTCGCTCCCGGCTTTGTCCAAGAACAGTAAACCGGTGTATATCGTCGCGCCGCGAAACACTTGTTGATCGCCAAAGTGAACCACGTGCGCCAGATATTTGCCGCGCGCAATCCACTCGCGCAACGGCGCGCCGGACGGGGCGTTAAAGAACTTGTGCGGCACGATAAATCCCAGCCGCCCCCATGGCTTGAGCAACCTCAACCCTTTTTCGATGAATACCATCGAGAGATCGCCATTGCCCGCGCGCGCAGCGACGTACTTGCGTTTAAGGATTTCGACTTGACGTGGTGCCCATTCTTTCATCACTTGGATTCGCACGTACGGTGGATTACCAATCACACCATCGAACCCGCTGTTCCGCATAATCCCGGGAAACTCGCGTTCCCAATCCATCGGATTGATGCGCCGGCGTTCGTCCGGGCTAGGCATCCCTTGCTCAGCCCAATCGTCCAGTCCGATCAACGAATTGCCGCAACGAATATTCGCCTCGAGATGTGGCAACACCGGCTCTTTGAATAACGCCAACTGCTTGCCCAACGATTCTGGTGTCTCATCTTCCAACACCTTGAGCCACAACGATAACTGGGTTACCGCGACGGCTTGGCGATCAAGGTCCACGCCATAGATATTGTTCAGCAAAATGCGTTTTTTCTCTGCGATCGTCAAGCGCCATCCTTGCGTGGTTTGATAAATGCGATCACGTGTTTGCGGCGCGTGCAAATGTTCCACGTACCAATCCAAATGATAATCGAGCAAGAGTTGATACGCGCCCACCAAGAAGGAACCCGCCCCGCACGCCGGATCCAGCATGCGGAGCGGCGAAATTTCATCCGGCGATTTGCCAGCGATGAGTTTGCCTACCGTTTGTTTGACGATGTATTCGACGATATATGCCGGCGTATAGTACACACCGCCGGCTTTTTTCGCTTCGGGCTTGATTTCAAGCCGGGCTTGACGCGAGGGGGTGAGCTGAATCACCTTGCCCAAAAGTTGTTCGTACACATTGCCCAGCGTCTCGTTGGCAAGTTCGCGGAACACGTACGGCGATTGAGGGAAATACAAACGGGTGAGAATCGCACGCAAGCGTTCGTCTGCGATCTTGAGCGTGGGGGTGAGCAGATCGCGTTCAAGATCGAACAAGCCGGAATTGTATTTGGTATGGGCTGCGCGGCAGAGCGCGATGAATCGCGGATAGACGCCGTAAGTCGAACGGCTAGGTCGCTCCAAGGCGATATTGTGCAACTGTCCGAATGCTTCCGTGCGGCGATCCTCTGCCAGCCGCAAGAAAATAATCCGATCAATCGTCCGTTGCACCGCATCGTTGAGTTCATCGAGCGAGAGGCGCGGATTTAATGCCGCGATATTCTTTGCCAGCAGCACACGCCATCCTTCGATCTCTTTCAAAAATTCCTCGTCCACCGGTTGCGTGCCGCGTTTGCCTTTTTCTTGCGCGTACTGTTCCAACGAGCCACGCCACACGGCTTCTTTGGAAAAGAGGGCGTAGATTTCCGGCAACCGCTCGAGGTACTGATCGAACGTAATGAACCAGAGGCGACCGACACTCGCTTTATCGGCAACGGAGGGACGCGCGCGACAATCGTACACGGCAAACTCTTCAAAATTGGTGAGGATGGACAGGGGCAGTTTCGCGCTCCACGCATAGCGACGCAATTGAAACGCCGCGCCCGCATCGGCGCGCAAGGTCAATTGAGGTTTTTTGACTTCGACAAAAAATTTGCGCGACCGACCAAGCCAAAACGAATAATCCGGCGCGCGTGTTGTCTCACCAAGTTTGATGGCATCCTCGCTGCTCACTGCCTTGTCCACCTCGGACCATCCTTGGCGATTGGACACCTCCCACCCCAACGCTTGAAAAAAGGGATCGAGGAATTCGGTGCACAGGCGTGCTTCTGGGTAATCGGGATGGCGATACTGCTCGCGATTCCGCGCAAACCATTCAACACGTTCACCAATGATGCGTTTGGCGTTCTCAAGGTCAGAGGTCATAGCCTTTCCTAGCAGGGTTGTTCCTCTCAGAGGGCATTTGAAAAATTCAAAAAATGCCTTGACTTCTCGTTGGGCAAAGTTGCCTACAATAACCCAATATTCAAATGCGCTTTCAGATTACACATTCGTCACGGCTTACGCTAAATAAGAGACCTGTCAGGCACCTTCTTGATACCTGACAGGTCAAGGCATCATTTCCTCTCGACAGCATCAATGGCTCTGCCCACAACGGAATCTACCTGACGCGCGAGGCGCGCGGTAATAGATTTCAAGCCCGCCCACGCGTACCGCAAACGACTGGTGGCGGTGCGACGCAACGGTACCGCGCCGGGTTTCGAGGCAGTCCATTCAATCGCACACGATGCCCAGGTGAGGCCTGCCCCAAAGCCCACCATCACAATGTGATCGCCGGGCTGAATGCGATCCGCTTTGACTGCCTCGCACAACGCAATCGGGATGGAGGCGGCCGATGTGTTACCATAGCGTTCGAGATTCACAAATACTTTATCCGGCGTCAAGTTCAATGCTTTTGCCGCGCTATCAATGATGCGTGAGTTGGCTTGGTGGGGAATAAACAAATCAATCTTGTTCAGTGTCCAACCGGCTTGTTCTACCACTTGTTTAGCGGCGGATGCCATCACGCGCGTCGCAAACCGATACACTTCGCGTCCGTTCATCTTGACAAAATGTTTCTTGCCTAGAAGGGTATCGGGGCCTGGTGGAAATCTTGAGCCGCCGCCCGGCAGGATCAACAAATCGCCGCCCGATCCATCCGCTCCTAGGACGGATGCCATCACGCCGCCCGGTTCTTCACGCCCTTGCAAGACCACCGCACCCGCTCCATCGCCAAACAGTACGCACGTGGCGCGATCATTCCAATCCACAATGCGCGACAAGGTTTCCGCACCGATCACCAGAATCGTTTTGTACATCTCACTGCGAATCATTCCCGCCGCCGTTGAAAGCGCGTAAACAAAGCCAGAGCAACCGGCTTCCAAATCGAACGCGCCGGCGTGCGACGCGCCCAACGCATCTTGCACCAGACACGCCGTTGCTGGGAAGGGATATTCCGGCGTAGCAGTCGCAACGATGACGAGATCAATGTCGCTGGGGTTGACGTCCGCGCTTTCAATCGCTTCACGCGCGGCGTGCAACGCCATCGTTGCGGTAGATTCTTTGGACGAAGCGATGTGGCGCTGGTGAATTCCCGTGCGTTCACGAATCCATTCATCGCTCGTGTCCACCGTTTTCGCCAAATCGGCGTTAGTCAAGATGTTGGGAGGCACGTACTTGCCCCAACCGATGATGTGAGCATACCGAGCCATAGTTCCCTCGTTTCAGGTCGAGCCGTGTAAGCTACGAGTCAATCTGCAATCTGAAAGATCACGCAGGAATTGTGTCCACCTAACCCAATCGAGTTAGACATAGCAACGGTGACTGGTTTTGTCCGTGCGGTGTTCGGGACGTAATCGAGATCGCAAGCGGGGTCAGGCGTGGTATAGTTGATGGTGGGGGGAATGATCCCCTCTTGCATCGTCTTGAGACAAATAATTGCCTCGAGCGCGCCTGCCCCTCCCAGCAAATGTCCGTGCATAGATTTGGTGGAACTGATGGGAATATGATACACACTTTCGCCAAACACGTCCTTGATGGCGCGCGTTTCGATTTGATCGTTCAACTTGGTACCGGTGCCATGCGCGTTGATGTAATCAACTTGATGCGGCGCGAGATGGGCTTGCTCGAGCGCCCAACGCATCGCGCGACCGATGCCTTCGCCTTCTTCATCGGGCGCGGCAAAGTGAACGGCATCCGCGCTAGTGCCATAACCGCTGAGTTCGCCATAAATTTTTGCGCCGCGTGCGCGCGCGTGTTCGGCGTTTTCCATCACCAACACGCCGGCACCCTCCGACATCACCATCCCGTCGCGCGTGGCATCGAACGGGCGACACGCTTTGGCGGGTTCATCGTTGCGCGTAGAAATGGCGCCCATCACGTTAAAGCCGGCAATTGCCACTGGCGCCAGACACGCTTCGCTGCCACCGCAGATCGCCACGTCCACCGTGCCGCGTCGAATCATTTCGGCGGCTTCGCCAATCGCATTGCCGCCGGTGGCACACGCCGAGACCACCGCCATATTGGGTCCGGTGATGCCAAATTCGATGGCGACTTGGGCGGGGGCAGTGTCCACCAAAATCATCGGTACAAAAAATGGACTGACGCGCCGGGCGCCGCGCGTTTCCAGCATCTTGACCTGTTCTGCAATGCTCATCGCGCCGCCCACCCCACTACCGATGATGACGGCGATGCGCGATGCGTTGTGTTCGTCAATTTTCAGTTGCGCGTCGGCGATGGCTTCGCGGGCAGCAACCACAGCGAATTGCACAAAGCGTTCGAGTCGGCGCGCTTCTTTGACATCGAAATAATTCCGGGGATCGAAGCCTTTGACTTCGCCGGCGATTTGGGTAGCAAGGTTGGAGGGATCAAACAGCGTGATGCGCGCGATGCCGGACTTGCCGGCTATTAAATTCTGCCAAGTTGTGGTAACATTATTGCCTAGTGGATTGATGGTACCGAGCCCGGTAATCACGACACGCGTTGAATTGTCCATACCTCTTACCTCAATGGGTAACCCCGGTAGCACTGCGTTATAGCGTGGAGACAACAGCGGCAGTTAAAACTGCACTATCGCAAGTGTTCACGCCTTTTAGACTTGGGTGGCTGTTTAAGTACTCGGCGTGAACGCTTGCGATCGCAAGCGTTCACGCCTTTTAGGCTTGGGTGGCTGTTTAAGTACTCGGCGTGAACGCTTGCGACAACTACCACGCGAAGCCGCCCTGCGGCGGCTGGATTAGCCAGCGAAGGTTGGCTTTGCATAGTTGTTGCCGCGATTTCAATCGCCAGATTCGGACTCCACGCTATCCGGTGGTGCTACCGTAACCCCTACAAAGCGTAGAAAGGGTTCGTAATGAGACACGGAGCAAAGCGGAGTGTTCTTTTGGGGGTGAAAATGCGTGACTGGCTACATCGCGCATTACGCACCCAACCACGATGAAAAGTGGTGCTACACCTCAATCGAATGCACTTATTATAACACTTTTCGATGCACCAAGACACGCGGAGGCACAATGGAAATCCTTCCAAACGTCCATCAAATTCGTGGTACGCTATCCAATTGTTACTTGATCGTAGATGCGGACGGCTTGACGTTGATTGATTGCGGACTGCCGCGCGATGAGAAAACGATTGAAGCGTACATCACCCGCCTTGGACACACGCTCAAGGACTTGAAACGCATCATCATCACGCACGCCGATGGCGATCATATGGGGAGTCTCGCTGCCCTCCAAGCCAAGAGTGGCGCGCGCGTTTACGCGAGCGAAATTGAAGCGCAAGCGATTAGGCGCGGCACCATGTCGCGCGAATTAAAAGTGAACGCGCTGGTGCGATTCTTGATGTTGCCGCTGGCGCGGTGGTTTAACGCCAAGCCGGCGCGGGTGGATGAGTTTTTGCGCGAGGGGCAGGTGTTGCCGGTGCTCGGTGGCTTGCATGTGATCGCCACCGAAGGACACACGCCTGGCCATCTCTCCTTATTTGCCCCAGCGTTGGGCGTGCTGTTCGTTGGCGATTCGATTGTCTCGCAAGGTGAGACCATGCGTGGTTCACGCGGGATCAACACGTGGGATCAGGCGAAGGCGAACGCGGCGGTGAGGAAGCAAGCGGCATTGGGAGCCAGGATTGTGTGTGCGGGGCACGGCGCGGTGATTATGGATGCGGCGGGAAAATTTCCCCAGGTGTAAAGTCGGCAAAGCACAAAAAGGCGGGAGGCTTAGGCTCCCGCCTTGGTTAACGGGTAGGTAACCAACGTCCGCCCGGAATGGTCGAGTACTTGATCCCCAAATAGGCTTTGGTGCTATCTTGTGGCGATTTGCCCAGTTCGACATTGAGGATCATGGTTTGCCTGCCGCGTGTAATCGAAAGATCCACTTTGTCACCCGGCTTTTGTGCTTGAATCAGATCACCCAACGAATGATTCGCATCCAGCTTGGTGGTGCCGACGGCTGTGATAATATCGCCCACTTGCAAGCCGGCTTTGTCGGCTGGGCTGTCCTTCTCTACCTCTTCTACGCGTGCCGCGCCCAACACATTGAGCGCAGGCGGTAAGCCACGTGGCGCCAAAGGTGGGGAGGGTTGCGGCGTGGATTGCGGTTGCAATGGTTGGGGTTGCGGGGTGAAGGATGGAAGTTGGATTCGTTGAGCCAGCCCTACCCGAGAACTCTGGCCGGCGAAATATCCTGCCACACCGCCAGTCAGTCCGCCAATCAGCAAACCCAGAATCAACATGCCGATTGCCAATAATATCGTGCCACGAGTACTCATTTCAGACAAGCCCCTTTCAGTTTGATTTTCAACGCATATTATCGCCGAGATGGATTAAATCTGAATGAACAACAGATTAGGAATTTGCGAAGGATTGGGCGCATTGCCCTCAAATCGCCTTGACTCCAGGCACATTGTTTGACGAGAAAATCGTTGGGTGCTATACTTGCAACACTCTGATGACGGAGTAAATTCGGCAAGCACGGCGGACCGGTTCCGATGCGCCGCTTGTCATGACGAGGTAAGTATGGCAACTGTTTCGGTTCCCGAAGTTAAAACCGATTCCGGTTTTCTTCCGCGCCAGACAAAACTCTTGCTTGGCGCGTTTGTCATTTTGGCTGCCCTTGGCTTGTTCATCTTGAGCAGTCTCCAGGGCAATCAACAATACTTTTTGACGCTGGACGAACTTAAAGCCAAAGGCGATTTAGCAACCAAGCAAACGGTGCGCGTGGGCGGCAATCTGGCGCCCAATACCACCAAGATCAATCCCAAAGACCTCACCGCCGAATTCACCATCACCGATGGTGCGAACGTTTTGCCGGTCACCTACAAGGGCGTTTTGCCGGACACATTTGAGAAAAGCACGCAGGTGATTGCGGAAGGCACATTGGGAAACGATGGCGTCTTTTACGCTTCGCTCGTCCTTGCCAAGTGCCCTTCCAAATATGATGCCGCCCAAGTGGAATGGCATACCAGCACCGATCCCGGCAATCTGGATTACGCCAAGAACAAATAGTTGTTGCAGGTTGTCCGGTTTCAAGTTGAATCTGCTTGACCTGTAACCCACAACCCGTAACCTGAAACTGACTATGGCAACCTTAGGTTCCGTTTCTATATTTCTCTCGCTCGTCGTCGCGATCTATACAATGCTCGCCGCGTGGTTGGGGGCAACACGCAAAATGCCGGAATTGCTCACCAGCGCGCGCAACGGTATCTTGGCTTTCACCCTCCTGATGACCGTTGCGATCGGGACACTCACCTACGCGCTTGTTACGCGCGATTTCTCGATTGCGCTCGTCGCCAACAGCACTAGCCGCGATCTCCAACTGATTTATACGATCAGTGCATTATGGTCGAATCAAGCCGGCAGTTTACTCTTTTGGGCATGGATTCTATCGTTGTACTCTGCCATCGTCGTCATACTCAAATGGGATCAAGAACGCGAACTGATGCCGTATGTCGTGGCGACGTTGATGGCAATTCAACTCTTTTTTGCGTTCATGCTCTCGTTCATTACCAGCCCCTTTGAGCGATGGTGGATGGTGCCGGGCACTCAACCCAAGATGATGCTCTTTCCGCCGCCCGGCGCAACCCTCTTTGTGCCCCCCGATGGTCAGGGTTTGAATCCCTTGTTGCAACATCCCGCCATGGCGATGCATCCCCCCATGCTCTATCTGGGATACGTTGGGTTCACAATTCCATTTGCCTTTGCAATCGCCGCCTTGCTGACCGGCAAATTGGGACCCGCGTGGCTACGCACCACCCGCCGTTGGACGATTGCCCCATGGTTGTTCCTTTCGATTGGACTCTTGTTGGGAGGCCGCTGGGCATACGATGTGTTGGGCTGGGGCGGCTATTGGGGCTGGGACCCGGTCGAAAACGCCGCGTTTATGCCGTGGCTTGCCGGCACCGCCTTTTTGCATTCGGTGATGGTGCAAGAACGCAAAGGGATGCTCAAAGTGTGGAACATTGGACTCATCATCGTCACCTTTTCGCTGGTCCTCTTTGGCACATTCCTCACACGCAGTGGGATGATCGAATCTGTTCACTCGTTCGCGGAATCCAACATTGGCGTGTGGTTCTTGTCGTTCATCGCCGGGGTCACGCTGACGGCAACGCTTTTGCTCTTTACGCGCCTCCGCGATTTGCGGAGCGAACACGAAATTGATTCGCTGCTTTCGCGCGAGGCATTCTTTTTGCTGAACAATTTGCTCTTTCTTGGTGCATCGTTTGCGGTGCTGTGGGGCACGATCTATCCCTTGTTCAGCGAGTTGGTCTATAATCAAAAACTCACCGTCGGTCCGCCCTACTTTAATCAAGTAACCGCACCCATCTTTAGCGCGATTCTGCTCATCATGGCAATCATTCCGCTGATCGGCTGGGGTGGGGTAACCCGTGCGAAACTGGTTCAAAAAATCGTCTTGCCGATTGCTTTGGCGATTGGCTTGGGTGCACTCACATTTGCGCTGGGGGTCCGCGAGTGGATTGCGTTGGGCGGTTATTTCCTCGCCTACTTGGTCGTCACTTCGACCGGCATCGAAATTGTGCAAGGCACGCTGGCGCGTCAAAAGAATACCGGCGAACCGGTGTGGATCGCGTTGCAACGCTTGATCGAAAAAAATCGGCGACGCTATGGCGGCTACTTGATTCACATCGCCGTCGCGATGATGGCGATTGGCATCATCGGTTCGCAGGTGTACGCCACAGATACGACCCGCGCACTGCGCCGCGGCGAGTCTATGGAGGTCAAGGGTTATACGCTCACGTTCGATAACCTTTCGCCGAATTTTCCTAGCGGTGAAGCGAATGTAACGTCTGCCGCCATCACCGTCTCACGCGATGGCAAACGTTTGACCACGCTTTCGCCCGCGCGCGCATTCTATGATCGTCAACAGCAAACTGAAACGATTCCGGCGATTTACTCAACGCCGCAAGAAGATTTGTATCTCATCATTGCGGGCTGGGAAGATAATTTTGCGACCGTTACATTCCGGGCGTACATCAATCCGTTGGTATTCTGGTTGTGGTTTGGTGGCGTGTGTTTGGTACTCAGTACCTTGATCGCCGCCTGGCCCGATGCACGCGAGGAAAGCCGCGTGCGCGTTGAACGTTTGGCACGCGATACGATTCGTGCATAATTTATTCTCGTGGGGGCGCATCACAATGCGCCCCTACGGAGGTCTGATTTGGAACTCGTACTGGTTGCTCTTCTTGTGATTGGGATTATTGCCTTTATTGCTTATCCCTTGTTCAACTTGCCACGTGGCAAATTCACCGAATCTGAAAATGAGTGGGACGCTTTGATTGCTCAGCGCGACGCCACGTACGAGGCGTTGCGCGATTTGGATTTTGACTTTCAACTTGGCAAATTATCCAAAGTAGATTATGATGCGTTGCGCGATAAATACAAAACGCGCGCGGCGTATATCCTGCAGCACATTGATGCGTTGGCTGGTGCGAATGCCGGTTCCAATGGCAAGGATGCCGAAGTACAGATCGAAGCGCAAGTAGCGCAACTGCGCCGCGCCAAGACCACGACGACAGAAGCAGAGACGCAGCCTCGTGCTCCTGATGTGGTGGAAACAGAAATTGCGCGCGTGCGCGCATTACGCAACGCCGGCGGAGGATTCTGTCTTCAATGCGGCACGCCGTATCAAGCCGGCGACAAGTTCTGCGCGAAATGTGGAAACAAATTGTGAATGACAAATTACTAATGACTAAAGGGAAAGTAACATGAAAAAATTCTTGTTTGGATTTTTGGGACTAGCACTTTTTGCGCTCGGGCTGATGATGTTGCCAACCCCGCGTGCGGACGCACAATCCAGTGGGCAAGGCACCATCACCGGGACCATCACCAATGCTACCAAAGACGCCAAGCCCGCCAGCACCGCGAACTTGGATGTCGTTCTCGTTACGGTGCCGCAAGGCGCAACGAGTATGCTCACCACAACGGTCAAGAGCGATGCCAACGGCAAATTCGTTTTCTCCAATCTCGACACGATTTCGACCACGCGTTATTTTGTAACAACAAATTATGGCGAGGTAGATTACTTTTCCGATTTGCTAGTGTTTGAATCGCCACTCTCTACCACCCTCGTTGCCGATTTTCCGATCTATGAATCCACCGAAGATGCGTCCGTCGTCAAAGTGGCACAAACGCATGTGGTCATTAGCGTGCAAGCACCTTGGCTAGAAATCCAACATATCATCGCGGTGGAAAATACCAGCGACCGCGTGTATATCGGGAAACCGCTGGCAGGTCCCCATCGCGCCACACTCGCCCTGCCGGTGTTGCCCAAAGCGATTGATGTTCAATTCGATGATCCGAACATCGGGCAAACGGTTTTGATTGGCGATACGGTTCTCACCTACACGTTGCCCATCGGACCCGGTCGCGATCAAATCGTCTATCAATATGCCGTTCCCTTTACGCCGCCCGCGTACGATTTCAACTTGAATCTGCCATTTAGCACAGACAAGTTTGGGTTATATGTGCTTGAAGTCCCGGATGCCAAAGTCGAAAGTCAACAGCTCAAGCCCGCACCCAACCCCATGGGCAATGCGCCAGGTGCGCCACAATTCATTTCGATGGCGGGCGAAAATTTGCAAGCCGGCACAACTGTCCAAGCCAAGTTGAGTAACTTGCCCACCACCACATCGTCCTCTGGCACTGCGCCCCCCACAGCAGCAACGGACAATACGCAAACGATTGGTTTGGTCGTACTGGGATTCGCGCTCATCGCGGCGGTGGCATTGCTGGCAATCCCTCTCGTGCGTCGGCGGCAAGCCGCCCAAATGGTCGCGGCGGAATTAAAGAACGAACGTTTAGAATTGCTCCAAGACATTGCCGATTTGGACGATGAGTTTGAAGCCGGCCAGTTGAGCGAAGAGGAATACAAAGCAGAACGCGCGCGCCTCAAAGCCCAACTCTTGGAGTTGGAGCAGTGAGCGAAGCGCTCATCACCGTCGAAAAACTCGACAAGATTTTCGGCGCGCGATGGGCACTGCGTAGCGTATCGTTCACCGTTCATCAAGGTGAAATCGTCGCCCTTGTGGGCCCCAATGGGGCGGGTAAAACCACGCTGTTGCGGATCATCGGTACACTTTCCCGCGCCAATGCCGGGCGCATTCACATTGGCAAAATTCCGATTGCCGAACACGCCAATTCGGCGCGTGCGGCAATCGGTTTTGTCGGTCATCCGACGTTTATGTACGATGACTTGACAGCGTGGGAGAATCTCAACTTTTACGCGCGTCTGTATGATCTGCCCAACATTCCTCAGCGTATCCACGAGGTCGCGGGGCGCGTCGGAATCGAACCGCGCTTGAATGACGTTACGCGCACACTCTCGCGTGGATTGCAACAACGCCTCACCATCGCGCGAATGTTATTGCACAACCCCGCCGTCCTCCTGCTCGATGAGCCATATACCGGGTTAGATCAAGTTGCCGCCGATCTGCTCGATCAAATTATGGCGGAAGCCAAGGACGAAGGTCGCGCCATTTTGTTTTCCACGCACGATCTGGAACGCGGCTTGGCAATTTGTGACCGCGCGATCATTATGAAAGCCGGCCGCATCGTCCACGATTTGCCGCGTGGCGCATGGCAAAATTTGGCGGGGTTTATGCAGATTTATGCGCGCGTCTTGGAGAACCCGACGTGAAATTCCTGCGCCAAGTTTACGCCATCGTTCAAAAAGACCTCGCCGCCGAATTGCGCACCAAAGAAAACTTGAGCGCGATGTTGGTGTTCTCCCTGCTTGTGCTCGTGATCTTTAACTTTGCATTCGAATTGCAAGGGGTGGACATTACCGTCCTAGGTTCTGGGGTGTTGTGGGTCGCCTTTACGTTCAGCGGCATCCTGGGACTCGGTCGCTCGTTCGCCGCCGAAAAAGACAAGGGGAGTTTGGAAGGCATTTTGCTTTCGCCGGTGGATCGCGGTGCCATGTTTCTGGGCAAAGCGCTCAGCAATTGGTTGTTCATCACGGTGATGGAAGCCGTAACGCTTCCGTTGTTTGCCGTGCTGAATAATGTGGCGATTCCTTGGTTCCCGCTTGTTCCGTACATTGTGATGGGCACAATCGGTTTTGCAGCGATGGGCACACTCTTGTCTGCGGTTGCGTCCAGCACCAAGATGCGCGAAGTGATGTTGCCGATTCTCCTATTCCCGGTTTCGATTCCGTTGTTGATGGCAGCCGTGAAACTGACCAGCGGCGCGTTGCAAGGACGCGAGTTCGCCGAGGTAGCGAATTGGTTCAACATTCTCGTGGTGTATGATGTGATCTTTCTCGTGGTTGCGTTCTGGGTGTTTGAGTACGTGGTGGAGGAGTGAGAGTTAGAGTGTAGAGTTAGGGAGTAGAGTTAGAGTTGAAGGGTAGGGTTAGAGTGCGTTTTGTTGGGGGGAGGAAAGATATGCTTCGCACGTCTGATCGCTGGGTTGATCTCCTTGGTCTGGTGACATTCGTTTTCATTCTCCTGGGTCTCTGTACGCCCAGACCGAGATTAATAAAGACTTGATTCGCAATCTCGTGTACTTGTTCTACGGTCATCTGGGTACTCTTGCTTATCTCTACTCATTGTCGCACCGCGCAAGAAATGGGCGTGAGCAGATTGACGAATTGAAAAAAGAATTGAGGCAGAGAAGAAATGAGAACTCGAGCCATCGGCATTGCCGCGTTTATTGGCTTGTTGCTTGCGGTGCTAGGCGCGTGTAGCGTATTCCCGTTTAGCGCGTTTGGCTCGCAAAATTCCAATCCCTCAGCGCGTCCTAACACCGTGAAAATCGGTGCACTGGCGCCAGAGATTGATTTGAAATCGCTTACCGGCGATCAGATCACGCTATCGAAATTGCAGGGGCGACCGGTGTTGATCAACTTTTGGGCAACGTGGTGCGGTCCTTGCCGACAAGAATTTCCCTCGCTGGTGCGCAAATACAATCAATACAAAGACCAAGGATTCGTCATTCTCGGCGTCAACTTTCAAGACGATAATTCGGATCAAGGTATTTTGACCTTTATGCGCAACACCAACGTCAACTTTCCGATTGTGCGGGATTTGGACGAACGCTATGGTCGCGCGTATCGCGTGAACGGCTTGCCCACCAGCATCTTTATTGATCGGCAAGGGATTGTGCGCGACATTGTGGTGGGGGGACCCATGACCGATGAATTCCTCGACAAACAATTCGCGCTGATTAATCAATGACGCATCACGTTGTGTTGTATAGCAAACCGGGTTGCCATCTGTGCGCAGATACGCGTTCCCAGTTAGAACAGTTGCGCCACGAGTTCGACTTGCGTGTGGAAGAGATTGACATTACGGCTGACCCGGAATTATTCAAAAAATATTTCGATAAAATCCCGGTGCTGTGGATTGATGATCATATTCAACTTGCCGCGCCGATTCGCCAAACGGAGATACGGGCGGCGTTGAACTCCTAAGGGGTCAAGAGAAAAATGTCCATTCTACTTGCAATCGTGGCGGGGCTACTCTCCTTCTTTTCGCCGTGCGTTCTGCCGATGGTGCCGATTTACATCGGCTATTTGAGCGGTGCGGCGGTAACGCCAGAAGGCATCCTCACGGCACGCCGTGAAGCGGTGGCGCACGCCGCCGCCTTTGTGCTCGGCTTTACGCTAATCTTTGTTGCGATTTGGAGCGCACTATCAACGCTGACGTTGGTTTTCACCAAAACCGATTTAGCGCATTTTGCTGGTGTCATCCTCGTCATCTTTGGCATTCACTTTATCGGCATTGTGCGCATCCCCTTTTTGTATCAAGAAGCACGCGTCGAAGTACGCAATCGTCCGCTCGGCTATCCAACCTCGTTGCTGACGGGAATGGCATTTGCGGCGGGTTGGACACCGTGCATTGGTCCTACACTGTCCGGCGTGATTGCGTTGGCAACGCAAGAGGCAACGGTGTGGCAAGGCACTGGGTTGTTGCTCGCCTACGCGGCGGGAATGGGGATTCCCTTTTTACTCACCGCGTTTGCGTTGGGGAGCGCGACCCGTTTGCTCAAACGACTCAGTCCACATTTGCGTAAAGTGGAAATTGCGAGCGGCGTATTGCTGCTGTTGATGGGCGCGTTATTATTGACCGATCAATTCCAAAAATTGAACGCGCTCTTTTTCCAACTGACGCCCGAGTGGTTGTTCAACCTACTTTGAAATCAAAACCGGGAAGGCAACCAGACCTTCCCGGTTTTTATATCCCCTCGAACAAATCGCGTTCGATGTGCGGCGGCGGTTCCGCCGGCACCGCGCGCATAAACATTTCCTCGTTCGCAAACAATTTTTGAAACCACTGCGCCAGCGTGCCACCCATACTCGGCAATTGACTGGAATGGCACGCCGTCGCACGCGCTTTTTGGTCGAGTGCGTCGCCAATCGGAATGCGCGCATGAATGGGAAAATCAAATTCGACGAGCGCTTCCAAATCAATATCGCCATTTTTGCCAAAGCGTTTTGGATCGCGCCCGATCAACTTGAGCAAACGCACACCCGCCCGCAAGAACCCGCGCGGAAACGTGGAGAAATATAATTTCGATGGTGCGTGCGGCGGTAATCCTTCGATTTCGATTTGCGCATTGCCCGCGAGTGCAAATGCTTGCACCGTGGCGTGATGAATCGCAATGTGGTCGGGATGGCGATACCCGCCAATGGGATCAAAGGTGATGACGACTTGGGGTTTCAATCGGCGAATGAATGCCGCGATCTTGCGTGCAACCTCGTCCAGCGGCGCGGCGACGAGCGATTGCGGATGATGGTTGTCCGGTGAACCCGGCATCCCGGAATCGCGATACCCCAAAAAGTTGACCGACTCCAAACCGAGAATGTTCGACGCGCAAAGCAACTCATCCGTTCGCATTTCGGCAATTGAGTGAAACCCTTTCAAATCGGGCGGCGCTTCGCCCACTTCGCCGCGCGTCGCGCAAATCAGATGCGTGCTCACCCCTTGACGCGCATAATGCGCCAGCGTGCCGCCGGCGGAGAGTTCGTCATCCGGGTGAGCGTAAACGGCGAGCAAGATGCGACGGTCAGTCATTCGGCTCCTGTTCTTCGCTTGGGTTCCGTTTCATCACGATGCCACGTCTGCCAGTCCAATGCGCTAGAAAATCAAGCATGCGAGTAATGCGCCGAAAGTATGGCGTCATTTCATCGCGTCTAATTTTGCGAAAACCAAAGCGCGCATAAAACGCCTCGAGTTCATTGCGACAAAGAAGATACACCTCGCCGCGCTCTTTTTCCAGCAACGCGCGAATGATCGCACTGGCAATGCCTTGCCCGCGTCGTTCGGGAATGACCGCAATCGAAGCGAGTTCGCGCGAGCCATCACGGTGCGGTTTGATTTGACCGATGCCCACCACTTGTCCATCCTCCTCCGCAATCAAAAATCGTCGCCAATCCAACGCCATCGGATTGATGCCGGCGGCGCGGACAAGCGCGGTGATGGTTACTTGGTCGCGGGCTGTCGCTGGTCGAAGATGAATCATAAATCAAAGTATGAAGGCGTATCAAATGAAATCGTTGCACAAAAAGCCAAGATTTTTCATCCACGAAGGGCACCAAGGTCACGAAAGAGAAATCTTCGTGTCCTTCGTGGATCAATTCCGGTGTTGTTTCGGCTCGTCCGAGTTAGGAAGTATGAGCATTCCTTCTGCCTTCATCCTTCATACTTTATTCGCAAACGCCATCGTGTACAACTCAAAGTAGGCGCCGCGCTTTTGCAACAACTCGGTGTGTGTACCTTCTTCGATGATGCGCCCCTTGTCAATCACGATAATCTTGTCCGCGCGCGTGATGGTGGACAAGCGATGCGCGATGACAAACGACGTGCGATCTTTCAACAAGCGTTCGAGTGCAGATTGAATGATGCGTTCGGTCTGTGTGTCTACGCTCGATGTCGCCTCGTCGAGAATGAGGATGCGTGGATCAGCGAGGAGGGCACGCGCAAATGAAATGAGTTGGCGCTGACCGCCGGACAAGATCGCGCCGCCTTCGCCAACCAGCGTATCGTACCCTTTTTCGAGTTTCATAATGAACTCGTGTGCGCCCACCGCCTTTGCCGCCTCGATGATTGCTTCATCGGGCGCATCGAGTGCGCCGTAACCGATATTCTCTTTGATCGTTCCCGAAAACAAAAAGGGGTCTTGCAACACAACGCCCATTTGTCGCCGTAACGAATCTTGTGTTACGGTACGAATGTCAATGCCATCAATGAAAATCGCACCTTCGGTTACGTCATAGAATCGGCTGACAAGTTTGACGAGCGTGGACTTGCCTGCGCCGGTTTCTCCCACAATCGCTACGGTTTGTCCCGCTGGCACGTGCAAATTGATTTGCTCCAGAATCGGCGCGGGATCATCGGAGTAATGAAAGCCCACGTTGATGAAATCCACCTCGCCGCGAATCGTGGGCATCTCACGCGCGTTCGGTGCATCGCGGACTTCGACAGGTGTATCGAGCAATTCAAAGATGCGTTCGGACGATGCCATCGCGGCTTGAAAATTGTTGTACCGTTGCGCCAGATCGCGAATCGGATTGAAAAAGCGATCAATGTAGAGCGCGAACGCAACGAGCGTGCCGGCGGTGAATGTCGCGCTAATTCCAAACGTACCCAGCACCGCAAGTCCGCCTACATAAATGACCAAGCCGAGTGCAACACTGCCGATAAAATCTACAGCCGGGAAAAAGATGGAGACGATGAGCGCGGCACGATTAACGGCGCGCAGATGATTGCCGTTCACCTCGCGCGCAAAAATTTCGTAATTGTGATCCTCGCGCGAGAACGATTGCACCACGCGCACGCCAACAATGTTTTCGTTCAGCACCGCGTTGACCCAGCCCACTGCCGAACGCACCTTGCGATAATTTTCGCGCGCCTTGCGCCGGAAAATTTCAGTGGCGACGCCCATCAACGGCAAGACGGTGAGCGAAAGCAAGGTCAATTGCCAATTGAGAACGAACATCGCCGCGAGGGTGCCAAACAAATCGAAGAAATCGCGCACGACGGCGACGAGCGCCCAGGTAATCAACTCGCGCAAGACATTGACATCGTTGATAACGCGCGAGATGAGCCGGCCAACCGCATAGCGGCTAAAGAAGCCGAGCGAAAGCGTTTGCAAGTGATCGAACAATTCGCGGCGCAGATCGTAAATGATGCTTTGTCCGGTCACCGCCATCGTTCGCACACGAAAGTAGGTACCAATCCAGAACGCGACAGCGGCAAGCAAATAGAGTGCAACGGCTTGTTGCAGGACGCCAATGTTCCCTGCCGCGATGCCGCTATCGAGGGCGACTTTGATGAGGTACGGTCCCGCGATGTACGCGCTCATTGCAAAGAACATCCACGCGAGGGCGATGATGATCTGCCATTTGTACGGCAGCAGATAGCGCGCGAGCCGCCGCGCCAGTTTGGGATCGTACGCCTTGCCGATGATGCTGTCTTCGTCGGGGCGCGCGGGAACGGAGATGGGTTTGGGTTTTTGAGTGGTGGTTGATGCGGTCATAGTTGGTTTTGGATGATTGGATAGTTGAGCGATTTATCGCGCGGCGTTTTGCCCACGCTCGTTATTCTATGCTATAATATCATTACCGTTGGAGCAAAGCGATGCAAAGCAAACGCGTTCACTCAAACAGCCATCGCCGCCGTGTGACTGCACGCGATATTCGCGCAATTGTCAAACAAATCGCTACGCAATTCAAGCCCGAAAAGATCATCCTCTTTGGGTCGTATGCCTACGGCAAACCAAAGCCAGAGAGCGATGTAGATTTGTTGGTAGTGATGGATACGCCGTTACGTCCTAGCGAACAAGCCGTGCAAATCGTGCGCGCGATTGATTATCATTTTGGAATGGATTTGCTTGTGCGCCGTCCACAACAAATTGCAGAACGCGTTGCGCTGGGCGATTCCTTTTTGCGTGAGATTATGGAAAAAGGCAAAGTCGTTTATGCGCGTGCTGACTGAGGAATGGATCGCCAAAGCGGAAAGCGATTGGCGAACAGCAAATCGCGAGATGCGCGTGCGCCGCGCGCCCAATTACGACGATGTGTGTTTTCATTGTCAGCCATGCGTTGAAAAGTACCTCAAGGCATTGCTCCAAGAACACGGACAGCACATTCCCAAAATCCACGATCTCAACCAGTTGCTAGAGTACTGCCTTCCGTACGATAGCACGCTGGAATTGCACCGCGATTTGTTGAAAGACCTCACACGCTACGCAGTCGAGTTTCGGTATCCTGGCGAATCGGCGACGAAAGAAGACGCGCGCACCGCACTTCGTCACGCCAAAACACTCCGCGCGTTCCTACGTCCCAAGTTCAAATAGCGCCGCCGCCGAATCAATTTCGGCGTCTAACGCCGTCTAACGCCGGTGAAAATCGGCTAAAAGCCGATTGCGTGTCCGCGTAACCTGATTTGCTGTGACGATTTATCGCGCGGCACACTGTCATTTCGAGCCGCGTTCTTGGCGGCGAGAAATCTCGTCATAGCGGCAACGAGACTTTTCGCTCGAAGTGACAAATCCCCTCATCACGTTTTACGATTTACATTCCCTCCATCACCCGTTCGCTGCGACGACCGCCGCCGTTGCCGCGATCTTCTTCCACCATCTCGCTTTCATCCAAGAACAACATCTCACGCGCAAACTGTTCTTGGTCTTTGAGTTGCAAATCGTAAATCTGCTTGTACAACCCACCTTGCTCAAGCAATTCCTCATGCGTGCCGCGCTGAACGATCCGCCCGCCGTCGAGCACGAGAATCTGATCCGCGCGCTTGACCGTGGACAACCGTTGCGCGATGACAAACGTCGTGCGCCCTTTCATCAACTCGGCAAGAGCTTGTTGAATCAGATATTCTGTCTGCATGTCCACCGATGAGGTGGAATCATCGAGAATAAGAATGCGCGGATTCATCAACAACGCGCGCGCAATCGCGATGCGCTGACGCTGCCCGCCGGACAAGGTTACACCACGCTCACCCACAATCGTTTCGTACCCTTTGGCGAACGTCATGATGAAATCGTGCGCGCGTGCGGCTTTGGCGGCGGCCATCACTTCATCTTCGCTCGCATCCAGTCGTCCGTACGCGATATTGTCGTGAATCGTCGTCGAGAACAAGAGCGACGTTTGCAGGACGATGCCAATTTGCGAACGGAGCGATTTCAAATCGAGCGTCTTGACATCCAAACCATCCACCAGCACGCGTCCGCTCGTTGCGTCGTAGAAACGCGGAATAAGATGAACCAAGGTTGTCTTGCCACTGCCGGTCGGTCCAATCAGAGCGATGACTTGATTCGGTTGCGCTTCAAACGATACATCGGTTAGTGCGTCGCGTTCGTGCCGGTACGCAAACGAAACGTGATCGAAGGTCACCCAGCCCGTCAGCGTCGGCGCCACAATGGCGTTTGGCGGTGATTTGATTTCCTCATCCACATCGAGCACTTCAAAGATGCGTTGCCCGCCCGCCATCGCCTCGCCCGCCGAGTTGACCACAAAGCCCAAATCCTGCACCGGTTGTGCCAGCAGGATGAGGTACGCATTGAACGCAACGAGTTCACCTATCGTCAGCGTACCCGCGATGACCATTTGCCCACCAAACCACAGAATCAGCGCGGTGGAAAGCATCATGAGCAACATCATCGAGGGCATATAAAAGCCCCAGTTACTCACCACGCGCACTTGGGCATGAAACAACTTGCGATTGGTCTGACTGAATTTTTCTTTCTCAAATTCTTCGCGCGCAAACGCGCGGACAACTTGGGCGCCGGTGAGATTTTCTTGCAACGTGGACGAAAGATCGCCCAAGGTTTGATCCACCTGCAAGAACAAAGGACTGATAATGCGTCCCAGATTGATCGTTACGAGTGCCAGCACAACAATCGGAATCAGTCCGATCAAGGTGAGCGTTACGCTGCTTTGGAACAGCAAGAACAGAATGCCACCCAGCAACAAAAGAATCTGTACCAATTCCACTGCGCCTTGCCCCACAAAACGCGAGAGTGAACTAATGTCTTCGGTGCAACGGCTCATCAATTGCCCGGTCTGCACAGAATCGTGATAACTGAACGAAAGGCGTTGAATTTTGTCGTACATTGCATTGCGAAAATCATAGCCGGTGCGGTTGATCAGCCATTCCGCCGTGTAGCGACGAGCAAACGCCAAGCTCGCCCGCAACAAGCCCACGCCAATGATCAAGAGCGCAACTTGAGCGAGCGCACTCACATCCTTCCGCGCCAAGCCCTCGTCAATCGCGCGGCGAATGAGCGACGGCGCAACAAGTTGGGTCGCCGTGACGCCCAAAACGAGCAACACGAGCGCGACCAGTTGCCAACGATAACGATCCAGAGATTGCAACAGACGAAAAAGGATTCGCATGGTAAGACCCGAATCAAAGTTTTGTCAAAGCGAACAATTTGACATTCTAGCACAATTGCGCGGCAAAGTGAAATGCAAGTCCCTTGACAGGCGGTTAAAACCACTGCAACCACTACCCGAAGCCGACCTGCGTCGGCTGGTGGAGAGACGAGTCGGCGACTCGTCTGTACTCGCCGTAGGGCGACTTGGGGTCTTGGTTGCTGCGACTTCAGTCGCCCGATCCGACTTTGCAACAGCCCTGAGTGAAATGTCGCATTGATTGACAAATCTAGTAACCCGTAGTATAGTTTTCACAGGAATGTCAAACGAGGGATTATGTCAGTCCGCCATGCTATCTTAGGTTTTCTTGCGCAACGTCCGCGTCACGGCTATGAACTGCGCGCCGCATTTCAAGCCGTTGTGGGTGAAGAAAACTGGGAGGTCAAACCGGCACAGATTTACACAACGCTGGCGCGCCTGGAACAAAATGGGCTGATTGTTCAAGACAGCGTTGAACAAGATGCCGGACCCGAAAAACGGATTTATGCGATTACACCCGCCGGACGCAAAGCCCTGCGCGAATGGTTTGCCAACTGCATCGTCCCTGCCCACCAGCGCGACGAATTCTTTATCAAATTGATGATCAGTCTCGCTTCGGGGGTTGCCGATCCGTACAAACTCATTCACGCTCAGCGTGCACGTTTATATCAAGAGTTGCACGAGATTACCGAACAACGGAGTCGCGCCAATCCTCAAAAAGAACTTGCCACCATTTTGTTGCTCGATAAAGCCGTGATGTATCTGGAAGCCGATTTGCGCTGGCTCGATATGACCGAAGCCCGGCTCGATGAGATCCGCCGCCAACCCTTGCCCGAACCAGAAAGCAAACCACGCGGCAGACCCAGAAAAGAAATCAAATCGTAACAGGAGTAACCATGCCTCTCGTTCACGCAGAAAACCTCACCAAAGTGTACGGCGCCGGCGAAACCGCCATTGTGGCACTCGATCACGTTACGTTGAGTGTCAACCCCAGCGAGTTTGTCGCCGTGATGGGACCCAGCGGGTGTGGCAAGTCCACACTCTTGCATTTGCTCGGCGGACTCGATCGTCCGACCGAAGGCAATGTTAGCATTGATGGACAATTGCTCGCCCAGATGTCGGACGATGCGGTAACGCAACTCCGCCGCCGCAAAATCGGATTTGTGTTTCAGTTTTTCAATCTCATTCCGATTTTGACGTCCATCGAAAATGCGGCTCTGCCCCTCTTGCTCGATGGGACTGCGCCAGCCCAAGCCAAACAAAAAGCGATCGAATGGTTGACCAAGGTGGGCTTGGGTCATCGTTTGAACAGTCGCCCCGATCAACTCTCGGCGGGGCAACAACAACGCGTGGCGATTGCGCGCGCGCTGGTAACCGAGCCGGTGCTGGTGCTTGCCGATGAACCCACCGGCAACCTGGATACCAAAGCATCGGATGAAATTGCCGCGCTCTTGAAACAAGTCTCTAAAGAATGGGGGCGTTCGGTGCTAATGGTAACGCACGATCCGCGCATCGCCGCGTACGCCGACCGCATCGTCTTTCTCAAAGACGGCAAGATCGTGAATGAGACACAATTGGGAACCAAGCGCGCCGATAATGCAGAATCGGCTTCACAAATGATGAAGGCAATTGCGTGATACTACACCACAGAGAACGCCGAGAACACAGAGAAATAATCCTTCTCTCTGACCTCGGTGTGCTCCGTGGTGAGAAGGAAGCGTGCTATGAATCTCCAACTCACCCTCGCTGCCCGCTACTTGTGGGGGCGCAAATTACGAACCTTGCTCACCACGCTCGCCATCGTGATTGGCGTGATGGTGATCTTGGGGATGGGCATTTACTTGCCCTCCTTTATGGATGCGTTCAACAAAAGTCTGCTCTCCGCCTCTGGTCAAACCGATGTGATGATCACGCACAAGACCGGCGAGTCGTTCTCGGCAACCACCATCAAAAAAATCAGCGACCTTCCCGGCATTGGTGCCATCGCCGGCTCGCTGGAGCGCGTCATCAACCTGCCGCCGGGCTTCTATGGCAAGAACTCGACGGTTACTGCCCTCTCACTGGCCGGCGTAGATCCGGCAATCGCGCCCGAGTTGCGCGACTATCGCATTACCCAAGGTCGCTTTTTGAAACCGGGCGATGGCAACGTGGCGGTGATTTCCGAACGCCTGGCAGATTCCATCGGCGTGAAGCTGAACGATGCGATTAAATTGCCAACGACGCAAGGTGTCGTCAAGTTGACGATTGTGGGATTGATGCCCAGCCGCGCGCTTGCCGGCAACGAACAAGTGCTGGTTACGCTTTCGCAAGCGCAAAAATTATTCGATTCGCCGGGCCGTATCAACGTCATCGAAGCCAATCTCACCACCAAGGACAAGGCACAGAGCGAAGCCATCGTCAATCAAATCAAAGCCCAACTGGGAGACACGTTCACGCTCGGCGGACTGACCAGCGGCTCGGAATTTGCCAGTGCGATGCAGATGGCGGGCATCATCTTTAATATGCTCGGCGTGCTGGCGTTGGCGATGGGCGGCTTTATCATCTTTAACACATTCCGCACGATTGTCGCGGAACGCCGCCACGATATTGGCATGTTGCGCGCGCTGGGTGCGAGCCGCAAGACCATCATCGCGTTTGTCCTCACCGAGGGCTTGGTGCAAGGCGTGATCGGCACGGCAATTGGCATTGGGCTGGGTTATCTGCTGGGCGTTGCCATCACCCTCGGCTCGAATTCGGTCATCAAACAATTCATGAATGCCGATTTGGTGCCGGTCGTCGAACCATCGGTAGTGGTTGTTTCGATTGTCTTGGGCGTGGGCGTTACCCTTTTTGCTGGCTTGCTACCGGCGCTGAACGCCAGCAAGGTTACCCCCATCGAAGCATTGCGCCCCTCCGTTGGTGAAATGGTGCAACGTGTCAGCCGGGTCTGGACCATCACCGGCGCCGTGATGATCACAATCGCCTTCATCGGCTTGCTGACGAGATTCTTCCCGCTTGTCGCGCTCGGTGGGATCTTGATGCTCATCGGCTTGGTGCTGGTTGCGCCGGCGTTGGTCAGACCGATTGCGCATCTGTTTGGTAGGATGCTCGCGTTGATTTTTGCGCGCGAAGGGACGGGCGAACTCGCGCAAGGCAATCTCACGCGCCAGCCCTCGCGTTCAGCCATCACGGCGAGCGCAACGATGATTGGACTGGCGATTGTTGTCGGCGCCGGCGGAATGATGTTCTCGCTCACGGGCACGGTGATGGGCTTGTTCACCAAAACGCTAGGCAGTGACTATTTGCTCATTCCACCGTCCATCGCCATTTGGAAAGGCGATGTGGGAGCCAGTGAGAGTCTCAAAGCCAAGATTGCCTCGGTGCCGGGAGTGGCGGCGGTGAGTTCGTTGCGCTATGCGCAATCTTCCCTTCCCATTGCCTCAGCCAAAGGTGGGGGGGGCGAAACCTCCGTCGTCGTCCTGGGCATTGACCCGGTCACGTTCCCCAAAATATCGGGAATGGATTTTCAAAAAGGGAATGCCCAAGAGGCTTTCAATGCGCTCGCGCGCGATGAACGGAATGTGATCGTCAATGGAATCCTTGCCACCACGGCCAACTTGCAGGTCGGCGATGTCATTCCGTTGGCGACCCCCTCGGGACAACAAGAGTACAAGATCGTGGCGATTGGTGGCGAAGTGTTGAGCATGAAGATCAACACGGTGTATATTTCGCAAGCCGTGATGAAAGTGGATTTCTACAAGAGTGAGGATGTTTTCTATCAGATCAATCTTGCGCCGGGCGCAGATGTGGCGACCGCGGAGCAATGGCTCAATCAAATCGTTGCCGACTATCCGCAGTTTCGCTTGGTGGCGGGACGCGAATACACCAGTGAGTTCCGCGCACAATACGACTCGCTGTTTGTTGGCATCTATGCTCTCCTTGCCATCCTCTCCATCCCGTCGTTGATTGCGATTCTCAACACGCTGGCTATCGGCGTCATTGAACGCACGCGCGAGATTGGGATGTTGCGCGCGATTGGCGCGACGCGCGGTCAAGTATGGAAGACCATTGTTGCCGAAGCGCTTTTGCTTTCTGCACTGGGTACCGCCTTCGGTATCCTTGCCGGAATTTATCTCAGTTTCGTCTTTGTGGAGGGATTGAGCGCGAGCGGGATTTTCAAGATGGCGTATGTCTTTCCGCTTGCCGGCGTACTTGCGGCGATTGCAGCAGGATTACTCTTTGGTGTGCTTGCCGCGCTGGCGCCGGCGCGCCAAGCGTCACAGATGGAAGTGATCAAGGCGTTGCGGTACGAGTGAGTGCCGTCGCCAGTAGTCCGTAGATAGACAAAACCCTTGCGAGAGTGGTGATCTTTCGCAAGGGTTTTTGTTTTCAACGCAATCCTCACAAATCTCTTTGCGCAAACCGGTGCATCGCAAATCCCAACGCGCCGGCAAGATACACGATGGCGTAAACGATCATCAGTGGGCTGGGCACGGAGAGCGCGGCAAAAGGACTAATGAAAAATGTGGTTTGTGCAAATGCCGGCGTCATTTCAAACGCGGCGCGGCGCCACAACGCCTCGCTCGGCACGATGAGACTTGAGATGATGCCCACGTTCACCGCACCTTGATTTTGTAACAGCGCGCCAAATTGCTCTACCCAGCCGCCGATAAACGCAATGCCATACAATCCAAACACCACGCCGCCGGTCGCCAACGTGGTCAAGGTGCTACTACACGCGAGCGTTACCGTCATCATCAACAACGCTTCGAGATAAATCAGTGCGATGCCGGCAAAGAGATTGGGCACCACATACCCCACCATCGCGTAGGCGATGAGCATCACGCCACCCACCATCAGCCCCAAGTAGAGCGCGATCAGAATTGCAAAACCCAGCCATTTGCCCAACACGATTTCGAGCCGGTGCACCGGCTTTGTCGCGAGGACTTGAATTGTGCCCGAACTGATCTCGCCGGCAAGCGTATCAGCGGAGACCAGCGCGCCCATCGCAATCGTCAAAAAGTTGACCGCGTACAAACCCGCCATCGCCAGAAAACTCAGAAACCCGCTGCGTTGCAAATTGGTGATCGGTGAGGTGGGCAACGGGCGGATTTCATTTTGCATGATGTAAAAACCAACGCCGTATAAAATCAGAAACGCCACGCCCAACACAAACGCGGCAAGTAAAATGCGCCGCCGGATCGCTTCGATCAGGGTGAGACGCGTGATGATGAACGTCGCCATCACAACCCCCCGTCCGTCCCAACGATTTGAATGAACAAGTCTTCCAACGAAAGATGTTGCGGTTCGATGGCATACACCTCAACCTTCTGTGCGATGAGATAGCGCGCGATTGCTGGCAACACCTCTTCTTCCTGAACCACCAGTGTTACCTGATTATCGTCTGCGCGCACGTCGTGTCCCCATTCGTTCAAGCGTGCGAGGATAGATGGCGTCAAACCCTTCGCGCGAATCGTTACGCGCGTCGCGCCGTTTACAAGCGAGCCGAGTTCGCTCACGCGCAACACCTCGCCGTGTTTGATAAACGCGACGCGGTCGCACGTGATTTCCACTTCGCTCAACAAATGCGAATTGAGGAACACGGTTGTGCCGCGCGCGCGAAAATCGCGGATAATGTCGCGCACCAAGCGCCGTCCCACCGGGTCCAGCCCGGACGTTGGCTCGTCCAAAAAGACCAGCGCGGGATCGTTGAGCAAGGCTTGCGCCAAACCGATGCGTTGCAACATGCCTTTCGAAAATGTTTTGAGTTGTTTGTTACGGAACGCCGCCAGCCCAACCACATCGAGCAACTCATCAATGCGATGACGCAAGCGCACCGCGTCCATGCGATACAATTGTCCATGCAACGTCAGAAATTCGGACGCGGTGAGCCAATCGTGAAAACGAAAATGTTCCGGCAGAAAACCGATGCGCGCACGCACGGCGCGATCATTCAACGGCGCACCGAGCAAACTCGCACGTCCCGAAGTTGGCGCAACCAAGCCAAGCAACATTTTGATCGAGGTGGTCTTGCCCGCGCCGTTCGGTCCCAAAAAACCAAACACCTCACCTTGCTCAACTTGCAACGTGAGGGAACGCACCGCAACGTTTCCGTTGAATTCTTTGCCCAGTTCGTAGGTTTCGATGGCAAGCATAGTTGGATGGTTAGATCGTTGGATCGTTGAATAGTTTTTTGCCAACCATCCAACGATCCAACGATAAAACTATTTCAACGAATTCGCCATTGCCAACCCGGCGGTCGCGTCCATGCCCGTACCACCCATCGCGTAAATGATGCCGTTCTTGACCCACACAATCGCGTACTGCGGCACATAATCGGTTTGTTGGATCAGATAGCCGGTTACGCCATCCACCGAAATTTGTTTGTACGTGGCACCGTTGCGTGGAATCGGAATGACCAACGTCGAAGTCCAATCCACGGTCTTGCTGTACTCACGCGCCTGTTGTTCATTCATTCCGATGAACTGCAATCCAATCACCGCCAACTGTTCGATGTCGAGATCGGCGGGTGCGTTCACCGATGGGCTGGGCATTTGCACAAGGATAATGCAGTTCGTCGGGCGGGGTGCCGGCGTACTGGGATCGCGATCCGGTTTGGGGCAATCGCCGTATGCCGCGGTAACGCCGTACGGAATATCCACCTGGATCACCGCGCCGTCCAACGATGCCGGCAGTTGATACCGCTTGAACCCGGCTTCATCGAGCAGACTTTGGGCGCGGGCGCGATTCACCTTGAAATTGAATGCCGCACTATCCTGCACGGTGATTTGCGGCGCATCGGTTCGATTACTGGGCAAGCGCACGGTAAAGTGGGCGGCCTGACTCGCGGCGGCGGCGTTCGTCACCGATTTGGGTTTGCCCGGTTCTTTGGTAATCTGAATCGAATCGGAAAAGAGTTGGCTCACTTGTTTGCTCAGCAAACTGTTGCCCCCCAGTTCGCTTAGGCGCGTGGTATCCACCGGCAAGACGATGACTTTTTGCACGCGGAACAATGCCAGTAAATCGCCCGCCCAGGCTTGCACCGGCGGCAACGTCAACGCAATGGCAAGCAAAGCGATGACGCTCAACCCGATCCAGACCGGGCGAGCACGCGAAGAAAAAATGTCTCGCATCGAAAACCCTTCCTTTCGTGAGGCAAGTTGCCTCTGTGAAAACTGGACGTACGCAAGTTGCGGCGCGCGCGGCGATTCGGTCGCGCGCGGTTCAAGCACCGCAAGGTGTGCGCTCACGCGTTTAGCACGCGCTTCGATGGTTGCCGCGCGCGCGCGGCATTCGCCACAACCATTCAGATGTTCGGCGAGGCGTTCCGCCTCAGCCATTTCTTGATCGAGATAGGCACGCAGTTGCTCATCGTTGAGATGCATGATGCCCTCCTTCTAAATACCGCCGTTCAAATTCTTCTTCGGCGCGCGTCAATAACGTTCCCACCGAATGGGGCGAGAGGTTCAACACCTCCGCGATTTCCTTGTACGACATTCCCGAATGGCGCAAGATGAGTAATTGAGCATCGCGTGCGGACATCGCACACAACACCGCGCGCACGTACGTCCGCTCGTCTGCGCGTTCGGCTTCGTCCGCCGGATCAATCGGGCTGGCGCGATCAATGGCAGCGCGCCCGGCAGTTTGCTCGTACTGTGTTCGGCGTTTCGCCGCGCGCAGGGCATTGTAACCCAATCGCGTCGCCACACGATAGAGCCAACCGCCCAGGTTATCAGCGTGCAAACGCGGTTGCTGCCACAACTTGAGAAATGTGTCGAGGGTTAAATCTTCTGCTTCGGCTTTATTGCCCACGAGTCGAAAAAGGATGCGGTAAACGCGCGCATAGTGTTGAAGGAAGATAATTTTGAACTCGTCCGTCGCGGGCTGGGCAATTGACTTGTTAGCGCGCAAGCGTTCGGATGTCACGGTCAAGGGTAACCTCTGCCGAATCGGCGTTCCATAGCTTAGACACCGCCCGGCGCCATTTTGTGACACTAGTGCAACAACATGAATAGTGGCATACCAGACTGATGGGAAGACGTTGACAGACGTGGCTAAAAATCGAGTTTTCACCACGCACTTTCATGTTGGTGCACTAGTAGTATAGCACGCGATCGGGATGATGCAAGCGGGAAGGCAGCAAGCCCAGGGCTGTTGCCAAGTCGGATCGGGCGACTGAAGTTGCAGCCACCAACACCCCAAGCCTGCCTTCGCAGGCTGGATTCTAGCCGACGCAGGTCGGCTTCGGGTAGTTGTCGCAAGCGTTCACGCCCTTTCGATTTCGGTGATAGACGAGTCGGCGACTCGTCTGTACACTCTCGCCACATCAGTACACTCTCGCCACATCAGCGGTCGCAGGTTTGACAAATCGAGTATTTAGAATACAATGCGCTCGAACGCCGAGCTGGCGGAATTGGCAGACGCGCACGTTTCAGGGGCGTGTGGACGGGAGTCCATCAGGGTTCAAGTCCCTGGCTCGGCACTGACCTCAGAGTCGTGTCGCTCTGAGGTTTGTATTTGCGTGATTCGAGTTTCCGTGTTATAATCTCGCCCGTTTTACAGGAATCATCTCAAAGGAAGGTTGTTGCAATGGATCTCGTTTCGGCTCTGACCAAACCTCAACTCAAATCAAATTTACCCGATTTGCAACCGGGGGATCGGGTCAAAGTGCATACGCGCATCATCGAAGATAATCGCGAACGGATTCAGGTTTTTCAAGGGGTGGTAATGCGCCTGAGTAAAGGCAAGGGGGCGAATGGTCGCTTTACGGTGCGCCGCATTGCGACGCACGGCATTGGGGTCGAACGCACCTTCTTGCTCAATTCGCCGCGCATCGAAAAGATTGAAGTGTTGGGACACACTCACGTTCGACGGGCGCAGTTGTATTATTTGCGCGGACGTCACGGCAAAGCCGCTCGCCTGCGTGAAAAGCGCGTCGTCGCCACCGCCGAACCAACGGAAGCCACGGAATCTAAAACGGAAGAGTAAGCAAAAGGGCTTGGAATCTCCAAGCCCTTTTTCAATGTTCGTGTTCGTGCGGCGGGCGGTGCAAGTGATGATGCACGTGTTCGGTGTCGGCGTGTTTGTGGCGATGCTCGTGAATCAAGTTGCACTCGAGCAGACGGGCATAATCGGACAAGACCTCGCGCGGCGTGCCCTCCCCGGTGATTTCGTGATCCTCGCAAAACATCACCACCCGATCCGCAATCTCTTCCACGATGTCCAGGTCGTGCGTCGCCGTGATGATCGTCTTACCTTCTTTCGTCAACTCACCGATAAAGTCGAGTAAACGCGATTGACTGCGCGGGTCGAGGGCGGCGGTGGGTTCATCGAGTAACCACACGTCGGGACGTAGCGATAAAATCGAAGCCAACGCAACTTTTTTCTTTTCGCCGCCACTCAGACGATGCGGTGCACGGTCGCGTAGTTTGGTGATCCCCAACAAGTCCATCGCCCATTCGCTACGTTCGATGATTTCATTTTTTGGCAAGCCCAGATGCAACGGCGCAAAGGTTACCTCGTCCCACACCGTTGGCGAAAAGAGTTGCGCGTCTGGGTCTTGAAAGACCAGCCCTACCCGTCGCCGAAATTCAAACGCGCGCGCTTGGTCTTGCATCGCCGCTTCGGTCAATGGCTCACCAAACGCGTGCACGGTACCGGCTTGCGGAAAGTACAACGCATCCAGAATTTTCAAGAGCGTACTTTTGCCCGAGCCATTCGCGCCCAGAATCGCGACACGTTCACCTGCGCGAATAGTCAGTGAAATATCTTTGAGCGCAATTTGATTGTTGTATGAAAAAGTGACGTGATCGAGCTTAAACGCCGGTTTATTTACGTCATCGTTCGTCATTCGTCGTTCGTCCTTATCATCTTCCCAAAAGAATGGCAATTCCTGCGACACCGACAAAAATTGTCAGCCACAGCCAATCGCTTGCCCGCCACGCCATCAGCTCCATCACCTGCGTTTCGCCGCGAAATCCGCGCGATTGCATTGCCAGATAAACTTCATCGCTCAAGGTGTACGATTTGGCAAACAGGACACCGATACTTGCCGTGAGCCAGCGGCGCTGATCGGCGCCGGACACATACCCCACGACACGACTTTGGCGCGCGAGAAACATATTGTTCACGGCGTGCAAGAGAACATAGATATACCGATATGTCATCCCCAGAATCAATACAAAGGCTTGCGGTACGCGCAGCACGTGCATCGCTTTGAGCAACATTGCCCAACGCGTCGTTAGCACGAGGAGCACCGCCAGCGAGACTGATGCCCCAACGCGTATCAAGAGGAACGCCGCCGCCGTCACGCCGGGTTGAGTAATCGCCAGATATATTTTGGGCGAGGTGGAATCAATCAGCGTAATGAGCGGTGTGCCCGGTGAAAAGGGACTGAACAAAGCAGGGAGTGCAACGATGCCGGTAAAGAACGGCATCAAAACCCAGACCCGTTTGAGAAAGAATCCCATCGGCACGTGCGACGCATACGCCATCGGCAGGGTGAGCAGGTACAGCGCCACAAGGATCAACAGATTGTGCGAAGCACTGATGGCGATGAGCAAAACCAGCGTGCCGATCAATTTGGCGCGCGGGTCGAGGGATTGCAGTAAACCGTTTTGGCGCGCGATCTCTTCGGCAAAGAGGGTTTGCTCCAAAACACTGGTGATGTCGTTGAGGGTCTTTTCAAAAAATCCGCGAGAGGGTTTCGGCATTTATTTTGATTTGCTCCTCTTCAACACAGCCACAATCGTCTGTGCCTCACTGACCAAGGTCGGCGATAAATCATAGGCGCATTTGTGTTCCCGGTCGGCTTGCAAAACGGCAGGATCGGCAGAAATGTAACCGATCACCGGCAAGCCCGGCGAATGCGCGGCGATAAAATCGCGATCGGCTTGACTCTGCACTTTACTGCCCACCAAGTACAAGGTTTCGATTTTGATGTCTTGGGCGAGTTGCTTGATTTGCGCCGCGGTGCCCAAACTGCGCGCGGTCGGCTCGGCGACGATGAGCAACGCATCCACCATATCCGAGGTGGCGCGCCCCAAATGTTCGACGCCGGCGTACATATCCATCAACACCACTTCGTTGCGTTGAAGTAGAATCGTGGTTACGAGTTGTTTGAGCAAAACACTCTCGGCACAGATACAACCCGAACCGCCTTGCTTGACCGCGCCCAGTTCAAGCAACCGGATGCCGCGATGCATCACCGAAAACTTGTCCGGAATATCGTCCACGCGCGGATTCATTTTGAAGATGCCGCCGTATGTCCCGGGTTGCGCGCCAGTACGTTCGTGAATCAACTCGTGCATCTCCGCAATCGGGGTAAGTCCTTGCACCAATTCACGCGGAAAGCCAAGTGCATCGCCCAAACACGGTGCGGGGTCAGCATCAATCGCCATCACTTGATAGCCCGCCTCGGCGAACGCGTATGCTAACAAACTGGTCAGCGTCGTCTTGCCCACGCCACCTTTACCAGATACTGCAATTTTCATGCCAAGCTCCTTGTCCGGTAGCACGGTGTCATAGTGTAGAGACAACAACGGCTGTTGAACCTGCACCCCCTACCACACCAAGCCGCCCTGCAGCGGCTGGATGAGCCAGCGAAGACTATGCGTCTTGGTTACCGCGATTTGAATCACTAGATTCAGACTCTACGCTATCCGGTGGTGCTACCCTTGTCCAGATATTGATCCTATTGACTATTATAGCACATCTTGAGAGGGTGTGGTTGAACCGACACAGGGCTGTTGCCAAGTCGGATCGGGCGACTGAGGTCGCAGCCACCAACACTTCCCTCTCCGCCGACGTAGGTCGGCTTTGGTGGTCGCAAGCGTTCACGCAGAAAAGCGTACTCCCCACACTGCCAAGCGGCGTGGGGAGGGGGATGAGAGGGGGAACATCCCACGGCGAGATGCAAAAAACAGGGTGAGGGTCAACAACAGATGCGATTCATGCATACTTGACGTCAAACGGGTGGCATTCGGGAGCCAAGTTCCCCCGAAAATGAATTACCCCCGGGGTAACTATGTTGGAACAATTGGTGGACCGATTCATGCCGGCAGCACGCAGCGGATTAGTAACCTCGCCCAAGTGATGCTCGAGGATTTGCAAAGGGGATACCTCACAGCCCTAGACCTTGGCTTGTGGTCGCGCGTGTGAAGGCTGTTACCTGTGCCAAGCCCATCTCACGCGGTCAGAGTGAGGCGTTGATTGCTGAGAGATGACAAAGCAGAGTGCAGTTCAAGAGAGACGATGTACCCCTGCCATCTCCACGCTTGCTTCCCCCAAAAGTTGTCTAACCCGTTCTGCGTTTTCCCATTCAAAGCGCAACGCGATACCGCAATCGCTTGAAAACTCACGTGGGGTTGGGATCAACTTGACCCGCACACCTGCACGCGTCAGAGTTTTCTCCGCGCGGATCGCTGCCGAGGTCGTGTGAAACAAGACAACACCGTCCGTCATTGCGCTATGCTCCGGATCGCTTCAATCGTTGTTTGAATTTCTGCGCGTGTTGTGAACACGTTTGGCGCGAGACGCACCGTTCCTTTGGGAAACGTGCCAATCGTGCGGTGTGCAGCCGGCGCGCAATGCAATCCCACACGACTCAAGATGCCAAACTCGTCGTCGAGCCGCCAACCGATTTCCGAAACCTCGTGTCCTTGAAGTGTGATCGAAACGACGGCGGTGCTTTGGGTGGCATTGCCGGTACCGTGAACGGTTACACCTGGGATCATTCGCAAGCCGTTGATCAGCGTTTGTGTCAATTCGATTTCGTGCGCACGAAGGTTGGCAATGCCACGTTGCAGCACCCAGCGTGCGCCCGCGCCCAGCCCCGCGATGCCCACGCCATTGGGCGTACCGCTTTCGTAACGATCCGGCAAATCATTGGGTTGCTCTTCGAATTCAGAACGACTCCCTGTCCCACCGCGCACCAATGGCTCGATGAGATTGACCTCCACGTTGTCGTTCATCACCAGCCCGCCAGTCCCCGGCGGACCGAGTAATCCTTTGTGTCCCGTGAACGCGATCAGGTCAATGCTCATCGCTTGCATATCAATGGGCACAACCCCCGCCGTTTGCGCGGCATCCACCAAGATCAGCGCCTTCGCCGCGTGCGCGATTTGCGCAACCTCCGCAATCGGCAAGAGTGTTCCCACCACATTGCTCGCGTGGTTAATGACGACGAGCTGCGTTCCCGGTTCGATGGCGCGCCGCATCGCATCGAGATCGAGTGAGCCATCGCGTTCGCACGGCACCACGACCAATGGCACCCCTTGTGGTTCAAGCGTGCGCAGCGGACGCATCACCGCGTTGTGTTCCATACTCGTCGTTACCACGCGGTCGCCGGGATGCAACAGACCCCGCAGCACCAGATTGATCGCGTGGGTCGCGTTCAGCGTAAAGATGACCCGCATGGGATCAGGCGCGTTGAACAGTTCGGCAATCGTTTCGCGCGTGTTGTACACGATGCGCCCGGCTTCGATGGATAAGCGATGTCCCGAGCGGCCGGGGTTGCCCCCGGCGCGCTCGAGAAAACTCGCCATCGCTTGCATCACCTCGGGAGGTTTGGGAAACGAGGTTGCCGCATTGTCGAGGTAAATCATTTCTTGAGAATCAATCGAAATCCTTCCCCCGGCTGGGTTTCGATTTCGACGCTCCAGCCGGCTTTTTTCGCAACGCGCGCCACATTATCGCGCGAGGTGCCGGTATCCACGAGCACTTCGACAACACCACTGCTGATTTGCGCTAGAAATCTTTCGGCTTGCAACGCCGGTTGCGGACAAGACAAGCCACGCGCATCGAGAGTTTTGATTTCACTCATTTTGATTTCTCCTATGCCGTTGCCGGTTCACGGAATGTTAGCCCAATCACTGCGCAAACAAGCAACCCAACGATGACTGCCACGGGCCCAAACGCGCCTACGCCAGTCGCAGAACTAGCCAGACTAAAGTTGTGTGCGAATCCCGCGCCTACAATCATTCCCAGCGCAAAGATGCCAGCATCGGCATCACCTTCTCCCGAGAGAATGAGTTGACGACCCGGGCATCCGCCTGCCAACGTAAACGCGAGTCCGGCTAACACCATCCCCCCGAAATTCCATAGGGCGTCGGTGTGCGCAATAGGTTGCTTTTCAAACCCAGGATTGAATTGACCTAATACCAAATTTGTAACGAACGCAGCAATGAGCAACGCGACGATGCCATTGAACAGATGCGCATCGCGCAACAACATCAAATCGCGCAAACCGCCAATCGTGCAATAACGACTGCGTTGCGCGAGAAAGCCGATGAGCAGACCAATGCCGAGCGAAATGAGCCAGGGCGCGTGTTGACTGCCGGGACCGGTGGTCGAAAAGAAAATGGGACCGGTCGGGTTGCCTTGCGCATCCTTGGCAAACTGCGGTGCAAAGACAAGCGCAAGCAAAAGCGCGATCATCAACGCCGGCATCACCCAGCCCAACGCTTGCGGCGCAGCGCGATTGCGTCCCAGCGAAAATCCCATTCGCAAAAAGACGATGCCGACAATGACGCCGACGACGAGCCCCAGAATGCCAAAAATCGCATTCCAATCGCCGGCACTGAGGCGCAGATACGCGCGCCAGGGACAACCGAGAAACACGAGCGCGCCGATGACGGCAAACATGCCGAGCAAAAATCGTACGAGCGGCGCTGACCCGGTGCGCGGTTTGAACTCGCGAAAGATGAGCGCGGCAACGAGCGAACCCAGCACAAAGCCGATGATTTCCGGGCGGATGTACTGGACCACACTCGCGCGATGCAACCCCAGTGCACCGGCAATATCGCGGCTGAAACACGCGACACACACGCCCATATTCCCGGGATTGCCAAGTTTGACCAAGACCGGGGCAAGCACGCCAACGACAATACCCGTGGCGATGGGCCCCCAACGCGAAGTAAAGAACTGTGTAACGGAGGACATTTTGGGCTCCTGTTGATTTGGAATAGTCACCGCGTGGCGCAACCACGCGACAACAGGATGCCCGAGGAACCTAGCAGAGCGGAAAACCTGGGGCGACGCTGTTGGCGGGGGCGACCACGCTGGCGCAAGGAATACTCAGATGCAACCCGTGCATCTGGTCATGTGGGATTCATAATCAGACTCTGCGATGCCAAATCACCATGGCGTCACCCCCTTTCATTGAAAGTATATAATGATTTGCTTAGAAAAACAAATTTTTGCTTCGGGTCAGGGTGGTTGCCCAATCCGACGGCGACTCAAACTCGCCGCCTCGTCGTCCCTCAGGGTAAACGCCGGTTGGCTGGCTGAGGAAACCTGCGGCGGCAGGCTTGGGGGATGGGTTGCCGCAACTTGCAGTCGCCCGCTGGTGTGTCCGTAGCCTTGGCACACGCCCTAGGATATGGGGGTGCACAGGGCGCGAAAGATCGCATGCAAAATTGCCAGATGCACATCTTCGATGATTTGCATCGAGTCGGAGGGGACGACCACACACACGTCGCATTTCGCTTTGAGTTTGCCGCCCGCAAAACCCGTGAGGCCAATGCGAGTCAAGCCCAAGGCTTGGGCAGTATCCATGGCGCGCAACACATTGGGCGAATTGCCGCTTCCGCTGAGCGCAATCACAACATCGCCGGGTTCAGCGAGGGCGGCGAGGGGTTCAGCAAAAATCATTTCGTAACTTGTGTCGTTCGCGTACGCGGTGAGGGTTGCGACATTGTCCGCGAGACCTATCACTTTGAAACGCGGTTGCCCGGGCTGGGTTGTGCCTTTGAGCAAATCATTGACCAAGTGCGAGGCTGTGGCGGCGCTGCCACCATTCCCCATCAAGAAAACGCGCTTGCCCTCGCGGCGTGCACGTTGCAAGACCGTGACAATTGCTTCAAGCGGTTCGCGTGGTACATGCGGTAAGGTGTCGGTAAGCGTTTTGAGATAAGCGTGAATCATTCCGCCTCCATCTCGTCGAGAAAGCACCCCGTTCCGCCCTCCAAGGTGTAATCTTTGGCACCACACGCACAGGCATCCAGTTTGCCCAAGTCATCCAACCATTCCTGGGAATCGAAAGCCCAGTCGCGTACGGCGCCGCACGCTCGGCATTGGGCGCGCGGCGGAACACGTGTGAAAAATAACTGTGCGCCTTGTGCGGGCGTCCCTTGGCTGATGACATCGAAATAAAACTGGATCGAGTCTGGCACCCAGCCGGACAACTCGCCCAAGCGTAGATGCAACGCGCGAATGGTGGTCACCTGCGCGCGTTCGGCGTGCCGCAAGGCGGTGTCGAGAATCGCTTGCGTGATCGCGAGTTCGTGCATATTACACCTTGGCATGCTTGGTGCGCACGGCTTCACGAATCCAATCCAACCACGCATCAAATCCTACGCCGGTCGTACACGAGAGCGCGATGACCGGCGCGTGAGGATGGATCGTGGCAATCGCCGCGCGCAATTTTGCGAGGCTGACCGGCAAGTATGGCGCAAGGTCAAGTTTATTGATGACGATCACTTGTGCCGCCACAAACGCACCAGGATATTTAAGCGGCTTGTCATCTCCCTCGGTCAAACTGGTGACGACGACCTTGGCATCCTCGCCCAAATCGAACGCGGTGGGGCAGACGAGGTTACCGACGTTTTCGATGATCAACACATCGACATCTTTCAATGCAAGTTGTGACAACGCCGCCATCACTTGCCGCGCTTCGAGGTGACAGCCACCAGCCGTGTTGATCTGGACAACCGGCACCTCGTACGCCGCCACGCGATCTGCATCGAGCGTGGTGGTCAAATCGCCTTCGACGACGGCAAACCGCAATTCGTCTTTCAGTGCGGCAATTGTGCGCTCAATGAGGGTGGTCTTGCCCGCGCCCGGCGAACTGAGTAGGTTGAGCACCAAGGTACGCGAACTAAGCGTGCGGCGAATCTCTTGGGCAACGCTTTGATTGTACTCGAGCACATTCGTAACAATGGGGATTCGTTTCATCGCATCGTACCTGCCAATAAGCGTCGTGCCATCTCTGTCACAGCCGTACTCGCTGGCGAATCGGAGGGTAACTCGGCGAGCGGTCGTCCGCTGGTATCGAATTCAACTAACTGAGCGTCGTACGGAATCGTTGCCAGCAACGGTATGCCTAGTGCATCAATCTTGGCGCAAAACTCCGCCGCCAACTCTCGATTGACTCGATTGACGACGAGATAGATTTTGCCGACACGAATTTCCAATTCACGCGCCAGGACAAGCATCGCTTCGGCGGCAACCAAGCCCCGCAGACTCGCATCGCTCACGAGCAAAAGATAATCCACATCGCGCGTCGTGCGCCGGCTCAGATGTTCCATCCCGGCTTCGTTATCCATCACGACGAAATCGTACGACTTGCAAATGCCATCAATGATATGCCGCAAAAGATGATTCGCTGCACAGTAGCAACCTTGACCTTCGGGGCGGCCCATCGCAAGCAAATCCACCCCCTCGCCTTCCTCGATCGCCGTGCGAATGGCGTAATCGAGCCACTCTTGACGCGCCATCCCTTGCGGGACATCGGTGCGCGAATCCTCGCGAATATCGCCGACCGTTTTTGTCAATGCCATTCCCAGGACGAGATGCAGGTTGCTGCTGGGGTCAGCGTCAATCGCGAGCACACTCCCCATTTTATTTTGAAGCAAGTGGCGAATCAACAACCCGGCGAGCGTTGTTTTGCCGGTACCACCTTTGCCGGCGACTGCAAAAGTTTTCGTCATTTCTACTCCTGAAAATTAGCGGAGACCCTGGCACTCGCTAACACTTGCGTTTGCGCTAGTGCAAGTGTGCGTTCTCGCCAGGGCAAGTGTTCGCATGATTCGCGGATAACTTTTTGGGTTCGGCTTGTCCGAGTTGGGTTTCTATGGAGGTTGCGCTTTGCTTTTAGAAAACCGCATCCTTCGCTTCGCTCCGCTCAGGATGCTCGCCAGTTTTCTAATTCATTGTCTTAACGTCTATAGTCGCGCGATTCATCGCGCCATCTGAACTGGCGATCAATCGCCGTACTACAAACTCACTCGCTTGTTTTCATCTCTCTGCTGGCGCGCCGAAGGCAAAGGAGCAACTCCTGTATGGTGATGGCAAGTAAAGCGAGAAATCTCAAATGAGATTTCTCGCTTTACTCGAAATGACGGATTCAGTTACCAGCCGCGCGAGTACACCTCGCCGTAACATTCCGGACAAATAAACCTGCCGTCGCGCACCCGCGCGCGCGACTCGCTGACGTTCTCGCCGCACTGCGCGCACACGACGTTCTTGAAAATGCGCGCCTTGCTTGGAATCGGCGCATCAATCCAACGTGCATCGAACAATTCCGCATCGGAGGATTTCTCCAAGCGTTCGAATGCGAGTTTGCGGCGTTCGTCCGGCGGCAAGTCCGCTGAGGGGGGCATGGCATTGGGCCGCAGAGCGATACGTACCATTTTGCCGTCGTTACGCCGCCCAAACGTGAATACTTGTTTGCCCCAATCGCGCAAAATCAAATTGCCCTTGCCGATGGTGCAACCGGTGAGATACTGCACCGCATCCACGCCGCACGCATCGTTCTCACAAATCGCGACGAGTTCTTCGTCCGCCGCGCGTTGCACCCCCAGTTCGCGCAACGCGATCAGTGCAGCGCGATAGCCGATGGTCACGCCGGGGCAGTAATGGCCATGAAAGGCAATGACTCCTTCCAGTTGGGGATTCATATTACTCATCCGGTCGTTTGCGTTTGACCGCGCTGCATTACTCGCGCCACCAGCCACATCAGGGCGTAAATGGCAACGATCACAATCACCACGCCGAACACTGCCGATAGGACATACGAAATCGTTGGGTTGTTTAGAATGGGAATGTCATAGTCTGGCAAAGGCGCGCTCCAGAAATCTGCCCACTGATCAAAGCCAGCCGGCACTTGACCCAGCCCGATTTGTTCAAGTTCTTCGCGTCCCCACTCACCCCACGGGCTACCCGGCGCCAGCAAGCCAAGCGGCGAAAGCACAATAAGCGCACCCAAGAGTACCCACGCCCAACGTGGAAGCGCAAGCGCGCGTGCCGGTGCTTCGACTTGACGGGGCTCCAACATTTCCGGCTGTGCACGTTGAAGCCAGGCGAACACCAAGCCGGTCACCAATGCCTCGGTCAAGCCGGCAATCGTCAGGTGTTCGATCAGCATTGCCGGCACCGCCACTTCGATCCCGTATGGAAAGTAAAGTGGATTGCCCGCCGCATCGCGAAAGAGCGCGGCTTGCAGACCGAGTTCAAAGCCGGTGAGCAACGCGGCAACATTCGCGCCGACATACCCGGCAATCGCCGCTGCAATGACACGCCGCGTCGAAGGGAGGGGGGCATGACCGCTGATCAAACGATAGAGATAGAAACCGACGAATGGCATGGCAATTGCCATATTGAATACATTGGCGCCGAGTGCAAGGATACCACCATCGCCGAAGAAGAGTGCTTGGATAACCAACGCCACCGAAATCGCCAACACGGCTGCCCAGGGACCGAGCACAATCGCCGCCAGCACGGCGCCAATGGCGTGCCCCGTCGTGCCGCCCGGCACCGGCACATTGAACATCATAATTACGAACGACAGTGCGGCAAAAAGCGCAATGCGCGGAACAAGGCGCCCAGCAATGAGCGTTTTGATTTTTTGCGATGCACGGTACCAAAAGGGAACGGACGCGGCATACATCACCGCAGCCGTTGCCGGACTGAGGTAACCATCGGGGATGTGCATACAAACCTCCTAAGTGAGTTTCCATCCGAAAACTTCGTGGCGGGCGACCTAGAAAGGCGCCCCACGAAAGGTCGCCCCACGCCCCACCGCTTTTCGGATGAGTACTAGTCTTTTTTCTCGGTCGCTTGACACTTGCGACAGAGACCAAAAATGGCAAAATGATCCAGATTGGCAACAAAACCATATCGCTCGCGCAAAGTCTTTTCCAACGGCTCAAAGACGCGCGCCTCTACCTCCGTCATCTTACCGCATTTGCGGCAGACGAGGTGATGATGATGCGGATCGCGATGAATTTCGTACGTCACACGCCCCTGACCAAAATCCGTGGGGTTGACCAAACCGTACCGCGTGAGCAAGTCAAGTGTGCGATAGACCGCCGATTTGTTGAAATGCGGATAACGCTGGCGGACACGTTGGATAATTTCCTCAGCAGTGAAATGCCCCTCACTTTCGCAAAGGACTGAAAGGATCATCTCACGCTGAGGGGTCAGGCGATGACCTTTTTGGCGCAAACCTTGAAGGTATTGAGTATGATGAGACACACGACTCCTTCGAACCTAGTAGTGCACCAACATGAAAGTACGTGGTAGAAACTCGATTTTTAGCCACGCCTGTCAACGTCTTCCCCTCAGTCTGGTATGCAACTATATGTTGGTGCACTAGGAATGAACGCAGATTAAACCAGGATCGCACTTGTCTGTGTTCGTTGGCGTCCTCGCACTTATTCGGCGGCTGTTGATGCAATTAACGGTGAGAGAATAACCTTTTATTGCAACTAGTTTCAATTGAGATTATATTCGATAAGAATGGATTTGTCAAGAAGAGAATTTGCCAGGTGCATCATCAGTAAGTTGTGCCGGGCGAATCCATTTGCGGCAATCACCACGCGAAACCGATCTATGTCGGCTGGTGGAGTACTCGTGGCTGCGACCAGGGCTGTTGCAAGTCCCTTGATAGGCGGTTAAAACCACTGCCGTCGCAAGTACTCGCTGTATTTCCAGAAGACAAACATATTGCATTCTGAATCAATTTGGTATATCCTAAGCGTATAGAAACCGGGTTGGGTTTTGAACAAGACTGAGTCAAGACCAAAGGAGGTCATTATGCGCCACCTGCGTTTGCTTCGGTTAGGTTTATGTGTGCTTGCGATGTTGCTCATTGCCACACCCGTTACCCAAGCGCGTCCACCGTTCGATGGCTATCTCCCCAGTTGCTCCGGCGAATATTTCAACAACACGACGGCGACCGGCACACCGGTCATGGTACGCACCGATGCCGCCATCAATTTCAACTGGCTCGAAGGGACATCGCCGGGACCCGGCGTCAACGTGGACAATTATTCGGTACGCTGGACGTGTTCGGTCAATGTAACGACGGCGGGCACGTACACTTTCAACCTCCTCACCGACGATGGAATGAACCTTTTGCTCGACGACAATCTCTTGATTTGGGCATGGTACGATCAGGGACCCACGGCGTACTCGACCACTGCTTCGGTCAGCGCCGGGTGGCACACGATCAAGGTCGAGTATTACAATCGGATGCGTGGCGGGACGGCGCAGGTTTGGACGAATATGCCCTTGACTACCTTGCCCCCACCTCCCCCTCCCATTACCGCGTGGCAAGGCGAGTACTTTAACAACCCATCGCTCAGCGGCGCGCCTGCGCTCATCCGCGACGATGCGAGCATCAATTTCAATTGGACAACTGGCTCGCCCAGCCCGGCGATCCCGATAGACAATTTCTCTGTACGTTGGACACGCACGATTAATTTTGCCGCCGGCACCTATCGCTTTACGACAACGACGGACGATGGCGTGCGATTGTGGATTGATGATACGCTCGTTATTGATAAATGGATTCCCCAGCCACCCACATCGTACACGGTGGATGTGGTGATCCCCGCCGGCGCGCACACGATCAAAATGGAATACTTTGAACAGACCGGTGGCGCGCAAGCCAAGTTGACGTACGCGCCGGTGAGCGCACCGCCTCCGCCACCCACCGGTGTGTGGCAAGGACAGTACTTTAGCAACGTTTCGCTTTCGGGTGCGCCCACAATTGTGCGCAACGATGCGGCAATCAATTTCAATTGGGGCGAAGGCGTCCCGATTCCCGGCTTGCCCGCCGATAACTTTTCCGTGCGTTGGGATTCCACGCAAAACATTGCCGCGACCGGCGATTACGTGATCACGGCGATCTCAGATGATGGCGTGCGTGTGTGGATTGATGGCGTGTTGGTGATTGATGGCTGGTATGATCATCCGCCGACGACGTTTAGTACAACGCGCACGTTGACGGCAGGTGCGCACACCTTTCGTGTGGAGTACTATGACAGCGGATACGGTGCGATGATCAGTTTCCAAATTGGTGGGAGTGCGCCGCCACCACCTCCCAGCGAAGTGATCGTGGATGATCGCGGACCCGGATGGCAAGCCGGCGGCACCGGCACGTGGCGCGGTTCAACTTTGGGTGTGGGCGGGCATTCGTTCTGGACGCTCAACAACACGTACACCGCGTACGGCTACAATTGGGCACGGTGGTATCCCACGTTACCCGCACCGGGCTATTACGAAGTGTTTGCGTTCTTGCCAGATAACCTAGGCACCACGCTCAACGCGCGGTACTGGATTTATCACAACAGTCGTTATGATTTGGCGGCGCGCGCGCAAGGATTCTTCCCCAATCAATGGATCTCGCTGGGGACGTACTATTTTAGTGCGGCGGGCGGCGAGTACGTTTCGCTTGCCGATGTTACGTACGAATGTTATCTCTGTCGTTCGCTCGTGTTCGATGCAATCAAGTTTGTGCCGCGATAGAAAAACAAGGATAACAAAAAAACCTGCGAGGTCTAGGAACCTCGCAGGTTTTTTCTATCGTTCGCTCACCACCGTTCGCTGGCTCTGAATGATCGCGATCAAGCGGGGTGCGATGAGCAAAGCAATGCCCGCGCCTATCATCGCGATTCCATCAATCGTCAACGGCACCGCCAGGGTGTTCACATAGTTGATTCCTTCGCTCACGTGCTCCGGTGATGCCCACCACGGCGCGCTGAGCATCGTTGCCCCGGCAACGATCAATGCCAAGCCGGTCGGCGTGCTCAGGTTGCCACCTTGGTTGGAACCCGATCCTAGTTTGTTCCAAAGGCCGGGCAATCGAACAAGCGCAAACACAATCAGCGTGGCGATGGTGATATAAAGACGCACGTTGGTCGGCGCGGCAGCCAAGAACGAAATTCCACGAACCGAGGATGAATAATACATTTGCACCGCCGCCGCGCCGCCGCCAATCAACAGCGTGATCAGCGCGCCGAGGTAAAACCATTGGTTCGCGCGCGCTGTCCAGTACGTTACCACGATCATTGCTATCGCCGTGAGCACGCTAAGATCGACCAGGATTTGCAAGATGGATTTGTAGGGCGCCAGCAACTTGAAGCCCGGATACTGCTCGGCGTTGAAAGCGACGCAAGTACTTCCCACGCCACCAAGCAGAGTGATGATGGCGGTCAGCGCCATCAGAACAACCAGCAATGTGCGTAGGTTCAGTAAACGTTTCATCGGTGTCTCCTTGCCAAGGGGGAGCTTAACCTAGTTCGGCAACTCCCAGCATAATCAAAATCATCGAGCCGAACATGTACAGCGATGCAAACTTGTACAACGCAAAATTGAGTTTAGGCGAGTGGCGTATCACGCTCAACAGGGCAATGCCCAGCAATGCGCCGCCAAGCCACAGGGTTAGGTGAAAATAATTCCACGGCAGACGAATATGCCATGCGGCAAGGAGCATCGCCACCACGGCCGCCGCCGTGGATAGCCCAAGCGTGATCCGCGTGATCCACTCACCGTACGTGTTGGGAAAAATGGGTACACCCGCCGCGCGATATTGATCAGCGTACTTGGCGCCAAACGTGAGCATATGGGTGGGAATCCAAAAGAGCACTGCCAACGCCAGCAGGATGCCAATCGCATCAATTTCCCCGGTTCCTAACGTGCGCCCGGCAAGCACTGGCATTGCCCCGGCAATCCCGCCCACGATGATTGACCAAGCCGTGCGGCGTTTGAGCCACAGCGTGTAGATCACCACATCAAAGAACCAACCGGCAAAGATGACGGCTCCGTAGAGTGGTTGCATTAGCCACGCGCCGCCCACACCCAGAAGCGACATTCCCAGCCCCAGGATCAGCGCTTCGGTTACAGACATTTTGCCGGCTGGGAGCGGACGCCGGCACGCGCGCAACATTTTCGCATCAATGTCGCGATCCCACACCATATTGAGCACTGTGCTCCCGCCAATCGCCAAGAACAACGTTGCCGCCAACGACGCGCCAAGTTCGGTACTGTGAGTGGGACAGCGCGCGCTAAAATAGCCGGCAAAGCCAGTCACCAGCAACAGACCGGTTTGTAAACTTTTGGTCATCGTCCAATACATTCGCGCGTGTGTGAGGATGCCGCTCAGCGGCGATGCCTTCGTCGGCATAGTGCCCTCCCTAGCAAAATCGTTATATTCCGATTATACCTCATTGAAGCGTGTTCAGCCAAATTTTTCCACCGTGCTATTTCTTTCTCACACATCGAAAGCCCGTACTCGGTCCATAGTAATCCGGCTCGGCGCTGTTGCGCGACCAAACGCGCAGATTGTATTCGTAATTTCCCTTACTTCCGCCGCGCATATAACGATAATGCAGTCCCTCGTACACATCAGCCGTCCACTGCCACACATTGCCCGCCATATCATACACGCCGTAGGGACTGGGCGCATCCAGCGTTTGATAGCCGTTGTACGCTTTGCCATTGTAGAACCCGACCGGCGTTGTATTGCCTTGCGCACCGAGACCGGCTTCAAACGGATCGCGGCTGGCATAAAAATTGGCTTGATTCAACGCGATGTCATTGCCCCACGGATACGCGCGCCCATCGGTGCCGCGCGCCGCTTTCTCCCATTCGACTTCGGTGGGCAAGTGCCAGCCATAGTATTCGCAGTACGCTTTGGCGCCGAACCACGTGATTGCCACGACCGGATGATTTTCATAACCCGCTTTCACCCCAAACGATTTTCCGTCGTACGCCAAACGCAAATCTTGGTCGCCGATGGGAACGTGCAAATAATCGCCCGCTTTGATTTCTTTTTCGTGGCGTTTGCCGGTGAATTGATCGCCGGGATAATAACCAACGATTTGATTGTTCACGATCTTTACTTTGCCATCGGTCAACGCCTTGTTGAGATAGGCGGCATATTGCGTGTTCGTTACGAGAGTAACCATAATTTCGTACGCGTACGGAATGTTCACGTTTTTATTGTGTTGCCCAAACAAAAATTCGCCGGCGGGAATGGTCGCCCACGCTTCAGAACTAATCCCAGGATCGAATTGTGGCAGCGTTGCCGGGGCTGGTCCAGACGTGCATCCCACTGCCAGCCAAGCAACGATGCTCACTAAAAGCACGCGGCTCATTCCAACACCTCCTCGCGCAATTCTTTCGACCATTTGCCATGCTGGGCGAACAAATCAACCAAACGCCACACCATTAGAATTGCAAGTGTGGTGAGAACGGTGGCTAATCCGATGTCGGTAACCAGCATGATTGCATCCACCAGTGGCTGTTGCGCCGATTCGGAAACGTACAAACGTTTGGTGGAAAACAATGCTGCCGCGCCAAACGCAATATCTGCCGGAAGGATGATGAGCCAACCAAACCATTGGCGCGCGCGTCCCTTGAGTCCGATCAGATCGGCATAGTAGAGCAAGATGATGGTGGCGATGATGCCAGCGAGAATGTGCCAGTGCCCGGTCAGCGTGATGCGTTCTTCGCGTTGGGGCCACACGCGGATCACCTTATCCAAACGAATCGCCATAAACAAGCCGATGAACGTTACGACGAAATTCATATACACCATTTGCCACAACGCGCCGAATTTGAGTGGATCGTGAATCAGTGCCGCGATTTTTTGCGCAACGCTCGCTTTGCCCATGTTTTGTTCGGCGAGGCGTTCCCGGATCAACTTGTCAAATCCAAAGATGACGAGGAACAAGGCGGCGAGGAGAATCAAGACCGAGCCCACGTAGATGATGTAATGTGCAATCTCCTCAAAGGGGACGACGAGCCAGACTCCCAGGGTGATGACAATGGTGCCGACGATCATCAATGGCATTGCCAGTTTGTGCAGGCGACCTTTGAAATCGAGCCAGCGTCCCACGATGAGCGCGAGCGCAACCGCGATGAGTGTGAGCATAATGTGCAAGTGTCCGATCACCGCAAGTTGCAACGCATCCTTGTGTACCTCGCGTACCACGTCTTCGGCAAGAAATGTCTCAAAGCCGTTGCCGGAGAATGACCCGGGAATCGCACCGAACAACGCCGAACCGAGCGTCGCCACCGCCATCGTAAAGAATGCCGCGCGTTCCAAATCAATCCCACGCCACGACGCATATTCGGCACCACGCGCCGGATAATTCTTGCTCCACGGATTCAACGCAATCGCAAGCAGAATCCCGGCAAAGTAAATCAACGATTGCCCGGCAATAAAGATGCCGTGAAAAATCCAATTGTGTCCAAAGTATGCAAACACCAAACCGCCAATCATCGCCGCAAGGTAACCGACCGTAATCGTGGCGTTGATATTTGTGCGACGATGGTCTGCCATCGGAATGATCTTGGTGATGATGTACGTTTCGAGTGCCACAACTGCCATCGCAATCGAATGGTAGAGCATCACAATACGCCCTTCACGTTCAATTGGTTCAAGGGCGATGCCGAACAGACGCACCCACACATCGCGGATACCGAGTTCCGCCATTGGTCCAGAGAGCATGCCAAAGAAGGCGGTTACCAAGCCAATCGCCGCCATTGCGACGAGAATCAGTCCTTTGGTCGAGCGAAATAAAAAGTTGTAACGATCCATCAAACCTTGCATAGTCAACCCCTGTCTCAAGATGCGTTTCGTTGGAGGACACAGCGGCATGTCTTTCTGTGTCCTCCTCCCTCACTGATTCACGTTGCGTGTTGCATCTTGGTCACAAAGCCCCACGCAAAGGCGAGCGTCATAAGCAACAAGAGTGGCGCAAGAATTGCAAACACCACCGCCGTGTTGAAAAAGAGCAGTTGCGAGCCGGTTTTCAAGAATGCCAGCGCGATTCCCCCGATGCCTATCAATGCCCCGCCGATGCCAACGCCCACAAAGCCGGGCGGCGCCAGTTTCTGATTCACTGCCCAGAAGGGCAAGAGGAAGATCGTTAGCCCCGCGACGGTATGCACGATGATCAGGACAAGTGTGGCGGGCAAACCGGGCATTGCCAAGCGCGTGATCGCTAAGGCAAGAAAACCGATCACGGCAAAGATGAGGTACGACTTTTCGTATTGTGGCACGAATTGCCGCACCAACCCATACGACAGTGCCAGCGGAATCAACGCTGCGACAATGACGACGAGGGGATTTTCGAGCACCGCATAGGTCAAAAAGATCAGTAACAGCCCGGCAACGAGCAGGACCGTAAAGGCGATCATATACGGGATGTCGAACTCAGCGCGATACGAACGATAGTGATTGTAAAATCGCCAGAGCAGGTAGAGGGCAACTAGCCCGGTGACGAGCAGGATGATTTGATCCAAGAGATTCATCGTGTGCTCCTTCGAAAAGGTGGGACAAATTTGGAAATTTGTCCTACGTCATCCACATTTTTCATCCGATCACTGGTGCGCCAACAGCGAATGAACAACTCCGAAAAGGTAGGACAAATTTGAAAATTGTCCTACGTCATCCCCATTTTCATCTGACCGCTGGTGCGCCCACAGCGAATGAACAACTCCGAAAAGGTAGGACAAATTTGGAAATTTGTCCTACGTCATCCCCATTTTCATCTGACCGCTGGTGCGCCCACAGCGAATGAACAACTCCGAAAAGGTAGGACAAATTTGGAAATTTGTCCTACGTCATCCCCATTTTCATCTGA
>DAOUAL010000001.1:0-30803 GCA_034433515.1 Anaerolineae bacterium | reverse complement strand
ATTGACAGCATCCCCGGCTTGCACTAGAATCACAGCAAAATTTTAAACCCAAGGAGCCCCCATGGAAACTAAGAAACCGTTCTGGCAAACGACGACTGGTATTTTGCTCGGATGTATCGCGCTGGTTGTGGTCGCTTTGCTTTGTGTGTGTCTCGTGATCTTTCTGTTCTTTTCCGCTGACATCATGAACCAGATCTCCACAACCACGCCTACCCCCCTCGTCATCGTTCAACCCACTGTTCCGCCTACCGCAGTACCTCCTGCGCCCAAAACATCGAGCGTGATTGTGGACATGGTGATGGCAAAAGATGTTGCGCCCAACACCTTTGATCCCGTGGGGGTAACGTACTCGTTCCCAGCCAATCAAGCCATCTTTCACGCGGTCATTACGATCAAAGATGCGCCCAAAGACACGGCGATTGGCGTCATTTGGTTGACCGGCGATGGACAACGAATGGGTGAATATGAACTCAAAGTCGAAGGTTCACGCAATCTCGATTTCACGTTCAAGCCGAATGCCGGCAAACTGCCGCCCGGCAACTATCGCGTGGATGTTCGTCTGAATGGCTCGCCGTTTCGATCTATGAATTTCACCGTTGAAGCGCAAGCCGCATCATCATCGAGCGCACCGGCTTCCGCACAACCCAAGCCATCGGGTTTTGTCAGCAGTGTAACCATGGCAGAAGGTACGCAAGGCGCGAATAAAGACCCAATGAATCCCACTACAACATTCGGTTCCAATGCCACATTTCACGCCGTCGTTCGCACGCAGAATGCGCCCGCCAATACCAAGTTCAAAGCGGTGTGGTATGCGGTGGATGTGGGAAATGTGGCCCCGCCAAATACAATGATTGATGAGACCGAACTCGCTACCGATGGCACACGCAACATTGACTTTACGCTCTCGCCCAGCACCGCCTGGCCCCCCGGTTCTTATCGCGTGGAAATCTACGTGAATGGCGTGCTGGACACGGTCAAGACCTTTAATGTCAAATGAAAAAGCAAGGGGCAGGTTTCCGACCTGCCCCTTGGATTTATCGAATGCCAAGTAACTTGAGCGGAATCTGAAAAAACCACCGCAACCAAGTTGAACCGCCTTTCGCCGCCAGGGCGCGATCAAACGAGTGGATCGCTTCAAGCCAGCGACCACTCTGCAACTGCATTTGACTCAAGGCACGATAGGTATCGTACTCCATACTTCGTTCGCCAATTTGATGAAACAACTCTGCCGCGCGGTGATAGTTCTGTTCTGCGCCGGCATAGTCGCCCGATTTGTTCAACACTTGGGCAAGATTGCCCATCGCTTTGGCTTGCCCGGCAACCTCACCCAATTGCTCAAACGCAGTGAGCGCGCCCTGCAAAATCTTTTTTGCCTCTTCGCGTTGCCCCACCAGATAATACACGACCCCCAGATCGTTTGCCACGTGTGCGGCTTGGGTTATGTTTCCTTCGGTGAGGAATGCCGCGCGCGCCTGCTCAAACATCGTCAGGGATTCACGCAAATTACCAGCGTCGTAGATTTTTTTCGCTTCGGTGTAAAGTGATTCGCCACTCATTGTTTATCGCACCACCAACAAAATTTCCCCCAGTTCTTTCAAGCGATCGGTTGGCATATCGGCAAATTTCATCGCCATCCGCAGATAGGGCAGACTGTTGGGATCAAGCACAAAGGCGCGCACCTCTTTAGGCAGATTTGCCAACTTTTCCATATCCATCAAGTCCGTCGCTTGGGTCGAGGGGGTTTTGCGTTCGACAAAATAGTAGAGCGTTACATGCAAGAATTGCGCGAGCGTGTCGAGTTCCGTAATCGGAATATCCACCGCGCCACTTTCGTAGCGTCCATAGATCGCCGGTTTGCGTCCAATCGCTTGCGCGCACTCTGCTTTCGATTTGCCATCGGCGAGACGCGCTTGCTTGAGTTTGGCGGCGATCATCACGCGGCGCGCGCGCATTTCTTCCGGGCGCACCGGCGCCGGGTTGGGTTCCTCCACTTGGGCTTCTTTGCTGAAGAAAAACGAAAGCGGCGTTTGAAGATAGAGCGCCAAGACTTCGAGTTCGGGCAAGGAGATTTCACGCGTGCCGCGTTCGTACGCACGCAGGCGCGCCGGGGTTACATTCAAACGATAGGCAACCTCGTTTACCGTACGATGGGCTTTTTCGCGCGCGGCGCGCATCAACACACCGATGATCTTGCGTTGAAGGACAACGGGTTCCGGTTTCACCACGACCTCCTGCGACTAGTGCAACAACATGAAATAGTTGCATACCAGACTGATGGGAAGCCGTTGACAGACGTGGCTAGAAATCGAGTTTTCACCACGCACTTTCATGTTGGTGCACTACCAGAGCGCTGGCAAAATTATAACACAAACCGAACAGGCAAACAAATAGCATTAGACAAACCATTCATTTTCGGCTATACTCACGCCCGATGATGGAGGTACTACAATGATTAATCCCAGTAATTTCCCAGGTCGTGGCCAGGTTGCCATTCTGCGGACGACGCCCGAAACCGTGTTGGATGACTATGCGCGTTTGATGGAGTTGGCGCATTATCAAGACAACTTGCCCAAAGACCAAGACACGCTTCTCAAAATCAATATTTCGTGGCAAATTTGGTACCCTGGTTGTTCAACGGCACCGTGGCAATTAGAAGGCGTGGTCAAGAAACTTTTAGCCGATGGTTATGCCCGCGACCGAATCATCGCCACGCACAATGATACTGTCGTGGTGAACGGGCGCGAGGGACAACTGAACAATCGTCACAAGTTTGTCCAAGACAAGTACGGACTCAAAACCGCAGAAACGTACAGCCAAGAGATGGAATGGGTGCGCTACGAACCCAAGCAACCGTTTCTGGTGTTGGACAAGGTGTATGAGGGACACGGTGTCCACATTCCCAAATTGCTGTTCGGCAAAAATGTGTTGCATCTCCCCACGATGAAGACGCACGTCTTTACGCACATCACCGGCGCGATGAAGAATGCGTTTGGTGGCTTGCTGGATCAAAAGCGTCATTGGACGCACAGTGTCATTGATGAAACACTCGTTGATTTATTGCAGATTCAACAGGACATTCACACCGGGATTTTCTGCGTGATGGACGGCACCATCGCCGGTGAGGGTCCTGGTCCCCGCGCGATGCGCTGGCACGTCAAGAACGTGATCATGGCAAGTTCCGATCCGGTCGCGATTGACGCGGCATCGGCAAAGATTATGGGGCTCGATCCGTTGAGTCTCAAGTTTATTCGCATCGCCCACGAACGTGGTTTAGGCGTGGGCGATCCTCGGGAAATCAAATTTGTCGGCGATGTCGAGGCATCAGAACAGAATTGGCATTTCTCCGCGTACGAGAATACGTTTGCCTCGTGGGGGCAACATCAAATTTATCATGGTCCCCTCAAGCCATTTGAACACCTTTTGCTTCGCACGCCCCTGGTTCCGTGGTCGTTCGCCGCATCGAACATTTATCACAATTGGTACTGGTATCCTTTTATCGGCAAGGCACGCGCAGAAGCCGCTTTGCGTACCGAATGGGGCAAGTTGTTGCAATCGAAATATAGCCCGGATCGCCCCATCAATCCCGGCTATGGTTCCCGCACCCCCTTTCTCGCCGCCAGTGCCGGGACCGCCGCAGGGTTGATAGCATTTCTGATTGGATTGTATTTTGCCACCCAGAAAAGAACGTAATCAAATCCAAACGCAGGGCTGTTGCCAAGTCCCTTGACAGGCGGTTCAAACCACTGCCATCGCAAGCGTTCACGCAGAAAAATTCAACCATTCATCGAAATCGAAAAGGTGTGAACGCTTGCGACCACCACCCGAAGCCGACCTGCGTCGGCTCGGTGAGCCCGCGCAGGCGGACTTGGTTCTGATTGCCGCGAATTGATTCGCCCGATGCGACTAAGCCCTAGATCCAAACGGTAAATATTTGCGTGTTCCGAAATCCTGTGCTAAAATAGGGATTGCCGTTGGGGCGTGGTGCAGTGGTAGCACACCAGACTTTGGATCTGTGGACCGAGGTTCGAATCCTTGCGCCCCAGCAACTCGATGAGCCAATGAGCCAATCTACCCAATGGGGATGGTTCATTGGCTCATTAGTCAATTGGCTCATTTCGAAAAAAATGTCGCGCTGCCTCACCCGCACGAACCTTAGTCTTGCCCTCATCACCGCGCTCGCGGCTGCCTTCCGTTGGTATCGCATTGATCAATTGCCCCCGGGTTTTCAATTCGATCAGGCGTTTTATGTGTCGGACGCGCTCCAACTCTTGCGTGGTGAGTTTGCGATTTTCTTCTATCAACCTGGCCGCAGTGAACCGCTCTATCAATATCTCTTGATGCCGTTCATCGCCTTCTTTGGTGCAGACTCCTCGCTGGGCTTGAAAATTGCCGGCAGTCTCATTGGCATTTTGACGATTCCACTCATCTTTGGTATCACCCACACGCTTTATCGAGATGTGCGCATTGGATTGTTGAGCGCGCTCTTGACCGCCATTTCGTTCTGGCATATTTTCTACTCGCGCTATGGCGAGCGTATTCCGCTCACCCTGTTGACGGCGATTCTTTCATTTTGGTTTGTGTGGCGCGCACTCGCGCGCGTCTCTGCATCACGTCGAACCCGAACGTTCGCCTTGGCTGGCGTGTTCACCGGGCTAACCCTTTACACGTATCCTGCCGGGCGCATCGTGCCGCTTGCCATCGTGCTCTTGATCATCTATGCGATGCTCACCGATCGAACCCGTGCGCGCGATTATTTCAAGGGCTTGGTCATCCTCACCACGATTGCGCTGGGCGTCTTTGCTCCGCTAGGCATTTACTATGTTCAACATCCCATTGATTTCTTTTCGCACGCGGCGGACGTTTCGATTTTCGTTCCGCACGGAGCCATTAGCGACAATATTCCACTCGAACTAGGCAAGAACACGCTCAAGATTCTGGGAATGTTTTTTATCGTGGGCGATGGTGGTGTGTTGCGTAACCTGCCCTATCGTCCTATCTTTGATCCCTTTGTCGGCACGTTGTTTGTGATCGGCGTGATGATTTGGTTGGACCAACTCGTTTCGCCAAGTTCATCCCGCCTCGAGCGCTGGCGCGCCGTATTTCTGATGATTTGGTTAGGATTCGCGCTGACGCTTTCACTCATCAGCGATGATGCACCCAACAACGGACGCGTGCTAATCGGCTTGCCGGTCGTGATGATTTTGCCGGCGTGGGGCGCGGTAACGATCTGGGATCGTTTGCGCGCGCGCCTCGCGCGGCGTGGCGCCGCCATGGCGATGAGCGCGATTCTTTTGCTCAGCGCGACGCTTGTGTATCGCGATTATTTTATCACGCTGGCAAACGACCCGGGAACGTACTATGCGTTCGATACCGACAAAGTGGAATTGGCAAATTGGCTCACGCAGAACGCGCCGCGCAATCACATTTACCTCGCCCCACTCCTTGCCCAAAACGGAACGATTTCCTTGCTCACGCGCCACGCCGCATTGAAATCTTTTGAGAGTCGGGATACAATTGTGTTACCTTCTAACGCATCAGGCAAGGATGCCTTGTTTGTATTTCCGTGGGAGCAAACCAAAAAGATTCAAACGATGGCTGAACGTTTGGGCTTGGGCACCCGCACCGAACTCATCGGCACAAACGGCGGTATCCTCGCGTTGATTTACCGCATTCCGGCAGACAACCTACCCGCTGAATCCAATCCGCTGGCAACCCTAGCGCGGGGCGGCACATTCATCCAGCCACAAAAAATAGAACGTGCGCAATGGAACGATGCTTTTGAATTATTCGGCTATTCGATTGATGCAGCCGATGCGGCAAAACGCAACCTTGAGGTCATTCTTTTTGTGCACGCGCTCAAACCGATGAACGAAGAATACACCTTTTCGATCAAGGTGCGTGATGCGCAAGATCGCGTGTGGGGCCAAGAGGACAAATGGTTGGGAAATAACAGTTATGCCACGACACAATGGTCGCCGGGAGAGATCGTGATCGAAAAATTCTACACCGGTTTGAACGCCTGCGCACCCGCCGGCGAATATCGTCTCAGCGTCGAAGCGTACAATCCTAAAACGATGCAAACGTTGGGCGAAGCGATTGACCTAGGCACCCATCGCGCCGATGCCTCGCTGGGGAATTTGTACGAACATCTTGAACCTGCCCAAGTTGTTCAAGCAGGTCCACTTTTTGGTTACACGTTGACGCCCAACCAAGTGCGCGCGGGCGAGTCTTTTTCGCTGGCATTGTTCTGGCACGGGGTTGGCAAAGGGCAGGAAACCCAACGTCTCAGCATTACCTTACGCGACGCCGCGCAACGCAATTTTCTTCTCCACACCCAGAGTTTTGGGTTGCCCAACGAAGGACGCGGCTTGTGTACGTTTTTTGATTTCACGGTGTCGCCGGACGCCGCGCCGGGAACTGGCTCGATTTGGATCAATCAAAATCAGATCGCCACAATTGACATTACGAGGTAAAACGAAATGAACCTAGCCGCCGTGGTACTTGCCGCTGGTCAAGGTACGCGGATGAAAAGCCAATCACCCAAAGTGCTTCATCCCATCGCCGGCAAACCGATGGTGCACTGGGCGCTCGATGCGGTGAGCGAGACCGGCGCTCAACCAATTGTCTTGGTCGTTGGACACCACGCCGATCAAGTGCGCGAATCGGTTGGCGCGCGCGCGCTGTTTGTGGAACAAACTGAACAACGCGGTACAGGACACGCCGTCTTGCAAGCGCGTGAGACCTTGCGTGGCAAAGCCGATACCATTCTCGTTACGTACGGCGATATGCCGCTCCTCAAGCCAACCACGTTGCAACAACTCGTTGCTCAGCACACTGCCACGCGCGCAACCATCACCATGCTCACCCTCATTGCAGATGATTCGAGGGCGTTTGGACGCATTGTGCGCAATGCTCATCAGCGCGTCATAGGCATCGTCGAAGAAGCGGATGCCACACCGGCGCAATTGGCAATCAAGGAATTGAACTGTGGCGTGTATTGTTTCGAGGCTGATTGGCTGTGGTCCCATCTCGATCAATTGAAACCGAGTGGCAAAAAAAACGAATACTATCTGACGGATCTCGTTGCCCTTGCCGTCGCTGAACAATGTGCAATCGAAACCATCGTTTCGCGCGATGGGGACGAAATGATCGGCGTGAATACGCGCGTGCAACTTGCCCACGCCGAAAAGATTATGCGCACTCGCATCAACGAAAAGTGGATGCTGGCTGGCGTGACGCTGACTGACCCGGCAACCACTTATATTGACGCCACCGTCGAAATCGGACAAGATACACTGATCGAACCGAACACCTATTTGCGTGGCACAACGAAAATCGGCGCGCGTTGTCGCATCGGTCCCAACACGATTGTCCGTGATTCCCAAATCGGTGATGAATGCACAATCGTTTCATCGGACATTACTCAAGCCAGCGTCGAAGACCAAGTCCAGATGGGACCCTTTGCGCGATTGCGGTCCGGCGCACACCTGGCGCGCAACGTGCGCATTGGCAATTACGCCGAAATCAAAAATTCGTACATCGGCGAAGAGTCGCACATTGGACATTTCAGTTACATTGGCGATACCCAAATGGGCAAGCGCGTGAACATTGGGGCGGGCACAATTACGTGTAATTACGATGGCAAACGCAAGCATCGCACGGTCATTGGCGATGAGGCATTCATCGGTAGCGATACGATGCTTGTTGCCCCGGTAACGATTGGGGATCGCGCGCGCACCGGCGCTGGTTCGGTGGTGACCAAAGATGTGCCGCCGGATTCGCTAGCCGTGGGACAGCCGGCACGCGTGATTCGCCGAATAGCTCAATGAGGAGAGCCAATGAAAATTGATGTGACCAAATTGATTGCGGCGGCACGGCAAGCACGCCAGAAGGCGTACGCGCCGTACTCGAAATATCGGGTGGGCGCGGCAGTGTTGGCAAAATCGGGCAAGATTTATGCCGGTGGCAATGTGGAAAATGCGGCGTATCCGAGCGGCTTGTGCGCCGAACGGGTGGCGATTTTCAAAGCGATTTCGGAAGGCGAACGCGAATTGGTGGCACTCGCGGTCGTAACGTCGAATCTGGGGGCGCCGTGCGGCGCGTGCCGCCAAGTCTTTTCCGAATTTGCTGACGATGAGGCGATCCTTGTTCTGGCAACCACGCGCGGAAATCGGCAAATGCAATTCACCCTCAAAGAAATTTTGCCGGCGCGATTTGGCGCGAATCATCTGCCATAGCACAAGACGATTGCTTTGAAAAAATGCGGGGCTAGTGTATAATGCGCGCGAGAAAAAAGGAGTTGTTCATTCGCCGTTGGCGTACCAGCTGTCGCATGAAAATGGACTATGGGTATCCCACAATTGCGAAGGAGCGAGGATGGTTGAGCCAATCGGGTTGAATCAAAAAATGTTGGAGGTGCGCGCGCTGGCAGAGGGCAAGGGATTTTCGTCGGAGCCCGAACGTATCTGGGAAATGCTCGCACTGATCCATACGGAAATCTCGGAGGCAACCGACGCGTACAAGAAAGGCGAGCCGCTCGACCATATCGGTGAAGAATTGATGGATGCGATTATTCGCATTTTGCATTTGTGTTCTGCACTCGATCTAGACCCCGAAGCCTTGTTCCAAGCCAAGATGAAAAAGAATTGGGAGCGACCGTACAAGTACAATACGGTGCGTGGTGGATAGACTTGTGAACCAGATATGACGCGCGAACGACTATATCGAGTCCAGGCGATTGTCTTGCGACGCACCGATTTTGGTGAAGCCGATCGGTTGCTCACGCTCTTCACTCCCGATCTGGGCAAAATTCGCGTGAATGCCAAAGGCGCACGCAAACCTTCCAGTCGCAAGAGTGGCCATGTCGAGTTGTTCACGCACGTGGATTTGCTGATCGCCAAGGGTCAGCACATGGATGTGATTACGCAAGCCGATACCATTGAAGCGTTCATTGCGTTGCGCAATAACTTGGAGCGCGTTTCGTACGCGTACTATCTTGCCGAACTGGTGGACAAGTTTTCCGAGGAAGGCAGTGAGAATCGCCCCGTCTTCGATTTGTTGGTCCACGCGCTGGGCTGGTTGAGCGAACCCACCACCAACCCCGATTTGCTCGCGCGATTTTTTGAATTACGTTTTTTGCAATTCGTGGGGTATCGTCCGCAATTGTTCCAGTGCCTGCATTGCGGCCACCCGGTTGAGCCGGTGGAGAATTATTTTAGCGCAGAAGCCGGCGGCGTCCTTGACCCAAACTGCGCCCACACTCAACACGATGCCCAACCGATTTCGTTGAACGCGCTCAAAGTGTTGCGTTATCTGCAAACGCGTGAGTGGGAGACGGTGCGTAGATTATCTTTCACCTTGCCCGTACTTACCGAAGTTGAGCAACTGATGCAACGGTATATCTCGTATCACTTGGAACGCGAATTGAAGAGTATCAAGTTTCTGCACGAGTTGAAATCATCTCAAGGATTATGAAAATGCCAGACATGGAAACGATTGTCTCGTTGTGCAAGCGACGCGGCTTTATCTTTCAGGGTTCAGAAATTTATGGCGGCATCGGCGGCTTTTGGGATTATGGTCCGCTGGGCGTCGAGTTGAAAAATAATATCAAGCGGGCGTGGTGGAAGGCGATGGTGCACGACCGCGAAGATATCGTCGGCGTGGACACGGCGATCATTATGAATCCAAACGTCTGGCGCGCAAGCGGGCACGTGAGCGAATTCACCGATCCACTCGTCGAATGCAAAACGTGTCATCATCGTTTTCGCGCCGATCATTTGAAAGGCGAGGCGTGTCCCGATTGTGGGAACAAGACGCTCACCGAGCCACGCCAATTCAATATGTTGTTTCGCACCTTTGTGGGACCGGTCGAAGACGAAGCGGCGGTGACGTATCTGCGTCCCGAAACCGCGCAAGGGATCTTTGTCAATTTTGAAAACGTGCGCGAATCCATGCGCAAGAAAATTCCCTTTGGCATTGCGCAAATCGGCAAGGCGTTTCGCAATGAAATCGTGACCGGCAATTTCATTTTCCGCGACCGCGAATTTGAGCAAATGGAAATCGAATTCTTTGTCCAGCCGGGGACGGAAGACGCGTGGCATGTGAAATGGCGCGACATTCGATTCAACTGGTGGATCAACACCTTCCATCTTCGCACGGAAAATATTCGCGTCCGCGCGCTGGAGAAACAAGACCTGGCGCATTACTCCAAAGGCACGTTCGAGATCGAATATAATTTTCCGATGGGTTGGAGCGAGATCGAAGGGATTGCCAGCCGCACCGATTATGACTTAAAGCGGCACATCGAAACAAGTGGCAAGAGTTTAGAATACTTTGACGATGAGACCAAAGAAAAGTATATTCCCTACGTTATCGAACCTTCGATGGGCATCGAGCGCGCGGTGTTGGTAGCACTGTTCGCAAGTTACAAAGAAGAACTAGTGCGCGGTGAAAAGCGCGTGGTGCTCCAGTTCCCCAAATCCCTCGCCCCCATCAAGGTAGCCGTCTTGCCGCTCGCACGCAATCGTCCTGAGATTGTCGAACTTGCACAAAAAATCACGGCAGACTTGCGTCCACATCTCTTGACGATGTACGACGATAGCGCCAGCATCGGCCGCCTGTATCGGCGGCAAGATGAGATTGGCACACCGTTCTGCGTTACGGTGGATCATCAATCGGCGATTCCCAGCGACGAAAAGTACGATGGCAAAGTTACCATCCGCGACCGCGATTCGATGGAACAGATTCGGGTATCGGTGGATCAAGTCAAGCGCGTGTTGTTGGAACGATTAGGCACTAGTAGTGCAACAACATGAAAGTGCGTGGTGAAAACTCGATTTTTAGCCACGTCTGTCCACGTCTTCCCATCCGTCTGGTATGCCACTATTTCATGTTGGTGCACTAGTTGAGTTGGAAAGGAATTATTCATTCGCCGTTTGCACACTAGCGATTGGATGAAAATTTGTCCTAGAGAATCAATACTATCTCCTCTGCATCCTCTATGGTTATTTTTCAGAAGAGTTGTTCATTCGCCTTCGGCGCACCAGCAGAGAGAGGAAACATAAGCGAGTGAGCTCGTAGTACGGCGCTGGAGCGCCCGCGCGATGAGTCGCGCGACTACAAACCAATTTTAAGAGGAGTTTGGAACGACTCGAAATTTGATTGTGGCACGTGAGAGTCTTCCGCCTCAAATGCTAGAATGGTTAGAAGCCAATGAAAAGCGGATAGGTATTGTGGGCTTTCATGGCGTGGCGTGGGCTTTCCGTGGCATGGGCTTTCCAGCCCGTCAAACACAGCGACCTAGAAAAGTCGCCGTGGCGTGGGCTTTCGTGGGCTTTCCAGCCCGTCAAACACAGCGACCTAGAAAGGTCGTCCCACGCTCCACGAAAGGATATAAGAACTGATCTAGCGTCCAAAGTCGCCATCAAGTTCTTGTTGTTGATTAAGAATCATCCATTCCAAGATGGGAATAAGCGCACCGCAACCTTGGCAATGCTCGATTTTCTAGAGCGCAACGGCTATACACTCAGCGTATCGAACGATGAACTGTATCAATTCCGATGGACGTTGCAACATCGGTACTGGAGAAACAGCAAATCACCAATTGGATTCGCTTCGACTGAAACGCTCCAATCCGTAAATGGAAATCTGAAATCAAATTCCACATAGGAGGACTAACATGGCAGTCAAGAAAACCGCCGTAAAGCGAGCGGCGAACCAAAAAACACTCACGAAGAAATGGGTGTATCTATTTTCCGAAGGCAACAAGGATATGCGTGATCTCCTCGGCGGCAAAGGCGCCGGCTTGGCGGAGATGACCAATGCCAAGTTGCCCGTCCCGCCCGGCTTTACCATCACTACCGAGGCATGCAATACGTACACGGCACTGGGTAAAAAGTTTCCGAAAGGCATGTGGGACCAAGTGCTCGCCGCGATGAAAAAGGTCGAAGCGCAGACCGGCAAAAAATTTGGCGATCCCAAAAATCCTTTGCTCGTCTCCGTGCGCTCAGGCGCCAAATTTTCGATGCCGGGGATGATGGATACCGTACTCAACCTAGGGTTGAACACTGAAACGCTGAAAGGCATCACGGCGTTGACCGGCAACGAACGCTTTGCCTACGACGCCTATCGCCGCTTTATCCAAATGTTCGGGCGCATCGTGATGGGCATTGACGCCAAAAAATGGGACGCGATCTTTGAGGGAGTCAAAGCCAAGTACGGCGCCAAAGCCGATACGGATTTGGGCGTGGACGCCCTTAAAGAAGTTGTCGCGCAGTACAAGGAATTGTACAAAAAAGAGATCGGCGAAGAATTTCCAGAAGACCCCTACAAACAACTCGAACTCGCGATTCAAGCCGTATTCGGTTCGTGGATGGGCAAGCGCGCCGTAGATTATCGCCGTCTCAACAAAATCCCAGATAACTTGGGCACCGCCGTGAACGTCTGCACCATGGTCTTTGGCAATATGGGCGACGACTCCGGCACCGGCGTTGCCTTCACGCGTGATCCCGGCACCGGCGAAAACGAACTCTTTGGCGAGTACTTGGCAAACGCCCAAGGCGAAGATGTCGTTGCCGGGATTCGCACGCCGATGAAGATTGCGGAACTCAAAGAAAAGAACCCCAAGGTTTATGAACAATTCCGCAAACTCGCGCGCCAGATGGAAAAGCATTATCGCGAAATGCAAGACCTGGAATTCACCGTCGAACGCGGCAAACTGTGGATGTTGCAAACGCGCACCGGCAAACGCACCGCGCGCGCCGCCGTTAAGATCGCGGTGGATATGGTCAAGGAAAAATTGATCACGAAAGAAGAAGCCGTGTCACGCGTCGAGCCGGGGCATATTGTTCAATTGCTGATGCCGCAATTCGATCTCAAAGCGAAAGAAGATGCCGCCAAAGCCGGGAATCTTTTGGCAAAAGGTTTGAACGCCTCGCCGGGGGCAGCCACCGGGTTAGCCATCTTTGACCCAGACACCGCCGAGAAACTAGGCAAGCAAGGCAAAGCCGTCATCCTCGTACGCTACGAAACCTCGCCGGAAGATGTGCACGGGATGTACGCTTCGAAAGGGATTCTCACGCAACACGGTGGCGCCACATCGCACGCGGCGGTGGTGGCGCGCGGCGCAGGGTTGCCCTGTGTGGCGGGCTGCGAAGCGATTCACGTAGACGAAGAAAAGAAACTATTCACGGTCGGCAGTAAAACGATTAAAGAAGGCGATTCAATTTCGATTGATGGTAGCACGGGCGAAGTGTTTGCCGGTGAAATCAAAACCGTTTTGCCCGATTTCGACAAGGACGAAGATTTGAAAACCTTGCTCAGTTGGGCGGACGAAATTCGCTTGAAGAAATCGCGCAAGGGTATGCCCAACTCGCCCGCCGTCGGTTTGCAAGTGTGGGCGAATGGCGATTATCCGCGCGATGCGCGAATGGCGCGCAAGTTCGGCGCACAGGGCATTGGCTTGTGCCGCACCGAGCACATGTTCTTTGAAACCGATCGCTTGCCCATCGTGCAAAAAATGATTCTGGCGAAAGATGATGCCGAACGCCAAAAATATCTCGATCAACTCTTGCCGATTCAGCGCGAAGATTTCATCGGCATCTTGGAAGCGATGGAAGGCTTGCCGGTCGTCATTCGTTTGATTGATCCGCCGCTCCACGAATTCTTGCCCGCGTACGAAGAGTTGCTGGTCAAACAAACCGAATTGCGCGTCAAGATCGAACATATGCGCAAAGAGAATGTCAACACATCGTCCGAGGAACAGCAGTTGAAAGAGACCGAAGAACTGCTCAAGACGGTTGCCGCGATGCGCGAAGCCAACCCGATGCTCGGCTTGCGCGGTTGTCGCTTGGGGATCACGATGCCGCAAATCACGGTGATGCAAACGCGCGCCATCATCGAAGCGGCGTGTCTCCTCAAGAAACGTGGCGTGGATGTGCATCCGGAAATCATGATTCCGCTCGTGGGACATGTGAACGAGTTGAAGAATCAACGCGAGATTCTGGAAGCCGAAGCCAAGAAAGTGATGCAAGAACAAGGCATTCAAGTGGAATACAAGTTTGGTACAATGATCGAAGTGCCACGCGGCGCATTGACGGCAGAGCAAATCGCCGAGTACGCCGAGTTCTTCTCGTTCGGCACGAACGATTTGACGCAAATGACAATGGGCGTCAGCCGCGACGATGCCGAAAAAGCCTTTTTGCTCAAGTACGTCGAAGAAAAGATTTTGCCGGCGAACCCGTTCCAGGAATTGGATCGCGAAGGCGTGGGCAAATTGATGCAATGGGCCGTTACGCAGGGACGCAAGACCAAACCGAATTTGAAGGTTGGTATCTGCGGTGAACACGGCGGCGATCCATCGTCCATCGAGTTCTGTCACCAAATCGGTTTGAACTATGTGAGTTGCTCGCCCTTCCGCGTGCCGGTCGCACGCTTGGCGGCGGCGCAAGCAGCGCTCACACCGATTGCGAAAGACAAGTAGATTGGGTAGCAGGTTGGCGCAGGAGGGTTGCTCCTGCGCCAATTTTTTAGGAGTGGTTCATTTGCCTTTGGCGCACCAGCGGTCGGATGAAAATGGACTACGCGTAGGACAAATTTCAAATTTGTCCCACATTTAAGGGAGTGGCTCATTCGCCTTTGGCGCACCAGCGGTCGGATGAAAATGGACTACGCGTAGGACAAATTTCAAATTTGTCCCACATTTAAGGGAGTGGTTCATTCGCCTTTGGCGCACCCATAGGCAAATGAAAAATGCACTTGGTAGCGCGATGAATCGCGCAACTACAAACAGTTGACCCGGCACGCAATCCGCGTTACAATGCGATTGGTTTGAGCCAGGTGCGTGATGTCATCGCGGAGGGAACCCGATGCCTGACCCCAACCCAGCCCCAACGCTCGTCAAACTCGCGGTCAAGTTTTTAGAGTGTCAAGCCAAGCGCGTCATCGGCGAAGGGTTTGTCACCGAATTGGTCAGCACCCTCACCGAGTATGCCGGCGAAGATGTTACCGCACGCCTCACCGATTTCTTTAGCGACCGTGCCGAAAAAATCAACGCAACCTTCCGCACGGCGGACGATTGCTTTGCGCGCAAAGCCGATTTGTACGCGCAGTTGATTCGCAGTCAGCCGTTCGCCCAAATCGAATCGCTGGAAAAACTTGCCACCGCGTTGCCGGACACAATTGACCACGCGCGCCTCCTCGATGCCTTGCGCCAGCAATTTCTCTCCGTTTGGCACGGGCAATTGAGCGACGCTCAAGCCACCGATGCTGCCACCATTTATGCCGATTGCCTCATCCGCGCGTTTGCCGCCACGTTTGAGAACGATCTTCCCCTCCTCAACCTCATTGTTGACAAACTAGATCACATCAGAAGCACGACCGACAAAACGCTTGAAATCGCCGAACGGCTTGAAGCGCGTGTAACCGGCGCGCACGCGTGGCGCCGCCCCTCCGCCGCCGCGCCCCGATCCCGGCTTTGTCGATCGCGCAAAAGAGTTGGACGATGTTCGCAAACTCATCGCGCCCGGCACGCGCACCGCCATCACCGCGACGATTCACGGCGCGCCCGGTGTCGGCAAGACGTGGCTCGCGCGCCAACTCACCGCGCAACTCGATTCGCAATTTCCGCGCGGCGTCATTTTCCAAAAACTCGGCGCAGGGCATCGCACGGCGGACCAATGCACACCGATTCTCGACGAGTGGATGCACAACACCGGCTTTGCGCTCCCGCCCGATCAACACGCTACGCCCGCGCAGGTACGTGGCTGGCTCGCCGACGATGCCGCGCTGCTCATTGTCCTCGACGATATTTGGAACGTTGCCGCCGTCCAGCCCCTGCTCGATGCCGCGCCGCCCAACGCCTCGGTGTTGATGACCACGCGCAAACAATCCATCGCGCGCGAAACGCGTGCGCACATTTTTCCGCTCGACATTCTTTCGGACGACGACGCGCTCGCGCTGCTCCGCGCGCGAATTGACCGCGCCACTGCTGCCGACGTTCCACTCCTGCAATAACTGGCAAAGGGGCTGGGCAACCACGCTCTCGCGCTCGACATTGCCGGGAAGAAAATCGCGGGCGAGCCGAGCAAGCCGAAATGGCAAGCACTCGTGGAACGCTTAACGCGCGGGGTGATCGCGGGGCGCGCTTTTCCCGATCTGCCGTTTGAGGATGAAGAACGTGTGCCAGAGGTCGAATCGGTTTTACTCCCATCCTACGACGACTTGAAGCCGCGCGCGCAATATCGTTTTCGCACACTGGGCGCGTTTGCGCCGGACGCAAGTTTCAGCGCCGAATTTGCCGCCGCGCTGTGGGAATGTTCAACCGACGAGGCGCACGCGCAACTGACCGCGTTTTACGACGGCGGTCTGCTCGACCTGTCTTCCGAGCAAGCAAAGGAGAAGGCAGATTCCCCTCTCCTACAAGGAGAGGGGACAGGGGTGAGGTGGCAGCAACACTTGCTCCTGCGCGATTACGCGCTCGCGCTTTTGCGCCAAGCCGGCGAAGAAGAGACGACGCGCCGCAAACACGCGGAGATTTTTGCGCAAGCGATGCGCGAAGCAGAGGACAAGCAAAAGTATTCCGTGATGCTTCCCGAATACGCGCAACTCCGCCACGCGTTCGAGTGGGCGATTGAAAGCGATTTTGGAATGGCACAAGGATTAATTTCCAAAACCGCAAATCTGCAAAGACAATTCGGTTTCGTGCGCGATAGCAACGTTTGGTCAATAAAGTTTTTGGAATTGGCGCAAAAGGGCTCTGACACTGGCAGACTAGCAGACGCACTTGTCATTCGCGGCATCATCTTGCGCGACCTCGCCTCCTTGCCCGGCGAAGACCGCGCCGCCCGCCTGCGCGACGCCCTCGCCGCCTATGATGAAGCGTTGCGCTTTTGGACTCCCGACACCGCCCCGCTCGCCTACGCGATGACGCAATTCAATCTGGCGATTCTGGCAATGGATTTGGCGGAATTGCCGGGGGAAGACAAACACGCGCGCTGGAAAGATGCCATTCGCTACGCTGTTACCGCGGGCACAATTTTCGCGCAACAACAGCACGCGCCGTACGCGCAACAAGCGGCAAATCTTTTACGCTGGATTGCAGAAACGTGCGGGGAAACGTTCCCGGAGTTGTGGAAGGAGGTGGAGGATGGGCAGTAGGCAGTAAGCAGGGGGCAGGAGGCAGAAGGCAGAAGGCAGTACCGCCCAACGACACAACGATCCAACGATGTAACGATGCAACGATACAACGATGCAACGATGCAACGATGTAACGATCCAACGACGCAACGATGCAACGACACAACGACGCAACGCCCCAACGATGCAACGATCCAACTACCCAACTTTCTTCAACACCTCGCGCACCTGCCCGGCAATCTGGTCAATCCCCAAGCCGCGCAACTCTGCCGGCACATTCCCCTCCAGAATCGCGTGCCCCAGCGCGGACTCTTTGAACTCGCGCAAATCTTCCAAAAAGATACTGTCAATCTTTTCATCGCGCAGGATTTTCCCATCGCGCAACGTGACAATGCGGTCTGCCGCGCGCGCCACCGCCGGGTTGTGCGTAACCACGATGAACGTCGTCCCTTGTTCACGATTGAGACGCCGCATCAAGTCCATAATCTCGTTCGTGCTTTTGCTGTCAAGGTTGCCGGTCGGTTCGTCCGCCAAGACGATGGCGGGGTTGTTCGCGAGCGCGCGCGCAATCGCCACGCGCTGACGCTGACCGCCGGAAAGTTGCGCCGGCATAAACGTCATACGGTCGCCCAAGCCCACTAGATTCAAAAGTGATTCGGCGCGCTGACGCCGTTCCGCATCGCTCATCCTTTCCTCTTGCAACGGCACTTGGACATTTTCGAGCGCGGTGAGGGTGGGAATGAGGTTGTGCAATTGAAAGACAAAGCCCACCGTCTTGGAGCGAAAGCGATCCAGATCACGCACCTTTGCCAAGTCTTGCCCATTGACCATGCACACGCCGCTGGTCGGGCGGTCGAGCGCGCCGAGAAGATTGAGCAACGTAGATTTGCCACTCCCCGAAGGTCCCATCACCGCTACAAATTCGCCGGCGCGAATCGTCAGCGTAACACCATTGAGCGCGCGCACGCCATCGCCATCGCCATAAATCTTGGTCAGGTCAATGGTTTCCACCACGATTCTATTTTTATCTGTCATTGTTTACACCTTTTACCCAAGACCGCCATGTCGAGACCAAAAACCTGCCTCCGCAGGTTTGCCCCCAGCCGCCGCAGGGCGGCTTTGGGTCGTTGTTGCCGAATTCATTCGCCCGCTCTGGCGATTCAAATCGCGTCTATCATTACCCCAAACCTGCCTCCGCAGGTTCGCCCCCAGCCGCCGCAGGGCGGCTTTGGGTCGTTGTTGCCGCGAATTCATTCGCCCGACGTGACTTAACCCTATTCGTCCTCCGTCATTGCTTGACATTGATCTCGATATGTCCGGTCATACCCCAGCGCAACGCCGGATCGAGATTCTCAATGTCCACGTAGATCGTGTAATTGGTGCCGCCACTTTTGGCGGTCGCAATTGGAGCAATGTGCGTGACCTTGCCCTTGAACGTTTGGGTTGGCAGCGCCTCAAACGTAACACTGGCAACGTGTCCGAGCTTGACGCGCGCCACATCGGTCTCGCTCAAATCATCGGTTTCCAAACGCATCTGGCTCAAATCGCCCAGCGTGATCACCGGCATCCCCGGCGTAACCATCTCGCCCTCGCGCACGTTGATCGCGGCGATGGTGCCGGCAAACGGCGCGGTCAACGTCATGGCATTCAACATCGCTTGGGCTTGCTCTAGCCGGGCTTGTGCCGCCGCGATTTCCTCCGCGCGCGCGCCGGCTTGAACGCGCTCCAAATTCGCTTGTGCGACCGCAACCGCTGTCTCGGCAATCCGAATATCCTCCGGCGTTGCGCCTTTGAGTACGCGTTGATATTGCGCCTCGGCGATGCGGTACTGTTCGTAGGCGGCTTCGAGCGCAGCCGATTGCGGCAACATTCCGATGTACGGATCGTGCTTGACTTGATCGTACTCGGCTTGGGCGTTTTTCAAAATCGCCGCCGCGCGATCCAAACTCGCTTTCGCAATCGCGATCTCTTCCGGCGTCGCGCCCGCGCGCACTTTGGCAAGTTGCGCTTTGGCGGTCTCCACGTTCGCTTGCGCAATCGCCAGGTCTTGTTTCGTTGCACCCGCTTTGAGTTGCGCGAGCGTTGCTTGCGCCAGTTTGACCGCCGCTTGCGCTTCGGCATCGTCCAAGCGAAGCAACACATCGCCGGCTTGAACCTGATCGCCCACCTTGACCGAAATCTGGGTTACCTGCCCCGCCGCGCGCATCGCCAACTGTGCGCGCTTGACCGGCACCAATGTTCCCGACGCTGTAACCAAGTTTTCGTAATCAATTGGCGAGGCGATGGGCGTGGGGGTGGGCTGGGGATTAACTATGTCTGCGCCACCACCAACTGTGAAAAACGCAATCAGCAACACCAGAACGACAATGACGCCGACGACAATGTTTCGCTTGTTCATGGTTGACCTCCAAGAAATTCAAGATAACGCTCGGCTCCAGTCGCCCCGTGGGAGCAAATCATCAATCAGAAATTCTATTCGTACCGCAATGCTTCAATCGGCGAGAGATTGGCAGCGCGCCACGCCGGGTACACCGCGCCGATTGTCCCCAACACGAGCGCAACCACCATCGCTTGCGCCAACAACGGGAGCGAGTAACTCCCTTTGAGAAAAGTGCCCATCGTCGGTTCGTACGTAATGAGCGTACCCAGCCCAATACCAAAGATAATCCCGGCAATGCCACTGATCACACTCAGCACCAACGCTTCGCGCAGAATCATACCCACGACACGTCGGCGTCGCCAGCCGAGCGCGCGCAATGTGCCAATCTCGCGCGTGCGTTCAAAGACGCTCATCAGCATCGCATTCATAATTCCCACGCCGCCAATCAGAATCGAAATGAATGATAACGCATCCGCCATCGCGCGAAAGGTGCGCATATCGTTCGTTTTTTCAGCATACTCGGTAGATTGGGAGACGCTCACCTGTGGAAAGCGCGCTTCGATCAATCGGCGGATGGTTTCGGCTTGGCTCGGATCGCGCAATTTCACGTAAAAGAAACTGACTTGATCCGGTTTTTTGAAAATTCGTTGTGCCTCGGTCAGCGACATTACGCCACTGCCATCTTCGTAACCAATACCGGTCTCATAAATGCCCACGATGCGGAAGGTGTTGCCGGAAATCGTGATCGTATCACCAACTTGCTTCTTCATATTCTTTGCCGCCACTTTGCCCAACAATATATCGCGCGGCAACCGAAGCGGTCCGCCTTCCGTGATGGCATAATGGCGAATCGCATAACCGAACGGATCCACCCCCCAGGATAAAAAGTACGGTGTGCCGGGAACGGTAACCACACCAAACAACACCCCTGACACCTGTTCGACTTGAGGTAAACCAGCAACCCATTGCCCCACGCGCGCATCAATAGACGACAGTCCCATATCCGATGCTTTGGCTTCGCTGATCGTCAACTCACCACTCTTGCTTCCAATCGCACCGAGTTGTTGCACCAGCCCATCCGCCATACCGCCCAATGTAACGACGAGGCCCACACCCACGCCAATCGTCAACGCGGTCAACAAGGTGCGCGTGCGCTGCCGCAACACATTGCGAATCGCCATTCCGCCAAACCTAGAGATTGGCGATTGAAGATTAAAGATTTCACTTTTTCCTTTTGGCTTTTGACTTGGCGCTTGAGTGCCATCGTACCGCATTGCCTCGACCGGTTGTAAACGTGCGGCACGCCACGCCGGATACAATCCGCCAACGATCCCCAGCAACATGGCCGTTATCAAGCCCTGAACGTACAACGCCGGCAAGAGCGCACTGTCCAGAAAACCATACAACGCCGGTAATTGGTTCAGGGCGCTGACTAACCAAATCGCGATTCCGATACCAACCATTCCGCCAAGGATACTGAGCCACAACGCTTCACCTAGAATCAGACGCACCACGCGCCCTTTGCTCCAACCCACCGCGCGGAACACGCCGATTTCGCGCGTGCGTTCAAAGACACTCATCAACATCGTGTTCATCATCACCAAGCCGCCGCCCAACACTGCCAGCAACCCAATAAACCAGCCCATCGCGCGGAGCATTTGCGTTTCTTGTTGTTCGTCCATAAAGTTCGCCGATTTTACCGCTGCGAGTTTAGGGAAACGCCGCTCGATCTCTTGGACAATTGCCGGCGTAAGCGCCGGGTGTTGGGTTTGCAATTGATAGTAGGTTACCTGACGGGGCTTTTTGAAAATTTCCTGTGCATCTTTCAGCGCGATGACCGCGCCCATATCTTCGATGCCTTGCCCGGTTTCATAAATTCCCACGATCCGGAACGAGACCTCTTGAATCTTGTAATGATCCCCGACCTGTTTTTTGAAATTCTTGGCGGCAACCTTACCCAGCAATACTTGACGCGGCGCAACAATCGGCTGACCCTCAACGATTTTATAATGTGCGATACCAAACTCTTTGGGATCAAGACCAAAGATGACAAAGTAGGGCACATCGGGCGCGGTTACGACGCCAAGCAAAACCCCCGAGACACGGGTGACACCACTAATCGTCAATAACCGTGGTCCCACGGCATCGTCCACCGCCGACAAGATAATATCGGCGGCGTCGCTTTGGGTTACAATAATGTCGGCGCCGCTCGAAGTGAGGACGGTGGAATAGGCGTTGATGAATCCTTCTGCGAATGCACTCAACGTCACCACCGCCATCACGCCGATGGCAACGCCAATGAGTGTTAAGAACGTCCGGGTTTTGCGGCGCCACAGATTTTTCAAGACCATGGTTGTCCTCTACGCGTACATCTTTTTCCACCGACGTTCCCAACGTTGATGCAGCCGAGGATACTCGCGATCAAAAAAGGCGTACATCTCGCGGACCTGTTTCAAGCGTTGACGCAATTCGGGCGGTTGTCCCGCCACCAATGCCATGCCCCGCTCAACGAGTTGCAAACCATTCTTGATTTCTTCCAAATTGTGCTGCATCAAGGTGTAGAAGGCGTCTGGCTTGAGCCGAAAATGATCCCGGCGATGGCCCGGCACCCCAATCCGCTCAATCAACCCGGCTTGGAGCAGCAAACGGGTCATGGTGCTGATGGAGGCTTTGCTTGCACCGAGAATCTCGGTGAGTTCCCCCAACGATTGATACGGCGGGTTGCAGATCAATAACCATCCCACGATGCGCCCTGCCATGCGGGGCATTCCGCCCTCTTCAAACAACAAGCCCACATCTTCGACAAAATGTTTCTTTTCTGACCAACTGGCGTCTTTGTCCATCGCGCCACTCCTAGCAGAGAGTTCTGTATATTTTTGAACATTATAATGTATTTAGTTAGTTCAGTCAATATTGAACATATTGAATTTAGGGCTGTTGCAAAGTCGGATCGAGCGACTGAAGTCGCAGCCACGAACACCCCAAGCCCGCCTTCGCAGGCTGGAGTCTAGCCGACGCCGGTCGGCTTCAATCCAAGTGATTTCAACGGCGGATTGAATTAAAAAGCGAGGGCTCGCTCTGCATCGAGCGAGCCCTCTGGCAAAATCGCGTTGGTTACACCTGCCAGCGTCCGGTGATCAATGGGCGTAGAAAGGGATTCAACTGCCTTTCTTCACCAATCGTCGTGGGTTCGCCGTGACCGGGATAAACGATGGTGGTATCCGGCAGGGTCAGCAACTTATCGCGAATGGATGCCATTAGGGTGGCATAATCGCCGCCGGGCAAATCGGTGCGGCCAATGCCGGCTTGAAACAACGTATCTCCCGAGATCACCCAGCCATCGCCCAACAGGCAAATACCGCCGGGGGTATGTCCCGGGGTGTGCAACACGCGGAGGGTAAGCGTCCCCACGCGCACGGGGGCACCATCGTGTAGCAAGCGTTCAGCGGGCTTGGGTTGCGCCATCGCAAAACCAAACATCCGCGCTCCCAAGGAGGCATTGGCTAAAACCGGCGCTTCGTCGGCGTGCAACCAAAACGGCGCCCCGGTTTTTTCACGTACCTCGGCTAAGGCGATCAAATGATCGAAATGGGCGTGCGTGTTGATGATGGTCATCGGTTTGAGTTGCTCACGGCGGAGTGTATCGAGAATATCGCGCGCATTGCCACCCGGATCCACAATGATCGCTTCGCGCGTCTGGTCATCGCCGATGATATAACAATTCACACTGAGGGGGCCCACGACCAATCGTTCAAAATACATTGGCACTCCTTTTGCAATATGTGGGCGCGATTATAGAATTGGCCTACCAGATTGTCAACCTGCAATTTGGTCGAGCCGCACTAACATGCTATAATGACGAGCGATATTTCTTTGACAAAGGAAACAGATGCAAGATTATTCTTCTTTGACTCCACCAGAACGTCCCCAGCGTCGCACCCACTGGCTTGCAATCGGATGCCTTGTTACGATGGTCTTGGTGGTTTGTTGCGTCGGCTCCATTGCTGTGGGCTATGTGGCGACGGAGGGATTCCAAAAGATTCGTTTCGATCCGCCCACACCCACCGTTACCAAGGTTGCCAAGCCGGTTATAAGTGCGACGGCAACGAATGCTCCAGCGACTCCCAATAAACAAGTCCCATCTACCGAAACGCCATTGCCGACCCCCACCGTACCCCGAATGCCCTCTGTCAAACCGATCAAGATGAATTCACCCGAATACGGCGCGCAAGCATTCTTGTGGTGGCGCCCGGAAACCGCGCATCGTGATCTAGGCATGATGAAAGATGCTGGTTTGACCTGGGTCAAGCAACAATTTGCGTGGCGCGATATCGAAGGGGCGGGCAAAGGCAAATTCAATTGGAGCAACGCTGATCAAGCGGTCTATCTTGCCAACTCGTTCGGCATTGACATTTTGGCGCGTGTGGATAACGCACCCGATTGGGCAGCGCCCGGTTGTTTCAACGAAGCCAAAAAACAAATGGGGCCCGCCAAGAACATGCAAGACTGGCTCAACTTCTTGGACACTTTTGTCAAGCGGTACAAAGGTCGCATCCGTGCGTACGAAATTTGGAACGAACCTAACTTGGCGCGTGAATGGTGCGGCCGTCCTCCGAACCCGGTTGAATATGCCGCCTTGCTCAAAGCATCGTACGAAAAGATCAAGGCGATTGATCCCAACGCCATCGTCGTCAGCGCCGGGTTGACCCCAACTTCGACAAGTAATGACGAAGCGATGCCGGACGTCACCTTTCTCACCAAGTTTTACGATGCGATGAAAAACAATTCGACCGGTTATTTCGATGCGCTGGGCGTACACGCACCGGGCTACAAGGCGCCGCCGGAAATGAGCCCCGATGAGGTGATCAAGAATCCAGCCTACAATAACAACGAGCCGGTCACTGGGCGCGTGTATTGCTTCCGCCACGTCGAAGACCTGCGCAAGATTATGGAGCAACGCGGCGATAAAAATAAGCAAATTGTGATCACAGAATTTGGCTGGACCCGCGATCCGATTCACAAAGAGTATTCGTGGTTTGCGGTGGATGAACAGACCCAAGGCCAGTACATTGTTCGCGCCTACCAGTGGGCAAAGAATAATTGGGCGCCGTGGATCGGGGCAATGTTCGTCATCTATATGGCGAATCCGGATTGGACGGAACAGAACGAAGAATATTGGTGGTCTATCACGAAACCGGACGGCATTCCGGTGGGTGCCTATGTGCGTTTGAAAGCAATGCCGAAATAAGAAACAGAATCGAGAGCCACATCCTCTCGATTCTATTTTTGTTGGAAAAAGTCAATCCGCATCAAACACACATTCGCGCCAGGAGTGTGAGGTTGTACCGCCACACTCACTTGGGGACTCGATTGCGCGCCCCCGCTTACGATCCAAATCACAAAGGTTCCGCTCGGCGCCAAAATATCGTACTTGCCCGGCACATCCGGTTTGTCCTTGCTCATTGTTTCACCGTACTCACCATTGGGGGCTTGATGCCGAATGCGAACATTCGGCAAGCCCTTGCCGTTCGCATCGGTTACGAGACCCCAGATGTAATTTCGCGGACATTCATTACCCGTCGGTCCCAAGATAGCATCGGGCACGCCATACTTCCAGCAAAACAGAAAGCCCGCGCACGATTGGGGCGCCGGCGATGAGGCTGCCGGCGTTGCTGTGCGAGTGAGCGTTGGAGGTGCGGAGGGAATCACCATCGTGGCGACAGCCGTGATCGTCTGAAATGCTCCTAAGGGCGATGGGAGTGGCGCACTCGTTGGACGAATCGTTTGAACGGCAGCAGGGCTGGTCGGGGCAGGGGTATCGGTGGGTAAATTGATCGCGATCGCGGTCGCCTGCAAAACCGGCGTACTAAACGTCAAAGCGGATGGGTTGCTATTCAAAAACCCAGAAATCGCCACATACGCTCCCAGACAACAAATCCCCAAAACCACCACAATCGCAATGGCATACGATTTATCCTGCATGCGCATGCTCTCTCCGAAAATAGGTTTATAGTCGCGCGATTCATCGCGCCGGTTTGTCGTCGTGCGATTCATCGCGCGGCAGGATGCCCAATGTCTTGTCATGCAAATCATACCACGAGCACGCCAAAAAGGCAATTAAATAAAATTTGCAATTTCACATTGGGCGTGCTATAATGGGCGGCGAAATGGGCGGTTGGCTCAGTTGGTTAGAGCGCGCGGTTCACATCCGCGAGGTCATAGGTTCGACTCCTATACCGCCCATCACGAATGAACCGCGGTGAACCCAGCCGCGGTTTTTTGGTCATCAGCCAATACGGAGGTTGTGCGTGAACGAACCCAAGTCCCAGCCGATTCCGCAACGCTCCATCCGCGTGGACGATGTGTTGTGGCGCATTCGTTGGGTGGTAATTTTCTCGGTGATTCCGCTCATCTGGATCGAGTTGAGAGACTGGATGGTGCCCCCACGTCTGTTGACGTGGCTCGCCATCGCCGTCATAACCAATTTGATCATTGGCATCCTCCTCCAATTCCCCGAATGGGCAAAATTTCTTCCCTTGCCAACCTTGATTGCGGATACACTTTTGTTTGGTATTCTCCCCTTTACCGTCATCACCGAAAACAATTTGCTCGCCTACTTGGTCGTCTTTCCAGTCATCATCGTTGCGGTACGCTTTGGGTTCAAACTTGGCATTACCATCGTTCTGTTACTGGTGTTTGCACTCGCCGTGCAATTTTTCTTGCCGCTTGACAGCGGCGTGCGCGCGCCCGCCTCCACGGTCTTGCCGCTCGTGGTCATGTTAGGCACAGCCATCTTTACAGCCTACCTCGCGCAACACGAACGTGAAGAGAGGGTCAAGCGTGCCACACAAGAACTGGCGGAATTGCGCGGTGCGGTGGCCGGCGCCAAGTTGCTTTATCAATCCACCGATCTGCTCAACTTGACGACTAACTACAAACACGTTCTCGAATCTATGTTGGAAGCCGGGGTCAAGGGGTTGCCGGAATCCCGGCGGGAGGATGGTCCGCCGGTTGGCATCGTGTTTCTATTCGATGAGCATGACCCGGCGCAACGCTTGGGCGTGTTCGCCTCGCGCAACCTAACGCAACACGATGAACAATTGCGCATCGAAGGAAAAACCGGGATCCTTGCCGAATCCTTCCGAACCGGCGAACCGGTTGTCTTTGATCAAATCCATCTCGATCCCGAACTAGCCCAGTTTTCCGCGCTCCAACGATGTCGCAGCGGGGTCTGTTATCCCCTACGCGCTGGCGTCGAATTGTATGGAGCAGTGATTCTGACTTCGCCGGCGCCACGCCGACCTTCTCCGCAACATTTGGAATTGATGCAAGCCTTTACCAGTCAAGCCGGCATTGCCTTTCAGAATGCCAAACTCTATGAACTCTCGCGCCAAGAACAACATCGCATCATTCACGATGAAAATGAGATGCGGCAGAAAGTGGCGCGCGATTTGCACGATGGGCCTACCCAAAAAATCGCCGGGCTGGTCATGCAACTCGACTATATCCAACACCTGATTGACTCCAATCCCGCCGAAGCCAAAGCCGAATTGGCTCAAGCGCGCCAGATCGCGCAACAAGCCACCAAAGAGATTCGGACCGCCTTGTTTATTTTGCGCCCACTCGCCTTGGAGAGCAAGGGGCTTTCGGCTGCCGTCGCCCAATTGGGCGAACGCCTGCGCGAAACCGAAAAGATTCCTATCCAAGTCGTCCCCGGGGAGTTTGGAACCGAATTGGATCAGAATATTGCGTCCACCACCTTCGCCATCATCGAAGAAGCGGTGACGAATGCACGCAAACATGGCGCGGGCAAACCCATCCTGGTCAGTTTGCAACGCAAAGAAAATACGCTGGTCGCCGTGATTCAAGATCAAGGACCGGGGTTCGATGTCGAAGCCATCGAGAATGCGTACGATACACGCACCAGTCTGGGATTACAAAATATGCGGGAACGAGCGCGTTTGATTGATGGGAATCTCACCATCATGTCCGCGCCAGGACACGGCACGCGCGTTACCCTCGTGGTACCATTACCGCAAACGACAGGGACCCAACCGTGACGATTTACGAAGTGCTCCTGTCCCTCGAACCACGCCGCGCCCTGGCAATCGTCCTGGGCGCCTCCATCGTCTTGTATGCGCTGATGGCGAATCTCGCGTGGGTCAATCGGCAGGAACGCGCCGGGCACGGGGGACGGATTATGACTTGGCTACAAACCGCCGGCATCGCGCGTGCCTTTGGCGAGTTGCTGCGGTGGGGGTACTATCTGGCGATTCCGTACGCCACCCTGGTGCTGGGCTATAATTCCATGCGCGCGCTCGGCGTGTGGGGGCTGGATTGGGTTGGCACAGCATTGACCTTTGCCACCGTGGGCATCGGTGCCTTGTTGGTAATTGTCTGGGTGTGGCGCCCCTACGCCAAAACCGAACATCCCCACGCGATTGATGAGAGTGGCTGGAATTGGGCGCGGCACAGCGTTGAGGTGATTTATCAAGAAGCCCACTGGGCATTCTATCGGAGTGGACCGATCCTCTGGCTAGGCGATTTTTATTGGGGCACGTTCTTCGGCTTGGCGTTAGTTTTTCTGGAAGCCGGGAGCAATCCGTTTGTGCGCGCCAATTTGCGCGATGTCACTCGCGCCGATGCTCCACTGTGGAGTGGGAGTCTTGCCATCGTGAGTGCCATCATTTTTATCTTTACCCAGAACACGTGGTATGCACTCATCGTTCACTTGATTATTGATCTGGGTTTACGCGCCACAATTGGTTTCCCGCGCACGCACACTCCGAGCGATGCATCGTTTGAATAAAAAAGTGCCTTGTTAAAAAACGCGACTAGGGATGCATAGTCGCGTTTCTTTTTTGGCAAAGAAGAAAACTCTACTTGATGATGAAAGAAAGTGCAATCAACACTGCAAAGAAAAAACCCGCAAACAAGGCAATGCGCTTGAGGTCGTTATAAATATGCGAATAATCATAGTTCAAGGGTGTAACAGTCCGATTCGTTGGGGCAAGGATCGGTTTGGAGGGTGTTACAACTGCTGGGGTTTCTTCCGCCTCGGGTTGCACCACCGTGCTGGGCACACTGCGGCGCATAGCCGCACGCTGTTTCATCTTGCGAGTTTTCTTAGGCATACGATCTCCTTCCAGAAATTATTCCGCGAACGGGCACGATTATAAACGAAATGTCGAAAAGTGCAAACTTAGGGCGCCAGTTCACCAATCAACACAAGCCGGTGCGTGTCCACGCGATAGGGCGTGCAGGTAATCAAGGTTACAATTGGGTCCTTGGAGGGTGCCAAGACGCTTAGATCGGTGGGCACAACGACGCGTTTGGCTTTGATCACATATCGAAACGCGGTGTTGCCGGCGTACACCAACACCTCTTTGCCCACCTCGAGTTTTTCCAAATCCCTAAATGGCTCACCGTACACATCGTTGTGTCCCGAGAGCACCATATTGCCCCGCTCTCCCGGATTCACCGACCCAACTCGGTGTCCAATGCCTTGCTTCAATTCTTCCCAGCCATCGCCTTGCACGATGGGCCAATCCAGATTGATCGCGGGAATGACAATGCGTGTCGGCGAACGTGGTCCCGGCGTCGGCACCGGTAACGCGGCAACCGCTTGCAAACGCACTCCCAGCGCGGGCGGCGCAACCTCGGGCGCAAACGAACTGCCCGGCAATTCCAGCAAAGGATTGGCTGGCGGAAACGATGAGCCGGGTAATTGTTGGTCACCCGCGCCATTCGTCGCCCCGTTGAGCAAGGTTGCATTAGGTGTGGCAGCACGCGCTTGAATCACCTCTTGATTCAATGTTTGCAGACTCGTCAACGAGCCAACGATAATCACCAACAAACCCAACACCGCCATCACTTCAATAACCAACAACACGCGGTCACGGAACGAACGCGCGTGCCGAGTGCTCGTCTTTTCCTTCGGCGGCGACATTGCATCACTGGGCAACACGGTGACCGGGCGGAAACGCCGCGCACTATCGCTCTGTGCAAATTGCCGTGCCCGTTCGATGCGCCGCCGCTGCTCAACCAACGCTTCTAATTCCTGAAGCGAAAGTTCATCCACAGAACGTCTATCGGTCATCCTATCACCCTTTGCTCAAAATCTCTCCGAGTTTTGCGTACGCTTTCGGCTTGAGATTATTCTGATCGTCGAGATACTTGGCTAATTTGCCATCCTCCAACAAAGTTTGGAGGGCGCGCCCGGTTGCCAACTTGCTTTGCCAAGTGAGCAAAGCCGGCTTGAACATTTTTTCCAACGGTTGAATCATCTCGTTCAAGCGCGCCTTTTCGTGTTTGGCTTCAAGTTCGATTTCGTGCAGGCGAACCGCCTGTTTGCCCAAACGATAGGTTACGGCATCCACTGCCAGTTCCGCCAACTCCTCTTCCCCCGATTGATCTGCTGCAGTGATTTTCCTCACTTGGCGAATCGTTGTACGATCTTGGATCGGTACAAAACCAAGCCGCTTTAACGTGCCGACCGGGTCGGTGCGCATAAAATCCTGGCGAGTCAACTTGATTTCGATCTCGCGCGCGCGCAATTCACGAACGATACACGTCAACGCTGTGAACGACCACGCCAATTCGATTTCCAAACGTTCTTGCCCACCGCCGCTTTTTTTCTGCGCTGGTCCCTTGAGCGTAATGAAGGTTCTGCCATTGACTTGGCGAATCCGCAAAGCCAGTTTTTGTTTCTGCAACAATTGATCCGACGTGTCAAAATAAATATCGCCAATCTTGAGCGTGGCTTGCGGCTCAAGCCGATACGCTCCCAATGTTTCAATACGCGCGATTTGATTGGCAATCTGCGCCGCCTTGTCCGAACGGATAACCAACGCCGCTTCGGTTTCACGCGATTTCATTGCACATCCGATCCTTGATTATTGAGCATGGGCGCTCGAGATAATATTGAATTGGAACACGAGTACGCCGACAAAACCCCCAATGCCCAACAATCCCACTACCCACCACCCAACCATTATTCAGGTTAACCTATTCAGGTTAACCTAAGTTGCCTAACAGAAAGACCGGCGGTGTGAAAGAAACCGAGAAGCAAGTCTGGGCGACGGCGTAAGCGAGCAAAGCCGCGATCAAGCAGGGCGCGCATTTCTTCGGTACTTGCAGGACGAGCATTTTTGAGGCGTTGTTTGACGTTTCCGTGACAATACTCTTCTGGATTGAGTTGCGGAGCATAGGCTGGCAATTCTTCGATCAAGATTTCAGGCTGGTTCTGAAGATACGCCTTGGTTGCCTTGCTCCAGTGAATACGGGCTCG